>JBEKRE010000062.1:0-29619 GCA_049519055.1 Candidatus Sulfotelmatobacter sp. | reverse complement strand
AATGCGCCCTTTTCGTGGCCAAAAAGCTCACTCTCCAGCAGATCCAGCGGAATGGCAGCGCAATTCAACCGTACGAAAGGCCGCCCGCACCTTGAGCTGATGTTGTGGATCGCGTGTGCGATTAGTTCCTTACCGGTGCCGGTTTCTCCCAGGATCAACACCGTGGAACCCGTCGGCGCGACGCGTTCGACTTGTTCCTTTCGAGCAGGACCTCATCGTCGAATGGTTTTGCCATGAACTCTACGGCGCCTGCTCTTAAGGCCTGCATCCGCATTTTTTCGTCGCCGTGTGCCGTGATGAAGATGGTCGGAATCCTGCACTGATCAGCGTTGAGCTTGGCCTGCAATTCCAGACCGGACATTCCCGGCATGCGGATGTCGGCGACCAGACATCCAACCTGTTGCTGTTGGCCAGACTTCAGGAAGTCCTCCGCTGAAGCAAACGCTTGCGCCGGCAGGCCGACTGATTTCAGCAGGCCCTGCAATGCGCTGCGCATCAAATCATCGTCATCAACGATTGCCACCATTTTCCCCTTCTTTCGAACGACCATGACGCAACGTTAGCAGCGCGTTCAAAGATGGCGCAATTATGCTTAGGTGGCGGCGCGATCATACTTTGGTATAGGGTCGAAATTTCGGCTGCGGGGATCAGTCATGTGCATTGGCTTTAATGGGTAGAGCGAAATAAAAACTTGTGCCTCGGGAAGAATTGTCGGAGGCCCACACGCGGCCCCATCGGACTCAACAATCGTACGGCTGATCCGAAGTCCCATGCCGGCGCCGTGAGCTTTGGTGGTAAAGAACGCATTGGATGGCTGAGAAATTGACAATTTCACTGCAGCAGCTCAATTTAATTACAATGTCTTCCGGTGTCGTCGCGCTCTACACAGCGGACAGATAAACCATGACGGGCTGGAAGATTCCGCCTCCCATCCTTAGACAAGGTTGGCGCTACGGGCTCGCTGTCGGCTCCGTTGGGGTCGCGCTGGGGGTGGCGCTGCTCTTTGGGAGGGGCTTCGATATCCGCGGCTCGCTTTTCCTTACCGCCGTAGCCCTCACGGCTTGGTTTGGTGGGATGCTCCCGGGCCTCACTGCCTTACTCCTTTCCGTAGTGAGCCTGGGCTATTTTTTCCAGCCGCTCGTCCCTTACGTCGAGCTCGCGGGGATTCGTGTGCCCTATCGGGTCTTATCCCTGACACTCTTTGCATCATTGGCGTTGACGGTGTGCTGGCTCAGTGCCTCGCGACGGAGGGCGGAGGAAGCGCTGCGGGAGAGCGAGCAAAGATGGCGGAACCTTACCGAGGCGCTGCCGCAGTTGGTATGGGGTGCCGGTCCGGATGGCGGGTGCGACTACTTCAGCGCACAGTGGACAACGTACACGGGTATCTCGGAGAGCGAATTGCTCGGCTGGGCGTGGATGGAGGCGCTGCATCCGGACGATCGCGAGCCTACCCGGCAATTTTGGACAGAATCTGTGGCCGGACGCCAGCCTTATGACGTGGAATACAGGATTCGCAGGGGCGATGGGACGTACGGTTGGTTTAAGACGCGCGGAACACCCATCCGGAATACCGAAGGAAGGATCGTGAAATGGTTCGGTACGTGCACTGACATCAGCGACCGGAAGCGGGCGGAGCAGGCCCTGAAGGACCACGAAGCGGAACTGCGCCAGGCCCGAGACCTACTCGAGATTAAGGTCATGGAACGAACCAAAGAATTACGGCGCAGCGAAGCTTATCTAGAGGAAGCGCAGAGACTAAGCAAGACGGGCAGTTTCGGGTGGAATGTTTTGGGCGGCGAAATCTACTGGTCGGAAGAAACATTTCGAATTTTTGAATACGGCCCTGAAACAAGACCTGGTCTTCAGCTCGTTCTGCAACGAACCCATCCGGAGGACAGAGTCCGCGTTCAACAGGTAATCGATCGCACATCTCAAAACGCTAAGGATTTTGATATAGAACACCGGTTGCTTATGCCTGATGGATCGGTCAAGCATGTCCACGTTGTGGGGCATCTTCTGGAGACAGGTCAACCGGGCAAGACCGAATTGGTCGGAGCGGTCACCGACATTACCGAACGCAAACGCGCGGAAGTAGCCCTGCGGCAGACCGAGGCATATTTAGAGGAAGCGCAAAGGCTGACTCACACAGGCAGTTGGGCCTGGAACGTAGCCCGCAGAGAGAACGTCCACTGGTCGCAGGAACAGTATCGGTTGTTTGGGCTCGATCCAGAAAGCAATTCTCCGTCCTTCGAAAAAGCGTTTCAGCGTATTCATCCCGAGGACCAGACTACATTCAATAAAGCGGTCGAACGAGCGATTCGTGAGAGATCAGATTTCGAAGTTGACTTCCGCATTGTTCTCCCGGACGGCTCGACCAAGTACAGCCGCTCGGTCGGTCACCCTGTTTTCAGCGCTTCCGGCGAATTGGTCGAATTCGTGGGCACGGGTATAGACATGACCGAACGAAGGCAGGCGGAGAAAGAGCGCGAAAGATTACGCCAGCTGCAGGCCGATCTAGCGCACATAAACCGGGCGACGACGATGGGGGAATTGACTGCATCGCTGGCACATGAGATCAATCAACCGATTGCGGCCGCGGCGACCGATGCCAGAACTTGCTTGCGGTGGCTGGCGCGCGAGCAGCCGGATATAGGAGAGGCTCGTGAATCCGCGGCGCGGATGGTCAACGCGGTAACGCGGGCGGCTGATATCATCAGCCGGCTTCGACAGTTATTCAAGAAGGGCGCGCCACAAACCAGTTTGGTGGATGTGAGCGAGGTCATCCAAGAGATGGTTGTCTTGTTGCGCAGTGAAGCATCCAGACATTCCGTTTCGATTCTTACCGAATTGTCGGAGGACTCACCGCGGGTTGTGGCCGACAGAGTGCAATTGCAGCAAGTTCTGATGAATCTCATGCTCAACGGCGTCGAAGCGATGCAGAACACGAAGAGCGGAGGCCAACTAACAATCAGATCCATGAGGGGCGAAGGTGGTCAGTTGCTGATTTCGGTCAGTGACACAGGCATGGGGGTTCCCCCGGACCAGGCTGACCAGATCTTTAATGCATTCTTCAGCACCAAGGCCCAAGGTACCGGCATGGGGCTCTCAATCAGTCGGTCAATTATTGAGTCGCACGGCGGCCGCTTGTGGGCCACATCCAACTCTGGACGCGGCGCCACTTTTAACTTCACACTTCCCAGTGCAGAGGCGCAGGAATGACCCCGGCTGAGAGCTCCACCATCCCGCGCTGCTAGGCCCGCCAGTACTTGTCCCGTGGCGCACCTCGAGCGTTATGTTATAGGCGATACTTACGTCCCAGGCTGAGATGGTCGATTTCGAAGAAAGCAACAGATAAGAGGCCCGGCGCGAAGCCTCCGAAGACGCTACTCACCGTAACGCTGATAAGGAAACAGGATGGGCATCGATGGGTCGGGCCGCCGCCAAAAGCGGCTACCCAGGAAATTGCAGCCAGACAATAACCTTGAATTCGGTGAGGACGTTCACTCGCGACCGCCCGTCAATTCAAGTTTCGCCGCCATTCTGACCAATTCCGCTAGTGATTCAGCCTGCATCTTCCGCATCACGTGCCCGCGATGGATCTTCACGGTGATTTCGCTGGTTCCGAGTTCAAACGCTATTTGCTTGTTGAGCATGCCTGAAACTACCAGAGCCATAACTTCACGCTCGCGTGCGGTCAGCGACTCGTAGTGCTTTCTCAACTCGCCAATTTCGCTCTGCTGTTGACGCGCTATCCGGTCACGATCCAATGCCTGATGAATCGCATCCAGCAAGTCCTGGTCTCGGAAGGGCTTCGTCAGAAACTCCACCGCACCCGATTTCATCGCTTTCACGGTCATCGGAATGTCTCCATGACCGGTGATAAAGATGATGGGAATCCGGATGCCCGCATCAGCCAACTCCCGCTGAAAATCCAGACCGCTGACTCCGGGAAGTCTCACGTCGAGGACCAGGCAACTTGGCCCGTCCGTCCGCTTGCTGCGTAGAAACTCTTGCGCCGTACCGAAGGTCTCGGAGCGCAAGCCAACCGACTTCAGCATGCCTTGGATTGAGGCACGCACCAAGTCGTCGTCATCGACAACAAAAACCGTGGGGGCGGCCGCCGGCGTCATTTAGCCGCCTCGATCTTGGTGAGCAATACGAGAGCAATGGCGCCGGCAAAAAAGTGAACAACTCCTCGCCATTTATGCGGGATCACAGCCGGGCCTCGTCCTCGTCTAGCATGTTCTTAACCAAATCCTGAGCGGGAGAACATGATAACGCAGTGTCCTCAGTCCCCAAAAACGGGTCCGGCGGGCAGTTTCCGGTGTTGGGAGTGCAGGTTTTCGGAAACAGACAGGCGCGTCTAGAACCAAGCATCATTACGCCCCTGAGATCCGTCCAAATGCCGACAGCACTATCAACCTATTGACACTCAGGACAGCTAGAGGTCTTCACGTCGCCAACCGAACAACCTTGGAACGCATGGGCTTAGCGGCATCGCGACGTTTGGAGAGCTGGATGCAATCACTAGAAATGGCGTAGTTGCCGAAACATGACCGCCTAGAGGATTCCCTCGAAGCACCTCGGTCGGTGCAGGGAACGGCGCTACGTCAAGAGTCGCAAGTTGCTTCGGTAATCGGAGCAGGCGGATCTGAATTCGAAAGGACGGAATGGTAATGGCGAATCAAGAGACCAAAAAGTGCGCGCACATACCTTGTCTTTGCAATGTAGCCAGCGGAGAAGAATACTGCGGAGAAGCTTGCCGTGACGCGGGAAGTGAAGACTCGAAATCGCGTGTCAATGCGACCATCCGGCTTGTCCACTAACAGTTCGGCACTTTGCCGCTCTAAGTGCCGCCGACTTCGCCAGCTAATAACCGGAGATCGGCCGGAGCCATAAGCCGTTATGCAGCGACCCCGCCACAGGAGGATTAAATTGTGAAGGTTCTAAAAGAGAGTTTATCGCTTTTTCTTTCTTGTTGCCTTGTGCTCGCCACCTCGCCGGGCGTATCGGTCGCGCAGGCTGACCAATCCGCCGCACAACCGCCAGTTGAGGTCGCGCAACAGACGCCGGAACAGCTGCAGCAACTGGCGGCGCCGATCGCATTGTATCCGGATGCGCTGGTGGCACAGATCCTCGCCGCTGCTACCTATCCCGACCAAGTTGTGGAAGCCGACCGGTGGCTGCAACAACATACCGATCTTAAGGGCGAACAACTTGGCAAAGAAGTCGATAAGCAGCCCTGGGATCCCAGTGTGAAGGCCCTCGTGGAGTTTCCTTCGGTCCTCGCCAACATGGACAAGAATCTCTCGTGGACGTCGTCGCTTGGCGATGCTTACGTCAACCAGCAGCAGAACGTCATGCGGTGCAGGTAATGCGCGACCGTGCGGAGAAGGCCGGCAACTTAAAGAGCACATCGCAGGAAAAGGTGAGCAAACAGGGGCAAACCATTCTGATCGAACCGGCAGACCCTGAGATTGTTTACGTTCCTGAATACGACCCTTGGCTCGTGTATGGACAGCCTATCGGGGTCTGGCCCGGCTGGTACTGGTATCCGGGGCTGTTCTTTGATGGTCCTGGAATACGTTTGGGCTCGGCTTTGGGCTCGGCTTCTTTGGCGGCTTTGGCTGGGGGTGGGGACACTGGGGATATGACTGGCACAACCATGGGATCATTTTCAACCACGGGGCCTACATCTCCCACAGCAGAGTTTTCGTCAATTGCAACAGCTTCAATCGCGCCGGTGGATTTCACGGCGGCTTTGCCGGTGGGCGAGGCTTCGGTGGCACCCACTCCGGTGCATTCAGCGGCTTTAATCATGGCGGAGTAGCGAGAGGCTTCTCCCGCCCGTGGGCAATCGAGCTTTGGCGGAGGCTTCCATGGGGGAGGTTTCGAGGGCGGAGGTTTTCACGGAGGAGGTCTCCGGCGGCGATAAGAAAACCGGCCTGGTTTTGGTGGCATATCCCGCGGAGTACCGGTCGTCTGGGGTCAAGACTTTCACAGTCACCCGGCATGACATTGTTTACGAAAAAGACCTGGGGCCTGACACGACGACGGTCGCCCCAGGGATAAAGGCGCGCAATTCCAGTTGGCGCCCTGCGGAGTGATGTATGGACGGCCCGCTCTTCGAAATAGAAAATTGAGGCCGAGTAGAACTTTCACCATCTAACAAACAAAAGGCATTTTGAGAGTGAACATGAAAGAGAACACCAGGAAAGCAACAAGTTCGTCGGCGGCTTACGCGGGAGCGATCTCACTCGGTGGTGATCTCACCGTCAACCGTCTTGGCTTCGGTGCCATGCGCCTGACGGGTGAAGGAATCTGGGGTCCACCCAGGGATCGTGCCGCCGCGATAGCCGTTCTTCGCCGAGCCGTTGAGCTTGGCGTCAACTTTATCGATACTGCTGATTCGTACGGCCCTAACGTTAGCGAAGAGCTGATTGCCGAGGCGCTGGCGCCTTACCCGAAGGGTCTTTTGATCGCGACTAAAGGTGGATGGAATCGCCCTGGCCCAAACCAGTGGACCCATGATGCCAGCCCAGCGCACTTGCGTGAGGCGGTGGAAGGCAGCCTGAAGAGACTTCGCCTCGACCTAATCGACGTATATCAACTGCACGTGCCCGATCCTGTGGTGCCTTTCGATGCCTCGATTGAAACCCTGGCGAACATGCAATCAGAAGGAAAGATCCGATTGGTCGGCCTGTCCAACGTCACTGTGGAACACATCGACCGCGCGCAGAAGATCGTGCCGATCGTGTCGGTCCAGAACCGGTACAGTTTCGCCGATCGCGAATGGGACAATGTCGTGGATTACTGCGAGCACAATGGGATCGCGTTCATTCCGTGGTTCCCTCTGGGAGCAGGGCGCGTGGCCGGCAGGCTGCTGGAACGGATTGCGAAGGCTCGCAAAGTAAAACCTATCCAGATTGCATTGGCGTGGTTGCTGAAACGGTCGCCGATTATGCTGCCCATCCCCGGGACTTCTTCGATTGCGCATCTTGAAGAAAACATACAGGCAGCGTCGTTGCAATTGTCTGAGAACGAATACCTGGAACTAACTGGGATTACCGAACTGGCTTCCTGAACTATTTCCGCTTCGTGTGCCAGGCAAGGCGACGAGGCAAGGCAAATGGGCCTCGGTTGGGCGCTTTTAAGGAATAGTATTTGCTGATAACGCTCGCTTCTGCAACTGCACATGAGGACTTGCCATGACTCCGAGCGATAGCGACTTGAATCATTCACGTTTCGATCTTTCCGAGCAGTCGGCAGCGACCGACAGAATGCTCGCAAACCAGGACCCCGGTGTGAGCAGAAGAGAGTTTCTCGGCATAACTGCTGCATCTTTATTAGCGGCCGGAAGCCTAAGCGGAGCCGCAAAGCCGGATAGCAAGAACGGAATTCTCCATCGAACTCTGGGCCGCACCGGCGAACAAGTTTCGCTGATCGGACTCGGCGGGTATCACTTGGGCAAGCAGAGCGATCCCGACGAAAGTATTCGTATCATTCGCACTGGAATCGATGAAGGAATCAATTTTCTCGATAACTGCTGGGACTATAACGACGGAGAAAGCGAAATTCGAATGGGCCGAGCGCTGCGCGATGGTTATCGCCAGAAAGCCTTCCTGATGACCAAGATCGATGGCCGAAATAAGGCCGCTGCGGCAGCCCAACTCGATCAATCGTTGCGGCGGTTGCAGACGGACCGAATTGACTTACTCCAGTTCCATGAAGTGATTCGCGATTCCGATCCGGATCGCATTTTCGCCAAGGGCGGAGCGATGGAGGTCGTCCTGGAAGCCAAGAAAGCGGGCAAGGTCCGTTTCATCGGTTTCACAGGCCACAAGAGTCCAGACATTCATTTAAAGATGCTGGCCACCGCCGCACAGCATGGCTTCACGTTCGATGCCGTCCAGATGCCTCTCAACGTAATGGACGCCCACTTCAACAGTTTCGAGAAGAAGGTGTTGCCGGTCTTGACCAAGGGCGATATCGGAGTTCTGGGTATGAAACCCATGGGCGACCATTTCATACTCGGTAGCAAGACCGCTACCCCGGTCGAGTGTCTGCACTATGCGATGAATCTTCCCACCAGCGTCGTCATCACGGGCTGCGATTCGCTTCCGATCCTTCAGCAAGCCCTCCAGGCCGCCCGGACTTTTCAGCCGATGGACTCTTCCCAGGTAGCAGCTCTTCTCGCCAAGACGGCAAAGGCGGCAGAAGCCGGCCAGTTCGAACTCTACAAAACAACTCACCACTTTGACGGCACCGTCGCCAACCCGCAGTGGCTTGGCTAGGAACAGAACGATCTCTGAGCGAACGGCAGGTGGTGGCTGCAACGATGGAATTGCTGGCAACGAAGCAAATGAAGCGTGCGCGCCAGATGGCGACCAGTCCATGTCGCCTCCAAGTGCAAGACACGTTTGTCCAACCTCCAGCGAACGCCACAGAAGCTAAGTCGACGATCGGAACCATGGACTACACTCCGTTGTCCGCACGTTGTAAATTCGACCTGTTTCTGAAGCAACCCCATTCGCCCTCCACATTCGTGTCGGCGGCTTTTCAGGCGACTTTGGACCAAGCCCAGGATCAGTGGCCCGAGTATGGCGGAGGAGTGCATGGTTGGGGGAAGCGATTTGGGGCGACTCTGGCGGACACAGAATCGCGGAAATTCATCCAGACCGTTGCTTTATCGACGATCTTGCATCAGGATCCTCGATATTTCCCCTCACACAAGAGAAGTCTTGTTTCTCGGTCGTGGTATGCCGTAACCAGAGTTGTGATAACCAGGGCTGACAGCGGAGATAACACATTCAACACGTCCGAATTTCTGGGTACTCTGTTTACCAGTTCGCTACAAAACAGCTACTACCCGAGACAGGACCGCAATATTGGTGAAACCATGAATCGCTTTAGTGGTGCGCTGAGCTCGGATGCGATTGGGGATCTTCAACACGAATTTACGCCGGATCTGAACCGTCTCTTCCGGAAGCATGCACCGAAGGAAATCCGGAAGATTGAGGAGAAGCTTCCTATCCCCGCCGACGATAAGCTGTAGCGGAACATCCCGATGTAACGCCTCGCAGACCCAATGTGATTGGACCCCTCAGCCGACCCTTGTAGCATCGGCATTTTGGCCTCCGGGTCAACTCGTCATCGAGGCGGAGTGAACATCTGCGATACCGGCAGCTTCTTCCATTCGCCGCAGGACAGCGGAGAAGTCGTCTTCATTGTGCTGTGCCAGCTCCTCGGAATTGACGCGAAACGCCGCTTCAGTCGCAGGCATGGGGGTATGCGCTTCTGCTGCCGTCTTTAGAATCAACTGGAAATCCTTGTTCATCAGGCGAAGTGGAAATTGCGGTTCGTAATCGTTGATCGCCACCCTCGCCAGCTTCCCCACATGGGCCGGCGCGATCACCGCTGTCTTTGATAAAACTTCGAGTAACCTCTCGCGATCGAGGCCAGCCTTTTCCCCAAGTACTACAGCCTCAGCGACGGCCTGCATACCAATCCCTAACAGCGTGTTGACCACCAACTTCATCACTGTCCCGGAGCCCGGACCGCCCACAAGAAAATACTGCCTTGCTACCGCCTGGAATATTGGTTCAGCGGCATGGAACAAGTCTTGGTTGCCGCCGGCCAATAGCGTCAGAGTACCTTGTTCCGCGGCAGGAGTGCTGCCCGAGATGGCTACATCCAATACCTCGATGCCAATCTCGGAGCCAAGCCGGTGCAGTTCCCGCGAACTCCCTGGGGAGATCGTGCTCATCTCTAACACGACGGTGCCTGGCCGCGCCCCGGCAAAAACGCCAGCTGGCCCGGCATAAACGCTCTGAACTGCTTCATCATTGGTGAGGCACGAAAGAAGCACATCGGCAGTGCGCGCGAGTTCAAGGATGTTCTTAGCAGCGAAACCTCGCTCTGCTACGACGGCTTCCGCCTTAGCGGTATCTCTGTCGTATGCAACGAGGGGGTATCCGTGATCAAGCAGGCGTTGTGCGATTCGGCTTCCCATGTTGCCCAGGCCAATAAATCCGAGTGTCACCTTATCTGCTGTAAGAAGTTTCATAGGACTCCTCTTATCTCCTGAACTGCCGAATGCATTTCTAGTTCCAAATATACAAAGCCGTGTGACGGCCAAGGTGAAAGTGCGCTTTGAACAACAAACACACCAGCGCTTCGAGTTAACCGGGCGCCTCGGCCGATATTTACAGCCGACGAGATTGAACTCGGGAACGCGAGTCGAGTCGAAATGCCGACGTTGGTGTCAAGCGGGGGACGAACATCTGATTGCCACAGGTCCTTGCCCAATTGCTCAGCCGACGCATGTTGCTGAAAATGCTCGACTAAATCGCCTTCCGCTTGATTGGAGACAGGCGTGCATTTTCATGTCCCGACTGGGAGGCTGAGCAATATGCAAGCGAACGCGGCATACCTCGGAAACGTGCAGGAAATCGACGTGCCTGCCCCAGAGAAAGAGAGTCGTGAACTGCAGGACGCTTTCTCGCGTTGTCTGCCTTTGCTCCACAGAACAGCTTATCGATACCTGAGCAATGCGGCCGACGCAGAGGATGCGGTTCAGGATGCGCTCCTCTCTGCTTACAAACACCTGGATCAGTTCAGAGGGCAGGCGCAAATGTCGACCTGGCTGGTTGCCATCGTCAGCAACAGTGCGCGGATGCAATTACGGAGAAGGCCACGGCAGATCCACTTGTCACTAAACGAGCAATTCGGAGACGAAGAGGGATATATGGTCTCAGAACGGTTAGTGCACTTCGGACCGAGTCCAGAAGAAGAGTATCGAAAAGCAGAACTGCACGAGCACCTCTTGCAGTTCGCAGCGGAGCTTTCTCCCCCGTTGCGCAGAGCATTTCAATTGCGTGACTTGGATGGTTTCAGTACGAGTGAAGCAGCACAAATTCTAGGGGTAGTTGAGGGCACGGTGAAAGCCCAGGTCGCACGGGCGCGTGCAAAACTCACGCGTCTTGTGCGCCGGGCACTCGATGCAAAGCCTCGCTCATCTGCACCCCGTTCGTTCTTGCAGGTTGCAGAAGGCAAGTAACTACGGTTAGCGGACCGACGACGTCGGTGATCGAAAAACCAGGGAAGATTCTATGTGGATCGTTCGACTAGCATTGCGGCGGCCCTACACGTTTGTAGTCGTGTCGATACTCATCGTAATCATGGGTGGGCTCGCGATCGTGCGCACTCCAACCGACATTTTCCCCAACATAGACATTCCCGTCGTAAGCATAATCTGGAACTACAACGGTCTCCTCCCTCAAGACATGAGCGACCGGGTCGTGAGCGTTACGGAGCGGTCGCTTACGACTACCGTCGATAACATCGAGCACATCGAATCGCAATCGCTGTATGGAGTGGCCGTTGTTAAGGTTTTCCTCCAGCCCACGGCAAATATTCAGCGGGGCATTGCACAGATCACAGCAATCTCTCAGACTCAACTGAGGCAATTGCCCTCTGGAACGACGCCACCGCTCATTCTGGCCTACAGTGCATCGAGTGTCCCCGTACTTCAATTGGCGCTTTCGGGGCAAAATCTAGCGGAGCAAGAACTCAACGATTACGGTCTGAATTTCATTCGGACACAGCTCATCACTGTGCCTGGGGCTTCCGTGCCCTATCCCTATGGCGGTAAGCAACGCCAGGTGCAAGTTGATCTCAACACAACTGCTCTGCAGTCGAAGGGTCTGTCGGCACTGGATGTGGTCAACGCGATCAGCCTGCAAAACCTGATCCTGCCCACAGGGACGTCCAAGATCGGCTCCAGGGAATATGACGTTTCCATTCCCAATGCAGCCCCGCAGACGATCGCGGATCTGAACCGTATTCCAATCAAAACAATTGGCAGTACGACCATCTATATGAAAGACGTCGCCTGGGTGCGCGACGGCTTCCCCCCGCAGACCAACATCGTACGGGTAAACGGACAGCGTTCAGTCTTACTGACGATCCAAAAGGCTGGGGATGCATCGACGCTAGACGTGATCGCAGGCATCAAGGCTCTTCTGCCTCAAATTGCGGCCACAGTTCCAGCGCAACTGAAAATGACCCCTCTGGCGGATCAATCGATTTTTGTTCGTGGCGCGATCAGCGGAGTGGTCCGGGAGACGTTGATTGCCGCTTGCCTGACTGCTTTCATGATCCTTACTTTTCTGGGCAGTTGGCGAAGCACCGTGATCATCGCGACCTCGATCCCTCTGGCGATCCTGACCTCGATCATCGCGTTTAGTGCGATCGGGCAAACCATCAACATCATGACGCTCGGCGGGCTCGCTCTGGCGGTTGGCATTCTAGTGGACGACGCCACGGTTGAAGTCGAGAACATCAATCGCAATCGCGAAGCAGAACCAGAGAAGGAGATGGACGAAGTCGTGTTAGACAGTGCGTCGCAGATCGCGACACCCGCCTTCGTGTCCACACTTGCAATTTGTATTGTGTTTGCTCCGATGTTCCTGCTATCCGGCGTGGCTCGTTACCTCTTTGTACCGCTCGCCGAAGCAGTCGTTTTCGCCATGTTGGCGTCTTATTTTCTCTCCCGGACCATCGTCCCGACCATGGCCAAGTACCTCTTGCGGGGAGAAAAAGGGGAGGCGCGACATGCCACTAGTCGCAATCCGCTGGTGAGACTTCAGAAACGTTTTGAAGAGGCCTTTGAAAGCTTTCGCCGGAGCTATCGCAGCCTGCTGGAGATTTCTCTCCATCACAGGGGTGCGTTCCTGATCACGTTCTTTGCGTTCTGTCTCGGCTCCCTCGCGATTCTGATTCCATGGCTGGGCCGCGACTTCTTCCCCAGCGTTGACAGCGGCACTTTCAAGCTTCATATGCGCGCACCCACAGGAATGCGCATTGAAGAAACCGCCAACCTTTGCGATCTAGTCGAGCGGTCAATACGACAGCAGATTCCGCCTACCGAGGTCCAGAGCGTCATAGACAATATTGGCCTGCCTTATAGCGGCATCAATCTTTCGTACAGCAATTCGGCCCCGGTTGGCAACTCGGACGCCGACATTCTTGTGACCCTGTCCGAAAGCCACCATCCCACGGATAACTATATTCACCAGCTTCGTCTGACACTGCCAAAACAATTCCCTGGTGTTTCATTCGCCTTCTTGCCAGCCGACATGGTCGGGCAGATTCTCAATTTTGGATTGCCGGCTCCCATCGACGTTCAGGTTGTCGGGAACAACCTAGACGGAAACCGGATCTACGCGGACGAACTGCTCGCGAAAATGAGGTATGTTTCCGGGGCGACCGATCTGCGGATTCAGCAGCCCTTCGATGAGCCCTACCTCCGCCTAAGAGTTGAACGTACGAAAGCACAAGAGCTTGGATTTTCAGCTCAGAATATTGCGCAGAATCTCTTGGTGTCCCTGAGCGGCAGCTTCCAAACTTCGCCTACGTTTTGGGTGGACCCAAAGAATCACGTCAGCTATCAAATCGCGACGCAGACGCCGCAATACCGCGCAGACACATTGCAGGACCTGGCGAATCTTCCGATTACGGGTACAGACCCAAACGCTCCTCCATCGCTCATGGCAAGTCTGGTGTCTACGCAGCGCGGAGCAGGAATGGCTGTTGTGTCCGATTACAACGTCGCGCCCGTGATTGACATCTTCGGCTCTGTCGCGGGCCGCGACCTTGGTGGCGTATCGGGTGACATCAACAAGATTATTGACGCAAACCGGCAACAGTTACCACGCGGGTCGCGAGTCGTCGTCCGCGGACAGGTTCAGACCATGCGAGCTTCCTACATCGGTCTGCTGAGTGGACTGGCGTTCTCGATCGTACTTGTATACCTGCTGATCGTGGTCAACTTTCAATCCTGGCTTGATCCTTTCATCATGATTTCGGCGCTGCCCGCGGCGCTCGCCGGCATCGCCTGGTTCCTGTTTATAACGCACACGACTCTGAGTGTGCCGGCACTCATGGGAGCCATCATGTGCATGGGTGTTGCAACCTCAAACAGTATTTTGGTAGTGAGTTTTGCCACGGAAAAAATGGCGGATGGAATGGATTCCCTTGGGGCCGCGCTGGAAGCAGGATTTACCCGTTTTCGCCCTGTGCTGATGACCGCTTTAGCCATGGTCATCGGCATGGTGCCCATGGCGCTCGGACTAGGCGACGGCGGTGAACAAAACGCTCCTTTGGGCCGGGCGGTCATTGGTGGCCTGCTCTTCGCAACGGTTTCGACGTTGTTCTTTGTCCCGGCATTTTTCAGCGTACTGCAGGGGGCACGCACGCATGCGGGCCCAGAGGAAAAACGGTAGTAGTCATCCAAGTTAGGGGATTCAATTATGCTGCCTCAGACTGACGTACAAACAATGGCCGAGAGATCGCCAGCAGCAAATGGCGGCGCAGGACAGCGTACGGAAAAACAATGGCTGGTCCTGGCTGTTGCGGTGATCTTGGTCGCCGCACTCTTGATATCCGGCATCTGGTCCCGAGTCAAGGCGCGCGCCGCGCTAGACACGGAGACAACTCAAGCTGCTCTGACGGCGGTGTCGGTGGTGTCGCCAAAACAAACGACTCCCGCTGAGGAAATCATCCTTCCCGGAAACGTGCAACCATACATCAGTTCGCCCATCTATGCTCGCACGAATGGTTATTTGAAGAAGTGGTATTTCGATATCGGCGCGCACGTGAAGCAAGGAGAACTTCTTGCTCTCATCGAGACGCCAGAGGTCGATCAGCAACTGGAGCAAGCCCGCAGCAACCTGTTAACCGCTCAAGCCAATCTCGAGTTGGCTTTCATCACCAAAACGCGGTATCAGGGACTTCTGAAAAGCAACGCTGTGTCACAACAGGACGTCGATAACGCAGTCGGCACCTACAATGCCAATAACGCTATGGTTGAAGCCGATAAGGCGGCCGTACAGCAGTACTCGGCGCTGGTCTCTTTCGAAAAGGTCTACGCACCTTTCGATGGCGTGATCACCGCGCGCAACACCGATATCGGCGACCTCATCAATTCTGGCAGCAGTAACGCTGCGAAGACCGATCTGTTCCACATCGCTCAACCTGGGAAATTGCGCGTTTACGTGAACGTTCCAGAGGAATATTCGCGCGGGATCAAAGTCGGTATGACAGCGGATCTAAGTCTCGCCGAGTTTCCGGATCGCAAATTTCAGGGGAAACTGGTGCGCACTGCCGATGACATCAACTTGACGACGCGTACTCTGCTTGTAGAAATCGATGTCGATAATCCGACCGGCACACTGCTCACGGGTTCTTATGCAGAGGTCCATTTGGCGGTTCCGACGCAGGCCTCAACCTTTTTGATTCCGGTCAATACTCTGCTATTCCGCACCGAAGGGTTGCGCCTAGGAATTGTGAAAGACGGGAAAGTCGTGCTGACTGCCGTCACTCCAGGGCACGATTTTGGCAACCAGATTGAGATCGTATCGGGCCTCAAGTCGGATGATCAGGTCATTATCAATCCGCCCGACTCGATTATTTCCGGCCAGGAAGTCCAAATTGTTCAGGCAACATTGCCGGGAGATACCAAGTGAAGCCACCTCGAAAACCGATTCTTAGGAGCTCAGGGAAAGCCGCCGGGCGTATTCTGGTAGCGATAACAGTGCTGCAGTTGACAGCATGCGTGGTCGGCCCAAAGTACCGCCCGCCTGCGGCACCGGCTCCTCCAGCCTATAAGGAGGTAGGGGACTGGAAGCCCGCCCAGCCGAACGACCGGAATCTTGGCGGGACCTGGTGGACGATATTCGAGGATACTCAGCTTGATGCCCTGGAACTGCAGGTGAACGTATCGAATCAGAATCTTAAAGCGGCGGAAGCGCAGTTCCAGCAAGCACGCGCAGTCCTGCGCTACTATCGCGCTGATTATTACCCGACCGTGACCGCTGGGCCATCTGCGACTCGAACACGCGTTTCCGCTAACAGTCCCACTAGTTCGGCCTTGCAGGGCGCCACCTACAACGATTTTGTGCTGCCGTTCGACGTGTCCTATCAGGCTGACGTCTGGGGGCGAGTTCGAAAGAACGTGGAGTCCTATCGAGAGCAAGCGCAGGCGAGTGCGGCGGACCTGGCGACGGTCAATCTCAGCATGCACGCGGATCTGGCCGTAGATTACTTTCAGGCCCGAAGCCTGGACGCCGAAGAACAGCTCCTGAATTCTACCGTTAAAGATTACGAGCAAGCCCTGGAATTAAATCAAAGCCGCTTCCAGGGAGGGATCGCTTCGGAGGTGGACGTCGAGCAGGCGAAGACTCAACTGCAAACGACGCGGGCAGCAGCAATTGATGTCGGTGTACTGCGCGCACAGTACGAACACGCAGTTGCGATTCTCATTGGAAAGCCTCCGGCTGAGTTCAGCCTTCCTCCATTGCCGCTCACCGCACCGCCTCCGCACATTCCTATCAGTTTGCCGTCGGAACTGCTGGAGAGACGCCCTGACATCGCGGCCGCGGAGAGGCGAGTGGCGTCCGCTAATGCCCAGATTGGAGTTGCAAAGTCAGCCTATTACCCACTGATCAGCTTAGGCGCTTCCGGAGGATTTGAAAGCTCCGCCATCTCGACCCTCATCAACGGTCCAAGCGGCCTATGGTCTGTTGGACTATCTGCCGTCGGAACAGTCTTCGATGCAGGAAGGCGCCGTTCTCTTAACGACCAAGCGCGCGCGGCTTACGACTATCAAGTCGCTGCTTATCGGCAGAACGTGCTAACTGGATTCCAACAGGTAGAAGACAATCTGGCGGCAGTGAGGATTCTGGAAGATGAGGCGAAGGTCCAGGCTGAAGCAGTCGTGGCCGCGCAGCGTTCGCTCGATCTCTCTGTCATTCGTTACAGGGGGGGCGTCACAAATTACCTCGAGGTGATCACCGCGCAAAGTGCCGCCCTCGCGGATGAGGTCACGGCGGTCAATATCTTAGGACGGCGGATGGCGAACACGGTGTTGCTGATTCAGGCTCTCGGCGGGGGATGGGACCGCTCAGGCCTGCCAGAGCGGCCCGAATGCTGCGGCAAGTTATCCAGCAGTGCAGGTTTAAATTGAACCTATCTCGCAACGATCGTTCGCAAGTATGCTACAAACCCTTAGCCGCTCTGCCGGGATTATGAAGTTCAATCACCGCACAGATGCTTCGAGAGCCGACAGTCAATACGCAACGTCTTGCCACAATAGCTGGCCAAGCGGAATTCTCAAGGTCAGCTTTGCTCTAGGATTTCCTATTACGGCGACATTATCACTCGGCGCTTTACCCGACGATGCGCGCACTGAACCAAGATCTGGTCCTTTGGGCCAAACGTAAATACAAAAAAGCTGCATCGCCATCACCGACGGGCAGCACGCTGGATCGCGCGCATTTCGCGGCGCACTCCGGAGTTGTTTGCTCACTGGCAGATGGGGGTAGGGTGCGGCATAGGTTATCACAGGCCACATCTGGTTTCCATTTCTCCTGTCTGCAGTTTTTTATGTGGGCATTGCAGTTTTCGTCGCCGAATCCCGCCTTACAGGATGAGCCCGAACGTGAGGCCAAATCAAACGAGGAGGATCGATGAAAAAGCTGCTGTTTGTGCTGCTAAGCCTGGGTACGCTGTTGGCCCGCGCATCGACTCATGCCCAGTCCATCAAACTAAAGGCGGTTGTTCCTTTCAACTTTGTCGTAACCGGGAGAGCGCTGCCCAGTGGCGAATATGAGATTCGATCCGAGCGGGATATCCACGTCCTGAGCAGGGCAAAAGTCGAGTCTATTCTTGGCAAACCCGTGACTTTCACCATAGAGCATGAAGGCTTCCCAACAAACCAAGCTGGTTTTCTACCGCTATGGCGACTAGTATTTCCTTTCCGAGATCTGGATGAAGGGAAATAGAGTAGGTCATAAACTGCCGTGCGTTCGTCGCGAAGAAGTGGAAATCGCGCAGGACAAAACGGCTCAGCAAGTAACAGTCCTGGCGGAACTGCATTAGGACAGCCTATGCGAGCGTTGGTTAGCTCGCCTGGCGCACAAACACATGCGGGCAAAGCTGCGGGAGATCAAGCAGCAGCTCCGCGAGCGCATGCACGATCCCGTACGCCAAAGTGGCCAATGGCTCAAGGCGAGTGTGCAGGGCCACTTCAACTACGCGGTACCGGTGAACATCGACAGTCTCGGCGTATTCCGGGATCGGTTGATTGGGCAATGGTGGCAGACACTTCGCCCCCGAAGCCGGAAACGCCCGCTTTCTTGGAAGCGTACTCTCGCTCTGGCTTCCCGATGGCTCCCTAAACCGCGAATACTCCATCTTTATCCCGCGGATCGCTTTGCCGCCAGCCATCCACGATAAGAACCGGATGCGCTAATCAGCGCCGTCCGGGTCCGCGCGGGTGTTGTGTCAGGAAGACGAGAAATCGTCATGCTGTACGAAAGATGGAGGTGGACCCTCCGGAGCCGCCTTGTAGGGGGAGGCTTCAAACTGCCATAAGCTGCTTCGGTCCCAAAGGCCGCGGTGGTGAACGTTATGGTTAAAAGGCGTGACAGTCCGATCACGTCATGTATGGGTAAGAGAGATGAGTGTAAACGAACCTCTGATGAAGCACCGAAAGGACTCAGATGACACCAAAACCGGGGGTTCCCCCGTGCTCTGGGAGCAGCATGGAAGGTACCTACTTACTGGCCATGCGGTGTCCGGTGTACAGGAGGCATGACTCTTATCCGGGCTTTCGTACGGAACTTGAGAACCGGGTCGGTGATGGTAAGGGAAAAAGCACAAGTGGATGACCCACGAGGCCGAAAGTACCGATGCACCGACCAGGGGCGCACGGCTTCGTAAGAGCGATGAAACGGGGTAATGCCCGTGGAGCAAAGGGAGCAGGTTACCCACGTCAGGATGGAGTCAACGGACAACCGGAGGAACTCCTTAGTCTTGATGGAAGGCGGCAGCCTTCTCTGGGTGGCACGAGCCGGATGAATCGAGAGGTTCACGTCCGGATCTGTGGGCGGCTCGAGGTGAAGTTCCCCGGGCCTACCCGGCGCGATCAGCAGATCGCACATGATCGTCCCTACCGCGATCGCACAATCCCCGCCTGACCATCCCCCTGTCCTTTAGTCCGAACTCAGAGAACACTTTCGATTAGACCCGCCGCTCTGATCTGGTGCTATTTTCGATTCGAAAAGGAGATTGCATAATGCTCGGCCGGCCCTCCCCCCTTTTGTATTTGCGGTGCCCCGTGTGCCCCGGAAACCCCGTTCGAGGTCTGGGGATCAAGCGACAGGATGCCACGAAAGGAAACAAGCTAAAGGTCCTTGCGGCTACGTGCGGACATTCCTGGATGCTTTCAGATGGCACTGCCATTGCAATCAGGAAGGGCCTCGCAGCAGATAGGCGCATAATCTCGGCGTTCCTGGACGCCATCTGATGGTTGAGTTTTCGCTTGCGAACACCGATCTGTACCGAGCTTCAGATGAGCGCCTCAGGAACGCATTGATGTTGAGGACAACCCGCTAATGCTTAGCCTCGTATTCATCGCGGTCGTGACCACCCTGGCCGTGTCCACTATTTTGGCCAAAACATGCGCGGGCAAAACCAAAAAGGCAGAAAAGTGGGAGAAGGGAGAAATCATCAAGCAGCTCTTGGCCCTATCTGAGCGCGAAAACAGCAGTTCGGTAGTCGCAGCTCCTGAGGCCAGAAGTACATGTTCTGCGTCCAACTCAGCCACATGCGGTGACACATCGCGAAAGGGCACATCTCGGGGGCGCAACTCGAAGCGAAGATACCCGACCGCGAGCTCTCAGCCCCCGATCTTACCCAGACCCAACCAAGCCGACGCCCAAATTGAAGAAAAAATCCGCCAACGCGCGTATGAGTTGTATCAAGAACGTGGCCGAGTGAATGGAAGCCCAACAGATGACTGGCTGCAAGCAAAGCAAGAAGTGTTGAGCCGCAAAACCCGAGCGGGCAACGGATCGTCTTGATCATTTCTCGTCGGTACTTCGCGGCGAAAAGGAACAACTCCAGAGTTGGCGAAAACAGCGATAGCGCTCAAAATGCAGGTCAGGCCGCGTCCTCTGCCAAGAATTTGGCGAAAGAACGGATCGTCCTTAGCTTATCCTCACTGAAACCGCGTAGCTCTTCTTCACTGACTCGGGTCTCGTACAAAAGCCTCCCAAACACTGGCGTGAGGTGCGAGTACCGATAGTTGTACTTGTGGTCGATCTCCTTACGTCGTTGGGTTAGGTATTCCTGCAGGTCCCACAGGTCCGACGGCTGCTTGATCTGGCCGGCGATCTCCTTTGCTTCCTGCATCAACTCGTGAAGCTCCCTTTTCAGAGCAGCGTCGAAGGTTTGGCGCGCGATGGCTTTCTCTGACCTCGACCATGTCATGTCGCTCGTGCTGGCATAACCGTAATGGATGAGAGATCGGGATGGGCTGGTCATAGGCAGATCCTCCGTCTCGACATTCTATCTCTGAGCGAGACACTGTTTCTACAGGGATGAATCCTTTCCGCAGCTTCAGCTGCGCAGTCAGCTTCCTGAGGGTGGACGTCGCTTCTTAAGGTCAAAAAGGTCGTTTACCGGATGTCCGAGATTTTGTTTGCAGCCGAGATAGCGTTCCGTAGTCTGGACCGATGCGTGTCCGAGCAAGAACTGAATCTGCTTAAGCTCACCACCGCTGGTGTGGCAGAGCTTCGCACAGGTCCTGAGCTTATGCCGCATGCTGCAATGTGTTCCAGCCCGGCTCTCTCGCAGCAAGTCTTGACCACTACCACACGACATTCTGCGGGATGGCGCTGCCCCACACTTTTCGCATTCTGGCGACTGCTCGGAAGATTTTGCCATCTCCGACCCCGGCTGCCTCCGTCCACTGGTCGAGGGCCGCTTTGATCCAGTTCGGAATAGGAACGGTGCGGATGTGGCCATGCTTGCCAACGAGATCAACCACTGCCCAGTGCCCCTGGCACATCTGGATCTCATCCAGCTCTAAGCCCACGAGTTCCGATCTGCGAAAGCCATAGCCGAACAGCATGGCGAGCATCGCGTAATCGCGCTTGGCCCGCATGTTATCGCCAACAGCATGTTTCAGGACTTCCGAGCTCTGCTCTGCGCTCAACCAGTTGCCGGAGCGAAATCCGAGCTGCTTGACTCCTTTTACCCGGCTGATACCCGCAGCCAACTCAGGACTCAGCAAGCCTTGGGGAAGATTATTGCACGTCAAGACGAGCGTTCAAGACCAGGGACTAGTGGGTAGTGGGCTACTTTGAATTTAAATTCTCTTGTTTTATTTAAGGCTGGATGACTTCAATGAGATCAGGGTGCGCATTCGAAATGTGGTCGGTGGCCTAAGCGCAAGAAATGCGGGACCGCGCCCGCCCGCCCCGCTTTGTTTTACAAGGCTACGCTACCTTTTCGCTTCGCTCTGCTTGCCCAAGAAATTCCAGCAGGGCATTGTTGACTTGATCGCTGTGCGTCCATGCAATGCCGTGCGGCCCGCCTTGAATGACCTGAAGTTTGCTTCCTTTGATCAGAGCGGCAGTCCGTTTCCCCGAATTCGGGAACGGCACGATTCGATCGTCGTCGCCGTGAATTACCAGGGTGGGAATGTCGAAGCGCTTGAGATCGTTGCGGAAGTCGGTGCCCCAGCTGTCTACGCAATCGAGTGCGCCTTTGGGCGAGCAGGCGACCGCAATGTTCCAGCTTGCATCGAGCGCCTCTTCGCTTACCAGCTTGCCTTTTAAATCGGCGTAGTTGTAGAAGAGCAGGCAGAATTGTTTGAGGAGCGCGGGCCGGTCAGCGATCACCGCTTTCTTGATCCCCTCGAAAACGCTGGCGTCTACGCCTTCCGGGTTGTCCGGGGTCTTGAGCAGGAATGGCGGCACCGCAGAAACAAAAATCGCCTTACTCACGTTACTGGTCCCGTATTTCCCAACGTAGCGGGCCACTTCTTCTCCGCCCATAGAATGGCCTCCCAGAACGAAGTTACGCAAGTCGAGCTTCGTGACCAGCGCATGCAGATCTTCCGCAAAGGTGTCGGCGTTATATCCAGTCCAGGGCTGGCTGGACTTGCCGAATCCTCGGCGATCGTAGGTGATGACTCGATAACCGGCCGTTAACAGCGCCGGGATTTGCTTCTCCCAGGCGCGCCCGGCCAGCGGATATCCGTGTACCAGAACGATGGGTTTGCCGCTGCCGTGGTCTTCGTAGTAGAGGTCGATGTTGGTGCTGTTTTCCTTACCGACTGTAACGTACGCCATGGAAATTCTCCTCGTGTTGTGAGATTGGAAGGGCCTGACGATCTGAGCTAACAGCGGAAGTCCTAAGCTTTGATGCCGCCGACCTTTGACGGTTGCGTCTTTATTTTAAAGCGTTTGCCCACTGTTTCGCGTCGCGAAAGAGCATTCCGAGATTGAATGCAGCAGGCCAGGAGCCCTGTTTGTAGGCGCGCATCCACCCGCGAAGCGCTTCATCCACGTTTACCTTGCGGGTAATCCCGTAGGCATAGTCACCGACTGACACCTGAGCTTCTTCACCCCCGAGCCTCGCGGCATCCCGCAACGACAGGAATGCCTTGGAGCCAGATCCCTTATCTGACTGGTCCTGTCCCCATCGGCGGAGGCGCGCAGCTTCGCTATTTGGAGCACTAGATTTTTTCACGGTGCCTCCCCTGACTCCGGCATATTCCTGCCATCATAAAACACGAATCGGCATCATAGCATCGCGATAGCCAGCTCCCGTCCCTACCACGACAAGCTGTCGGTCGCGTACCGTTGCGCACCGGTCCTAGATCTTTCTTTTCGGCGCGATGGCTTTTTCGATAGTCTTCTCTGTCCGCGCGAGCCTGCCCGTTCGGTGGAGGTCTTTGGTGACGAGTCACCCATCAGCAGCTTCCGCAGCGCACCTGTGAGTTGCTGCTCTATCTTGGCTTCATCGAGCGCATCACTTTGCCGGTTTCCTTTCCGAGCCAGGCATTGAGTTCGTCAGGTGTAGTCTCGACGTCGCGTTCCTTGCCGACGTACCGCATTCCCTCCGACGCACCAGCGCTGCATCTCGGAAGTCGGCTCGCCCGAGAATGCCGCGCTCTGGTTCCAGCCGGTCAGGGCAAGCGGCGTGGCATCTGGTGCACGTTTCTTCGGATGTTTCGGCATAACAAATCATTTGCGTTTGGTCGCCCTTTGAGCGCCAAAGAGAAGTCCCCAGTCTAAGGTTGCGCACCTAATGCCCCAACGTTTGAGTGTAGTTGTGAAGTAAGCTATCCACAGGCCGAATTCCTCGTCCTTCGCCGCGATTAGCTCGAAATCGGAAACCTAGCCAACTAGTTGTGCTTCGAAACAGACGACGGAGCACCCAATGTCGGCAATCGGATTAGCGCTCTGCAAGAATATCGTGGAGCGGCGGATGACAAACGGAGAGAGTGACACGATATAGTCACCCAATATGGATAATGCAATGAGCCTCTTGGAGCGCTTTGTCGGGCGAGGATGCCGGCATAAGTTTAGTTGGCCACGCAACGACGACAATGGCGGTCATTACCAGATATGCCTGTCCTGTGGAGCCGCTTACCAATATGACTGGAAAATGATGCGACGAACTGGTCCCTTACTGGCAGCAGGAGAGACAACGAATAAAAGCTCGAAACGGCAATCGAAAATTATGATTGCAGACGACGATCCGGGTCTCCGCCACGCGCTGGATATACGTCTGCGAGCCAATCACTACAAGACCTTGAGCGCGGGAGACGGTTATTCCGCACTGGCTTTGGCTCAAAGCGAACGCCCTGATCTTATCCTCCTTGACTTGGGCCTGCCCGGTGCAAGCGGAGCTGCCGTGCTCGAACACATGCGAGCATCCCCAGCACTCGCTCCGATTCCGGTGATTGTCCTCACCGCCTGGGATTCGCGAGACTTTGAACAACTAACGCTCGAATTAGGCGCAGCGGCCTACTTCCAGAAGCCGGTCGACAACGAAGAACTGCTAGACCTTATTCGTGTTTCGCTACTGCCGACAGCCTAAGAGAGCCGGACCTGCGCGAGTTCCACGCGCGCATTCGCGACATGGTTGATGCCCGTGCTTATCGGGTAGCAGCTCATCGCATTCGCCTCGTGTGGCTTCAAGAGTTCTGCCACGGTGCCTGCATCGCGCATCCCCGGATCGAGACTCAGGTCGTAGGTGTCCGGATCGAGAATCACCGGCATACGATCATGGACTGCTGAGATCACAGCATTCGGCGCCGTCAGGATCGTGCAATTCTCCAGTGTCGTACCAGCCGGGTCTCTCCATTGTTCCCCAAATACCAGCGAACGCGAACAGCGCACCACCATCAACCTCGAAGCACAACGGTGGCTTGGTCGCGCCTGATCGCCCCTACTCGTAGAAGCCGTCAGCAGGAATAATGCAGCGCCGGTACCGCAGCGGGCCGCGGAATGCCGGCTTGTTAGCGACCCTCTCCGATCTCGCGTTAATCATCCTGGCAGCACCTGACCAATCTGTCGCCCACGACGGAATCAAACCCCAGCGAACTATCGACAACTCACGTCGCGGCTCCTTGGGATGCTGACGGATGATGGGAACAGGTTGGGTCGGAACAAGGTTGTAGCGCGGCCGCCAATCATCGAAGCCGCTGCTATCGAAGTATTCCTCGACGAGTTGCTTGCGTCGCGAAAGTCGGTAGCGGCCACACATGATCGGTCAACAGCACCTCAATTTTACATCTACCATTCTTCCGCGAAATAAGTTTGGATGGTAGACCCGAGAGCGTGGTTCTGCTTGTCGACATGTAGCCTGTACATCGCGTCCGCCAACATCATGAGTAGTGCTGTACTACGGGTTAAAATTTGCCAATCATGCCCTTAACGGCAGGTATTTCTGGATTCCCGACCAAACGGAAGTGCTTCGTCTTGCCCCAAATCACAACGCTGGATAAGGCAACTTCCAAACTCTTGCACCAGCGTTCGCTGTGCTCCCGGAATCGAGAATCTTGGTCCGGATGCTCCCTGAGTCACAGCTACCTGTGATCTAGACACGGTTTCGCGTGATCCGGCGCACAGCATCTGGCGACAAGCTAGGGTAACTAAGCAAAGCATACTTTATGAATATGTTCAAAGACGCTGGGCATCTTTTTCGTGTGGCTGTTGTTTTCGGCGTCATCGGCTTGGCGTTCTTGGGGATACGTGTGCTTCTTGTGCCGAAGAGTTTCGGACAGTATGGACACTACCGCGGAAATGCCATGACCGAGATGGCGGCCCGTCCCGTGAACTTCGCCGGCCATCAGGCGTGCGAAGACTGTCATGCCGACGTCCTGGAAAAAAAGAAGAGCGGTAAACATGTGCACGTCAACTGCGAGGCATGCCACGGACCGCTGGCGAAACATGTCGATGATCCGGGATCGGTGACACCCGCCAAACTCGACACCGCGGTACTGTGCGTCCGCTGTCACGAAGCGAACATCGCCAAGCCTAAGGGATTTCCGCAAGTCGCTTCCGTCGACCACTCCTCCGGCGTGCCGTGCGATACCTGCCACCAGCCGCATAGTCCGGTGATTGACGGAGGGGAAAAATGAGCATCACCCGGCGCCACATGCTCCTTATATTACCGGCGGCCGCGATCGCCTGGAAGTACGTTCTTGCCGGGGCACCGGACGCAGCCCCCAATTACAAAATGTCCGAGCACTGGTGGGGCATGCTGATCGACCTCCCCAATTGCATCGGATGTGGGAACTGTGTGCGGGCGTGCCAGGTCGAGAACGATGTGCCGGACGAATACTTCCGCACCTGGGTGGAACGCTACCACGTGTCGGACTACGACATTGAAAATCCTCAGGTGGACTCGCCGGACGGTGGCAAGAAGGGATTTCCTTCGGGCAAGGCAGAGGGAGGGAAAAACTTCTTTGTGCCTAAGCTCTGCAACCATTGTGCGGATTCACCCTGCACCCAGGTTTGCCCGGTGGGTGCGACGTTCATAAGCCCGGATGGGGTGGTTCTAGTGGACAAGACGTATTGCCTCGGCTGCCGCTATTGCGTTCAGGCCTGCCCTTACGGTTGCCGCTTCATCAATCCAAAAACTTCGACTGCCGAAAAGTGCACTCTCTGTTACCACCGGATTACGAAAGGCCTGACCACCGCCTGTTGCGAGGCATGCCCGACCGGCGCGCGCCAGTTGGCGGACTTGAAGAATCCCAACGACCCGATTCACGAATTCCTGAAGACCCATGACGTTCAGGTCTTGAAACCCTACATGGCGACCCATGCCAAGGTGTTTTACAACGACCTGGATGGTTCAGTGCGATAAGGAGACGGTTGACCATGCCCGGCGTTGAAGGCTTCATGTATCCGAACGAAGTGGAACTCCAGTGGAGCGTGCTCATCGTGCTGTATCCGTTTCTCACGGGGTTGGTCGCCGGGGCATTCATTCTGGCTTCGCTGGAGCGGGTTTTCCAGGTGGAGGCGGTAAAGCCTACGTACCGCCTGGCCTTGCTGACGGCCCTGGCTTTCCTGCTGGTGGCGCCGCTGCCGTTGCAACTGCACCTTGGACATCCGGAACGCTCGTACGAGATGTACCTGACGCCGCACCGGAGCTCCGCCATGGCCATGTTCGGGTTTGTGTATCTGTGGTACCTGATGGGTGTTCTGTTGCTGGAAATCTGGCTCGACTACCGGCGCGACATCGTGTTGCTATCTCAATCGACCACCGGATGGAAGCGCTTGATCTACCGACTGATGACCCTGGGCTCGAACAACATCACCAAGCACGCACTTGAGCTTGATGACCGACTGGGCTGGGTGATTACACTTATCGGCATTCCTTCGGCGTTCCTGCTCCACGGATACGTCGGCTTCATCTTTGGCTCGGTAAAGGCGAATCCGTGGTGGTCGTCGCCGCTAATGCCGGTGGTGTTCATCTTCTCAGCCATAGTTTCGGGGATCGCCGTCGTGATGCTGCTTTACATGCTGCTGTCGTGGGCTCGCAAAGAGACGATCGATATGCGCTGCGTGGACACGGTGGCGCGCTACCTGTTCTACACGTTCATCATCGATTTCAGCTTGGAAATGCTCGACCTGATTCACCGCATCTACGAGGCGGATGAGAGCTTCCGCAGCTTGGATTTCATGGTCCACACTAAGCTGTACATGTCCCATATCGTGGTCCAGATCATTCTTGGCACGGTCACTCCCATTGCGCTTCTTGCCTTGACCCAGGTGTTAAATCTCGGCGAAATGGCCCGCAAGCGCATTTACGCTCTGGCGGGATGCCTGACCCTGGTCGGAATCTTTGCCATGCGCTGGAACGTCGTGATCGGAGGCCAGTTGTTTTCCAAGAGTTTTCTGGGATATACGACTTACAAGATGGGTTTGGCCACGCGCGAAGGACTGTTCGTGGCCATTGCGCTGACTATTTTGCCATTGCTTATTTTGTGGGTGCTGACGAAGCTTCTGCCTCCCTGGCCGGAGAAGGATTCAGACCTGTCTCCGGATGCCGCACCCGCCCACTGATTTCCAAGCGCAAGTTTTAGCACGGCATTTCGGAACGCGACGTTCGATTAGTTCTTGTTGCCAGCCTCAAAGCGAGTGGAGATTATGGACGATCTCGACGCTTTAGCACGGCTCATCGCTCGTTTGGAGAAGCTGGAGAGCCGAGTCTCCGACCTCGAACATCGATCCGAGAAAGCGGCGTGTGCTGCCGCAGCACCCGCCGCTCCGACCGTACTCCAGCCAACCGCCGCCGCATTCTCACTTGCACAAGCTGGTGGAGTGTTCCCGGTGGTAGGCAAAGCCATGCTCGGAATCGGCGGCGCCTATCTCCTCCGGGCTGTAGCCGAATCCGGTACATTTCCAAAGTTGGCGGTCGTAGTTCTGGCGCTTGCCTATGCGGAAATGTGGCTGGTATGGGCAGCGCGAGTTCCGGCTGAAGCGACCTTTGTGAGTAGCGCTTACGCCACCACGGCGGCCCTGATCATCGCTCCCATGCTCTGGGAACTAACTCTTCGATTCGAGGTCTTGCCCACCTCGGCGACCGCCGCCGTCCTCAGCGTGTTCGTGGCCACCGCCTACGCTCTGGCCTGGAAGCGCAATCTGGTATCGATCATCTGGGTGGCCAATGTCACCGCGGTCTTCACTACCCTCGCGTTGCTGATCGCGACGCTCGATCTGGTGCCTTTCATCTCCGCGCTTCTGTTCATGGCGTTGGCCAGCGAGGCGGCGGCTGGCCGCAACCACTGGCTCAGACTCCGGCCGCTGATAGCCGCCGCGGCGGATCTTGCCATATCTATTCTTTTCTACATCTATTCCCGCCCGGAAGGTATCCCCTCGGAGTACAAGAGCGTCGCGACGCCGGAGTTGCTGGCACTCGGGTGCATGCTGTTTCTGATTTATGGAGGCAGCATCGTTTTCCGGACTACGCGGCTTCGCCAGAGAATCGGAGTCTTCGAGATCGGGCAGGCCGTCATTACGTTCTTGCTGGCTGCTTTTGGCATCCTGCGTTTTGGACAAAGTGCCGGCGCGCGGGTGTTAGAGGCGCTCTGCTTGCTGTTCTCGGCAGCTTGTTACAGGGCCGCCTATGCTTATTTCGACCGCTACCACGAAGAACGTAACTACCATGTGTATGCCACTTGGAGCGGGGCACTTTTCCTCGCAGGCAGCTCTCTCTGTCTTCCCCCAGTGTCATTGGCGCTGTGCTTGAGCGTAGCTGCGATCCTGGCTACGATCTTCGGCGCACGGGCATCTCGCCTGACGCTGGAATTCCACGGCCTGATGTATTTGGCGGCTGCGGCGTACGCGTCCGGCCTGCTGGAATATGCGGGGCGTGCCCTCGCGGGAACGTTCCCAGCCGCGCCAGGATGGATTGTCTGGATCGTGGCCGCTTCGGCAATTCCGTGCTACGCGGTCGCAGGCCGCCTCCGCACGGAGCGCTGGAACCAGCGGCTTCTGCAAGCGCTTTCGGCCATTCTGGCGGTGGCCGCGGCGATCACGTTTCTGGTTTCTGTCCTGGTGTGGCTGGCGGAGAATGGCATGACTCCGGGCGCATCCCACGTTGCAGTCATCCGAACATTGATCACCTGCGTGGTCGCGCTCGCGCTTGCCTTCAGCGGTACCCGTTGGCAGCGGACTGAACTCGTATGGATTGCCTACGGCACGCTGGCTTTACTTACAGCGAAGCTGCTGTTCGAAGATTTGCAACATGGACATCCGGGATCCACAGCCGTGTCGATCTTCCTGTACGCGCTGGCTCTCATTCTGGTTCCTCGCATGGCGCGAGTTGGGCGTCGGCCCACTGAAGACGTTCCTACCACGGCCGCTCCGGTTAAATAGGGACACTGACTGTCCACAAAAAATATAGTGCAGCGTGGACGACCCTCTTCACCCTTCGCGACTCGGAGCGAACGTTGTTCTGCGCCTGTGCCCCACTTGCCGGAAATTGCTCCAGGCCAGCACTTGGCTTGTCGGAAGTTGAGTAGATCAAGGGCGAGTGACGGGCTAACCGTTAGGATGACGGTTTGCGCTAAGGCGATAGCGCTTACGAACCTTCAATGAGTTAGCCATGGGCCTGCGGCCCACCCCTAGGGAGAGTCTGAATAAGGTCTCCCTTTCCACAAGAATATAGAGTAAGTTTCGCCAGATGAGATCGACAAACAAACAACAAAGGACTCTGGCGACGATGAATGGTTTTGAACGGTACACG
>JBEKRE010000061.1:0-29752 GCA_049519055.1 Candidatus Sulfotelmatobacter sp. | reverse complement strand
CAACCCCGATCGTATTAACCTTCATCTTGGACGCTCCTTCAGTCGTAGTGGTTTGTATTGCACTTTCCACTCTGGCACACTCGATGCCGTTTCGATCGGGGGCGTCCATTCCATTGCTTACGTTCGTAGACATCGCGGTTGAGGAGTTGAAGTCGGAATACATGCACGGCTACGGTGAAGTCCCACCCCAAGCCGCGGTCGAATTAAACGGCATCGCCGAGGAACTCCCAGGTCTGGTGAGGCAACTGGATCATTATCTAATGCGCGGCACGGAAGAGAACCTGCAGCAGCGGCTTGAGAGGTTGGAGCAAACGGGGACGAGGTGCCTCTCCTCCGGAAGCGTGGACGGCTTACCTTTCGCCTGCGACAGCCGGCGCGGCCTTACCTTGGTGGGGAGAAGAATGTCTGAATCGTTTGCCCCCAAAAGGCTGACCGGGTTGATTGGGGCTCAGCTTAAAAGATCCTTGTCCGCGCGTTGGACTGGTCCGAGCGTCCCCTCGGACCAGTCGTAAAGTAACGCGCGGTTGGAATCGTTGGAAAATGCAGTAGGGGAACAAAACCTGGCTTCGTGACTTGTGCTTATTGCTCTAGATGAAGGGGAAAGGAAAAGATCGAATTGCTGAAATATCTATTCGTTGGCATTGGAGGCTGTCTGGGGTCGATTCTGCGCTTTTGGCTCGGCAGTTACATCGGCAGCAAAATGGGAACTCGCTTCCCCTACGGAACGCTCGTCATTAACGTTACGGGCTCGTTTCTGATTGGCCTGGTCTTTGCTTTGCTGACCGTGAGGACTCATTGGAGTCCCAACTGGCGATACCTGATTCCGGTCGGCTTCATCGGCGGCTACACGACCTTTTCGAGCTTTGAGTATGAGACGCTGCGGTCGATTCAGGATGGCCAGATCGGATTGGGGCTTCTCTACGTAGCAACAAGCGTGGTTTTCGGATTTGTCGCGGTTTGGGGAGGCATGATAGCAGGGAGGGCAATCCCATGAAAACTGAAGCCTCTAGTCAAACGACCAGCGTAAGTCAGGCCCTCAACAAGGGAGCATGTCCAATCTGCGGCATCCTGAAGGATTTCCAGTGGACGCTGGCTGCCATTGTGCGACCGCAAGCAGCTCTGCGATTGTGCAATTTTCATACCTGGTCGCTGGCTCGTTCCAGGGGCGGCACGCTTGAACGCTCCACGCCTGGGGAGAGCGTTTCGAGTGTGTTTCTGGAGATGCTAAAAGGTTCTCCCGCTGGGAAAGTGAGCAGCGATGATTGTGCGCTGTGCCACCGCGTCCGAGACGAAGAAGTGACCCGCTTGCGTGGACTGGCGCAGCAATTCCAGCGTCCTATGTTCGTCCAATGGATGAAGACACAGGGGAGTCTTTGCCTCGACCACGCTGGGAACCTAAAGGAATTTGTGCCTTTGCGCCTTCGAACACTCATTGACGGAGTCGTGGAACGGAATCGCTCGGAGCTGCGTGACGAACTGGAGGCCTTTCATGAGCAACTCAAGCAGGGCGTGCACGCCGGCGGATGATTGCTAGGCCGCGTAGCGGAATTTCTGGTAGGTCAAAGAGGACTCTAACGTCGGGAGGACAGTATGCTCACAGCGGGACCTGGTAAGAAAGTCGGCATTTACGTGGCTGAGGACCAGCAGTACCACGGGAGCGCCGCCTACGCCGCTATTCTGGATTTTCTCTTCTTCCATGGTGTGTCGGGCGCGACAGTTACACGCGGTATCGCTGGATTTGGCGCAGATCATCATCTGCACACGACCAGTCTCGTGGACTTGGCAGTCCATCTACCTGTGAAGATCGAGTTTATCGAAACTGCAGAAAAGGTCGAGGAGCTATTACCCAAACTTCAGGCGATGGTAGGTACCGGCCTGATTGAGATGCACGACACCACGATTGTCAAACCTGCCGAGAACAAACCAAAGCGGGCAGATCCGGAAAGGCCCGCATTAAAGCGTGAGGGCAAAGCCAAGATGATGCGAATCTATATCGGCGAAAACGACAAGTGGAATGGCAAGCCGTTGCATGAAGCCATCGTCAACGGCTTGCGGTCTAACGACATTGCGGGAGTAACAGTTTATCGGGGAATTCTCGGTTATGGCGCCAATCGGAGAATTCACAAAGACGCTGCGCTGAGTCTTTCTCACGATCGCCCGATCCTGCTGTCAGTGGTTGACACCGAGGACAAACTGAAGGCGTTCATGCCCATTCTCGATCAAATGGTGCAGCAGGGCTTGGTGGTACTGTCCGATGTAGACATCATCAAGTACGCGCATAACTATGAGAAAACCGAGAGACGGCGGGAGGCACGGCTATGAAGCTCGAAGGAAAGGCCAAGTTGTTGCGGATTCACTTTGGCGAGGATGACAAGTGGCACGACAAGCCATTGTACGAGGCGATTGTGACCAAGTGCCGGGAACTCGATATCGCGGGTGCCACCGTGTTCCGCGGGATCGAGGGCTACGGCGCGAGCACACTCATTCATAAGGCGCATCTGCTACGCTCCTCCGACCGACCCATTATGGTGTCCGTGATCGACACCGAGGAGAACCTTAAGAAATTGCTCCCAGCTCTGGATGAAATGGTGGATGAAGGGCTGATTGCCATGTCCGAAGTGGAGGTGATTCGCTATGTGCACCAGGAAGGAGTGCGCACCCCAGCTCTGTACCTAGATACAGATGACAGCAACACCGATTTAAAGAGATGAAGTATGCAGACTGACTCGAAAGAAAACTTGTTGCTGGAAAGGGCCGCTACTTCGGTGTTACATCGAGAGCTTCCGAAGATCGACCTGTGCCTGCTGAAAATTCTCACGGAGAGTCATCTCTCTCGCACCTGGCTGAGTTAGCCGAGGAGTTTCACGCCGAGCAAGTTGCCGCCGATGCGCGGTCTGTGGCCGAACGGGTATCCGAAGGGCGCTTCTACGTTGCTTGTGTCGGTCAGTTCAAGCGCGGCAAATCCTCTGTCCTGAATGCGCTGGTGGGCGACAGCGTACTGCCCACTGGAGTCGTGCCGGTCACCGCAGTTCCAACGATCGTCCGTTACGGCCGCCGGACCGCCGCCCGCGTGCGCTTTGAAGCCGGCGAGTGGACAGATATTCCGATTAAGACCGTTGATGAGTATGTCTCTGAAGAGAAGAACCCAGAGAACGCCAAGCATGTCGCTGCGCTGGAAATCTTTGTGCCCAGTCCACTACTTGCGACGGGAATGTGCTTTGTGGACACGCCCGGACTGGGATCGGTATTCACCGGCAATACAGCAGCAACCCAGGCATTCATTCCTCATATTGACGCAGCGCTTGTGGTGATCGGCGCGGATCCTCCGTTGGCCGGCGAAGAACTTCTGCTGGTTGAGGCGGTGGCGCGGCACGTTCGAGATCTTATCATCGCTTTGAACAAGGCCGATCGCACCACGGATGCGGAACGATCGGCGGCAATGGCCTTTGCGCGACGGCAGCTCGAAAAGCGACTTCAACACTCCGTGGAACCGTTCTTTGTGATCAGCGCAGCGGAACAGCTCGAACATCGAGGCACCGGTCGGGAATGGGGAAAACTGGTCGCTTCGCTGCAGCAGTTGGTTGAAGGCTCGGGCCGGAGACTGATCCGGGCCGCTTGCGACCGCGGTCTTGAGCGGGTCAGCGAACAACTTCTCGCCATTATCACGGAAGAAAGGAAGGCACTTCGGCGACCGGTCGAAGACTCTGAGAGACGTATTGCGGTTATGAAGCAGACGATCGCCGACGCAGAGCGTTCGATGCGAGAGCTCGCGTATCTCTTCATGGCCGAACAACAACATCTCTCGGACATGTTTGTCGACCGGCACAAGACGTTTCTCGCGCGCGTAATGCAGGAGGCGGGCAAACAGTTCGAGGTTGTGCTGCAGTCCATACCTGGCTGGGTAGGTCCATCGTATCGCCGGCGTACCTTCCGCGAGGCGCAGGAACTAGCGCGACGTGACGTCTTGCCATGGTTGAAACCCGAGCACCAAGAGGGCGAAAAAGAATATCGGCGCATTGCGTTGCGGTTCGTGGAGATGGCAAACGAGTTTCTGAAGAAACTCGCGCATGCCGGTATTCCTGAACTGGCACGGATGCCGCATGCTCTCGATCCGGAGAAGGGGTTTCGCGTTCGCTCGGAATTCACGTTCTTGGAGTTCATTGATGTCGCGGAGCCTGCCTCGCCGGTGCGCTGGCTGGCTGACTTGATTCTTGGCCTGGTGGGCGCCCGGAGGGTAATCAAGAACGATGCGCGAAGGTTCCTCACTAGGCTGCTCGAATTTAACAGCACCCGTGTGCAGAGTGATATTCTCAATCGCGTCCAGGAAAGCCGAGCGCGGCTAGAAACTGAGATGCGAGAGCTACTGCACGAAGTCAGCCGCATCGCCGAGCAGGCGCTGGCTCGTGCGAAAAGAGTACGCGAGGAAGGTGCCCCGGCAGTTGAGGTCGAATTACGACGACTCGACTCCTTGGAACAGGAAGTGCGTTGTCTCGGTGCGCCAGTGACCTCGGAAAGTTGAGCCACAGAAAAGGTCGCAACGGTTCCGATCCGGATAGCAATGCAGAGAAGTTGTGTGAGACTCGCGCACAGGTCGCTTTTGCTATGCCGACTCCTGGGTACTCGTCCGCAGGTTTTTAGCTGGCCGTTGCTGGCTCCCAGTTTGTGGGGAGTAGTTCAGTTGGTTAGAACGCCCGCCTGTCCCGCAGGAAGCCACGGATTCGAGTCCCGCCGCTCCCGCCATTTCGTTGCTCCGAGGACGTGTTGAGGCAACGCCGCTATGGGTGACCTTCTCTCTTCTCTATACTTGTCCCGGTCGGTAAGGCCCGAGAAAGTGCCGTCTCCAACTGGTCAGGTTTAAATCCAAAAGGGCCAGGCTTGCTCTTGTAAGCAATGCGGCCTTGCGAGTTGATCAAGTAAATGCGATCAGGCCAGCCCGTATAGGCTTGTTCCGTCGAGTTGCCGAACTCGTCGAGCACGGCGGGAAACTCTATACCAAGTTTCCGCATGCAAGCCCCAGCGACGAACGCGCGATCTCCTTCAGTTTTCGGGCTCGCAAAGACAACCTTGTCTTTGATGTTGCTCTCCATTTGCCAAACGTCGCTGGGATGCGCTTCGGTAATGTAGACCACCAGAAAAGCAACCCGCCCGCGATACTGCTCGTAGAGCTTATTGAGGACAGGAACCTCCCGCCGAAATGGCGGTCAGGTGTAGCTGCCGAATAGCAAAACCACAGGTTGCCGTTGGTTTAGCACGGAGAGTCGTATTCGCTCACTCTTGTCCACCTTGAGTAGCGAGAAATCCGGCGCGGGATCTCCGGTGTGAAGCGTTCCGGCGCGAGCATGGAGCCAGGCAGTTTCGAATGGGAAAAGTAAAAAAGGGACGGGGCCAGGCATTCTGGCCATCACCCTTCCGAAGGTCTCGGGAGGCTGATGCATCGCCCACCAGACAAAAGTTCCGAATGAGAGGTGAGCAATCATCAGAACGAACAATAGCCTGAGCAGTAGGCTGCGGGCGAACGGACTCAGCTTCAAACGACGACTGGGCATAATCTTTCTCGATCGCTGGCAATTACGCAGTTGACTCGACATAGCCCACTTCAGCCAGCCGCCTGGCGACACATCGTTGCGTCGGTCGGAGCCCACGTTGCCAGGCCAGCCACATATCGGTTGTACATGCAGAATGCAGCTGCGATGAGCACCGTGTCGTGGATCTCTTTGTCGGTGGCGCCGTGCTGGCGAGCACGGTCGAAACGTCAAAAAGTCTGACTTGCTTGCCGCCCTTTTGCACTCTGCCGGCAATTGCGAGCAGCGCTTTCGTTTTGTCGGAAATCGCGGCTGACTCGAAGTTGAGTTTGACATCGTTCACCAGCTTCTCCCGACCGTCGAGGCGATAGGCCACTACAGCTCCGTCAGCGTGCTGGCACAAATAACAATCGTGCTGCGAAGAGACGTAGGTTGCGATCATTTCGCGGTCCGCGGGAGCCAGACTGTTCTGCCCGCGGAGAAGCACTTCCGCCAGCGCGTTGAGCGGTTTTGCCGTTTAAGGACTGAAAGCCATCGGGCCCAGAATACCGGGCAAATTCTCGGAAACTTTGATGTGAGCCATGCCTTTGACCTCCTCAAAATCGTTTAAAACAAGAACTTCAGCGCCACCTGAATCACCCGCGGGCTTACATCCGACTGAATTTGCCCGAAAGTCGGTGATTCGATGTCGCTGACCGGCAACCGGAAATTGGTATGGTTCAGCAAATTAAACAATTCACCGCGGAATTGAAGCTCTTTTGATTCGGTCAGCCGAATGTTCTTGAAGGCCGAGGCGTCCCAGTTCACGTATCCGGGGCCTTGGACTACGTTTCGTCCTTCGTCCCCAAAGACCTCGAACCGGCCTAGTGGATCCGGTTGGAGTTGCTGAAAGGCGCTTAGGTTGAACCATTCCTGAGGCGTGCGCGGACCGGAGTTTGGGTTGCCAATCAGATTGGGGCGGTTTGCGGAAAATCCGGTGATCTCCGGTGCTTGCCCTTGCAACGAAACGTCGTTCGAGTCGAATACCGTGAACGGCCCCCCACTCATGGCAGTCAAAATTCCGTTCACCTGCCAGTTGCCGAGAACGTGCCCATACCAGGTACTGGAGTGCTGCAAGAATGGAAGGCTCCACTGATAACTCAGCACCAAACGATGGTGGGAATCGAACATGGACCGGCCACGCTCCGCCGCAAGATCGAAGGGATCTTGCGCCAGGTCATTTTCTCCGGCAACGGGTTGCGCAGCGGAGCCGGTAATATTGAAGGAGGAAACATCATCGATGGAGTGCGCCCACGTGTAGGACGCGAGGAACGACAGGCCATGGCTGAAGCGTTTTCGCAGGCTGGTTTCCAGGGCGTTATAGCTGGAGTTCGCGATGCTGGCGATTTCACCGACCGAACTGTAGATGCAATTATTCGGGTTCGCTAAGGTGCATCCAGAATACAGGCGCCGCTGGTTCACGTTGTTTTCGGTGGAAATCGGACACGGATTTGCCACCGTACAGCCGGTGCCAGTGGTGTTCACGCCGGGGACGAAGACCGGGGGATTCCCTTCGATGAATCGCGGCAGCCTCACACCAGTCGTGCCCACGTAACCGATCTGAAAGAGCCAGTCTTCGCCGAAAGACCGTTGAATGTTCAGATTCCAATCCTGCGCGTAGGGCAGATGCAGATTGCGGGCGACTACGAGCAGTGTCATCGGCTCGGGGAAAGCTTGACTGAAGGGATTCGGCGCATAAAACGGATTGGCAAACGAGTTGACGGGGAAACTAATTTGCTGCGTCTTGAGGTAAGGAGGAGCGCTGACTGGATCCTGCAGCGGCCCGCCCTCGCCGGTGTAGAACGGCTCGTAGAAAATTCCGTAGGCAGCACTGACCACCGTTTTGGAATCTCCGCGCGGGTCCCATGCGAACCCGAACCGCGGTGCGAAGGCCGTCTTCTGCGTTGGAATCAAGCCCGCTGGCACGCCCCGATCGCCGGGATAAAGCAATCCTGTGGGAGCGTTCGGCACGACTGTCGATTGTGCTCCAGGAACGAAGAGATTGACCTCGTTTTTGTTCTCGGTGGAAGGAAATGGCAGTTCGCAACGTAGTCCCAGGTTCAGCGTCAGGCGAGAATTGACCTTGTAGGTATCCTGACCGTACGCATCAAGAGCTCGGTCGCGGATCTCACGGCTAAAATTGCCGCCACCTTGCAGAAACACCACCGGATTGCCTGACAGGAAGCTGGCAAATCCGTCACTGTAGGGAAAGTTGGCGAACACAAAGAAGCCGTTGCTGGCGATGCCCTGCAAGGCGTTGATCTGATCGCGCCGGTAGCCTCCGCCAAATTTCAGCTCGTGGTGACCGTGGATCCAGCTCAGAGAGCCAGAGAGGTCAAAGGTGTTCTGAAACGTATTGCGCGGTCCCGTGATGGGGTCGCCCACTGAGGCGTATCCGCCGACTTGAATAAATGGAGGGCCGGAAGCCGAAGGCAACGTCGGCGTGTACTCAAAGCCTAAGTTCGCCGGCGACTCATGATTCAGGTGCTCGTCGAGCAGGAACGTATTGCGGAGGAAGGAAAAGCGCGCGACGCCGATGGTGGTGGGCGAGAAGATGTGGGTCTCTTGCGTGACAAAGTTCTGGGCGCGGTCGTACTCGCCCACCGGAAAGCCGGGCACGTTCGCTCCCACCGGCGAAAGAGGATCCGTCGTCGGGCCACTGCTATACATGTAGCGGAAATTGAGAGCGTCGGCACTCGAAAGATAATAATCCAAGCGCAGTCCGAATTGGTCGTTGTTCTCGCTGAGAGTCTGCGTGGCGATGAATCCATTTTCTCCAACGTTTGGCAGAGGGAAAAACGGCAGGACATTGGTCGCGGTAGGATCGATGGGCGTGAAAAGCGTCATTTCATTGAACGGTACGGGTGTTCCAAAAAAAATGAGTTGCCCATTCGGATTGCTGCAGAGGCCGGTGGTCTGGTTGAAAGTGGCATTGAGGTCGGTACACTCCTCCCCGAAGTTGCCCTGCCTTTCCACCGCGGAAGGCACGGTTGCAGGAACGGTCTCACCCTGCCGGTTTCGGAAGCCTTCGTAAGACCCGAAGAAGAAGGTCCTGTCCTTCAGGATCGGGCCGCCGAACGTGGCGCCGAATTGATTCTGCTTCAAGGGCTGAACGCTTTGCGTGAAGTAGTCGGACGCATCCATCGCATCGTTCCGCAGAAATTCCCAGGCGGCCCCGTGAAATGAATTGGACCCTGACCGCGTAACGATATTGGTCGTGGAACCAGTGTTTCGTCCGAACTCCGCATTCGCGTTATGGCTAAGAATTTTGAACTCGGCGATCGCGTCGATCGGTGGCTTGAGCACGAATCCACCATCCACAGAGCTCTCATTGTCGGCGCCGTCAATCATAAAGTTGTTCGATTCAGGCCGTTGGCCGTCGACGGCATAGGCCTGGTTCTGTCGTGCCGGGCCCCCGGCTTCGCGCAGTCCAGGAGTCAACGGCACCACGCCGGGCTGAAGCAGTCCGAGCTGAGAAAAGTTGCGCCCGTCGAGCGGAAGGTCGAGAATCTCGTGCTCCATCACGGTTTCGCCGAGACTACTGACTGTGCTCTGCACCAAAGCCGCATTGGCACTCACTTCCACCTGCTGCGTTTCCGACCCCAGCTTGAGGTGAACGCTGACCGTCGCCGTTTCATTGACATCCAGAGAGATTCCTTGCTGCAAGTACTTCTGGAAACCTTTCGCCTGAACCTCTAACTGGTAATGCCCGATCGGGAGCTCGACTAGTACGTACTCTCCCTGACGGTCCGTCATCGCCTCGCGACTTAAGCCGGTTTCATTCTGCTTTGCCCTGACTGTAGCGGCCGGGACGATCGCGCTGCTCGGATCCAAAACAGTTCCGCGGATGCTTGCCGTGATTTGCTGTCCCGCAACATTCAAACTTGTAAGAAGGGCCATCAGAAACGTCAGCGTTTTCGCGCTAGGCATGCTTCTCCCCATTTGTCCTCACGAATCGATTTCGCAAAACAATGTCCCGTCGCGCGTTATCGAGAACGCCCGCGAGAATTCGCCCACAGATTGAAGTGCGGCGACTATAGGGACGATTTGCAGCCGGGTCAATAATTTGAAAGCAGTACTGGTTTCGATTTCCGTGAAAAAAGGAAAGCGCCCGTAGTCTTTTCGTATCATTGGATCGTAACTCTTGCCCCGGATAACTTTTCGCCACTCCTATTTGTCTTCATCACGGTCGTCTCAAGCGGCAGCGGGCAGAAGATTGCGACTCTGGATGAGGAGTAATCCGTCGACACGAATGATATGAGCGCAGACAACGATGCGAAGGATTCGGCGGGCGCAAATGGCACTCCAGCCGCCAAGCCGGCCACCAAAATCAGGATCATCGAAGATGCTGAGGCCACCGGTGAGACGGCCGCGGCTTACGACTTCTGGCGAGCTGGGTCGGGGAGACAGCAGGTACCCGGCATCATCAAGTGCTTCGGAGAGCGGCCTGACTTCCTGCGTCGCGTGATCGATCTAGGAAACGCGATCCACTTTTCGGACGGACATCTTTCGCGTCGCCACAAAGAGATGATCGCCAGCGACGTCTCTTATCTCAACCGGTGTCCGTATCGACTGGACAGCCACGCCTACTTCCTGCGCGGTCCAGGGAGCATCCGAACAATGTGTAGAAGCAATCGTCGAAGGCAAGCTTGACCAAGCGGGCCTTACGGTCGCGGAGCGGCCCTGCTGGAATATGTGGGTTAATCACCCACGCTGCTTACCGATCCACCCCTGACGATGTTGAGACGTTGCGGGCTGCTGGATGGAAAGAAGGAGAGATTTCTGAAGCTGTTTACATCACAGCCTTGTTCGCTTTCTTCAATCGCGTCGCAGATACCTTCGGCGACCCTCGCAGGACTACCTAACATCGGGGAAATTGACGCCTTGAATCTCGAAGGCATTGTCCCATCCGAAGTTGTCGCCAACGACGACTGACCTCGGCTTTTGTTCTTGGTTCAGTGAACCGCAGCGAACGAATCTGAATAGCACGGAAGCAAAAGGATCGTCGTGGCCGCCAGACCTAGCCCTGCTGCGAGGAGGATCAGCCAAGAGGCATAGGAACCCGGTCGCATCAAAGGCGCGCCCGAGTAACACCGGCCCAATGGCTCCCGCAGCGGCATAGAACGTCCAGGTGAGACCGTAAAGAGTGGAAAAAGCACGAAGCCCAAAGTATCGCGTCAGCAGGTAAGGTGTAATAGCCGCTTCGCCTCCGGCCCCGACGCCAATGAGCGCAGCAGCAAGCCAGCCCGAAGGAACGGTTCCTCCGGTTATTAACACCTTAAGGATCAATGGCCGGCAGCCGCACCGCTAATTGACGCGGTAGAGGTCAGGAGTTGGAGTCTCCTCGTACCTACCATTTTCTTAACGGCTTCTAGCCGTCGCGTTTTGTTCAGTCCGGTTTTTTATCCGTTCTCCAATCCTTTCTAATTACCGGGGCTTTCGCGATTTCTGATCCTGGCTTAAGCGGACGGATGCTTCAGAACGCCTGCCAGTGCATACATGCGCATTGAGTCGGCCGGGGTCTTCGCGGTTGCTGCGCTCTTTTCCAACGAAGGTGCGATGCCCTTCAACTTCGCCATTTTGCTTTTGCTCATATGCGACGTCTCTGCGCTTTGAATCGCCTTCTGCAGCTCGACGATTCGGCTTGCAGGCAGAGCCTGCGACCTAGACAACTGGTCCACGTACGCTTTCGCCACGATCAACTTTGCAGGCCACTCGATCTCTTGCTGGTTTTGCACATTCAGCTCAGCCAGCCGAACCGTCTTGGCCGCGTCGATTTCGTTCTGCGTCAGAAACCTGGTCGGAGTCAGTTGAAACACGTCCAAGCCGCGCGCGATCTCCGAACCGTAAATGTAGCCGTTGTACCAATACGCCGACCAGTCGCCTCCGAGGACCAACATCTTCGGATCAATGGGCCCGCGATCGAAGTAGGCGATCTCGAAGGGGTTGGCCGGATCGGTAAAGTCCATCACGGAGATCCCGCCCTGGTACCAGGCCTGCACTTCAATATCCCGGCCGGGAACTGGAATCAGGGAACCGTTGTGTGCCACGCAGTTCTCCGTGTCGCCCTGCGCGGCTGGCAGCTTGTAGTAGTTCGCGAAACTCAGCTTGTCGTCCTTCAGACGGAAGATGGCATCCGCACCCCACTTGTTCGGGTCGTTCGGACGGCACCGCGCGCCCAAGCCTCCGCCCCACTCGTCGGTGAACACAACCTTGCTGCCATCGTTCGAGAATGAAGCCGAATGCCAGTAGGAGTAGTTCGGATCATTGACGGCGTCCACACGCTTTGGATGTTCAGGGTCCTTGATGTCGAGCACAATTCCGTTTCCGGAGCACGCGCCCGCGGCCAACCCGATCGCCGAGTACACGGTGATGTCGTGGCACTGGTCGGTGTCAGCCGGCTTCTCCGAGCCCTTCTTGCCGTGGGTGCCACCGTTGTTCAGGCCGTTGATCGCGCCCGTGCGTGGATCAATGAATACCCGGGGACTCGACACGACCTTCGCGTCCTGCGGTGCAGCCAGTGGAACTTTGATCACATCGATGCGAAACAGTGCAGTATTCGGATCTTTGTCCGGTTTTTCGCCGGAGCACCCGGCCAGTTCTTCCGGCTGACGCACAAACGACGTTCCTGAAACGTAGATGTAGACATTGTCCTTGTCGTTCGGATCGATCACCAGGGTATGCGTGTGGGATCCGCGGCAGGTCTGCACCGCTGCGACCTGCTTTGGGTTCTGGATGTCGGAAATGTCGAAGATTCTGACGCCGCGGAAACGGTCCTTCTGTGCTACCGGGATGTGGTGCTTTTTCCCCTTGTCTTTATCTTTATCTTTGTCATCGGTTTTGTCTTTGTCCTCGTCTGCGGGCGGAGGAGGTTCGGGGGAAAATCCCTGAACGCCGCAATCCAGGCGTCCATTGGGCATCTCTACGGACATGAACATCAAATTCTTGTATACCGACACATCACCTTGTCCGCCTGGGCAGACCATTGACGTCAACAATTTCGTGTTCGCCGGGTTGGAGATGTCGAAGATGCTCATGCCATAAAAATTTCCTTGGAACAGGTGGTTGCCCTGGAAAGCAAGGTCCGAGTTGGCAAAAGCAAGTTGCGCGATCAGCAAGTGCGCTGGCTTGGGAATCTTTTTGTTGTTCCCCAGACCGAGCTGCCCAACGATTTTCTCCACCCTCGGATCATCGGGATCCGTGGCTCCGAGCTGAAACGCGTCCGGCTTCTTGAGCAGCACGAGGTGTTCGATGCCCATGGAAGCTTCTCCCGCGTCATAAAGTCCCGGTGCGAGGCTGGCGCGCGGATCGTTCGCATCCGATCCCGTCATCCCCGGCGGCAGCGTTGGGGCGGGCTGTGGAGCGAACATGTTCTCCTCTTCGTCCTCTTTGTCTTTGCCCTCAGCGTCCTTCTCGGAGGGCGGAGTCGCGGACTGCTGCACCTGTTCCTGGGGCGGAGCCGCGGGCGGCACTGCTTGGGCCTGCGTTTGGTTCATAGCGAAACCAGAAATAAGTGCGACCCACACCACACACAGGGCAAGACTGGGCAATCGATTCATCGTTTCTCCTCAAGGGGTTCTTTCTTCAGCATGGTCTCCATGATACGTATTTCGGCTCGTTGCGTATTGTCCGCATCGGTCGCGAAGTTGAACAACTCGCCATCCTGTCCAGCGCCTGCGGTGTCGAATAGATCTTTTACCATGGCCAAGGCGCCGTTGTGATGTTGAATCATCCCCAGCAAAAATAAGCGCTCAAACTCGGCTTCCTTTGCCTTCCGCAACGCTTCCATCTGCTGCGGCGTCAGCATTCCTGGCATCAGTGCCATGTTCTTGTTTGACGTCTCGTGCGACATATCCATGCCCGGCATTTTCGGCATCGCCTTCGGAACGGATTCGCCGCGGGCCGCCAGCCAGCGCTTCATGAGCTTGATTTCGTCCGACTGCGAGCTACTGATACGTGCCCCTAATGAATGCAGGTCTTTGTTCTGGGTATGCGACGGAATCATCGCCGTCATCTCTACCGCTTGTGCATGATGCACGATCATACCCTGCATGAACGCTACATCTGCCGGCGACCGTGGCGGCAGGATTGCTCGCGTCGATGACGGCAGGGTTTTGCTCGGCGCACCGGGCGCACCCGGTTGCACCACCACAGGCTTCGCCGGATCATTTTGCTGTGCCAGTGCAGCCGGAGAGAGGAAAACTGCGGAAACGCTCGCGACAAGCAATGCCCGCGTTATGACTCCTCGTGCAGAGTCGGGCTTGGGCTTGCGCTCGCGGCGAAAACGCACCTGCCTCCCGTTGGATGTGTGAGAGAAGATCGTCATTTGGGCGAGGATGAAATCTTGTCACGAAACAGGAAATTTTTCAAAGATAGAGAGGAAGAATGAGCCGAAGCTATCACAACCAGAATGCAAACCTAAAACAGGAACTTTCCGGCCAATTGGATAAGGCGGGGAGGCGCAGCGCTCACTACTTGTCCGAAATCAGCACTACTGATGTTGCCATTGACGGCGGCAGGGCCATAAAACTGCGTATGGTTGAAGACGTTGAACGCCTCCAAGCGGAACTGTAACGATTTCGACTCGGACAGCCGCAGGTCTTTTTGCAGCGCAAGATCAAAGTTGCCGATTCCCGGTCCATAGAAGAATCGCCTGCGGGCGGTGCCGATCTGGCCCAGCCTGGGGAGGCTGAAAAGCGCGGTGTTGAAGCCCGCGTGTCCGTTCTCTGGGTGGGTATCGGTCTCGAGATTGCCGGGGTTGAAGTTTGGCGTGTCGACGCCATTGTTGTTGACCCCGTTGGGTATGGTCCCGAGCAAGGATGTGTCGTTGTTGTTGTAAAGAGTCACGGGAAAACCGGTTGTGAAGCGAGTCAAACCGGAGACGGCCCAACCTTCGGTCCAGCGATTCTGGCGACGGAACAGATCATTCACCGGCAACGCATACTTGTAGCTCGCCACAAAATCGTGACGCATATCGAAAGCAGAAAGGCCCCTGCTCAAATTTTGATCGATCGGATTGACTGCTTCCGCCAGACTGGAGGATGGGTCGAGAGATTTGCTGTATGTGTAGCCAACCATGAACTCCAGAGGGCCGGAGCGGTGACGGAGATTGAGCTGAAGAGCGTTGTAGTTCGAATTTGCGATGGTTTTCTGGTAAGTGATGGCAGCGAACTGGGAGCTGAAGGGTTTTCGCGTTCCCTGAATGACTGCGCCCGAAGGCGTGGTGTAGGTGCCGCTCTCGCCAAATGGGCCGCAGGTCGGCGTGCCTGGCATGACTTCGTTTGGCTGACTTAGGCTTAAGCACAGCGCGGCATTGCCGGGATTCGCGGAAGTGAGCACCAGAAGATGGTGGGCTTGCGTACCGACATAGCTGACGCTGAGAACGGTGTGCGTCGCAATTTCCCGTTGCAACGAAAACATGTAGCTCTCGGAATAAGGCGGCACATTCCCGTGGAAGAAGGCTGGCACGCCGGTGATCGGGAGATATTGCGACCAGTTGACATTCGAATCAGGGTGAGTCGGCGAAGCTCCGAAGCTGGGAAACGTTAACGGGAAGCGCTGGCCGATACTCTGGCCGCTGGCTGCGGTGACAAAGGGCGTGGCAAACAGCGGCGGGGCAAGACTGGTGTAGTCGTAACCATAGGGCGGGTTGGCGCTCATAATGCCTGCGGATAATCCTTCGAATGCCGTGTAGAAAAGGCCATAGCCCGCTCGAAGGGTGGTCTTGCCCGGTCCGCCGAAGATCTTTGCGAGCGGGCCATTCTGCCGATCTGGCGAGTAGGAAATGCCGAGGCGCGGAGCGAAGCTGTCGTATTTTGTTGGCGCCAGCGTGCGAGGGACGCCGGGGTCACCGGGGACTACAAGTCCAGCAGGCGCGCCGGGATAAACACGCGACTGCTCGCCGAGGACAAGAGTCTGAAGCTGGTTGTACTTCTCGTCCCAGGGTGAGATGACGTCCCAACGTGCGCCGTAGTTCAGGGTGACATTGGACTGCATTCTCCAGCTGTCCTGGGCGAACAGGCCGACGTACTTGTTGCGATTGTAGAACCGCTGAGAGTCGCCCTGGTTATAAGCGCTGGCAATTCCCAGCAGGAAATCTGCCATGTCTGCGCCGGTTTCCGTTCCCTGGAACACAAAGGCTCCGTTGAAAATTGGGTCTGGATTGGTATTGATCTGGTCTAGATGGAATTCTCCGCCGATCTTGATGGTGTGTTTGCCGATGATCCGGGAATAATTATCTTCCCACTGGTACGTATTGTTGACTTGGGTAAGTCCTGTGATGCTATCGCCAAAGGTGAAGTCGTTGAACGAAACATTCTCGATGCCTTCGATACCGGGTGCTAACGGAACTATTCCCGGTAGTCCGGTTGGGCCAATAAATCCCTGCGAAGCCAAGCTTGGACCTACGCCACCTACGGGGCGGCCGGCATCGTTCGCATCGCGCATGTAGCTGAGATGCCCATCGTTGACCGCATTCGCCCCGAATGCCTTGGAAATGCTCAGACTCAGCAGCTGCGCGCGGCCGATCGTCATGGCATTAAAACCGGGAACATTAGCGCCGCCTTGGCCGGTGGGGTACGGGTTGTTCAGAGAGTAATCGTCCAGGAAGTAGTAGCCGGCAAGCGATCCCCAGCGCGTGTTGGCGTCTATTCTCATCGCTGCTTTGTCATCGCGAAGGGCCCGGCTGTACGCCGAGGTAGAAAATACATTTCCAGCTTGATCGGGTTCGGGAATGTACTGCAGCAGACTCTTGGCGGGGGACGACCAGGCTCTGTCCGGGATTCGCCCGTGGGGCAAGACGCATTGCGACCAACTGGCGCAGCCCGAAGTGTAGTAGGGCTCACCGGGACGGACCGGGTACCCGAGCTTTTGTGAGAGCAGGTCAGCCCAGTATTGCCCATTCACGATTCCGGTCAACGAGCCAGCCATGTCAGAGAGATCGCCGGTTCGGTCCAGCAGAGATGGGACAGAAATACGACCTGTGTCAATACCCTGATGCAGGCGAGTGCCTTGAGAGTCGGCGAAGAAAAATACTTTATCTTTTCTGGCTGGGCCGCCGAGGGTTCCGCCAAATTGGTTCTGATTGAATTGTGCACGGTCGCCCGAGAAGTAGTTTCGTGCGTCGAAGTTGGTATTGCGCAGGAACTCGAAAGCATCGCCGTGAAATTGATTATTGCCAGACTTGGTGAGAACGAGAACCTGGCCGCCGCTGTAGTTGCCGTATTCGGCATCGAAGCTGTTGGTGAGGACCCGCAGCTCCTGAATGGAATCAAGGTTGGGAACAATCGCGGTTCCCATGTTGACGTCTTCCTCCACGTCGCTGCCGTTCACGCGAAAGCCATTGGCGGTTTCCCGTTGACCGCTGATGGATGTGTTGCCAGCATTCAAGTCACCGGACGGAGAGGAACTGGTAACGCCGCTCATGACCACCGCATTCGGCTGCTGCGAACTGGTGGGAACGATGCCTGCCTGAAGGGCGAGCAGATCGGTAAAGCTGCGCCCATTCAAGGGGACGGCGGTCATTTTGCTGGTGGCGATGGTCTCGCCCATCTGAGTGGTTGAAGTGTCGATTTGGAGGGTCTCAGCGCTGACTTCGACGGTTGTCGCTTCGGATTTCAACTCCAGTTCAACGTTTACGTTGAGCGCAGCCGTCGTCGTCAGGTCGAGGCCAGCCTGCCGGTAGGTTGCAAATCCGGGCGCCGTGATCTCGATCTGATAATGCCCGCTTGGAAGAAGGGGGAAGGTATACACGCCATCATCGTTGGTGGTGCGACTTTGTTGGGCGCCGGTATCCGAGTTGCGCGTGAATACGGTCGCCGTCCGAACGACAGCTCCGCTGGGATCGACGACGGTTCCCGAAATGCCTCCTCCATCGCTCCCAGAGGCCGACCGAGAGCAGATGAAAAGAATTACACAGCAGAGCCCAACCATGATTGCGAATGAGAACATCTGCACCAACACGCCGCGTTCTTGTTTCACGTTGTCCGCTTTTCAATGGAGCCTCGCAGATAACACTTTGAGAGAAGAAGAAGCTCGACTCCACGTAGATGAAATTGAATTTCATTTTCATAATGCTCGCGAGAGGCCGGGGGCGCTGTGATTTTGCTCACACTCTGCTGTGCGACGCTACACGACGACTGCCCTCCTGCGGCCTATCCGCGGGATAGCGTTTTCTCGAGGGACAATGAGGAAAGAGGGCGAGTTACTGCAGGCCGGCAGTCGTTTTGGACTTGGGTCCTTCCGCCAGCGGTGCCATGGGAATGGAGGTTTCTCTACAAAGAAAAAAGCGGACGGAAAAACTTCCGCCCACTATTGCAACCTGCAATTCGGAGGCGATTTCTCTCGCCTAGAAGTCGGTGTCTTTGGCCGTGCAGGAGCAGGGTCCCTGGGTACCGCCCAGCAGGTTCAAATAAAAACATAGCTCCTCGACCAGCTTCTCTTCAGACGACCCCAGGTTGGAGTCGGCCACCGGGCTTTCGGTGACGTAAAAAGCTCCTGCCGTAGGCGAGGCCCTCTCGGTATGAGTGGACCAAACGCGCAGACCGGGCGTCGGTTTGTTCGTATAGTTGGTTGGGCCGCCGGCAGCAACACAGGACGAAATCACCTTGATTAGCCCTTTTGCGTTCAGTTTACGGGTCAGGCTGTTGGCGGTGAGATTATGATTCACGGATTCCGAGGTCAGACCATCCGGCGTTACCTCGCAACTACAACATTCTTGCAATTCTTCGTTGTCATCGAACACGTAAAAGGACGCCCACAGGCTCGCTCCCGTGTCTCCATCGTTGATGAGGCGCACAGTTTGATCTTGGGCGCCAGGCGTGTTCGCATTGGAATAATAGGTGGTGAAATAGACGCTGTTGTCACCAACGTCTTGAGCTGATGCAGTTCCCCCGCATATCAGCGCGAGTGCCAGTACTGAAAACGAAGACAACTCAAGTGTGCTCATTTCAGGGACGCTCCTCATGGCGCCTGGCAGCTGGGGGGAGAATCAGTGTGAGAGGCGTTTAGCAAAACCTTCAACCTTTCGCTGACGACTTGCAATTACCCACCTGGGTTAGCCAAAAGGATGAAAAGGGGAGTTTTTGGGGCGAATGGCGCAAAACCGACCCGTTTTGCGAGGTTTTCGGTCACTCTGGCAGTTGCAAAGTCTCGGCGGCGGCAGCGACAATCGTTCCATGCCAAAAAGTTCTCGGCGGAATCCTTCCAGTGCTGGCACCCAGACCGGCCACGGACCTTTTTTGCGAGGGGCCATGGTGGTTGTGACCTTGGGCAATCCTCGGGATAAATTCTGGGGAATGATTCTGTGGTTGGCCCCGGAAGGGCTAAGCATGACAGGAATCGAGCTGGCTTCTTTTGAGGATCTGGTTGTGATGGTCAAAGATGGCGAACCTTTCACCCCGGCTGTCGTTTTCTTTCCAATGCACCGGATCGAACGAATCGAGCTTGACCTTCCCGACGGGAGTCTTCCTTCCCTTTCGCAGCGTTTCCTGGCCAAGACTGGCCTCGATCCAGCAGTGACGCTAAGTTCCGCGCTCGACAACCGGGCGAGCGATCTTGCGGCGAACTCTGCGGTTCCTCCCAGAAGGGGAACGGCATGAGGCTTTCTCAAATTTTCACGGCTCCCAACCAGCTCACGCTGCTGCGGATGGTATTCGTTCCATTTATTGTCATCGAGTTAGTTGAAGGCCGCTATTTCTGGGCCTTGGTCTTGTTCGTGATTGCCGGATTCAGCGACGGCCTGGATGGACTGCTGGCGCGCAAGTTGCATCAGCAGACTTTGCTGGGGCAGTATCTCGATCCCATCGCCGACAAGCTTTTATTGAGCACTATGTTTCTGGTGCTTTCGATTCTGCACAAGATTCCGTGGAAATTCACTGTGCTCGTGTTCAGCCGTGATATTTCTATCCTAGCGGCCAGTGCGGTGTTGTTTGCCATCGCGGGCCTGCGTGATTTTCGGCCCAGCATCTTTGGCAAGGCGAACACGTTTTCGCAAATCGCTGCCGTGTTCTTCGTCATGTTGTTTTCTGTGAGACTGGAGCGCTGGGTCTGGATTACGCGAACCGTTTTCTTGCGCGCGACCTTCGCCTTCACGATCGTTTCCGCGCTGCATTACGTTTTTCTGGTGCAACATCGGTTGCGGTTACCCACGCACACCCTGGCGCCACATTCTTCCGCCGATATCCGCGCCAGTTGACCCTGTTTCGCGCGTCCCCCTAGAATTAAGGGTTCATCTCTGAGCGCTGCAACCGACTATGGCCCTTCGCCTTTACAACACCATGTCCTCGCAGGTCGAGGAATTCCATGCGCTGCGCGATCGTGAAGTTCGCATGTATGCTTGCGGCCCAACCGTCTACGACTATGGCCACATCGGCAACTTTCGCAGCTTCATTGCTGTGGATATGCTGCAGCGATTCCTGCGGCAGTCCGGCTACACGGTGCGCTACGTGATGAACATAACGGATGTGGACGACAAGATCATCCGCAATGCCGCCCGCGACGGCGTGAGCGTTCAGCAATATACAGCCAAGTACCAGAGAGCATTTGTCGAAGACTCTGCCATGATCGGCATTGAGCAGCCCATTCTGGTGCGGGCTACGGAACACGTCGAAGAGATGGCGGATTTCGTCGTCAAACTTGTGGAACGAGGGATCGCTTACCGCACTGACGATGGCTCCTACTACTTCCGCATTGCGAGCTTTCCCCGGTACGGGAAACTCTCGAAGAAAGATTTCGGCGGAATGCTGGATGGAGCTCGTGTGGATGTGGACGAGTACGACAAAGATAGCGCGCGCGACTTTGCGCTGTGGAAGGCGCCCAAGCCGGGTGAGGCTTTCTGGGATACGCCCATTGGACCGGGACGGCCTGGCTGGCACCTGGAGTGCTCGGTGATGTCGATGGAAGAATTGGGCGAGAGTTTTGATTTGCACGCGGGAGGAGAAGACCTGGTCTTCCCGCATCATGAAAACGAGATTGCGCAGTCGGAGTCATTCACCGGAAAAACGTTCGCACGTTTTTGGTTTCATGTGCGTTTCCTGCTGGTCGAGGGCGAGAAGATGTCGAAGAGCCTGGGGAACTTCTACACCTTGCGCGATCTGGTGTTGAAGGGACATAGACCCTCGTCGATCCGTTATTTGTTGACCTCAGTTCCCTATCGGAATCAGTTGAACTTCACGTTCGATGGCTTGAAGCAGGCGGCGGTTTCCGTAGAACGATTACGGAATTTTCGGCAGCGCTTGACCGCAGGAAATTTTGCGGCAGGATCGTGTCCCGAAATGCATTCGCTTGCGAAGGAGACGATCGACCGGATGAAGAGCGCGCTGGACGACGACCTCAATACGGCTCAGGCGCAGGCCGCACTGTTCGAGATGGTACGTAGCGCCAACGCGGCGTTGGATGCGGGGCGAATTAAGAAGGATGATGTTCCAGTGCTACTTGCCGCATTGCAAAAGTTCGATGAGATTTTTGCCGTTCTCCAAGACGATGACGCGGCCAAGATGAAACAGGTTTTCGATTGGGCTCCCACCGAAGGCCGGGAAAAAGATATTAGCGCCGAACTGCGGGAAGCGGTGCAGTCGGGTCAACTCTTCGAGGCGGATATCGAAACAAAAATAGTGGAAATGGAAGCTGCGCGGCGCGCCCGTAACTTCAAGTTTTCCGATGCTTTGCGCGCGGAACTTACGGCCGCCGGCATTGTCGTCGAAAATACGAAAGACGGTGTGCGCTGGCACCGAAAGTAGATAGTCGAATGTTAAGCTGAAAGCTGACTCCGGAAGGCTGGCAGCTGTGCTGAAATCTCTGGACGAATATCTCCTCGATGCCGAACAAGCCCACGGGCATCTTTGCGCCGGACAAGTGCTGGGCGTGCGGCTGGCCATGCTGGGCTTGGTCAAACTCGGCATCGAAGATCCGCGCGGCAAAGACCGCAAGAGGCTTGTCACCTTCGTGGAAATCGACCGTTGCGCCACCGATGCTGTTGCCGTGGTAACCGGTTGTCGATTGGGCAAGCGGGCGCTAAAGTTTCGCGACTGGGGGAAAGTTGCGGTGACGTTTGTGGACGTGACTACCGGCAAGGGGATTCGCATCGCGGCAAAAGAATCGTCCAAGGCTCTGGCGCGACAGATGCATCCCGAAATCGCCGACAAGAATCAACAGCAGATGCTGGCTTACCGAGAAATCTCGGATGAAGACTTGTTTGCAACCCAGTGGGTGAAGGTCGAACTGCCGCCGGAAGAATTTCCTGGATACAAGGGTGAGCGAGTGGTTTGTGAGGTGTGCCGGGAAGGTATCAATTTTCGGAGGGAAGTAAGGCGGGATGGGACGGTGCTGTGCCGCGCTTGCGCAGGAGAAAAATACTACGAGAGCATCTAGTGCGTTTGCTCGTAGGCATGCGCCAGGCGCAGAATCGTCGATTCGTCAAAATGTTTTCCCAAGATTTGCAAACCAATGGGAAGTTTCTCTTTGGTCTCGCCGCAAGGAATCGAAATTCCAGGAATCCCCGCCAAGTCTGCTGTGACCGTGTAGATGTCCGCTAGGTACATGGCGAGGGGATCGTTTGATTTCTCACCCAGCCGAAACGCTGCCGTGGGGCTCGTCGGGGTCACGATCGCATCCACTTTGCGGAAGGCTTCGTCGAAGTCGCGCGTCAGCAGGGTGCGCACCTTCTGCGCCTTCAGATAATAGGCATCGTAATATCCTGCGCTCAAGGCATAGGTGCCGAGCATGATGCGGCGTTTGACTTCGGCGCCGAAGCCCTCGTGGCGGCTCCGGCGATACATCTCGGAAAGTGTCTTCACCCCCGGCGCACGGTAGCTGTAGCGCACGCCGTCATAGCGGGCCAGATTGGCCGAGGCCTCCGCGGTTGCAATCAGGTAATACGTGGGAATTGCATACGGCGTGTGCGGCAGCGAAACCGGCACCACTTCACAACCTAAGCTTTTCAACTTGTCGATTGCCGACTCGACCGCCTGGCGGACTTCATCGTCCAAACCTTCGGCGAAATATTCTTTGGCCACGCCTAGTCTCAGGCCGCGCACGGACTTTTCGAGTTCCGAGGCATAGTCTGGCACTGGCAGATCAGCCGAGGTCGAATCCATCGGATCGCGGCCGGCGATCGTACGCAGCACGATTGCCGCGTCCTTTACCGTCTTCGCAAGCGGTCCGATGTGATCGAGCGAGGATGCGAAGGCGATCAAACCGTAACGCGAGACTCGACCATAGGTCGGCATCATTCCAACTACGCCGCAAAAGGATGCAGGCTGGCGAATCGATCCTCCGGTATCGGAGCCGAGTGCCACCACGGCCATGTCGGCGGCAACGGCAGCGGCCGAACCGCCGGAGGAACCTCCGGGGACGCGCGTCAAGTCTCTTGGATTATGCACGGGATGAAACGCTGAATTCTCATTCGACGAACCCATGGCAAATTCGTCGCAGTTCGTCTTGCCGAGAACTGTCGCTCCCGCGGCTTCCATGCGCGCCACGGCGGTGCAGTCATAAGGGGGAATGTAGTGACCTAGAATTTTTGATCCCGCCGTGGTGCGTACGCCACGAGTCGACATCACATCCTTGATTCCGACTGGGACTCCACCCAGAGGAGGCAATGGCTTGCCCTCGGCGGCCATGCGGTCCATGCGATCCGCTTGCTCGAGGGCGCGCTCTTTGCACAGAGTGAGGTAGGCGCCGATCTGGCCATCTTCTTTCTCTATACGCGCGTAGTGTGCTTCGGCAAGCGCGAGAGCTGTCGTTTTGCGTTCCTGGACGGCGGAGCGAGCGGCGTCAATAGTGAGCGAGGTCATATGTGGAAGACTTAAAGTGATCAGTGATCGCGGCTAGCGGTCAGTACACATAGCATGCCCTCATTCTGGCGACTAACCACTGGCCACTATCTTTCAATCACTTTGGGCACTCGGAAGAAGCTACCATCCGCATCGGGCGCGTTGGCAAGAGCTGCTTCCTGCGACAGCGACTTGCGCAGTCCCTCGACTACATCTTCGCGATTGGTGTACGCAAATCTCTGGCTTCCCTGCTGGGATTTGTCGACGCCATAGCGATCCAAAACTTGCGCCATGGGTTCAACGTTGGAACTGTCCAATTGGTTGAGCCTGTCGATGTAGTCGAGGATCGAATTCAAATCGCGGACCATGCCAGTTCGCTCCTCCGCGGACAGCTCCAGGTTGGCGAGATCGGCTACGTACGTGACGTCTTTTTCTGTGACCTTCATTTTTGCGACTTAGTCCCGTTCTCCTGCAGGATCACAAACTCGATCCTCTCCACTTTTTGGCCGGCGTAACGATTCAGTGTGGCGAGATACCGGGGGGCGAGGCTCTGCATTTCACGCTTCCATCCGGCATCGGGGACCTCGACGCGCAACACCGAGTCGGAGAATTCCAAAGCCTGTGTACGCGCTGCAACCACCGATCCGCAAACCAAAGGCCAAGCCAGCAGAGGAGCTTCGGCTTGCGGCACGCGCCGCAGGGAGCCCCATACAATCTTTTCCAATCCGCGTCCTGCTTGCTCCAATGCGGCTCCTCGTGGGCAATTCCCAGCAATCAATCGCTCAGAGATTTCGATTCTAGCACTCCAATTTCTGGTTGCGGTACATTAGTGCAACGGCCAGGGTCTGAAGCCCGCGCTAACTCTCATCGCTTAGGGGGCGCTAAAGCGCCGCTCTTTCCACGGCACTGCTGGCATTTCCCGAGTTTGCATCATCCGTCGCGATTTGCAGCTTGGATGGGAAAGGCACTCTTAACGAACTCGAAGGCAGCGTCGCGCGAGAGCAGCCGCCCCTCGAGTTGCAAATCTTCAACTGCCTCCAGAATCTCGCGGAATCTGGGGCCGGGATGATATCCCGCAGCGATCAAATCGTCTCCGGTGATCAATGCTGCGGGGCGAATCCTCTCTGGCGGAATCTCGGTGAGTTTTTTCAGAAGGAACTCATACGTGCTCAGGTTGCCGTGGCTGGCCAGGCTGTCGGCGCGGTGCAAGGCGAGATGTTCATCGAAGCCGGGCAAGCGAAGGAATTTTTTTAGGGTTGATTCCTTCATGCGCGTGACATGACCGAAGCGCATGTGGTTGTCGACCAGAGCGAGCACCTGCGCTGTGTCGTGATTGGATAGGCGCAGACGCTCACAGATTTGTTCCGCCATCTTGACGCCGACCTCGACGTGGCCGTCAAAGCGGATTCGGTCGGGGGCGACACGAAAAGTGGCGGGCTTACCGACATCGTGCAGCAGCGCGCCCCAGGCCAACGTGGACGGGCAAGGCTCGGGCAAGTTCTCCAGAAGCAGCAGCGTGTGCGCGAACACATCCCCTTCGGGATGAAACTCAGGCGGCTGCTGAACCCCTTTCAGGGCAGAAATCTCTGGGAGAACTTTTTTGAGCAAACCGGTTTCATCCAGCAGAAGAAAAGCGCGGCGGGGATGGCCTTCGGTGAGCATTCTGGTGAGTTCATCGCGAACGCGCTCGCGCGAAACCACTTGAATTTCGGGAGCCAGTCGCTGAATGGCGGCGAGGGTTTCGGCTTCGATGGTGTAGTCAAAGCGCGCAGCGAAACGGACCGCGCGCAACATTCGCAATTTGTCTTCCGCAAAACGGCACGCCGGATCGCCGATGGCGCGAATGATGCCTGCATTCAGATCTCTTTGGCCGCCCACAAAGTCGAGTACTTCGCCGCTGACCGGATCGAGCATCATGCCATTGATGGTGAAATCGCGGCGGGCGACATCTTCGCGGGGGTCCTGGCTGAAGCGGACTTCATCGGGCCGGCGTCCGTCGGAGTATCCGAGATCGCTGCGGAAGGTCGCCACTTCCACGGCTTTGGACTTCGGCGGCGCGTTCTGGGTATAGGATTCGCGTTGCGACTCCGGCAGCGGCACAAGCACCACCCCGAATTGCGCTCCCACGGCATAGGTGTCGGGAAAAATTTCCATCACTTGAGCGGGGGTTGCGCTGGTGGCGACGTCGTAGTCTGCAGGCTGGCGCTTCAGCAAGACATCGCGGACACATCCGCCCACCAGGTAGGCTTGAAAGCCGTGCTGGCGGAGGGTTTCAATGATCAACCTGGAACAATTTTTCGACATGACGCGATGCCGCAGAGACAGCGTGGGACGGCTTCATCATACCGCTCAGCCTTCGGATTTGCCTGATTTCACGGAGGTTGCTCGGGTAGGCAAGCCCTTTCAAACAAACCCCCAGCGCGATCACAGGGCGTTGCGTTCGATGCCAGCTTCTTCTTTGTTAATCGTGTTACATGCCCACGCCATGCGCGGCGTATTGTGCGCAATGCCGATTTGTCCCTGGGCATTCAGGACGATGATGCCACCGTGCCCATTCAAACGCTGCTTTAGATAATTCATGGCTTCTTGCGCCGCCCATTCTGGAAGATTTCCTGCAGCCACTCGGTCTGCAGTCCACTTGGCCAGGACCAACTTCATGATTGGTTCACCCCAGCCGGTTGTCGACGCGGCCGCGCTGAGATTGTCCGCGTAGCAACCGCAACCGATCAGTGACGAATCGCCCAGGCGTCCGGGGGCCTTGTTCAGCGTGCCTCCGGTCGAGGTTGCGGCGGCGATGTTGCCTTGGCGATCCAGGGCCACGGCGCCGACCGTATCGTGAGAGATGGTGGGCGCAAACAACTCGTTTCCGTGGCCTGCCTCTTCGCGCTGATACTCGCGCAGGCGTTCCACCTCCCGCGCAATTATCAACTCTTCGTTCTTGCATAGGGGAACGCCATGCTCGGCGGCGAAGCGCTCAGCGCCTTCGGCCACAAAATAGACATGCGGGCTCTCGCTCAGAATCTTGCGCGCCGCGCGCACGGGATTGCGCAGTCGCTCGACGCATCCCACGCCGCCAGCGCGGAGCGTGGCGCCGTCCATGATCAGGGCATCCAACTGCACCTTGCCATCGCGGTTCAGGAAACTTCCCCGACCCGCGTCGAAGGTCTCGTCGTCCTCCATGATGACCACGGCCTCTTCGATGGCATCAAGTGCCGGGCCACCCCGTTCCAGCACCTGCCACCCAGCGGCCAGAGAGTTTCGCACACCGCGCAAGTGGGCGTCGACCATGTCATCGGGTATCGCCCAGGCACCGCCGTGAACAACCAGAACAGGATTAGTAGACAAGGAGTGTCCCCGGAAGAAGTGAGATGACCGAACAGTCTAGCACCGCGCGGCACGGAAATTGAGGCGCATCAGGCGGCGTGGCCCGCTTTGGCGGCGACGGGTGGAGCGTCCTGAGTGCGAGTCCAGGTGTAGCGCATGCGATGGATTACGGTGAGAGTGGAAAGCACTGCGATGACCCACAACACTGGGGCCATGCGGTTGAATAGTGCGCCGATGATCACCAGAACCAGCCGTTCCGGGCGCTCCATGAAGCCCACGCGGCAGGATCCGATGAGGGACTCGGCGCGGGCGCGTGTGTAGCTGACCATGATGGCGCTCACCATGACGAAGGCGGTGAGTACGACGTAGAAGAAGCGGTCGCCGCGGGCGTAGAAGACCAGCAGACCCAAGAACTGCGAGGCATCGCTATAGCGATCAACCACCGAATCGAAAAACGCTCCGAAGCGGGTGACGCGGTCGGTGGCACGCGCCACCTGACCGTCCACAAGATCGAAGAAGCCGGAAAAAATAATGACCAGACCGGCGAGGAAGAACATGTGCCTCTGCGTCGCGGCGTTGGCAGAACCGAAAAGAATTGCGGCCCAGGTATTTACGACGAGGCCCATGAACGTCAGCACATTCGGATTGATGCGCGACAACGCCAGCCAGCGAACGATGGTATCGAGCAACACACCGCAGGCACGACCGAACGCGCTGGTCCATGATTTGTTCATCGGCGAAGCGGACATCAGGCTTCCGCCTTCTCGGGATCGGGTTCATCGTGAACGGTGGTGAGACTCAAGATCTCCAGTTCGCGCTTGCCATTGGGCGTGATCACGGTGGCTTCGTCGCCGACCTTCTTATTGAGCAGTGCGCGGCCGATGGGCGAGGTGGTCGAGATTTTTCCGGAGCTTACATCGGACTCTTCGCTGGTGACGAGCTTGTACTCGATCTCTTCGTTCTTGGTGCTGTCGTAGATCTTGACGGTTGAACCGAGCCCCACTTTGTCCTTGGGAATGTTGTTCATGTTGGTCAAGGAGAGATCGGCCAGACGCTTGCCGAGTTGGCGGAAGCGCGCCTTGACGAACTCCTGGCGCTGCTTGGCCATGTGATACTCCGCGTTCTCGCTGAGATCGCCGAGAGCCGCGGCGCGCTTGATCTCTTTGGGCAACTCGTGAACGAGTTCGTGTTCGAGCGCGTCGACTTCTTCCTGCAATTTTTTTCTAAGTTGATCAGTCATGCGTGAGGAACAACTCGTACAATTATAACTCGCTGGGAGGCCGCGGGCACGGCAGCAGAGCAGCTTCGGACAGAGGCTTCTAGACCTTGGGGACAATGGGTTAGCAGGTTCGACCAGGTTCGGCCAGAGCATGCGGCGGCTTCCCGCATTGGGCTTGGGCCCGGTGATTGTGAGCCCGATTGCGCTACAGGAGGGGCCGGAAAGACTACCATGGCCTAAAGGGCTTAATTTGTGCATTCAGGCCGAACTACACAGGAGATCCTCCGTCTCCTGGACTGGCGCGCAGGACATATTCCGTCGCCCGACAAGACTCCAGCGCACCAGAAAACCGCGCGCCGAGGCGAGGAAGCGGCGTTCTCTGGTTCGCGGAAGTTAAGACTCGGACGCCGCGCGACGTGCAGTCCGGCGAGGCGGCCGTAGACCGGCACAAGCGCCGCGAGGTGGCGGCGGTGGTGCCAGAGTTACTTGCGACGCTTTCCACCTTCGTGCCAGTGGCGCTTCGACGTGGTCAGCGTATACTATGGGCATTCAAAAGCCAGCCGACCGCAGATCGAAATGTTTCGCAATTCCTCCCTGTCGGCTTAGAATGAAAGATTCGTCTATCTAGATAAAGAGGTTTTCTGAGTGCCAGAGCTGAGAAAAGATCCCATTGTTGGCCGCTGGGTGATTATTTCCACAGATCGAGCCAAGCGGCCCACTGATTTTGCCCGGGAGAACGTGAAGTTGAAGGGCGGCTTCTGCCCCTTTTGCTATGGAAACGAAAGCAAGACACCGCCTGAAATTCAGGCCTATCGTCCTGGATCGAATGGCGGGCCGGCGTCGCAGCGGGATACGCCGGGATGGACCGTGCGGGTGGTGCCCAACAAATTTCCGGCGTTAGGAATTGAAGGTAACCTCAATCGCCAAGCCGAAGGCATGTTCGACCGGATGAATGGCGTAGGGGCGCATGAAGTGATTATCGAAACGCCGGACCATAATGCCAGCCTGGCGACGCTGCCTCCGAAGCGAATTGAAGATGTGCTGTGGACTTTTCGGGACCGCATTCTCGATCTGAAGAAAGACCGGCGATTCAAGTACATTCTGCTGTTCAAAAACCATGGCGAGGCGGCAGGCGCTTCGCTGGAGCATGCGCATTCGCAACTGATCGCGCTGCCGATTCTGCCGATCAACGTGGTCCAGGAGCTGGAAGGGGCAAAGCAGTATTTTCTATATAAAGAGCGCTGCGTGTTCTGCGACATTATCCGACAGGAAACCGAAAACGGAAGCCGCGTGGTGGCCGAGAATGAGAACTTCCTAACCATCGCGCCTTATGCCCCGCGTTTTCCGTTTGAAACCTGGATTCTCCCGAAGCAGCATGAATCTGCGTTTGAGAACTCGTCCTCGCACTTGTTTGAGAATTTGGCCAAGGCGCTGAAAACTTTGCTGATCAAGGCGGACCGGGTGCTGGATAATCCGCCCTACAACCTTGTGATCCATACTTCGCCGGCGCAGGACCCAACCAACGATCACTATCACTGGCACGTGGAGTTCATGCCGAAGCTGACGAAGACCGCCGGATTCGAATGGGGCACTGGGTTCTACATCAATCCCACGCCGCCGGAAGAAGCGGCGAAGTTTCTGCGGGAAGCGAGTGTGGAAGAGCCGGTTCCGGCTACGGTTGGATAAATCAACCGTCTGAGTAAGATCGGCTTAGGGGGACGGGTCGCCCCGCCTCCGCCGAGTCGGCCCGGGGAGTTTCACTCCGAGCCGCTCACAGATCCGGACGTGAACCTCTCAATTCATCCGGCTCGTGCCACCCCTAAAAGGCTGCCGCCTTGCGGCAAGACAGTGAGTTCCTCCGGTTTCCCGTTGACTCA
>JBEKRE010000060.1:0-51136 GCA_049519055.1 Candidatus Sulfotelmatobacter sp. | reverse complement strand
GAAAGGCCAACGGAATTCGCTTCGCTTTCGCAATATCAACCTGCACCTCGATCCCGCAGTTACAGAGGCTACGCAGGAGCGGCAGTGGCGATCATTCTCGCTGTGCTGGTGTATGCGACCTGGCGAGGCAATACAGCGTTCTGGAGTAGCGGCAGTGTGCCAGCCGGGCTGCCGCAAGCCGTACCGACACCGTCACCCGAATCACGACCGGGGACAGCTTCGAAACCAGCTGAGACCGCGACCACTCAGCCGAGTTCCACGAACAACCCTGGACCAGCGAGTCCTTCAGCCGCTTCAGGGAATGAAAAACAAACCAGCGAGAGCGCAGAAGGTAATCACGGGGTGAAAGCCAGTCCTGCACCTCGCATCGTTCCGGTGAGTGTAAGCTCCTCTGCAGCTACCGCCGCACAGAGCGGCTCCGAAGAACTGGCGACGGCGGAAAAATATTTAAACGCGAGCCCGGGTAAGGCTCGAGATAGCCAGCAAGCGGCTTCGTGGCTATGGAAGGCTGTGGCTAAGAAGAACTTGACCGCAACCTTGCTCCTGTCTGATTTATATCTTCAGGGTGACGGAGTAACCAAGAGTTGCGATCAAGCTCGTTTGCTATTGGATGCTGCTGCCCGCAAAGGTGGGACGGCCGCCGCAGAACGACTGCGTAACCTCCCAGCATTCGGCTGTCGGTAAGCTGTCCGACGAAACCTTGGGTGGTTCTATCAGGCAATCCCCGAATGTAATTGCGTACCTGGCCGTCGCGATTCATACCACAGCGCCAGTTCTACTCTGTTCCACAGCCCCAGCTTGTCGTAGATCACGCGAAGATAATTCTTGACGACGTGCTCGGTTGTGCCGATCGCTTGTGCCACGTCGCGATTCTTCAAGCCCTGAGCCACTAGTTCGATAACACGGTGCTCTCGCTCGCTCGGGATGCGGTTTCCGTATCGTTCGTATGGGAACATGATTGCCTCCGATATAAGAGTGTTGCGAGTTTTACTCGCTTGATTCCGTCGTTGATTCCAAAACGGAGAAAAAGCCGGTTGAAATGGGCTTTCACGGTTCTTCGAGCCATCTTGAGCTGTTTTGCGATTTCCGCATTGTCACAGCCTTGCAATAGCAATTCGACGATTTCCTTTTCGCGCGGTCCTAGGCGCACGGACTGCTCGTTCTCCACTATCCCTGCCCCCCCGGTTAAAATAAGCTCCGCACCGCTGTACGTCTGGATTGTTCGCACATTTTCTAGCACCTACCGTGCCACTTTGAGACTAAAGACGCAGGGACCGAAAAATAGGCATTTCCACAAGCACTTTCCAGCTCTAAGTCAAGCAATCGCGGCGATTCCGGAAGTGATCTCGCCTCGGCTGAGCGGGTTTAAGGACAGCCCGGGCAGGGTCTCAGAAAGCGTGAAAAGCCGCACAATCAGCGGACTTTCTTCGACCCGGCCCGCATCGGGAAGACTAGGCCTTTCGCCTCCGCGCCGCCCGGCTCGAAAGGTGGCCCTGGGCCTTGGCATCCGCGGAAAAAGGTTGCCTTTCAAGCATAATTTTCTGAGAAATCGAGCTCAGGTAAACACCCTAGGATAAAACTACTGAGACCCTAGGGTTGACCCAGAAGAATTTACATCTTTTGGTAGAGGCGGCGAAGTGGCCCCCTTGCCACGCCCGACAACCTTTTCGGCAAGAATGTCGTTTCGGACTACATCGAACGCCGAGCGAAGAATTAGCATAAACGCACCTTGTCCTCATGTCAGTCGCGGGATTTCTCCCCTGGAGGAAACGCGGGTCTAGGCGGGACGGCGCGACTCAGTACGCTGCGCGTAGTAGGTGGGATGGTCAGACTCGAGTTTGCGGCCGTCGTCGCTGAACCGGGGAAGGTGAATGACACCGATTTTTTGCAGCCAGAATTGCAGAGTAGTCGCGAGCACCCCGAGTCCGTACTCCACGCTGCGGCGAAAGTTGATCGAGGACGCTTCTGCGAAGTACTCGCTTCTGCGAAGTACTTCGTAGGACAGGAAACTTCACCAATGCGGAAGCCGAAGTGTACGCACTGAGCCAACATCTGGTTGTCGAAGACGAAGTCGTCCGAATTCTCCAGCAGCGGCAGGTTAGTGAGAATCTTGCTGCTAAAGGCGCGATACCCCGTGTGATATTCGGAGAGCTTGACACCCAGAAAAAGATTCTCAAATGCTGTGAGCAACCGGTTGGCGATGTATTTGTAAATCGGCATACCTCCGCGCAACGCAGTTCCGCCAATGATGCGTGAGCCCAGCACCACGTCATAAATGCCGTAAGCCACCATGCTGGCCATCGCCGTGACTAACAACGGGGTGTACTGATAATCGGGGTGCAGCATGATGACGACGTCGGCGCCTGCGGCCAGAGCTTCGCGATAGCAGGTCTGCTGGTTGCGTCCGTAGCCATAATTGCGATCATGCTGAAAGACTCGCAGGCCCAGGCGATTGGCCAGCGCCACCGTAGCGTCGGTACTGCTATCATCGACCAGAATGCAAACATCTACCAGATCGGGAAGTTCACCCACGGTGGCTTCAAGGGTCTTCTCCGCGTTGTAAGCGGGCATCACCACCGCGATGCGCTTGCCGTTGATCATTCTCGCTGCAGTTTCGATCAATTATGCGAAGTTCTATGATACCTGAATTGCGGTTTGTCTCAATCCATTCACACTCCAGCTCCCAATCAGATGCTGCTAGGATGACAAGCGACAACAAGGACTGTTCCGTCCTGGGCAAGCACACCTGCAGGTTAAGCTCCTAGCTGAATCGAAAACAGGACCTCGGCTTGGCTTTGCACTACACTTTTCCAATACACTACGGGTCAAGAGAATGAAGCTTACCGTCGTCATGCCTGTGTACAACGAACGCACCACGCTGCGGCAGGTAGTGCAGCGAGTGCTTGCCGTGCCTCTGGCGATCGAACTGATTTGCGTGGACGATGGCTCCAGCGACGGGTCCCGCGAAATCCTCGCACAATTACAGCTTCAACATCCCCAGATTCGAGTTCTCCTGCAGCCGCGGAACATGGGCAAAGGCGCTGCACTGCATCGGGGGATTCGGGAAGCTACGGGGGATTTTGTAGTCATTCAGGATGCCGATCTCGAGTACGATCCGGCAGAGTACACGGTGTTACTGGAACCGCTGATCGAAGGCAGCGCCGACGTGGTGTATGGGTCGCGGTTTCTTTCCAGCCGTCCTCATCGCGTGCTTTACTTCTGGCATTCTGTGGGCAACTGGGTTCTCACTCTGCTTTCTAATGCTCTGACCGACATCAACCTTAGCGATATGGAGACTTGTTACAAGGTTTTTCGGCGCGGGGTGATCCAGTCGATTCCGCTGGAAGAAAAACGCTTCGGCTTCGAGCCGGAAATCACGGTGAAGATCGCCAAGCGGAGACTCAGAATCTACGAAGTCGGCATCAGCTACTGGGGCCGTACCTATGAAGAGGGCAAGAAAATCCACTGGAAAGACGGAGTGCGCGCGCTCTGGTGCTTGTTGAAGTACTGCATCACCGAACCGGCGGTTCCACGCCACAACGCAATGCCGGCAAGTGATCCCGCGTCGCTGGCATCCGACACTCCACTGAATAGGCTGCCCCCGCAAGCCAGGTAAAGAGAAGAACTGCTATTTCTATTTGACTCGGGGCTTCTGATAGGAAGCGTTAATTCCTGAGCCGCTTCCGGGCGATGGGCTGAGGGGCTTTACTGGAGAGCTCTTAGCAGCTCCAGTCTTGCCGCTCTTCGCTGCCGGGGGCTTCATGCCCTGGCCCTCCAGGCGAGTGAGTTCTGCGTTCGTGCTTCGTTGCCTTGTCGGCGTCGCTGGCACCGAAGGCGACGACTTGTGTGGGGCCGGCATTGCGGACTTCGCGGTGAGCGGCTTGGTAACGGACTTGAGGTCCGAACCCGACTTGGCGGAAGAGGAACCAACCGCAGCGGTCTGGCCGCTGGCCAGACAGATTAAGACTCCAGCCGTTCCTAACAACCAAAAGATCCAGCGCGTCATCGTGGAATATCTCGCGTGGGAGTTCCTTCCTGCATGGGCTCTTCCAATTAGAGCACAGTTTTCATCCTGGCCACCGGCCCAAAAGTAACCGGAAATTTGTGTCGAATATGGTGAACAGCGCATCTTGAACTCTTTAATGTAACGATTCAGGACAATGGCGCGGATCGTCAAGTGTATGCCGATTGCCAAATTTTGGGGTCTCCAACCACCAACCGGCATGGCTTTCTTGCAACGGCGCCGAAGTGATATTCTGTAAGCAGTTTTGGGTTTTCCTCTCCTTTAGCATCTGCAATTCGATTTCGCTCCGACCGTCAAAACTGGGAGACAATCCAGCCAAAGACAATAAAGGTACTAGACAAGAGTAGGCAGGAAATCCAGGAGGCTTCGCACTTGACCGCTTCGACCAGTCATCTCGTTTTGCCCCACGGCGGTGAACTGATTAACCTCGTCGCCCAACCAGACAGAATCGCCGAAATAAAGGCCCATTCGAAAGAGTGGCCCTCTTGGGATCTGACCGGACGCCAGCTTTGCGATCTGGAGTTGCTGATCACGGGAGGGTTTTCTCCGCTGCAAGGTTTCATGACGCGTCGAGACTACGAAGGCGTCTGTCGTAACATGCGGCTGGCCAATGGGATTCTTTGGCCGATGCCGATCACGTTGGACGTCAGCGAGGAGTTCACCAAGAAGCTTACAGGGGGTACCAGTAAAGTTGCGCTGCGCGATCCCGAGGGCGTCATGATCGCCGTGCTACACGTCGAAGAGATATGGCACCCGGATCGCAAAGCCGAAGCTCAGGCGGTTTTTGCCACCACCAGCGCCGCTCATCCTGGCGCCGATTACGCCCTCAGCAAGGCGAATCCGTGGTATGTCGGCGGAAAAATTGAGGCGACGCAGATCCCATCCCATTACGATTTTCGGAACTTGCGCCTGACACCTGCCGAAGTTCGAGCCGAGTTCGCCCGTGAGGGCTGGCGTCGCGTGGTCGCGTTCCAGACTCGCAACCCCATGCACCGCGCGCACGTCGAACTGGCGTTCCGCGCGGCCAAACAAGTGGAAGCCAACCTGTTGATCCATCCGGTTGTCGGTATGACCAAGCCGGGAGACGTGGATTACTACACACGGGTTCGCTGCTACCAGTTGCTGCTTTCGAAGTTCCCGCAGTCGACCGCGAAGCTCTCCTTGCTGCCGCTCGCCATGCGCATGGGCGGACCGCGCGAAGCCATCTGGCACGCAATCATCCGCAAGAATCACGGATGCTCGCACTTCATCGTAGGCCGCGATCATGCTGGTCCCGGCAACGACACCAATGGCAAGCCTTTCTATGGCCCTTACGAGGCACAGGAGGTTTTCAAGAAGCACGAAGCCGATATCGGCGTCACCATGGTCCCCTTCAACATGATGGTCTACCTCGAGGATCAGGACAAATACGTTCCGGACGACGAGGTGAAGAAGGGTGATCGCGTGCTCAACATCTCCGGCACCGAACTGCGCCAGCGCCTGAACGAAGGCCGCGACATTCCTTCATGGTTCACTTATCCCGAAGTTGTAGCGGAACTGCGGCGCAGTTTCCCGCCTCGCCATAAACAGGGCGTGACCATCTTTTTCACGGGCCTTTCGGGCTCGGGTAAATCGACGATCGCGAATGTGTTACTCACCAAGTTTCTGGAGACCGGCGGGCGTCCGGTCACGCTGCTCGATGGCGATCTGGTCCGCAAGCATCTTTCTTCTGAGCTGGGGTTCTCCAAGGAGCACCGCGACATCAACATCCGTCGCATCGGTTACGTGGCCTCGGAAATCACCAAGAACGGGGGCATCGCCATCTGCGCGCCCATCGCGCCTTACGATGCCACGCGCAAACATGTGCGGCAGATGATTGAACCGCACGGAGGATTCGTTCTGGTACACATTGCGACGCCAGTGGAAGTCTGTGAGCAGCGCGATCGCAAGGGACTTTATGCCAAGGCTCGCGCTGGGATTCTCAAGGAGTTCACCGGCATCTCAGATCCTTACGAAGTTCCGAGTGATGCCGAAGTCTCCATCAACACTGGCGAACTTACCCCCGAAGAGGCGGCGCAGGAAATTATTCTGCACCTTGAACGGGAAGGCTTCATCGGAACAACGGCGCAATCGACCTAAATACTCTCCGGCCGCAAGCCTGCGCGTTTGAGAGGCTGAAGCCGGCATTGTCATGGATCTGCTGATCAAGAGCCTGGTTGGACTTGTAGTAGGGACTCTCATTGGAATGACGGGAGTCGGGGGCGGCGTTCTGCTGCTCCCGATTTTAATCTTCGGTTTGGGCGTGGCTCCCCTTCGCGCCGTGGGTTCTGACGCGCTTTTCAACTTTCTCACCAAGATCGGCGCTGGCATCGTTCATCTGCGAAAGGGGACGGTTCGCCGCAAAGTTGTGCTGGCGCTGGCCGCCGGCAGTGCGCCGGGGTCTTATCTAGGCGTGAGCTTTCTGATTCACTTGCGAAATGTTTATGGCAATGGCGTCAACCGCTTCATCACCATTGCCGTTGGAATTTTGCTGATTTGCATTCCGACTTTCCTGTTCTTCCAGAAAAAGATCGAGGATCGCGCTGCCGTGCGGCCACCGACGATGAAGTCGTTTGCCTGGATGTCACTCATTGGATTGGTGGCAGGCTTCCTGGTGGGTATCACCTCGGTTGGATCCGGTAGCATTGTGATGATGATGCTTTTGTTGTTCTACAGTTTTCAGCCGAAAGTTATGGTTGGCACCGATATCGTTCACGCTCTCATTCTGACCGGAGTAACTAGTTTTCTTCATTTTCGTATGCATAATGTGGACATCCACTTGGTGGAAGCGCTATTGCTTGGCTCGGTTCCAGGGGGACTGATGGGCTCTTACCTGAGCACGCGAGTTCCGGTTCCGTGGCTCAGACGTATTCTCTGCGCGGTGCTGCTGGCAACAGGCGCGCGCATGCTGATGGCATAAAACACTTCTCACTTGTCAGTTCTCAGTTCCCAGTAAGTACCTCTACAAGAAAGAGGCACATTAAGAGTGACCACGGAATCAAAATCTTACGCACAAATTCTGGAGCGCATTCGCACCGCACTGGAAGCCTCCCGTGAGGTTTTTGCCCGCTTCACTCCGGGGGCGATTGACACAGAATACAAAGCCGGACACGATCCCGTAACCGAAGCGGATCGTGCGCTCGACGCGGTTCTGCGCAAAGAACTTCTGCGCGAGGGGGAAGGCTGGCTCTCCGAAGAGAGTGTGGACGACCCCGTTCGTCTGCAGCGCTCGCGCATTTGGGTGGTCGACCCGCTCGACGGCACCCGCGAATTTGTGCAGGGTATTCCCGAGTTCTGCGTCTCGATTGGATTCGTGGAGAATGGCAAACCGGTCGCCGGCGGAATTTACAACCCGGCAACGGACGAAACTTTCCTGGGATCGATCGATTCCGGTGTTACATACAACGGCAAGGCTTCACAAGCCAGTCAGCGTACGAACCTCGAGGGAGCCTTGGTACTTGCGAGCCGGAACGAAGTGCGCCGGGGTGAGTGGCAACCTTTTGAAAACTTTCCTTTGACAATCCGCTCAATGGGTTCAGTGGCTTACAAATTGGCACTGGTCGCAGCCGGAAAGGCGGATGTGACTTTCACACTGACGCCAAAAAACGAATGGGACGTGGTAGCTGGAGCAGTTCTGGTGCAGAGCTCAGGGGGTTTCGTCAGCACGCTGGAGAAAACCGAGTTGGTCGCCAATCGCCAGAATCCGCTTCTGTCCGGCCTTCTAGCGAGCGGTCCCTTCCTGAAAGAGCAGCTGCTCGCCCTGGTCGAAAACCGCCTTCGAATGAGCGCGGCGGTTCGGCCCGACTAAGGGACGGCGGCCGGCACCGGCGAGGACATTCCACTCTCCTGTCCGCTGGAGCTCACCGATGTGGCAGCGTAGTAGTAGGTTTGCCCGGAGACGACTGTGGTATCGGTATAAGCTGTGTTCGGGTTCACGCTGGAGTTGATTCTTAGAAACTTCCCGTTCGCGGCCGTACTGCGATAGAGGTTGTAACCCATTACCTCTGAACTGGGATTCCACGAGAGATTGACACTGTACTGCGTAGCAGTGCCAACCCCGGTCAGTGATTCTGTCGTTCCCGAGTTGGATGCATTGCTGGCGAATGCGAGACTGCCGGAGATCGTCCCGCTGCTTTGCGGGGTGAAGGCCACATTGAATGAGAGGCTCTGACCCGCCGCGATCGTCAAAGGAAAGGAAGCGCCATTCAAGACAAATTGGGAGCTGCTACTGCCGGCAGAAGTGACGGTCACGCTTGCACCGGCAGCACTTATGGTAATGGGCAGAGTTTCGGTCGTTCCGACTGGCACGTTGCCGAAGTTCAGCGGTCCCGGAGTAAGCGTCAATTGTGCGGGCGTGGTCGCGGAGACTCCTGTGCCCGTGAGGGGGATGGCTGCCTCTGAGGCACCAGAAACAAACACGCTACCACCGACCAGGCCAGGCGACTTTGGGCTGAACGTGACGTTCAAGGCTACGCTCTGCCCCGGGTTCAAAATCAGAGGCGAAGCAGGCCCGCTAATCGAAAACTCGCTGCCCGCCGTCTGGAACGCCAACAGGCTGACGCGCCAAGAACGACTATTCGTGAGCACCACGGGAACGGTGGAACTGGTTCCCATCGCCACCTGGCCAAATGACACAGCGGAGGGACTGGCAGTCACCGCCTCGTTGGTCGTACCAGCACCCGTAACGTCAAGCATTAGGTTAGCGTGCGATGCGTTGCTGGTGAACCGGATCGCGCCGCCCCTATATCCTAGCGACGTTGGCGTGAAGGAAACACTCACATCGACGCTTTGTCCCGACTGCAGGACCAGCGGCAGGCTCAAGCCGGACGCGGTGAATAGCGCATTGGTCGCGGTGGCTCCCGACACTGTCACGCTCGTCTGCCCGGTATTCGTCACGGTGGTCAGCAAGGTTTCGGTCTGACCGACTACGATACTGCCGAATCGAAGGTTCGGAGGTGAGCAAACCAGTTGCGCGCTCGCAGCGCTGGCGCTTACGAGCATCATGCCGAGGAGCGCAATCACCGGGCCAACGGTTGCAAGGTTGATTCTTGGAACGAAGATAGGATGCGTGGTGGACTGGGGGAGTCGCATGCCACCACCTTAGACGGGATGCAATGCAGGGAAAAGATTCCGACAGTCCAATACGGTCCCTGTCCCTTGGTTCATCATTCCAAATTAGGATTGGGGGGCGGGGCTGACGTGGCGAGCGCTCAACCAGACTGAAAACCTACCGCTCCGGGACGAGGAGAAAACCAGCGTCGTCCTGGCCCTTGTAGTCTCCCCGGCCGACGATCTCACCGCGATCATTGATGCTGGTCGCCGATTCCAGTATCCAACCTGAATCGGATGCGATGCGAAGGTTCAAGTCAAGGAATCCGCGCGATTTCTCCCATACGAAGGCGCGTTCCGCATCGGCAAAGGGACCGAAAGACCCCACGATGATGTCGCAATTGTTTATCGCACGAGGCTGGGTGGGGTAGTGAGGCGATAATTCCAAGCGGGCAAGGTCGCCAGTTGCATAGAGAAAAACGTCGGAGAAAGCCTGCACCACCACGTGTCCGTGACCATTCACGGCGATTGCGGAACTGTAACGATTGGATGGTCCAATAGCTCGCACGCTGCCGTTCGCGTTCCACAGGGATGCCTGATAGCGTCCCGTGTCATCGTAAAGATCTCCGATTACATCTGCATTTTTGTTGACGCCTTTGGCAGAACCGCCGCAACAGCCGCCTAGCGATCGAATCGTGTCCTTGTTCCAAGTCACCGGCCCCGTGGTTCTTCCTCCGGGGAGCAAGGATTCTCCGACTACTTCGTCGGAGTCATTCATATCGTAGGAACGCGACTGGTCTCCCGAAAGCAACGATAATGTCCCATTGGCGAAGATGAACGCCCGATGGCGGGCAAAGGTGCGGTCGTATAGAACTCCAGCAATGTGACCTGAATTGTTCACGGCCACGGCTTCGGAATTGTAGAACCCAGCCGGCAGCGGCAGTTCACGAAGGCCGGAATTTTCGGTCCACAGTGCGGCGCGATGACCGGCCGTGGTGCCTGCGACCTGACCAAGCTCGTTGACGCGGGTTGGTTGCAACGGCAACTCGATAACTTTGTAATGTTCATCAATACGGCAGGCGTCCTTGGTTTGCCCGATTAGAAAGCAAGCTGGAGCAAGCAACAGCATTGCCGTATGCAGAAGTACTATCTTGATGGCAACTGCAAATGTCGAAGGTGGTCTCAATTGGCTTCAGTTCTATTGCGGCTAATCGGATGAGAATGTCCAGTTTATGACGTTCTGGGTTGCAGTTTCCCCGCCGCTGCCTGCGGTGAAACCCACATACGCGGTGTTCCCACCCACAACGCTGGGAATGTTCACCGCCCAACTTGTCGTGAAGGTATCGGCGGGCGTGCTCGCATCCGTGATCGTCATGGTCAACGTGGTGCCGTCATAGGTGATTTGCACGTTGAACACATCCCCACTATGGAGATTCACGTTCCCCCCGAGCGTCGTAGCCGGAACGGTCGGCGCAACTCCATCCGTGTACAGCCCCGTCGAATTGGGACCCTCACCCGCATTGTTGTAAAGATCGAACTTCACCGCCACGCTCGACCCAATGCCTCCGGTCGTGCCTCCGTACCCCAGTCCCCCACCCGCGGGACCCAGCGCCGTCGTGCCCACACTTTGAATCACAAAGGCCATGCCATCCCCATGGGGATTGATCAACTGAAAGCTGAAAGCTGTGGAGAACGACTGGATATTCAGAGGCGTCGTGAAGAAGCCGCTTCCCGCTTCCGTTTTTTCGCCATTCGTCAGCTCTAGGAGCGTGCCGTTCAGCACTGCTGTGCCATTCAGCGCTAGACCGCTTGCACTGAAACCCGGAACGTAGTTGATCTGATTCGATGTGATGGTGTAGGTTGTGCTGGCCACTGCGCTGTTGTTGTATCCGACGGCCACGGCGATCGCCTGGATCGTGGTCGTCGTACTCACCGTCAACGTGGTACACACGGGTGAACTCGCCGTCGGCGCGGTGCCGTCCGTGGTGCAATGGATGACCGCTCCCCCCGTCAGGTCCGACAGCGTAACAGACTGAGCCGAGTTATAGGAGCCCGATGGAAGGCTGAACGTCGGAAGGGCCGCGGTTGTGCCTTGAGTCGTGACGTAGGTCCAATCCAGGATTTCCTGAATTGCGGTCAGTTTGCTCGTAGCGCCCGTGAATCCCACGTAGGCCGTATTCGAGCCGACGGTCGCTGGGATGTTGATCGTCCAACTGGTCGTGAAGGTCTGCGAGAAGTTGGTGGCGTCGATGATGGTCATCGTTAGCGTTGTGCCGTCGTAGGTGAGGTTCACGCTAAAAACATCGCCGCTACGCAGAACTACTCCTGAGGCGGTCAAATTCAGGGCTGGCATGGTGGGAGAAGCACCGTCGATATATAGGCCGGTGGAGTTCATGCCCTCGCCGGCTTCGTTATAGATATCGAACTTCACGGCCACGCTGCTGGCGATTCCCGGGGTACCGCCCGGTTTGGCGGGGCCGTAGCCTAAACCACCGCCGGAAGGACCGAGAGCGGTCGGCCCGGTCCCCTGGATCGTGAAAGTGAAGCCCTCTGCACTGGCATCGCTCAGCTGAAAGGTGAAGGCGCTGGTGAAACTCTGGACACCAATGGGCAGGCTGACGAATGCGCTTCCCGCTTCGTTCTTGCCGGTATCGGTAAGCCGCAGGCGCGAACCGTTGAGCTTTGCGCTTCCGTTGAAAGTTAGTCCCACGGAGGAAAATCCGCTGCCGTAGTTAACTCCGGTTGCACCAGGGTCGATGGTGAAGGTTCCGGTCGCAACGGCGCTCGAATTGAATCCATTCGCCGTAGCCAGAGCCTGCAGAACTGTGGTCGAACCAATCGCGACGTTGCCGCAGACCGGCGAACTTGAGGTAGGTGTGGTGCCGTTGACCGTGCAGTGAATGGTTGCACCCGGAGTGCTGTCGGACAGGGTTACTGTGATGGCGCCGGTGTAGCTGCCCGGCACCGTGCTGAAGGTTGGCGTTGATGCGGTCGGAGTCGCGCTGATCGTGCCAAAGGCAGACACCTTTTGTACGCTGCCAACGTAAACCTTGCCGTTGGCGACAGTCGGGGTTGAGAATTTCACAGCTCCGCCAGGAATGTCGCGATTGTTCGACGCCTGGCTGCTGTTGTAGAGCAGGTTCGCGAGGTTGGTTGCATCGTAGGCATACAGCACCTGGCAATTTGCGTCGCCAACGCAAGTGTAGCCGTAGGCACTGTTATCCAAGCCCCAAAGAATTCCGTTCGTCTCGCCATTTGCCGAAACGGAGGGGGAAGGAGAGGCAAAACTAAACGTCTTTAAACTTTCCGATGTGGGAGAAGTCGAAATCAGTCCGCTGTCGTCAGCGTTAAAGGAAAACGCCTTCAGGTTGTCCGGGGTTCCCACACTGCTTGCGCCCCAGTACAGGCTACCGTTCCAGTATGCAGGCGCGCCCCAAACGCCGGCGGTTGCGGCTGGAATTTCCTGCACGATGTTCGGATCACGGCCACTGCAGGCAGGCACGGCATTCACGCAGTACTTGCCCATATTGTTGATGTCCACCAGGTAGATCTTGCCCTCCTTGCCCATCTGGGCAAGCAGTTGCTGACCGGAAGGGAGCGTGGGCAGCAACACCAATCCGCCGGATCCTACGTCTGTATCACCACCAGACAAGCTGCTCTGGTTGTAAGGTGTGAAGTAATCCAGTACTGTAAAGTTATCCCCGCTAGGCAGACCAAGCCTTACGATGCTGTCGCCGTAGTCGGTTGTGCCATTCCAAGTTCCGTTTCCGGTTGCAAAGTAGATATTTCCATTGGAATCCGCAGCCAGCCCGCCTCCGCTCATCCAGACCCCACTCGCACTGCCATTCGCTGAGGTATTCAGAACGGCTTCCTGGGAAAGTGAGCTGGCGCGGTAAGACATGATCCAGCCGTGCCAGGGACTGTGGTCGCAATGCGAGGACCAGCCAATCACTACGTGCCCATTCACCAGCAACAAGGCGGCACGCTGATTTTGAAAGAGAGGACTAAAGCTCACCGTGGCGCCATTCCCATCCGCGGCGGTTCCTGGCACCGTCGCTTGAATCAAGACTGGGCCACCGAACTTTTCTGCATAAGTGACCACGTCGAGGGCATGCAAATACTGGACCACGCTGCCTGCAACCTTCGAAGTGGCCACCAGATAGATTGTTCCTGTGCCGGTGTCGATCACGGGGGTTCCCGTGATTCCGACCTCGGGCACCAAGTCGGTACAAGCAAGATCACTGCTGCTATTGACCGTGCTGCCCCCGGAGGGAATCAGGCTGGTTTGCCAGTAGATTGTTCCGTGATCCGCGTCAATGGCGTACACGCTATCGTGCTCGGTAGCCACGTAGAGCACGTTATGAGTTCCAGCGCTGATGTTCACGTTTGAAAGATATAAAGGCTGGGCGTATACGTACCCGTCGACCGATACGGAGAACAGCTTGCCGAATTGATCGCTGTTCACATTGGCCGGAGCCAGAATTGTTTCCTGAAGGTTCTGTCCAGTCCGGGCGTTGTCGTTGTGATAGGTGGTAACGTTCACTTGCGCTTGCAGCGCAATGCGTAACACGGCAACGGCGACGATGCCGAAGCGGCAACTGCCTATTCTCTTCACTAATTTTGCTCCTGAAAGCGCTTGTTTTATGCAACGCCGGACGGCAGGGAGGGAAACTTATTTTTATAGCAAATTCGGGTCGAATGCAACGTCTAAAATCGGTCGGAAACCATTGTCCTGCACCGAATTCCGCAAGCTTTTGCTTTACGGATTGAGTGCGCAACGGCAGGTGTGCAAGAGTCTGCACATGGATGGCGAGCCGGGGTTCTGAGAAGTGCCAATGACTGATTTCACAAGACTTAGCTGCATCTTCTTACATTACGATTTCTCTGGCATCGGACACGAGGATTCCCTCATTGCTTCGGGCTCGGAACAGAACACCTTCGGAGTCTCACCGAGCAGCAGTTCACATCGAGCAACGCGGCGCGTCGTAGTCAAAAGGCGTTTACCCTCCAGCTCAACGTAGCTTCCATCGCAAAGGATGACGGCAGTAGCCTGAGACGGCCCCACTGTCGTGAGACAGACAAACGCGGCATCGCTGGCAACGGACCCGCAGTTCCATGCCTTGCCCGGCGGGGCAAAGAAGAAGCGGTAATCGGCCTCATTGGTTTGATACTCGTACGCACGAACGAGACCAGTTGCGTCCTTGTGCGGCCACCGTCGGAGCTGTCCGGGAATCGCTGCCGCCTCGGGTAATGGCACAAACAGCGAGACAAATTCCGCGGGTAATGTGGACTTCGTGGAGAACTTCAGGACCGTCGTGGCACGCCGTACTCCGTAAACCGGGGACCAGTCTGCTTTGTGAACTTCAGCTGCCCATCCATGATCTTGTACCGGCAGCACGGCAAGCGATTGCGACGATTTCTTGAACCGAAACAGATACTCTTGCTGCAACTGTGACTCGGGGGCGAGGCACCACGCCAAATCCAAGCGATGCTCGCCCTCACCTTCCAGCAAGTCCCGCACGACAAAGATGCCTGGCTTCAAAACGACCACCCAGCGCCGATGCTCGACCGGCTGCGGGAGCCGTGCATAGCCGCTGTGGCTGCCGATGAATAGATCGAACGTCTGGCCGCTGACCCATTGCTCCGTGCGTGTGGGAATTTGCTGCTTCCACGAGAATGGACCATCGCATTCAGCCTGGTCCTGTCCATCCACCGTGAGCGTGTTATGCACAGCCGTACCACGATAAAGATTTCTTTCGCGACCCTTCCCCACATACTCGTAAGCTCCTGGGTCGATCAGTAGAGAGTGGCCGGAACTTTGAAGACAAAGGCTCAGTGCGTCTGCATGGGCGTGACCTCGACTCTGCGCCGAGTCGGGACCGCGCTTGATGGTGAGTTGGCTGCGCGATTCCGGCTCTGCGAGGACATAGAGACCACTGGTCGGCAGCGCGGATGACTTCATTGGCAACGACTTTGACTCGAGACGGTCCCACTGGTTCACGCCTGGGACGCCAACCAACCAGATTGTCTCCTCGCGCAGGGCGCTGCTCAGAGCTTTGAAGTCGCTGCGGCCAAGAAGAATCGCTCCGGTTGCAAGCGGATCGAGCAGATGCTCGTCGCGATTTCGCCGGGAATCGAACACGCGGCCACCGTCGTCGTCACCAAAGCGCGGAGGCGGACCGGCACTCCCGAGTGAATAGAGCGCATTCATCATTCGCTCGATGGTTCGTTGGAAAGTTGGGGGGAGAGCCATGTTATTGGCAGAAGCGAGAAGGCCGGCGTGAAGAAAAAAATCGAGAGCATAGACGTGGTAATAAGTGGACTGCTCGGAATGAAAGCCGTCCGAGTTCACCTGCCGCTCGGTCTCTTGCAGAACCATTTGCCATCCTCGCGACTTCCAGCGGTCTGCCCCGTCCAACGCGGGGCACAGCGTCCCCAGGAAGAACAGGGCCACCGCTTCGCCAAGCAGATGTGTATTCGGAGAGAAATAGGTTGAGAGATAGCGTTCGAGATGGCGCCCATTCAGCGCTTGTGCATGAAGATATTCGCGGCGAAATTCAGGAGCGAGAGAACTCGTGCCTTCGAGCAGCGCAAGCACCCAGATCCAGGAGAGACTCCGGAAACCGACCTCCAGACTGCTGGCCCAGTTGATGCCGATAGGATACGGATTCTGCAAGTGCCAGCTTTGCCATTGCGAAACAATTTCCCGCACGAAGCGCTCGTCGCTCGTCAGGCGATACGCCTTGGCGAGCGTAACGAGATGCTGATGGCGATTCAGTTCCCAAGTTACTTTACTGTCTCCAACTTCAGCGAAGTCAAGGTACTTGATGCGATGAAATGGCTTTCGCGGCGCGGTTTTACCATGGACCGCGTCCAGATGCCAATTGATGGATTGGCCGTAATCCAGGTCTTCGTAACCCAACAGATCGAACCGATGAGCACAAATGCGTTCGGCACGCGCCACAATGTTCTCCGCTTGCTGGGGAAGGCGTTGGCGAATTAACTGCAGCGCACACTCCACTTGCTCGGGCGCGAAGAAGAACGCGCCCGAAGGCCCACGAGTGGCGAATCGCGCCCGACGTGCAAAGTCGTATCCCAGATGCGCCAGCGCGGCGTCGGTACGCTTGGACAGTTCCTGGCGGCTGCGATCCAGGAATTCGCGCCGATCCATTCGCCGCAATTTCTCGAAGACTCTCTGCCAGCTTTTCGTAGTCATTTCCGTTGGCAGAGATTCGCTCAAATGGCACTATCGGATCCCTGCCGCGCAGATCTCCACGCCGATGAATCATCATAAATGACGGACAACGTCTGTCTCTTTGCCACCAGAATCTCCGCCATTCTGGAAGACAGCAAATCGATTGCTTACGGAGGATATCCCGAGGTAGGAATACCGTCATCGGGTGGCCAAATTCGAAGACGCGCAGCGGCTTTCTGCTACCGATTGCCTCACCCAGACCTCAACCCTCTGGTTGGTATTTGGCGTTTGCAGCACATCCACGACCTGGTATTTGCAAGCCAGCGCCTGAAGCGACTCCCACAAATCTCTCTCGCCGCTACGGCGGCCATTCCGGAAATTAACCTCTCCCTCCCTGATCTCGGATTCCGACCGGCTGATGAAGACGATGACGGCAGGAGGAGATTGTTCCAGCCTCGAAATATCCTGGCGGTAAATATAGTCGGGGGTAACGTCGATGTAGTGTATGTAGGCAAAAGTCATCGGCGCTCGGTGGGCCAGCGTATACAGGATGGGCATGGTCGGAAATTCAGCGATGGGCTCGCCCGGGCGTGAGTGTTCTTGAATATCACTCACTATCCGCCGCAGGAAAGATGCAGTTTCCGGAGTCACCCGCATTCCGCGCAGCTCTGGAAAATCCAGTGCCACAGTCGCCCGCAAGGCGTCACCCTCCAGCCAGTCTGCCCAAAAATACGGCTCTCGCATCTTTGAACCTGCCATGACCTCTATGCAGACGAAAGCCAGCACTACCGCCGCAGCTTTGGCCAAAGAGGTGAATTTCCCGCAGGGTAGCCTGGAGAATATAAACGCCACCACGAACGGGAACGCGGGAGGCAGTATCATTTTTCCGGTTGGCCAGGAAAAGGAAAACAGATAAGCACAAACGAAGGACGTCCATGCCGCCAACAAAAGCTGCTCTTCATTCGCCGTCAACCTTCGGCGAACCAACTGTGAGGCGTAAAAAATCAGGAGCGCCAGGCTGCCCAACTCGCCAACATAGCAGGGCACGGCAGTAAAGAAAAAATCCAGGCGATGCAATCGCAATTGCATCGGTCCTGGCCAATGCTGTGCACATACTGTCAATGCGACAGCGACCACGCCAAATCCACAAACCACGAATGCTTCGCGTCGCTTCGATAAAGGCCGGTAACCGCCGTCGGATGCCGTATGCATGAAACGCAGCAGCAGACCGGCAAATAGAACAACCGTGACTGCCACAGCAACCGAGAGTTGCTGATACCTATTGCCGAGGATGGCATGGGCTTGCCGCGCCAGTAGTGAAGAAAGGTGCCCCTTGCTCGAGGGACCATGCACGTAGACGTCGTCGACGAAACTGTTAAAAGCGCCGTTCCGCAGGAGCCAGAAACAAGTTAGGCAAACCGGAACCGCCCAGCCAATGGCGAAGAATGTCGCGGCGCGCAAACCGGCGCGGGCGTGCGAACGAACTGCAATCAAGATCGGCACGATGATGCCGAGAGAAAAGATAGCTACGCCGGCCGTCTGCTTGGTAACAAACGCAATCCCGGCGAACAGTCCGGTAAGCAAAAGACCACCAGAGCCAGCGTTGCGGTCGAGCGCAAAACTGGCGGCGGCCAGCGCCAGAAGTGGAAGCAGATTGCAATTCAGTTGCAGACCGCTCAAGGGCTCGCCCGAACTCCTGAGATAAATCGCGGTCGTGCAGACCGTCGCCAAGGTGGCCCAAAAAACAGGGAACAGCCGGACCATCCATACGTACAAAGTCAGCGCCATTACCATCGCGCCCACCAAACCAAACAGTTCCGGAACGACAACCCGGTCCCCGAAAATCGAGGTGAGCGCTCCCATCAGCAGCGACTGACCCGGCGGCACGAACATGTAGAAATCGCGATAGGGCAAGCGACCTTGCAGGATCTGCTTCCCGAAAAACTGGTACCAGCCCTCATTCGTAATTCCGAGATATCGATTCCACCAGGGCAGAAGGAACAACAGCGTAAAGAAAAACACCACCGCACCACCCGCCAGGACTGTAGAGTTCGCCAAGTACCCCAGTTCGGACGGTTGGCGATCAGGAGTGGTTCCAGGGTGAGTAGCTGATTCGCTCATCTGTCAGACGGCCCGGGCCCGTGGAATTTGGTCGGGTTCTTCCGCTCGCGCGAGTTGTTCCGGCGCGACCAGCTTCTTAATCTCCGCAGCAGTGGTCCACGCCAGACTGGTAGCCGGGACGCGGTAGATGGCGATGGGCAGGGTCTCGAGGTACTTTGCCAGCGGCCGGAACGAGCCTCTTCCGCCGTAATCGTGCCAGAACACATAACCGCGGCGCGACATCATGACCGCCATTTTCATCGTGTCGTTGCGCACGAATTTCTCGGCGTGAGCGCCGTCGATGAAACCAAGTTCCACGCTATCCCGAAACGGTTCTGGATCAAAGGTCATGGAATCGCAGTAAATCTGCCGGTAGCGCTGCGCCAAACCGGCGCGCTTCAGATAACCTTCGGGATTGCGATCCTGCACCAGGCCGATATCAGTGGGAAGATATCCCGGCAAGCTGTCTGCCTGGGGTGGAAGATCAAGCGTAAACAACTCGCAGTCGGGAGACGAGTTGAGGATGAACACAGCGGTCGTTCTTCCGTTGTAGGTGCCGATTTCAAAAATACGTTTCGGCTGCAACAGTTTGGTCACGGCTGCCAGGCTAAGAATCTCGCGAGGATCGGTGCCGCCGCCAGTCTGGAAACGCGCTGGGATGGTCAAGGTATCGAGATCGGTTGGAGCCAGGTCCGAGATCGGATTCTTGCCGGGCAACCCGTTCCCCATGAGTTCATCGTATTTTCGGAGACAAGAGGATACGTAGCTTCGCAACAACGACGGCTTGCGAGCGGCCAGATGAAGGGAGCAGAGGTTCACACCTTTCGAAGCCTCTACTGCTTCCCGGAAATGCTGACTAATCCTCACGCGTCTTTTGCTTCCGTTGAAAAACTTTCTGATTCTACACTTACTTCATCCTGCATGTCTGACCCCGGATCGCGAGCTTTTCCAGCCACCCCGATTCACGTTCCTGGTCCGCGACTTATAGCAAACTATGCACAACCGACGGCCCCACTTCGGCAATCGCGTCCGTAGCCCGGTCGATCTCCCAGAGGATGATCGAGATCGTTCCGCTCCTGATGGCGTGATTGCGATTTTCCATCATCAGCATTCCGTTGACGTAGCAACGATAGCGGTCCGCCTTCGCATCGATGCGCAAGTCATACCACGATCCCAAGGCCATCGGAAAGGGTATTCTGGCGTGGGCTTTCCATTTTCCACGGATTTTGGAATCGAAGAACAACAAATCATCCTCGAATCGATAACGATAGCGGTTGTCAAAATCCACGTAACGAAAGTTAAACGCGTATTCCTGAAAATTCGTGAGCCGGCGGAATTTGGTCTGCCAGGAAAAGTTTTCCCATGAGTATTGCACCGGGTCGAGATACACATAGGCCCACTCGTCGCCGGTCTTGGCCTTAACGTTGAACTTCATGGTGCCCAACTCGAAAGTGAGTTCAGATGGGTCCTGATATTGTGGATGAAAAATCCAGTGCTTCTGCGGACAGGAGACATCAGTCTGGAAGACAACTTCGCCCTGGCGCCACGCCTGCCGGTCGCGAGGATGGAGGTTAAAAGGCAGCCGTCTTGTCTGTGCGACTTTACGGACCACTTTCCGCAAGAAACTCACCAATACGCCCCCTTGCTGCGCTTAACTGAAACTTCAGAATGATAGTATACGCACGAGGAATATTAACCGGCGGGAACCGCTTAAACGGCGTGCGCCGGAGTTCAAACTATGCGAATTCTGATCGATCCCAGTTCTGTCCATTGTCTGAATCTTGGTGACGTCGCCATGTTGCAGGTTACGGTCGCAAGATTTCGGCAATTTTGGCCCGACGCTGAGATTCATGTTCTCAACGACAACCCCGAACTCCTCGAACTCTACTGCCCTGGGGCCTTGCCGGTTCCTTCGGAGGGACGGCAATCGTTCTATTTCACTCTTGCTCAACTGACTCGGCTTGGCAGGCGCTGGGCCCAGCCAGTTCTATCCGAGCTTGATGTGGAATGGCGGCATTCTCTACCGCAAGTGGTTGAAAAGCTTGTGCGCATCCGCAGCGGTCCAGCGAACGCGGCGGCACTCCGAAGTTTCCTGGATCTTGTGCGTAGCTGCGACCTGATCGCGGCCAGCGGAGCCGGTCAAATCACCACCGCATTCCGGTCGCCCTCGACGCTTGTGTTGAACACGATGGAAATGGCGATCCAGCACGGTATTCCGACGGCCATCTTCGGCCAGGGGATCGGTCCGATCGACGACCCATGTTTGCGCGCCCGCGCAGAGAAAATTCTGCCCAAGGTGGGTTTAATCTGCTTGCGGGAAACCGTGACAGGTCCGAAACTGCTGGATTCGCTGGGGGTGCCGCAAGAGAATGTGGCCGTCACTGGCGACGATGCCATCGATACTTGCTACAAGCTGCGTACCGATCGGCCGGGAACTGCGATTGGGATTAACCTGCGGATCTCCTGGTATTCCGATATTCCCCGAGATCTGGTGGAGACTCTGCGCCGCCCGCTGCAGCAAGCCGCCTCGGCTTTGGGAGCTACCCTGCTATCGGTGCCGATCTCTCGCCACCCGGATGAAGACGACGCAGAGATTTGTCGTCAGCTCTTCGAAGGGTATTCGTCGATTGGAGAAGCACGCCACGACCTCACTCTGGTTGACGGGATGGTTCAAGAGATCGGTCGATGCCGGGTCGTGCTCACGACCAGCTATCACGGTGGAGTGTTTGCGCTATCGCAAGGCATTCCGGTTGTGGCCTGGGTAAAGTCGAAGTACTTCGCCGCCAAACTCTACGGTCTAGCGAATCAGTTTGGCGTTGGGTGCGAGGTAGTGGCACTTGATGAAGGCAACTTCGGAGAGCGGCTCCGGTCAGCCATCGTCTCGGCTTGGGAGTCTGCCGAAGGGGTCCGTCCGGCCCTGCTGGAAGCCGCCAGCAGGCAGATCGCTGCGAGCAACAGCGCCTACGAACGAATGCGCCGGAAAATCGCAGCGGGTGAGCTTTCTACGAAAGCGGCTCTTGCCGGCGCTCAGGTCATTTAGGGTCTAACCAGACGTTTGGCAGATTTTGCGGAAGCCAAGGCGTGTCTTGGCAATGCCATTACCCGAACCTAATGCATCGGCAGGTTTACCAATCGATAAAACACTCTGTGTGAAATCCGATTGATGGGTGCGTAATAAGCAATCTTCTCGAACGGAACAAATATCTGCGGGAAGCGATGGAAGAAGCGCCAGAGAACGGGAAAAACAGCTCCATAGACGTCGGTTACGCGGCAGTCGTCGCCGATGACATGCTGAATTTCTCCCGGCATCGAGCCTATTTCCTTTCGTGACCATCGTTTGTAGGGCCCCACCACAATCCCGTGCAGGGCGTTGTCGAATTCCAAGACAAGAACTCCCTGAGGTTTCACTACTCGCTTCATCTCCGTAATCATGTCGCGCTGAGTGCTAAGGCTAAACAAGTGAAGGAAATTGAGCGCGGTCACGACATCGAAATATCCGTTGGGAAAGGGGAGTTGTTGGGCGTAGGAGCAAACCACGCCAGAGGCAGCTTGCGGTGACACTTTTTTTGTAGCTTGAAGCAGCATTTCGTGAGACGCATCGGCGCCGATTGCCAGATTCGCTCGTCCGGCAAAATCTGCCAGGCCCCGGCCGGTGCCGCAACCCACGTCGAGAATTCGCTTTCCGTCCAAGGGTCCGACGAGTTTCCGGTACGCGTTTTCGGTAACTTGCTTCTTGTAGAGATCCGCCGGTTTGGTGTATCGGACCTCGTCATACTTAGCGACGTTGCGGTAGTCGGTCTTCGTATCGTCGTATCGGACAACTTCAAGATCGGTATTCATAGATCACGGGAAGTCGCAGTAGCGACTTCGGAAAGAGCCAAAAGCGCGCGCTCGATCTTCCTGGACCTGCGGGCCGTTAGAACGGAAGAACGATCGTTGATAATCCGCAGAGTTGCATTCACTTCCCAAATTCTCAAGAGATCACCCTTGAGTGTCCTGCAATAGCCCGTCAGAAACCCGCGCTTCAGAGCCTCGAGCGCCCCGCGATCATACGCCGGCCGGTTCGCAAGAAGAGTCAGGTACGCGCTCAGGTGAGAAAGATCTCGATAGATGGGAGCTTGTTGCCAGTAGCTTCCAAAATCTACGACCCCCGCGCCGGTCTCGCCGATCAGGATATTTTGGGGAAGAAAATCACCGTGCGCCGCCGCCATCGGCACATTCGTTCCACGCAGAGTTGCGCTGGTTGCTTCCACTCCGTCGCGAATCTTCTGCAAGGCGGAAGCACTCAGTCCCGATTGACGTGACCGGTAGAGGTTGGAGTCAAGCTCCCGCAAGTAGTCGTTGTGATGGTGTGGTTGGTCCTCCGCAAGGGTTGCGTCGTGAAAGTGGTGCAACCAATCGCCCACTAGCAATCCGATCTGTTGCAGCGATTGATGGTGCAACCTGCCATTCAGGAAATTTGCCTGGCGGCGCAAAGTGGATCCCAGCGAGAACCCAGCTACTCCGCTCAGTAGTAAAATTCCTTGTTCTTCAACAAACCCAAGAGGACGGGGAACCGAGACTCCCAGAGCATTCCCCACCCTGAGGTTGAGTTCTTCCAGCGCTGAATATTCCTTGCGCAGCGCCTTTAGCATGGCGGTACCAGGCGTCCGCGCAGCCTTCGCGACGACGAAATGCTCTCCGTCGCCACTGGGCACTCGGTAGATACAAGAATTCAGGCTTGCACCCTCGGACAGGAAACCGGCAAGAGATTTCAAATTCATCGTCGGCCTTCAAAAGACGGTAGCTATCGAATACCCTGCCCGCTAGAGCGCAGCACCTCAGTCTTCCAGTCACGCTAAACTGCGGGATTCAGATGAGCCCGGCAGCGTGACGCATCAGCTGATGCAGAATGAAGATTTTTCGCAGGTTACAGCCCATCGACCAAGCGTTCCGCAATACCCATATAACTCTATCTACGTACTATAGATTCACTGTATCACAAATCCGTGCGGGAATCGAGTTCGTTTCCAAAGAAGTGTGCAATCTCGGATTCTTGGTCTGGTCGCCACCCGGTTGAGAATCGGAGTTTCGAGGCGCGGTCTTTCTGTCGCAGGACGGACAACTCTCAGTCCGGCGCTGTCGTGGGAGCGGATATGCCGGCCAATCTCGAAACATAGCTTCCGAAGCGCACAACCAATGGATTCGGCAAACCGAGCAAAGTGTTTGCCAGGTCGATCAGGACCTGCGGCTTCCGCCACAATGTCAATCCCACGTAGACCGATGCCCCCAGGATGGTTGTACTAAGAAGTTCCGCCAGCGCGTTGTGAATCCCCACCAGATGCAGCGCCCGCAACCAGGTCCAACTCACCCCCGCCATCGCCAGACTCGACCAGATGGTCGGCCAGAGAGTCTGCACAAACTTCTTTCCGGAAAGCTTGATCAATCGAAATGGAATCATGAAAGACGGAATCATGAGCGCTGTCCACATCACTGCGTATGCGGACGCGACCCCCACGATTCCCCACCGTAGACCGACCACAAAGGAGAGCACATACATCACGCTGGCAAGGGCCGTCCAGCGCAACTGGATGTCAGGTCTGCCCTGGGTGTTATAGATCAACCCAACGGTGCCGTAGAGTGCTTGCGCAGCGCCCAGGGGCGCAAAAATGATCAACAGTGGAGCCACCGCCATCCAGCGTGCACCCAGGAAAACCCGGACGAATGATGGCGCCGTCACTGCCAGACCCAACATGACTGGGAAAATAGGCAGCGCGATCAGTCTGCAGGTGCGGAGATATGCTGCCCGCAAGCGATCGAAGTCATCCGGAAACTTCGCTAACGCCGGGTAGACGACTTGGCCAACCAAGGTAGTGAAGTTCTGCAAGGGATAGGTCATTAACATGTAGCCCATCTGGTAAAAACCCAACGGCGCGCTCCCCAAATAACGTCCTACCAGCAGGTTGTCCATGTTCCGGGAAAAATAATTCATGAGGATGGCGCCCGTGAGGTGGATACCGAAGCGCAGAATGTGGCGGGCCCCAGACGGCCGGAAAACCGCCATGATTCTGACCGGTGCGTAAATCCACATCGCCACCGTAGTGACCAAGGTGTTGGCCAGAGTTCCCACGACGAGACTCCACACTCCTCCACCGGCGACGGCTATGGCAATCGCAACCACGGTGCCGCAAATCGCTCCCGCAGTCTGGCCATAGGCGATCTTCCGGAACGCCATGGCTCGATTCAGCATGGCGGTTGGCACGACACCCAGCGCGCCCAGGAAAAACGAGAGAGAAACAAACTGGATTACCGGAGCCACTTGAGGCGTGTGAAAAAACCGTGCGGCCGGCCAAGAGAGCCCTAACAGTAACAAACTGGTCGCTCCGCCCAGGATGCAGTTCAGCCAAAAAACCGTCGACGCCAGTTCGTCTGGCATCTCCCGCTCTCGCACCAGGGCGTATCGGGTACCGAGGTCACGAACCGTTTCCAACAGGTTCGTCAGGAGTGCCGACATTGCCACCAGGCCATACGCCGCTGGTGGGACATAACGCGCTAGCACGGAAACCGATACTACCTGCAGTATCTGCCTGGTCACCTGAAAAGCAGAGATCCACGCCACTCCGGTGGCTGTTTTCTGAGTGAGCGTGCTTTCCGGTTCAGACATATTTGTTGGCAACGGTTGTCGCGCGGACGTTCAACAATCCTTTTCAAACTCTGATTTCAGATCTCGCAGGTGCGCCACTGGTTGCGTCCGCAAAGTCGGCAGCGTTTGTGATCCTCGATATCACTCATGGGTCGGTCGGTCAAAGACTTCTCCGGATGTCAGCTCCTATGAGGATCTCCAGCGATAAACAGTTCTTGTGGCGGAGGGGAATAGGCGCAGGAGGAGGAGAATCATCCGAAGCCGGATTTTTTTCAACCGGAGATTGGCTTGCAATAGAAACTGGATCGCGGCCGGAACGTCTCCTTGGGCAAGCGCACGCTTTCCTTCGTGAAGCAGCTTGTTGCCTTCAAATCGACGAATGGCCGACTCCAAAGCTGTCCTCTCTTCCTCGTTCAACGAGACCGCACTCCGCATCTTAACCAATACTTTCAGAGCACTGCCCAGCATCCACACCGGGTCAGACGAGAGGCTTCCCTTACGCCTCCGATAGCGGACGAGAACTTCGTCGTGATAAATAATGCGGCTTCCAGCTTTGACACAACGAAGCCACAGATCAAAATCTTCGCAGCTCCGAAGCTTCGCATCGAACAGCCCAGCCCGCTCGAGAGCCGAACGCCGGGCTAATATCGAGACCATGACCACACAAGTTTGCTCAATCAATGATGTGAAAGTCACGCTGCCGGCGGAATCTGCAAATAGGCTTCCGGCCCGGGGGCTGTCTCCGAATATCAATGCGTTGGGGTACACGATGTCGGCGCTAGGATCGCTGTCGAGCTTGCCAACCTGTACCTCCAGATACCTAGGTTCCCAGGCGTCGTCAGAGTCGAGTAGGGCGATCAATTCCCCCTTGGATGCTCGGATACCGTTGTTGCGCGCTCCCGCCAAACCGCAGTTGTCGCTCTTCACGTACACAATCCGCGACAGATAGGGGCCCAAGACGCGCTCCAGGTCGGGCGTGTCGGGAGAGCCGTCATTTACGACTACTACTTCATAATCCGAGTACGTTTGGGAAAAAACCGAATCCAAGGTCTCGGCAACGAACTGGGCCGTGTTGTAGCAGGGGATGATCACACTGACGCGCGGTGTTTTCAAAGCATCGTCCTGTCAGGAATGAATTCCCGCTCGAGAACTTCCCCAGCGATCGCAATGAAATCCAGCTCGGCCATGTCTCGTATGGGAATGGATGTCAAGTACAACCGCCAGTATAGATGGGGTGCAGGACTGCTTCTAGCGGATGTGGACCGCGAGGCACCTAGGGAGTACTCCATGGTGCCATGACTAGTGGGTTGCCATGCAATCGATCGTAGTCAGTTCGGGTGTTTCTCCATCCACGCAGACGCGCTGCCAGATTTCCAGATTCAGCAGCCGCCAGATCCGGTTTCCATGGTCGCGCACCTGGTTGCGGTGCTCGGAGAAGATTCGCTTCACCGTCTCAGCCTGGAAAAGTCCTCGTTCCAGACTTCGCGGTTCCAGCAGCATCCGTTCCAGATCACCCAACTGTGGCCCCGCCAGCCAGTACTCCCAGGGGGTTGGGAACCCCATCTTCTTGCGATATACGATTGATTGTGGCAGCAAGTCCTCGACCGCTTGTTTCAGGATGAACTTGCCTGCCATACCCTCAATCGAGTACTGCGCGGGGATTCTTGCGGTGAATTCCACGAGTTCGTGGTCGAGGAAAGGCACGCGGCTTTCAACGGATGCTGCCATGCTCATTTGATCTTGCTTCATGAGTAACTCGATCAAATAGCTGTTAAGGTCGGCGTAGAGCAGACGGTGCAACAGATCTCCGTGTGATCGCTTCCACGTCTCCATCGAACCAGCGTAGGCATCTCCAGCATCGGCTGCTGCCGCGGGCGTAAGCAAGCCCGCCTGCTCGTCCGCGGCAAAGGCGGAAAAAAAGTTGTCGTAATAGAACGAGGCCCAGGAATTCCCATCGCGCAATAGGAACGTGTGTTCCAGCTTGCGGCGAAGGGAGGCTGTCAGTGGGCTCGCTTCGATTGCGCGTTGTACGGTTCGTCGCAATCCCGTGGTCGTAACTGCGCGATAGGCATTGTCCAGACGAGAGTTCAGTAGCGTCCACGGGTAGCGCGTGTAACCCGCCAGAGTTTCATCGCTTCCCTCCCCCGTCAACACGACGGTCACATGCTCGCGGGCGAGCTTGGCCACAATGTAGAGCGACACGCTCGAAGGCCACACGATTGGTTCGTCTTCGTGCCAGATCAGACGGGGGAGGCTCTTGAAAAACTCTTCGCGGCTCAGTTGAACTTCATGATGGTCCGACTGAATGTGTTCCGCTACCTGCCGCGCGTAGCCGAGCTCGCTGAAGGAACTCTCTCCGTATCCGACGGCAAAGGTCTGAATGCGGTCGCCTCGGATCTTTTTCGTGAGCGCGGCGACTGCGCTCGAATCGAGCCCACCGCTCAAGAACACGCCCAGAGGTACATCGCTCATCAAGTGCGACCGGACACTACCTTCCAGCAATTCCCGGTAAGTATCGACGTAGTACTTACGCGGGCGTGGTTCGCGATCTACTTCCACAGTGAGATCCCAGTAGCGCTCGATGCTGAGTTCTCCCTGCTCAGACAGTTCCAGGGTATGCGCCGGCATCAGTTTTCGGATACCCTCGAACATTGTTTCCTGGCCAGTAAGGTAGCCAAACGCCAGGTACTCGGCAAGCTTGCTGCGGTTGAATTCTGCCGCCACACCGGGATAGGCAAGAATCGCCTTAATCTCCGACCCGAAGAGGAACGACTTACCGTCCCAGCGATAGTAGAAGGGCTTGATTCCCAGGCGATCCCGGGCGGCAAAGAGTAGGCGCTTGCGCCGATCCCAGATGACGAAGGCGAACATTCCGCGCAGATGCCTCACGCAGTCGCGGCCGTATTGCTCGTACAAATGAACGATGGTTTCAGTGTCACTCCGCGTCCTGTAGCGATGGCCCTTGGCCTCCAGGTCGGCCTTCAGTTCGGTGTGATTGTAGATTTCACCGTTATAAACAATCCAGACATCGTCATTTTCATTTGCCAGCGGCTGGTGTCCGGTCTTCACATCAATGATGCTCAGCCGCCGCATGGCAAGACCGATGTTTCCTTCGACAAAAAAACCCTCGTCATCGGGCCCACGATGCGCAATTTGGCGGTTCATTGTCGACAGCGTGTTTGCGCTGACGTGCCCGCCTCGATCAGAGAGAAAGATTCCGCAGATTCCACACATGGCAGATTGGTCGGTTTTGAGGTTCTTCGCCAGTTCGTGTCGGTTCCGGCAGGACCTCTCACCCCGTTTGGGCACCCCTCGATAGATAATATTCTGTATCGCCGTGGAACCGCATGCTCGGTTCCAGGATCAGCGTGTTATCTGCACGCAGAGGGGAGCTATGTACAGGGTATATCAGGAGTTATCCAATCCAAACTAAAGGAACCAGGAAGGAACGTCTGCCGGTAAGCGGTCACCCGATGACTGTTAGACTAGGCGATGGCCTATGAAAAGCAAGGTAAGCATATTTGGACTCGGCTATGTTGGATCTGTCACCGCAGCCTGTTTGGCGTCGCAAGGGCACTCTGTCATCGGCGTCGACCTCAGCAAGACCAAGGTTGACCAACTGCACAGCGGTCGCAGTCCGATTGTCGAGCCGGGCATGGCCCAACTTGTGGAGCAATGCCACAAAGCATCCCGGCTTCGCGCCACAATGGATTCCGCCACAGCGGTGCTTGAAACCGACATTTCCTTTCCCTGCGTCGGCACGCCGAGCCTGCGCAGTGGCAAGCTCGACTTGGGACACATCGAGCCGGTTTGCCGCAGCATCGCCGAGGCCTTAAGAAATAAGAAGTCTTTTCACCTGGTTGTCCTGCGCAGTACAGTGCTGCCTGGAACTGCCGAATCCATTGTCATTCCTATGCTCGAGAGCGTCAGCGGAAAGCGGCTCGGCGCAGACTTCGGCGTTTGCGTCAATCCGGAATTCATGCGCGAGGGCACGGCTATATCGGATTTCGTGGAACCTTCCATGACCATCATCGGGGCGGCCGACGACAGACACGCCGGGGTGCTACGCGAGCTCTACGCCTGGGTTCCGGGACGGATCTTTCAAACTTCATTTCGCTCCGCAGAAATGGTGAAATATGTCTGTAACGCATGGCATGCGCTCAAGGTAGTTTTCGCCAACGAAGTGGGAACCATGGCAAAGGAGTTGGGTGTAGACGCGGAGGCCGTGATGGAGATCTTCCGCGCCGATACGAAACTGAACATATCCGCCAATTACCTGAAGCCTGGGTTTGCGTTCGGCGGATCCTGTTTGCCCAAGGACGTCCGTGCTTTCAACTATCGCGCCAAAGAGCTGGATCTGCGGCTACCACTGTTTGAATCTATTATGCCGAGCAATGAGGAACACTTTCGGCGGGGCTTGGAGATCGTGCTCCAGACTGGAAAGAAAAAGGTGGCCTTGCTGGGACTCAGTTTCAAGGCGGCCACGGATGATCTTCGGGAGAGTCCTCAGGTGCAACTGGTGAAGCAGCTGTTGGGAGAAGGACGCGAAGTCACGATATGGGACGATAACGTGTCTCTGGGCCGTTTGATCGGCTCCAATCGGGAATACATAGAGCACACCATTCCGCACGTTGGTTCCCTGCTCTGCAATGACTTGGGAGAAACTCTGGAAAAGGCAGAAGTGGTCGTCATCGGCACGCGCGGCATCCAGCGGGAGGAATTGCGCAAGCATCTTCGACCAGACCACTTCGTGGTCGATCTGGTGAATCTGGAAAAGTCGCGCCGACCCGTCGCGGATGGGAAATACGAGGGCATCTGCTGGTAAGTGCATCGTGAGAATCCTCTGGGTCAAGGCGGGCAAACTGCTGCCGGTGGATACCGGCGGCAAAATCCGTTCCTACAACATTCTGAAGAAACTCGCTCACTCTCACGACGTGACACTGCTGTCTTACTACGGCGGAGATCGCGATTCTGAATACGAAGAAGCGATTGTGCAAGAATTTCCGGCTGCGAAGACTATCTTCACGGCAGCGCCTGAATCCACGCTCGCACAATCCGTGGACTATCTCCGGCGTCTGTTCCAATCGGCTCCTTTCGCGGTGAGTAAGTTCACTCATCGGAGAGTACAGCGCTCGCTGTCGGAGTTGCTGGAGAGTGGGGCGGTCGACGTGGCAGTGTGTGACTTCCTGTCTGCATCCCAGAACTTCCCGGAGGTTGTGCCAACGCCCACGGTGCTTTTTCAGCACAATGTAGAAACGGCACTGTGGCGACGCATGGCATCCACGGAGTCGAATCCCATCAAGCGAATTGCCTACAAGATTGAAGCTGCCAAAATGGAGCGGCAGGAACGCTCCGCACTGCACCGCTTTCGCTATATTGTTGCCGTTTCCGAACACGACCGCGAACTGATGCTGGAGATGAATCGGAACTGCACGATCAGCGTGGTGCCTACCGGAGTTGACACGCAGAAGTATGCTGTCGCCCCACCTGCGCAAGCGAAGCCACCCAGAATTGTCTTTACCGGGTCGATGGATTGGGAGCCCAACATTGACGCGGTCGGCTATTTTTGCGAGCAAATCCTTCCGCCCGTGCTCTCCGAGTTTCCCGAGACGGTTTTCCAGATCGTAGGCCGGAATCCGCACCCGAAGGTTAAGCGACTGGCTTCTGAATCGGTCCAGGTGACCGGGACTGTGCCGTCCGTCGCTGATTACTTGCGCGATGCGACGGTCGTGATTGTGCCGCTACGCATGGGCGGAGGTACACGACTCAAGATCTTCGAAGCCATGGCCATGGGCAAAGCGATGGTGTCTACCTCCGTCGGAGCAGAAGGATTGCGCGTTCAGAGCGGACGTGACCTGATCCTCGCCGATTCCCCCTCCGAATTTTCCGAGGCTATCCTGCTACTGGTGCGAGACGACGCCGTTCGGCGCAGGTACGAACAGGCCGGCGCCGAACTCGCGACTCAGTTTGACTGGTCACGCATCGCACTAAAGTTCGCCGACGTACTGCAGGATGCGGTGCGAAACTTTCATGTAGAGTCCGGACTCGGAAGAGACGTTACCATAAGCCAATGAGAGTTCTTGTGCTCGATGGCAATCAGAACCAGGCAGTAGCCAGCGTCCGCTCGCTGTGCCGCGCAGGTCACGAAGTATGGGTAGGCGAATCGAGCTCCTGGTCGAAAGCCGGCTGGTCGCGTTCCTGCGCGCACAGTTTCGAATATCCCGCTCCCCAGCTCCACGGCGATGAATTCGTAGAGAAGCTGGTTGACCTCGCCGGCCGGAAGGACGGAACTTTGATTCTACCCATGACCGAGGCTACGACATTACCGATTTCGGTCGATCGGGAAAAATTTTGGGAGGCTGGGGCTCGTTTGGTGTTGCCAGATCACGCCGATTTACTAAGGGCTTTCGACAAGCAGAAGAGCACACAACTGGCGGCATCCTTGGGCATAACCATTCCAAAAACAATCGCAGTGGCAAATACGGAAGATCCGCAGGAGGTAGTTCGGTCCGTGTCTTTTCCTGTGGTGCTGAAACCGCGTGCATCCGAAGAGCTGCGGCCAGGCGGCACGGTTCGTACGGGAGGCCGGCCCCGGTACGCCAGCAATCCGCATCAATTCAACGCCGCCTTCCAGGACTTGCGCAGCCGCTGCTCTACTATTTTGGTCCAGGAGTTCGTTGTTGGCCAAGGAACGGGCTACTTTGCCTTGATGCATCACGGAGAGCTGAGGGCCGAGTTCGCGCACCAGCGCATCCGGGATGTGTATCCTACCGGCTCGGGCAGCACGCTGCGAACCAGCGTCGCCCCCGATGCTGCGATCCGGAGTGCGTCCCTGGCTATGCTACGTGCGCTGCGCTGGCACGGAGTCGCGATGGTCGAGTTTCGACAAAAAGGGGGGAAAGCACCAGTTTTCATGGAGGTCAACGGGCGCTTCTGGAATTCGTTGCCGTTGGCGTGCTATGCGGGCGCTGATTTCCCTGCTCTGCTGGCTCGCATGGCAGAAACCGGCGATGTCCCGCTCTCGACCGGTTACCGGGTCGGAGTCCGCTGTCGCTGGCTTCTCGGCGATCTTCGTCATCTTGTGGAAGTCTGTAAGGGACCTCCAGACGGCTATCCCGAGCCCTATCCGGGCCGCATGAGGACACTGTTCAAACTTCTTTCACCCGTCCCCGGCACGTATCACGACCTATTCCAGTGGAGCGATCCCTTACCTGAAGCCGGAGATTGGATACACTTTGCGCAGCGCATCTTCTCGCGACAGACTGAGCAGCAGCCTGTAAGAGGAAGGACCCATGCTTAAGGGCGCAATGCACCTGCATAGCACCTACTCGGACGGTGAGTTCACGCTGCGGGAATTGCGCGAGATATTCCTGGCTGAGAGTTGTTCCTTCGCTTGTGTGACCGACCATGCCGAATGTTTTGAGGAGGTTTCGATCCGACGCTACGTGGAAGAGTGCAAGTCGCTTTCCGATGACAAGTTCGTTTTCCTCGCCGGCCTCGAATACAGCTGCGAGTTCAACATGCACATTCTCGGGTACGGCGCGACGCAGCTTACTCCGACAAGGGATCCTCAGGCGGTGATCCGTCATATCACAGAGCGCCCTGCCGGTCATCGCTCATCCCAAGGACGATTCCTTCGCCTGGATTGAGACCTTCGAAACGCTGCCGCTGGGGATTGAGGTCTGGAATACGAAATACGATGGCCGTTACGCTCCGCGGCCGGGCACGTTCGCTTTGCTGCAACGTCTGCGGCAGCGCCATCCCATGACGCTCGCTTTCTTCGGCCAGGACCTGCACTGGAAAAAGCAATTTCGCGGTATGTTTGTGGAGGTGGACTGTGTTCCGAACACAGCTGAGGCCATCCTGCAGGCTCTGGCGCGTGGCGATTATCGCGCTCAAAAGGACGAGTATCGACTACCCTCTTCCGGCGTTATCGACGACAAACTTTTAGTGGAATTCGGACGAGGTCACGACCGTTCCTACCGCATGTGGCGCTTCCTGAAGAATGGCAAGCACACACTGGACCGGTTCGGAATAAAAGTGCCCGATTCTATCAAGGCCCAGCTCAGAAGGATCTTCTGAATGAACCCGCGCGGCTTTGCGTGCCTGATGTATCACGAATTGGAACGCCCTGGGCGGCCGCTGTGCCAATCAGGGCCCGGGTACGTACGCTACATTCTGCGGGAAACCAAGTTTCGCGACCATATGCGCTGGCTGCAGGCCAGTGGATGGCGCGGAATGAGCGTCGGGGAAGCTCTCGGTTCTTCCGAAATGCGGCGCGTCGCGATCACTTTTGACGACGGCTGTGAAACTGACCTCTTGATTGCCGCGCCCATCCTGAAGCAAACAGGAAATGGTGCGACTTTCTATGTTACGGCTGGCTTTCTCGGCGAACCCGGATATTTGTCGGCTTCGCAACTGCGCGAATTGCAGGCGCTCGGTTTTGAGATTGGCTGCCACTCGATGACTCATCCCTATTTGAACGATCTTGACGATTCGGCTCTGCGCCGAGAGATCGTTGAAGCCAAGGAGCGGATTGAGCAACTCATTGGCAAACCCGTCGAGCATTTCTCTTGTCCCGGAGGCCGCTACGATCACAGGGCGGTCGCATTTGCGCGTGCGGCTGGCTATCGATCGATGGCCAACAGTCAAGGGTCACTGAATTCTTCTTCGACTGATCCGTTTTTTCTTGGGAGAATTGCGGTTCTGCGAGAAACCAGCGAACCTTCATTTCGCTCCAGTTGCCAAGGAAAAGGGCTGTGGAAAAGGCGCCTTCGTGATTCCGTGAAGTATTCCGCCCGGAGCTTAATGGGAAACTTCCTCTACGATCGGATTCGAGCGCTCATACTGCGTGATAACAATGTGACGGACGGCATTGTGCGCTAGTCTGAAACTCAGCGCGTGTGAATGATCTCCCAGCCTCTCGCTTCGATCCGTCAGGGCCGGCATCCCCGAAGTGCAATGTACTTGCGATAGGGGCGATGTCCTGTCGTCATCTAGGGTAACCCGCGCCGCCCGTTTAAATTTCGTGCAGGACCTCGAACGATCGGTCCCCCCAACTTTCGTCATGAGGTTAGATTGCATGTCACCAGCAAGCCGGGTCCACGCGACGTGGAAGAGTTTCTTCCCAAAAACTTTTCGCTTTCCCCTTTTTGCCAATCAATGGCTTCTAGTTTTGGCAATTGCCGCCGCAGGGTTTACAGCAGCCGGCTGCAACAACGTGATGGCCCAAGGCTCCCGCAGTCCTTCGGCGGTGCCTTCTCAACCCACAGCTTCCCAACCTCTCAGTCTGACGAGCACGTTGCCAAAGGCAACCGTTGGTCAAGCCTACAACGCAGTTCTGAACGTAAGTGGCGGGAGCGCCCCTTATCAATTTGTCTTAGCTTCCGGCTCTCTGCCCGAAGGGACGACACTCTCTTCTTCCGCCGGGACCATTTCCGGGGAGATCGCGAAAGCCGGCGCCTATAATTTTACGGTCGCCGTAACCGACCTACCGCACAACGACAGAGGCAATCAAGAATTTGCCGTGAGCGCGGCCTTGTCGGCGTCCCCGGTGAAGATCACGATCACACCCGCGTCCCGCGTCTCGCTGGTTCCAGGTGCGAAGCAGCAGTTCTCGGCGACAGTGACCGGTTCCGCCAATACGTCGGTGAACTGGTCTGCGTCCACTGGGAAAGTTTCGACAACTGGTCTCTTCACTGCTCCGGTGTCGAGCAACAAAGACAGTGTCACGATAATAACTGCCACCAGCGTCGCTGACCCCCGCCAAACGGCAGAAGGTTCCGTCCAGTTACAAACGGCCTCCATCCAAGCCTCTGGGCCTGACAATCGTTATTGCGGTCCGGGTGACCAGCCCGCCTTCGGCGCGACCACAGATGGGCCAGCCACGCTGCCGACCAGTTGCTTCTACACAGCTTTGTCCGCCACTCCTTCCCCGGGAGCAGTCACGGCGGTATCCGCCGGTTCCGATCTGCAACAGGCAGTTGACAATGCCAAGTGCGGCGATACGTTGATGCTCGAATCCGGCGCCGTCTGGACGACCAAACAGATCACTTTTCCCGCCAAGAACTGCGGCGATGACAACTGGATTACGATTCGCACGAGTGCGGCGGACTCCGCACTTCCCCCGGAAGGAACGCGGTTGACCCCTTGTTATGCTGGTGTCAGCTCTCTCCCCGGGCGTCCGGCTCTCAACTGCACCTCCACGGAAAACGTCGTAGCGAAAATCGAGTACGACAGCGGAAACCTCTCCGGACCTCTCGTGTTTGAGAATGGAGCCACTCATTACCGCTTCATCGGGCTAGAAATCACGAAACATACTGCAGGCAAATTTGTTGTAGCGTTGGCTTCTCCCACCACGGGAGCCGCTTTCGACCACATCATCTTCGACCGGGTATGGTTTCATGGAGACCCTAACGACGAAACGACGCGTGGAGTTCTATTGGACGGCGGTACGTCTGTCGCGGTCATCGATTCCTATTTCACCGACTTCCACTGCCACAGCATGGGGAAGTGCACGGATGCGCAGGCGGTGGCAGGAGGAAATGGCTCGATTCCCAATGGAACCTACAAGATCGTAGACAATTTCCTGGAAGCGTCCGGAGAGAACATCATCTTCGGCGGTGCAGGAGCGACCCAGACTCCAACCGACATCGAGATTCGACGCAACCACTTCTTTAAGCCCATGATCTGGATGGCCGGCCAGCCCGGTTTCATCGGAGTCAAGTTTGTGGTCAAGAATCATCTGGAATTCAAGAACGCGCAGCGGGTTCTGGTCGAAGGCAACATCATGGAAAACAGTTGGGGAGGATTCTCTCAGACCGGCTTCTCGGTTCTCGCGACCCCTAAGAACGATGGTCACTGCAGCGTTTGCTTGGTAACCGACATCACATTCCGCTATAACACCATCAGTCACGTGGGTGGCGGCTTCCAGTTGGCAAACGTTGTCTCGGCAACCGGCTTCTACGCCAAGGAGGGCCAGCGCTACAGCATTCATGATGTGATCGTCGATGACATCAGCGCTGACAAATACTCCGGTCATGGCGTCTTCGCTCAGGTTGAAACTCAGTTCAACACCAGCTTTGTTCCTCTGCTGCAAAATCTCGCGATCGATCATGTCACCGCCTTTCCGGATTCCATGCTGGTCAATGCCGGAGGCACGTTCAGTCCGAAAATGCCAAACTTCAGCTTCACGAACAGCATCGTAAGTGCTGGAGCGTATCCAGTCTGGTCCACCGGAGGCGGATCCGGCAACTGCGCCCACACGGATGTTCCTTTGACGGTGTTGGACTCATGCTTCTCGTCGCCTAACTTCACTGGAAATGTTATCGTCGCGCAGCCCACGAGCTACACATCCGCCATGTGGCCTTCCGAGAATTCGTTCGCGTCCACGCCCGCGGGTGTCGGCTTTGTGAATTTCAATGGAGGCATTGGCGGAAATTACGAACTGTCCCCCACAAGCACCTTCAAGGGGAGGACCGCACTCGGCCTAGACCCGGGTGCAGACATCCCCGGTCTTGAGAACGCGATCGCCGGAGTCTACTGACACCCATTCTGTATTGCACAATCGAAGCGACAAAGCGCCGACGGCAACCCGTCGGCGCTTTGTTTTTGCAGGTGTTCCTGGATGGTCTCAACAACATCATCGCGACCTTCTCGTGCTACCTTATTCCCTTATGGAAAATCTTAAGTTTTGCCCGCTTATTCCGTTCTCATTTTTTTTTCTGGTCTTAGCTTCCGGCGTGGCCAACGCCGATTCAGGGCGATTTGATGGTCCTGCTGAACTGCCGCGAGTCACGGTGAAGAGTGCGCTCGTGGACACTCCGACTCCGGGCGCCTCACGCCTGGTCAAAGAGGGCGAAAATCTGCAGCAAGCCTTTAATGCAGCCTCATGCGGTGACACCATTCGCCTTGAGGCGGGTGCGAGCTTCACTGGGAGTTTCTCGCTTCCGGCCAAGCCTTGCGATGATCAGCACTGGATCATTATCCGCAGCGATGCTCCCGACTCGTCTCTACCACCCGAAGGCACACGCCTCACGCCTTGTTATGGCGGAGTGTCCTCTCTTCTCGGCCGCCCGGAGTATCCCTGCAACTCTCCGAAAAACGTTCTGGCGAAGATTGTGTTCAACAGCAAGGCGGGCAGTGGACCGATCTTTCTGGAATGGGGAGCAAATCACTATCGGTTTCTTGGCTTAGAGATCACGCGAGACTCGCCGGGAGCAAACATCACCAACCTCGTGTCCTTCCGAATTGCTGGCAAAAAGGTCGACGGTAGCATTGACTGGAATAGCAAGGGGGACCATGTCGTCTTCGACCGCGTTTGGATCCACGGCGACGAAAAGGACGAAACCACGCGCGGCGTGCAACTGGGCGGCAGCACCTACGTAGCCGTTGTCGATTCCTATTTCAGTGATCTGAAATGCATTGCCTTGACCGGCGCTTGCACCGATGCGCAGGCGATCGCGGGCGGAAACCTCGACAATCCGATGGGCCCCTACAAAATCGAAAATAATTTCCTGGAAGCTTCTGGAGAATGCATTCTGTTCGGAGGCGGCGCCGCAACCATTACCCCTGCCGACATTGAGATCCGTCACAACCATTTGTTTCGGCCGATCCAATGGAAATCCGACGAACCCGGTTTTATGGCGGCCAACAGCGGAAAACCTTTCATCGTTAAGAACATTTTTGAACTCAAGAATGCACAGAGGGTATTGTTTGAAGGCAATATTCTGGAAAATAGCTGGGGTGGTTTCTCGCAAAGCGGATTCGCGATTCTTCTGACGCCGAAGAGTCAAGGCGCCAACCTGTGCCCGCTCTGCCGAGTTACCGATATTACGATCCGCAACATCAGCATTAGTCATTGCGCCAGCGGGTTCCAAATTGCGAACGTCCCCACTTCGATGAACGGGATTTCCACTGCGGGCGAGCGCTACAGCATTCACGATGTCATCATCGATGACGTTGATCCGGTACGCTACAAGGGGTACGGCGTCCTGTTTCAGCTAAGTTCTTTCCAGCCGCAATTAAAGGACGTCAAAATTGATCACGTAACCGGATTCTCCCCCAAAGTCTTATTCAACGTAGGCGTACTGTCTCCGAATCCCAAGATCCCAAACTTTGTCTTTACCAACAATCTGGTCGCGGCGGGAGAGCGGGAAGTGACTTCCACGGGCGGAGGTGCGGCCAACTGCGCCTATTTGTCTCAGAGGCTGGGTGCTGCGAGTTTGTTTCAAAGCTGTTTTAGCAATCCGATAGTCTCCCATAACGTAATCCCCAACGCGCTCAGCAGCTGGCCGAAGGATAACTTCACTCCCAAGAATACGGCTGATGCGGGAATGCGCAGCGTAAGGCAGCCGTCTTTAGACAGTTTCCGGCTTTGCCGGGAGAAAAACGACGCAAAAGGATGCAAGAAGCCCTCTCCATATTTGCACGCGGGAACGGATGGAAAGGCCGTTGGCGCAGATATCGACGCCATCGCTGCTGCTACGGCCGGGGCGCGTTAGGCAAAGACCTCATAGCCAATCAAGTTCTTTGTTGACGAGAAACTTGCCCACGCGAGGCTTCTTCTTGAGCCAAAGCTTCAGGTCGAAGTAGTGACGATATCGATCACGCCGCCGTGCAATTCGGCGTTGGCCGGTGGTCTTGGACTCTAAATCGCCGGTCGTGTAGCCGAGTTCGCGCAGTGTATTTCCAACTAGCGCTTCCAGCGTGCGGATCTGTTCCGGTGATAACGCTTGCTTCCATCTCCCGATGGGGTTGAACTCACCAGCGGATGAACCTTTTTGAAACGAAGAGTTGGGCTGGGCGACCGAACCGATCGCAGCTTCCTGAATGCGCTCGTAATTCAGATCTTGTTGAATAAACTCGCTCAGCCGTGCCAGCACTGGACGGGGATCAAGCACTAATTGTTCGAACGAGATTTCGCAGTAATCCGCCCCCAGCTTGCGGCCCGCCTCCCGGCCTCTTTGGACAACCCATTCCCAGTGCAACGCAGCCACATCCAGATGTTTGTCTGCATCCCAAGGGAACGGACGAATCCATTTCTGTTTGTCGAGCGATAAGGCGACATCTCTACCATCGCGGATAATGTGAATAATCAACGCGTCCGGTATCGTCTGCTTGATGCGGTCGATAAGGAGCAGGTGGTCTGGAGTACATTCCGCCCAGCGTTCCGTGCCTTGCTTCCGCGCGATCTCGCCCATGAACAGCCGGAGAAAATCGCCGCCGTTATTGCATTCGGCCATGATCTTGGCTCGGATTTCACGCTCTTCCAAACCGGAAAGCTTGAACATCCGGGTCTTCAACCAAGCGTCCAACAACTTCTTGCGGTTGCGCGGAACTGTCAAGTCACCGTACGCCGGCTCTAACACATTGAAGGCATGCGTCTCACTGCGGAGAACCGCAAAACCACCTGCCGATAGCAACATGTGATAGAGCAGCGTCGTGCCCGAGCGCGCGCTCCCCAGGGTAAAAACAGGGGCCTTACTGCGTGAGCCAGAACGCACGACCGGCACTGCGAAGGAGTTTGCAGTCATATCCGGTTCGGTTATCGTAGATTTTGGGAATACCATTTTCAGTACTTACCCAGACTTCTTCAACAAGACCTTCAGGCGCTCTCTCTGCAGGTTTTTCGCTTCAAGTAGACGCAGCAGGTTCGAGAACCGGATGGTCGTTGTGCTGATGCAAGGACTCATAAACCTCTAGCCATTGTTCGCGCACCAAATCCCAGTTGTAGGCTTTCGACCGCTCGTATGCTGTCGACGCAAGGCGGCAGGCAAGCGCCGGATCTTCCAACAGCCGGATGACATTCCGTGCTAATGCGTACGCGTCCCCCACCTCCGACAAGAGTCCTGTGCTCCCGTCTTCGACGACATAGCTCATTCCTTCGGGCGCCGTACTCACGACCGGAGTTCCGGCGGCGAAAGCCTCAAGTATCGACACCGGCATATTATCGAGCCTTGAGGCATTGATGAAGATATCCGCCTGGTCGTAATAGCGGCCGATATCCTCGCGGGAAGCCACTCCGGTGAAATAGACGCCCTTAAGCTTCAAGTCAGACACCAACGAACGAATTTGCTCTTCTGACGGACCATTGCCTACAAGATCAAGTCTTGCTTCCGGATATCTCTGTTGGACCTCTGCGAAGGCACGCACCACCACGTCTACCGCATAATAAGGATGAAACCCGCGCGTGCAAAGCACATGGGGCCGAACAGGATCACGCATCCGAAAACGGAATTGCGAAAAGTCGATGATGTTTGGTACCACCTCGGCTTCGAGCTTGAATTCACGGAACACCTCCGCCAGATAGCCGGATGGTACGACCAGCTTATCGACGCGAGCCAGAACCGGTCGAGCAGTGCGGAAGCGCTGCAAGTGGTCTCTTGCCTCTCCGCTGTGATAGTGCATCAGCGTTTTCTTCCTTCGCAAACGAGCCAGCAGCCACGCCGGCACCGGCGCTATTAGAAATGACCAGTAGGAGGCCGAAAAAATATGTACGATGTCCGCGTGTTCCATCCCCTTCCACAAGTTACGCACGTAGAACGGTTGGCGAACGATCGTCCTTAGACCGGGCATCCGTTCTACCCACCGTAGACCTGCTGGCATCGGAGGATCAATCGAAATCAAACCGGCTTCGACCGCGGGATCATCGTGCCATCCCTTCACCAGCAGATCCGCCTGCACCGACTGCCCGCCCACGTAGCGGAGTGAAGGGGCAACAATCGCCACTCGCTTTTTCTTCCCAGGGGAAGCAGAGCGCATCGATTGAGATCTCGCATGAGGGCGCCAGCTCTTTTCCTGCAGCAGATCGGCATACAGCTCCGAATGTCGGTCTCGGAGAGACTCAATCGCGAAGTTATTCTGGGCAAATGTCTTTGAATTCTCCCCCAGCCGTGAGCGCAAGGCATCATCTTGCAAGAGGTCACCCATAGCTTTCGCGAGCTCGGTTTCGCTTCCCGCGCTCACCAGGATCCCTCTTCCTTCACCAATCAGTTCGGGATTCCCTCCAACGTCGCTTGCAATCACAGGAACTCCGCTCGCCATGGATTCGATAATGACGTTTGACAGGCTCTCGGACTCCGAAGGCAGCACCGAAACATCCAAAGAGGCAAGGATTCCCGGGATGTCCCGCCTGTCTCCAAGGAACAAAACGTTTTGCCCAAGGCCAAGCTTATGCGCTACCTTCTCCAAGTCCGGACGCACGGGTCCGTCGCCGACAAGGACGAACTCCACGTTGGGGAGACGCGCCGCGATCCGAGCCGCAGCTTGCAGGAACAGCTTGTGGTTTTTCGACCAGGTGTTCATTCGCGCGATCATACCCACACGAAGGATGCCGCTTTCCCGCGGCAAAGTTGGACGCGCTTGCGTAAAGTCCTGCAGCCTAAGACCGTTCCGGATCACAACCACTCGTCGCCTTGCTAGCCCTTTTTCGACCAGTTGGTCGGCGGCCGCTTGCGAGTTGCACACCACTCGATCGCAGAATCGGAAGGCCGCAATCTGCGCTTGTGCTTTCGCTGAACTCAGCAAGTCACCAATTTGTCGTTGACTACCAATCACGACGGGAACACCGGCGAGGCGGGCCGCGGGGATCATCATCAAATTCGCATAGAAGTCGAAAGCATGGGCGACTGCGATGCTGTTCCGTCGGAGATGCCGACCTAAGGCAATTCGCGCACCTTGCGAACGCAATCCAAACAAGCTGCCTCCCGGAGCAAATTCGGCGATACCGTCCACTTGACTGAGAAATGGCCCTCCGCGCTTCAGGCATCCCAGTTGCACGGAGAATTCGCGGCGATCAAGCGCTTGCGATAGGGTGAGGAACTGGCGCTCCGTTCCGCCCGTCTCCAGAGAATTGATCATGAGAAAAACGGGGATCGGCGAAATCCTGCCTGCTTTTTTGTGTTCTAACTCCGCGGAATCGAGGCTCACGTGGTCCTCTCGGCAGGCGTAAACGAGCAGTCGCTCGGGCTGTTGAAACCGACGAGCGACGGACGCGCGGATTGGGATTGCATTTCCAGGAAATTCCGGTGCCACAATTCCAATACGAGCAGCATCCATATCCGTCCGGAATGGATGCGCCTTCCGCGCAGATGTTCATCGATCAGCGATCGGATCGCCTCTGGACGGAAGTATCCCCTCTGCAAGGTACGGGGCTCGTTCAAAATCTGCAGCAATCCACTCTTGAATTCATCCTTGATCCAGTGCACCAGAGGAAGGGCGAAGCCTTGCTTGCGTCGATTCACCAGGGCCGGTGGAATCCCCAGCCGCTCCGCCAATTTCTTGAGAATAAACTTGCGATTGCCGTCGCGGAGCTTGTATTTCATGGGCAAGCTTGTAACCCACTCTACAAAAACATGGTCGAGAAGCGGAGCCCGCATTTCGAGAGATGTCGCCATGCTCATCCGGTCGACTTTGGTCATGATGTCAGCCGGTAGATACGTCTTGGTGTCGAGGTAGAGCAGCCGGCTGAGGTGATCCTCGGCTGGAGCAGCATCGTAATATCTCTGATACTGCAGAAGCGGATCGTCACCCTTGCTTACTCGCTCCAGAAAGTCGTCGCTGAACAGCCCTCGGGCACGACCCAACATGGGAAGGTATGAGATGCTGTCGAGATACTGGTCGCGGGGGGAGAGGGTCATGTTCCATGCCAGTTGTGCCCCTCTTGCGTCGGAAGGCAGCCTTGGATAGACATGAGTTCGATAGATGTGACCGAGCCAGCTTGGGATTTGGGCAAATTGGCGGCGTTTCACGCTGACCGCATAACGTTCGTACCCGGCAAATAACTCGTCTCCCCCGTCCCCGGAAAGGGCGACGGTCACATGTTGTCGCGCCAGTCGGGATACGTGAAAGGTGGGAATCATCGACGAATCTCCGAATGGCTCCTCCTGCATTCGTGTTAACCAATCGAGAGTTCCCCCGATATCCGGCCCTACGAAAAATTCCTGATGGTCCGTGCCGAAACGCTTCGCCACCGCTCGCGCACATTCCGCCTCGTTAAAATCTTCCTTGCCAAAGCCGATAGAGAATGTTTTCACCGGCCCCGAACTGGCGCGGGCCATCAGCGCCACCACGATGGAAGAGTCGACTCCGCCGCTAAGTAACGCTCCCAAAGACACATCGGAGATCAGCCGGATTCGAACCGCCTCTGCGAGTCGCGCCTCCATTTCCTCGAGACACGCTTCGTCCGATCCAGGATCGTACGCACCATAAGCTGGAACGTCCCAGTACTGCCGGACCTTGACCTCTCCGTCCTTGTATTCGGCAAGGTGTCCGGGAGGAAGTTTCGCGATTCGCTGAAAGGCGGAATTGGGGTCGGGAATATATCCAAAGTAAAAGAACTGCAATATCGCCTCCGGGTTCACGTCGGCAAGTTCCGGAGCAGCTGCCAGGATGGCCTTGATCTCAGATCCGAAGTAGAGTCTTCCCCCATGCAGCGCATAATAGAGAGGCTTCTTCCCGATGCGATCCCGAGCCAGCAACAGCGACTGCCGGCGTTCGTCATAAAGGGCGATGGCAAACATGCCGCGCAACCTGGTCACACAATCGGCGCCCATCTCTTCATAGAGATGGACAATCACTTCCGTATCGCTGTGGGTGTAAAACTGATGACCCCGCGCTTCCAGTTCGCGGCGTAATTCAGGGAAGTTGTAGATCTCTCCGTTGAACACGACCCAAACACTCTTATCTTCGTTATGAATCGGCTGTTTTCCGCCAGAAAGGTCGATGATGCTCAGCCGTCGCATGCCCAGACCAACGTGACGATTGGAGTAGATGCCCTCATCATCGGGACCACGATGCACAATGGTCTGGCACATCGTGTGAATCAGGGAAGGCTCGACACGTTCATCTTCCCGGGCAAGCATTCCTGCTATTCCGCACACGAGGGCACCTCGATGGAAACTGTTGCCGCCGGTCGAGCGGCGCTCGCCGATCTTCGTCCCCGAACTGACACCGGGACGCCGCCCACATGCAAGTCCTCCATCCCGGAATCTTCAAACCAGCGGAAGACCTCCTCATACGTATGCTTCGATTGATACCACGGTGAATACCAGTCGAAGGTATCCAGCACGCGCCATTGCGGATCCTCGTTGAAGGACATGGGAATGAGAAATCGCAGAATCCCGCTCATGGGCTTCCCGACGAGAGGGACCTTTCGCATTACTTTGTGAATCCCATAGAGCGGGATCGTTCCATAGCAGAGCCAGTGCAGGAGCTTAGGCGGGGTGCGCCGTGTCGCCGAACGGTAAATATCACTCAGGCGATACCACTTGTTGTAGGCACTGTAAAGCCAGATCGCAACTCCTGCGCCCGGCTTGATGAGACGAGGCAGCTTCTTGAAGGCGGCTTCACAGTCGGGAGTGTGGTGCAGCACACCGAGGCTGTAGATGTAATCAAAACTCTGTTCCGCGAAGGGCAGAGAAAAAACATCGGCCTGAAAGACGGTTGCAGGAGATCCCTCAAGGTTTCGGGCCGCAGCTTCCACCGCGGCACTCAGATCAATGCCAACCACGCGTGCACCCCAGCGACTGACGACCTCCGCATAACGACCCATGCCGCATCCCACATCCAGAACTAACTTTCCTTCCAGATCCTTCCGGGTCAAACCCGTTTTGTCGATAAAATCGATTTCCGAGCGATTGGCGGAGGCGTCATCGAGCTGAGTCTTATCATGCTTGAGCCACTGGAAACCAAAACTGCCGGCGTAGTGCTGCTGGTCGACGAAACGGATCACCCCACGAATTCTCGGAAAAACCCTGCGGCAGCCCAGACACACCAAACCGTTTGGCGCCTCTTCGATACGGCTCCCACAAGTCGGGCAACGAAGAAGTTGGAGCACTTCCTCGACAACTCTCTCAGTAACTTTTGACTGGCTCATATTTTCGCTTGGTTTCATATCTGCGATTTCCGCTGCTGGCGGAAGATTTCAGAGTTGGCTGATCTACCTTCGAACCCACAACGACAGCGATCTGGTACAAGGCAGATACATAACCGACCATGAAATAGGGAAACAGGTTGTATTCAGTTGATGCAAACATGGCTCCAAAGACGTACGCCGCTAATCCGGCCCATAATGCGCTAGTCCATAACCTGATCGATTCGTCGGCTGCATATCCAGGAAGCTTACGTACGCTGTTAATCTTGCGGAAACTGAGAAATATCATGGTTAGGAAGAGAGCCAGGGCAGGCAGTCCCGCTTCCGCGGCCAGTTCCGTATAGCTGTTATGCGCCACCCGCCACTCGCCGTTGGTCACCTCGAAATTCCCCGGACCTACTCCAAAAACCGGGTGGTGCAGCGCGGTGGAAATACTGGCCAGGAGCAACTGCTTGCGTGCCGCCAGCGAGCCTCTATCGCCCGACCCTTCCACATTCCCGCGAACTATACTCGTCACTCGTGTCAGGTAACGGGGCGTAGCCACGATGATAGCGGCTCCTACAATCCCCATGGCAACTGCGGCGAGAAGCACCGATCGTCGTTTTCCCTTAATCCCGTATTCCCAGATGCAGGCGAGAACGGTAATGACAGTCGCAATCATTCCGCTGCGCGAATAAGTCAAAACCACAGCCAACAGCAACACCGCCAGACCCGCACCCCAGATCATTTTTCGCAGCCCTCCCCTTGCCGCCAGTAGAAACGCCAGGCACAACGGGAAGGTCATGGCAATGTTGATGGAAAGATCGTTTGGATTCTCCAGCACGGATTTCTGAATGCCCCACAAGCGCCCATCCACCGTGTGGTGCACAGCGACCGATGCTAACGTAACGACAACCACCGCCGAAACCTGAACAAAGAGGAGCTTGCGCATCTGCCGCACCTGGGTCACGATCAGTGCGATCAGCATCGCCACAATCACGCCTTTGGAGAACTTATTCACAACCGTGTCGAAGGCTCCGCCTCGCCAGTAGGCGAACGGAATCGTGAGAAACATGTACCCCAACAGCGTCAACAAAACCTTGAGTTCCAGCGGCAGCTTCTGGCGATCCTTCGACCGTGCTCCGAAAATCAAAGCCAACAGGGCAATGCCTCCGCTGATCTTGGCCAATGGCAGCCAGACCAGGCCGGGTATCAGGTCTTCCGGGCGCCAGTAATAGAGGAAAGTGAACAAAACCAGAGCCGAGTAACTCAGGCTCTTGCGATCACCCAACTTGAGATTTGGGCTCTTCCACGCCGGACTCGTTGCTACCGTTGTCACCAGGTTCTCTCCCAAGCGAAAGGTTTCTTCGAGCGGACGCTCAGCGACTCCACTCGATATTTCTGCCGGTTACGAACTTCCCAAAGGCCACAACGGCAGCTGTGTTAAGCACGACGAAGGTGAACGCCGCGTCAGCCATGCGGGACACGAACCCGCGCTTCAGCCGAATCATTCCCAGCAAACTCAATGCGTAGAAGGCGATCTGCAGCAGGCAAGCGGCACGATAGACGGTATCCCTCAGAAAAAACGACGACAAGAGAGCGGTCAGCAGAGCGAACGGAGCCACCAGTCGCAGCAATTTGTGACTGATAAATTCGAAGCGCAGCGGATTCTGTTTCCCAAGCAGCCAGGGACACATCTGCAGTAGCTGGTAATTGCCACTCAAGGTTCGGACCTTCCGTGCAAACTCGCGGGGCCGTCCGAGGTTCGGGCTATCCCACGCGGCGGCGCGAGGATCGAAAACCACCCGGCTTCCCTGCCGTGCGACATGCATCGGAATGTAGACGTCATCCAGAATCGTTCCGGGAGGCAACATGGGAATAAGTTGCCGGCGTACAGCATACAGCGCGCCAGTTGCTCCTACGACCGAGCCGGAATTAGATTCCCATTCGCGAATCTTCTTTTCGACGCGCCAATACTGTCCCATACCGTCGGCGGCTTCTCCGGCCTCCGCGCTGCCGATCATCAGTTCGCCGCTCGCGCACCCCACTTCCGGGTCCGCAAAATTCTCCAGCAGCAATCGCACAGCTGTGGCTTCAATCTTTTGCCGCGCATCGGTGAATACAACGACTTCGCCGGTCGCAGCTCCGACCCCATCGTTCACTCCGCAAGCTTTTCCGCTGGGCATCTGATTCAACAAGACACAAATGCGCGGTTCACGGGCATATTCACTCAGAATGGATTCGGTCCCATCCGTCGATCCATCAGAAACCACGACCACCTGCAAGAGATCGGTTGGGTATTCGAGCCTAAGGAGATTATGAAGTTTTTCCCTCAAAAATGGTTCTTCATTACGCGCCACCATCACCACTGAGATAAGGGGAATTGTTGGACCGAGCCGGACCGGTCGGGGACGCCAACGAACCCGCAGCCACAACCAGACGGCATAGCCCGCATAGGTATATGCAAGAAGAGCTACGGAACCCCAGAATATCCACTTCACTTTGCGCCCCGCCCGAGCAGGACGATCTTGATCGTCTGGAACATGATGAGTATATCCAGCCCGAAAGACGCATTCTTGATATAAAAAAGGTCGTATTGCAGCTTCTCGCGAGCATCTTCCAGACTATTACCGTATTTGTATCGCACTTGTGCCCAACCAGTGATTCCCGGGCGTACCACGTGGCGCACTCCGTAATAGCGGATCTCTTTGCTGAGCCACTCGACGAACTCGGGACGTTCCGGCCGCGGACCCACAAACGCCATATCGCCCTTCAACACACACCACAATTGCGGAATCTCATCAAGCCGCGAAGCACGCAGGAACGTTCCGGCCCTGGTAATCCTTGGATCATCGTCGGCAGCCCAAGTGGCGCCAGTATCGGCTTCCGCGTCCTGACGCATCGTGCGGAACTTATAGCAGTAAAATTGTCGGCCGCCGAGCCCGACGCGCTTTTGACGGTAGAGCACCGGACCGGAGGAGTCCAATCTTACGGCGAGCCAGACAAAAGGAAGGAGGGGCAGCGCAAGAAAGAGGCCGCACAGCGCTACTAGCGTGGAAAAGAGCCGGCGAATGAGCAAAAATCCGCTGTTGAAACGAAACCCCTCCGCAAAAATCAGCCAGCTGGGGTACAACTGCTCTACTTCGATCCGGTCGGAGATTTTCTCCAGCCAAGAAGTTGCTTCTTCAACTTTTACTCCTTCCAAGCGCAGGCCCAGCAATTCTTCCACTGGTAAGGTGCCCCGCCGGTCGGGCATGGCAACAATCACACGGTGAACTCCCTCGCCATGGGCCAAGCTCAACAGGTGCAAGGCCACGGACTCGCGAGTCAGTTCGCCCTCAATATTGCCGGTCCATCCCACCACTTCAATTCCTAGTTCGGAGCGCTCACGTAACCCCCTCACCAACCGCTCCGCCCGCTCTCCTGTGCCCAGGACATAAATCCGCTCACGCATGAAGGGTTGTTTCAGCATCCAGCCATAGGCCCCACGCCAGCAAAACAAAGTGACCGTGAGGATGATCAACCCCAACACCGCCGAGCCATTTCCCGGCATAAAACCGGGGAACAGAAAACCCACTGCGGACAACGCAAGCGCCACGAAACCCATTACCAGCAAGATTCGCAGGCTCTGTTCCCAATTCTTGTCCAGGTTGGAAGAATCGTACAGGTCTAACCAGTGCGATAGGAGGAGTACAATCCCGGTGATCGCGAGGATTTTGAGATACCCTCCTTCGACGTTAAGCAACAGCCAGCTATCCTGGCTGCGCAGCATTGTTGCCAAAACGAACGAGACCCAAACGATCATGGCCTCAGCCGCCAGCAGGACTAGCGTGCGCAGCGGATAATAGACTTTGAACAACCGGATCACGTTTTCCTACTTCCCGGGGGTCTTGGACTCGGTCGTATTCTTTTGATACGCGTCATAGTAATAACGCGTATAAGGAATGGCATCCATACTAGTGCCATTCAGCACCACGCCGACGAGCATGTCGTCGGAAAATTCCTGGCGTGCCCGGCGTGCCATATCGACGGGCGTCGCGTTGGAACGTACCACCATGAGCACACCATCGCAGGCCTTCGCCAGCATGCTGGCGTCGGATACCGGCACGGCTGGAGGAGAGTCGACAATGATCCAGTCGAACAGGGCCTCGACCCGCTGCAGAAGAAGCTTCAGGCGCCCATTGGCCACTAGTTCAGCGGGATCGGAGATCTCTTGACCGCTGGGAATAAAGAACAGGTTCTCCATAGGCCCGCGCTGCATGATCGAGAATTCGTCACTTCCTCCCTGGAGATAGTCCGCGAGGCCCGGAGATGAGGTCGTGCCCAGCATCATGTGCAGCCGCGGACCACGCAGGTCGGCATCGATCAGGAGCACACGGCGTCCGTGCTGCCGCACTAATACTTGGGCGAGGTTCGAGGCAGTGAAGGATTTGCCCTCTTTGGGCAGGGCGCTGGTGATCAAGAGCTTCTTCAGCGGCATCTTCTCGCGCGCGTGATAGAGACGGGAACGAAGCGTACGAAACTCTTCGCTGCCCCGGGCCATGTCGTCGCCGTTGAAAAACAACATCGTCTTCTCATCGGGCACCCAGGGTTGCGGAACGCACCGAGCCAGCAGGGCATCAAGGCTGAAGGGACTGCCAAACGAGGGCATGGACGCGGTCGAGGGAAGGCTGCCGTTCGCGGGCATTCTTCCTCCTGCTTCTACCAGCGGCTCTTCGGCGGGTGGCATTGCAGGTAATTCCGCCGCCGCAGTAACCGTGTAACCAGGCTGGTAGTCTGGCTGGAAATCGGGCTGAGTTCGCCCCCCCCCCTGCGCCGCCCGTTCCTGCTCAGCTTTCTTTAAGGCTTCGTGAATTCTACTCATAGTTTCCTTTCCTTGGGGAGGTCCTTCTGGTCATCGCGCAACCGATCGGCTATGTTGGCTAGCGACCGCAAGGTATCCACTAAATCGAGCTTAATTTGGCCTGGGGCCGGGGAAGGAGGGGTCATCATGGCTCGCCCCGCAGGGCCGTCGGCAAGGTCAAAATCCCGGGCCACAAACTCCACCACCGCGGGTCCGATCACCTTCTGCTGATCCACAAACGCACTCACCAGACAATGCTCGCAGAGCAGATTGACAACACGCGGAATCCCGTTGGAATAGCGGTGGATCGCCACCACGGCTTCCGGATCGAAAATCTGTTGACCGCTGGAACCGGCGATCCGCAAGCGCTGTTGAATATAAGCTTTGGTTTCCTCGAGCGTGAGAGCATGCGTCTTGGCGCGCAGCGTCAAGCGCTGCCGCAACTGACGCAACTGCGGCTGCTTGAGCTTCTGCTCGAGTTCAGGCTGGCCCACCAGTACGATCTGGAGCAATTTCTCCGTAAAGGTCTCCAGGTTGGTAAGCATCCGAATTTCTTCCAGCACTTCTTCAGTCAGGTTCTGCGCTTCATCCACGATGAGCACGGCGGTTTCACCGGCTCGGTAACGATCCAGCAGCCAGTTGTAGAGTCGCAGCAGGATCTGGCTCTTGGCCTTCGAATCAGAGGGAATGCCGAAGTCCGCCATCATGTAATCGAGAAACTGGGTCGTGTTCAGGCGCGAGTTGAAGATGAATGCTGTCGCCACTTGCTGCAGGCGGAGCCACTCCAGCAGCTTGTTGATGAGCGTCGTTTTGCCGGTTCCCACTTCGCCGGTGAGCAGCACAAATCCCTTGCGGCTCTGAATGCCGTAGGTCAGGCACGCCAGAGCCTCCTCGGTATGCCGCGTAAGGAACAGATAACGCGGATCGGGGTTGACGTTAAACGGATTCGCTCGAAGCCCGTAGAACTCTTTGTACATATTGTTTAGGTTTAAGGATTTCGCCTATAGCCTGGCGGTTTCCTTCTCCTCCGGCGTGCGCTTCCAGAAATGCCCTTTCCCATTGCCATTCTCGGGAACTACCTCGACAATCCAGGGCACGGCCACCAGCATGGGAAGTTCCAGGGTACTCTCGGCGTCAGCCTGGGTGCGGATGGACTTGTCCCGCAACTCAAGCCATAACGCGAGGCCAAGAGCCAACGCCAAACCAGCTCCAAATCCCCCGCCGGCGAAGAGCATCCGGTTGGGAAAGCTCGGTGAATCCGGCAGGTTCGCGGGATTCAGCAAATGCATCTGTTCTCCCTGCTGCTGCTGCTCCATCTTCAGAGCCATATCAGACTTGCTCTTGTCGGCCAACAGATCCTGGTACACCTTCTGGGTATTGTCGTAATCGCGAGCCAGCTGTTTGTATTGTTCTTCGATGGCAGGGCTGAGCGC
>JBEKRE010000059.1:0-32082 GCA_049519055.1 Candidatus Sulfotelmatobacter sp. | reverse complement strand
ATGAAATCGAGGTTCAGATCGTCCGCTAGCCGGCCCGTTTGTGGTGAAGACCTTTCGATAGCCGCAACTGATTCCAAAGCACTTAACCGGCTCAGAAGTGCCTAACTGCGAAAGATCGGCTAGCGGCGATTCAGCGATGCTTGATGAACCCACCGGTTTGCAGCTCCGCCATCGCCTGGCGTAGCTGCTCCTGCGTGTTCATCACGATCGGGCCGTACCACGCCACCGGCTCTTCGATAGGCTTACCCGATACCAGCAGGAAGCGGATGCCCTCATCGCCCGCCTGGACGCCGATCTCGTCTCCCCGGTCAAAAAGCACCAGGGAGCGATTACCGGCGTCGTATACGGGGGGCGCATCCGGCTGATCGACTCGTTCGGTCAAAACGGCATGGGGATCTGAGGAGTCGCGGAACGTTCCCGAGCCTGCGAACACGTAGGCAAAGGCGTTGCGCGTGGTTTCGATCTTGAGCCGCTTCCGTCGGCCTGGGGCAAGCGAGACATCGAGGTAATTTGGATCGGCAGCGACGCCTTCCACCGGTCCCTTTTTACCCCAGAACTCACCGCAGATGACGCGTACACGCGTCCCATCGTCGTCAATAACTTCCGGAATCGCACTCGACGGAACGTCCTGATACCGTGGATCGGTCATCTTCAGCGCCGAGGGCAGGTTTGCCCAGAGCTGGAAGCCGTGCATGCGACCCTGCTGGTCTCCTTTTGGCATCTCCTGGTGCAGGATGCCGCTGCCGGCCGTCATCCATTGCACATCGCCGGAGGTCATCTTCCCATGGTTACCGAGACTGTCGCCATGCTCGACCGAGCCGGCGAGGACATAGGTGATGGTCTCGATACCCCGGTGCGGATGCCAGGGAAATCCCGCTAAGTAATCCTTCGGATTTTCATTGCGAAAATCATCCAGCAAAAGAAAAGGATCAAAATCCTTAGTCTTGCCGAAGCCGAAGGCACGTTGCAGTTTGACGCCCGCACCCTCGATCGTCGGTTTTGGTTGAATGATTTGTTTAACTGGCCGGAGTGACATAACCTTCTTCCCTTCTCTGCGCCGCTCAGCCTCTTCACGATGGCAAGCGGCGAATTGTTTATGCCTTTACAAACTGGACATCCAACGTGATCGTCACCTCGTCACCAACGAGAATGCCCCCAGTCTCGAGCGTCGTATTCCAGGTCAGGCCAAAGTCTTTGCGGCTGATCTTGGTGGTCGCTGAGACTGCGACTCGAGTGCCCCAGGGATCCTTAGCCGGCGGGGTTGGCCCCTCGACGGAAAAGACGACCCTGCGGGTGACGCCGTGAATCGTCAGATCGCCCTCGACGGCGAGTTCTCCATCCCGGACTTGGCTGATGCGCATGGAATTGAACGACAGCGTCGGGAATTTCTCTACATCGAGGAAGTCGGCGCTCTTCAGGTGCGCATCACGCTGGGCGTCACGGGTTTCAATCGACCCCGCTTCGATCACGGCTTCGACCCCGGATTTTGCCAGGTCGGATTCGTCAAGAGTCAATGCTCCAGAAATCTTGGCGAACTGCCCTTTTACGTTAGAAATCATCATGTGTTTGACCTTGAACTCGGCAACGGAGTGAGCCGGATCGATGTTCCAGGTCGTCGTAGTGGTTTGCGGTGCAGCCAGTGTGCTCATGGTGTTTACCCCCTTCTACCTCGGTTAGATGCGTCATAACGATATTCGTTGCAACATATATTATTCCCTAAAAGTCAACTCACTTCGGTGCGGGCAGCGTGCAGCAGTTCGGCCAAAGCCCGCAGCCGCTCCCGGCCCAAATGGCTTAATTGCTGCCGATGGGTCTCCTGTACCGGGTCATCGAGCCGGGCAAGCAACTTCAGGCCGTCGGGAGTGACCCGGGCCATCACCATTCGCCGGTCCTCGGTTTCCCGGCAACGCGAGATCAGACCGCGCTTCTCCAGCCGGTCGAGCAGCCGGGTAATGTCCGGATCGCGCGTAATCATGCGGCTCGCAATCTCCCCACAGGGCAGCCCCTGCGGCGAGCCCCGTAGGATTCTGAGCACGTTGTATTGCGTCGAGGAGAGGTCCTCCGTCTTGAGAACCTTGACTAGTCCCCGGGACAGCATGTCAGTCGTGCGCATCAGCTCCAAGAATAACGCCTCCTCGGGACAGGCGACGCGGGGCCGTTTCTGATCGGTCTCTCCTTTTTTCATGTCTACCTAGTTTTCATGTCTACCTAGAATATTATCCGTTACAACGACTATTGTCAAGACGAGTGTCGATTCCGTGCAGGCTGGACCTGCCAGCCGGCAATGGCCGGGCAAGCGCAGCTTACGCAGACGAACGCCCTGACAACTACCGACAGCCAGCATGAACGCCACCATCCACGTGAAGCACCTCTCCGGTTACCTGACTGGCCTGTACCAGATAGAGAACCGCGTCGACAAGGTCTCTTACCTCCGCAATTTTCCCCATGGGCTGCCTGGCCTTAACAGAATCCTGGGGAGCGTCCTTGTGCAGTGGCGTATCCCCGACGCCGGGGGCTACGGCGTTGAAGCGGATCCCCGCCTTTGCATACTCGACGGTGAGACTCCGGGTTACTGAATTCAGGCCGCCCTTCGTAATCCTCGAAACCGAGGCATTAATGCCGGCGATGAGTTGATCTGCAAGCGCTGCGGTGATGCTGACAACGTTCCCCGACTTCTGTTTCAGCATCTGTTTCACAGTGAGCTGAGTGATGTAGATGAATCCCAGCAGGTTGGTCGAGAACAGGACAATTGCAGTCGTCGGTAGTGAAGTCCGTAAAGGGCTTGGTGCGGAAGATATACCGGCGTTGTTCACCAGAACCTCGACGGTTCCGAAGTTCTTGATCGCCGCGTCGACCGTTTTGGCAGCGGTCCCCTGCTTAGCGATATCGCCGTCCACCAGAACCAGGCTCGGTGAGCCAGTCATATCTGAGGTAACCAATGATTGACTGAGATTACGAGACATTGCGACGACGCTATAACCCTCCTTCAGGAAGGCCTCGACCAAACCCGCGCCAATACCCTGGGATGCTCCCGTGACGATTGCTGTTTTTTTGTCTGACACAGATACCACTCCTAATCCTGTTCGCCGAGAGTTTGGGCGTACGTTTTGCCCTACGGATAGAAGAGTTCCTTGCGGCCTTGCTGCCATGCTGCTCTGAGTTCCGGTGTGGTGATGTCCCAGTCCGGCCGGCATTTCCTGGTAACGGCACGCAGGTCCTGGCGCAGATCTTCCAGCGTGGGCCGGCCCAAGAACCAGTAACCGTTGTAGATCTTATAAATGACCAGCCCGGGCTCGAGGACAAGCACGTGGGGGATCATGGGATCCTCGATGTGGTTATGCCGGGGATGACGGGGCCCGACCTTCAGCGGGAATTGAGGCTTCGCCGGCAAGAGATTCCGATCGTCTTCATCACCGGGCACCGAGACGAGACTGTCCGCCCGCGAGCGCTTGAAGAAGAGGGTGCGGTGGAGTGCCTGTCCAAGCCCTTCAGCGATACGGCCCTGCTTGAGGCACTCAATGCCGCGCTTCGAGTGAGTTGCGGATCCGCTACGCTCTTTTCGCTCTCGGCGGCTGATATACAATAACTTGGGGCGTGCGCCTGGCTAGGAGCCGGGGGCATCACCCATGTCGCTCGCCACGCCAATCGTTTTTGTTGTCGACGACGACGTCTCCGTGCGTGAATCGCTGGAATTGTTGATTCGTTGCGAAGGCTGGCAGCCGGAGACGTTCGCGTCCGCGCATGATTTCCTGGTCCACCCCCGCGCCCTTGCTCCGAGCTGCCTCGTTCTTGATGTCTCTCTACCAGGCCTCAATGGTCTCGATCTGCAGAGGCGCGTTGCCGCTGAACGGACTGACATGCCGATCATCTTCATCACAGGCTACGGCGATGTGCCCATGACGGTTCAAGCCATGAAGGCGGGCGCCATCGAATTCTTGACCAAACCATTCAGTGATGAGGTGCTATTGAGCGCCATTCGGCAAGCCATCGAACGCAGCCGTGTTGCGCTTGGTCACGAGTCGGAGATGCGAGAACTCAAGGACAGTTACGCGTCGCTGACAGTTCGCGAACGGCAGGTCATGGCGTTGGTAGTCTCCGGCCTGTTGAATAAACAGGTCGGTGGCGAGCTTGGCATAAGCGAGATCACAGTGAAGGCACACCGAGGCAAGGTGATGCAAAAGATGAAGGCTGACTCTCTCGCCGACCTGGTAAGAATGGCCGCGAGACTCCGCCTGGCGCGTATCCCGGGCCCCAATACTCGTCCGACCTCTTAACTCTTGCGATTAGGGCAGTTCCGCTGTCTTCGGAAGTTCGGATACGGTCCATCTTCCTCCAAGAGCCTCGGAAGAGCAGGGACAAAAGGAGCATTTCTATGGCGTCTATACGAAGGATACGAGGAATGTTTCAATCCCTCGGCATCTTAGTACTGCTGTTCACCTGCAGCACGCTGTCAGCCCAAAACGAGCAGCACCGCGTTCGGAATATTGTTCTGGTTCACGGTGCATGGGCAGACGGTTCGGGCTGGAAAGGAGTCTATGACATTCTCGTGAAAGATGGTTATAACGTCAGCGTTGTGCAGGAACCGGAAACGTCCTTTAAAGAAGATGTGGCCGCCACGAAGCGCGCTCTTGCTCAACAAGACGGACCGTGCATTCTGGTCGCTCACAGTTATGGGGGAGCCGTCATCACCCAGGCCGGAACGGATCCTGCGGTTGCCGGGTTGGTGTACGTCGCGGCTCACATGCCCGATGCTGGAGAGAGCGAGGCTGACGACGGAAAGCGATTCCCGAGTGATCTCAGCAAGTCTTCGGCGATCAAGAAAACGGCAGACGGCTTCACTTATCTGGACCCAGCGCAGTTTCACGAGTACTTTGCCGCCGATCTTCCTGCTGATCAGGCTGCTTTTATGGCGCGAACGCAGGTGCTCAATGCGGCCGACAATTTCAAGGCAGTCATCACCACCGCTGCGTGGAGAAGCAAACCTAGTTGGATGTTGGTAGCCGGAAGCGATCGAACCATCAACCCTGACCTCGAACGCTGGTACGCCACACGAGCCAAGAGTCACAAGGTCGAGGTCTCAGGTGCCAGCCACGCGGTTTACGTCTCCAGACCAAAGGAGGTTGCCGCGCTGATCGAGGAAGCCGCATCGCAGGCTCGATAGCATCAGCACTGGGAGAGCAACCATGCAGCGTACCTTGACTCATCGTATTGAAGCGGACGGCGTAAACGTCTCCTACCGAGAAGCTGACCGCAATCATTTCGCCGAACGGCAATGCTTATGAAGAAGGGTTCGGTGGCGCATGGGCTCCGATCTGGCGCTAATGGAGCGAGCCCACGACCGAAAATCGCGAAGCGATTCGCAAGGTCTTGAACCTCGAGGGGATGCATCGGGAATATGCCTCAGCGATTCCCCACCCGGAGGTCATCGCGCCGGAGGGCTACACCCTCGATTGCGCTGCTGGCGCGTCCGGGGAACGTGGACATTCAGTTGGACATATCCTCGACTATGCCAACAAAGACTATGCCAACAAAGTGAAGCTCTATCCGAAGCTCCAGGAATATTTCAAGGAATGGAAGCCGCGCTTATGAGCAATTTGGGGCAACTACGATCCATATTTCGTTCCAGCCGGAGCGGAAGCGTTGCGGCGTGATAACCCGAATGCAAAGGTTCAATTTCTCGATACGGGCCACTTCGCGCTGGAAACGCACGTCGAGGAGATTGCGATGCAATCAAAGAGTTTCTCGCAGGCGATCGAGATTCTGAGGGTGCGAATGCATGCGAGGTTCCCCGTGGCAAAGGTCTGGTTTGCAACTGGAAGCCGAAAGCGGCCTGGGCCGTGATATCGCGGAACTTGTGCTCAGATCAGCGCGCCTCGTGGCAACGCCACCGATACGCGGTGCGGTGGCCACCCAACAGTAGCAGTTCTTCTTATTTCCGACGACGAAAATCCTTATTCTTAGAGGCACGCCCGGTTTCCTTTGCGACGTAGTGTCTTCAATTCATTTTCCAGCGTGATCGCGAGTTCTCGAACTCCGCGCCGGATTTCCCGGGAGTCTACCGCGGCGAACCCAAGCTGCAATCCCTCGCGCACAGCAGCGCCTTGACGGTAGCGACTGAGCGCCGTTACCTCTACGCCACGAGTAGCTGCCCCAGCCGCAACTGATTCAGCATTGAGGCCTACGTGCAGCCAACCAGATATCTGCAACCCGGCCTCTACGCCTGAAATCTCCAGCACTCCAGAGAGATCCTGCTGCGCGCAGTCTAATAAAACCGACAATCGCTGCGCATATACTTCACGCATGCGTCTCAGGTGCCGCCCGAAATGTCCCTCGTTGATGAAATCGCAAAGCACTGCTTGTTCAAGCAGCGGCGCGTGACGGTTCGTCACGGAGACAGTCGCGGAAAAATAGTCCACCAAATCAGGTGGGACAACCAGATATCCCACCCTCAGAGAGGGAAACAGGACCTTGCTGAAGCTTCCAGTGAATAGGACTAGTCCGTGGCGATCGAGTCCTTGCAGCGCCGGTACCGGACGTCCCGAATAACGATATTCGCTGTCGTAGTCGTCTTCGAGGATCAGCGCCCCTGACTTTCCCGCCCAATCCAGCAACTGCAGACGCCGGGCGACACTCATTGTGACCCCGAGTGGAAACTGGTGACCCGGTGTGACGTAAACCACGCGTGCTCCGCGCATGCTTGCCTCTTGCACCCGCATCCCCTCGCCATCTACGCAGAGGGCAGAGACCTTCGCACCTGCGGCTTTGAATGCAATCGCCGCTCCGGGATATCCGGGGTTTTCCATGCACACTCGGTCTCCGGGATTCACCAAGAGTCGCGTCGCCAGGTCGACCGCTTCCTGAACGCCGGAGACGATCACGACCTGGTCGGCAACACACTTTACACCGCGTGAAGTGCTCAGGTACGTGGCCACGGCATCTCGCAGGGGTGGGTATCCGAGCGGACCGCAGCCGAGAAGGAGATTGGCTGAAGCGCGCCGTAAACGCCGCGACGCGACCTGTGCCCATAACGTCGTCGGAAACAAGTCCAGGGCTGGCATGTTGGCCCGGAAGGCTAGGCTGGGGCGGATTTCAAAATTCGGAAACAGTTTCACACGCCGGGCATAATCGGAAACCCTACGACGTCGTTTATAGGGCGCTACGGGTGTTCGGCTTCCGTTCGGTGGGACTTGGAGCAACTCATCGGGCAGAACCTTATTCACATAGGTCCCCGATCCGACGCTACCCTCAATGTAGCCCTCGGACTCCAGCTGCTCGAAAGCGTTGACGATCGTTCCCCGCGCAAGTCCGTATTGTCGGGCGAGATCGCGTGTGGCGGGGAGCCTAGTTCCGGGACGCAGACGGCCTTCCAGAATCTCCCCACGCAAAGACTCATACAGCCAACGGTTGGCGGACTTGCCCGAATCTCGCAGGGGAAGCACCAATTCGAAAACAGCCGCTCTCTTCATAGGAATAATGGTATAGCACAGATATCGAAAATGGACCTTGTTATTGATCCACTATTTCAATAGGGTGAGGGCTGAAGGAGCTAATCATGACTACTTCCAGAATGCCCGTGCTCACGGTGACTTTGTTGATAGCAGGGTTAGGAACTCCAATGGCAGGGACTCAGTTGTCCATCGCTACGACTCACACCGAAGACAGAGAACGAGCTCGCGTCGCGTTCTCTCATGCTCTGCCGAAACTGGATGGTAGTCACCTGAAAGCAAGTGTGGTTGAGGTGCAGTACGGACCCGGCGAATCGTCGCCGCAACATAGCCATCCTTGTTCCGTCATCGGTTATGTGGTGGATGGCACGATTCGCACACAGATTGAGGGCGAACCTGAAGCGACCTACAAAGCCGGGGAAGCTTTTTATGAGCCTCCGAACGGGCTTCACGAAGTCTCCGCCAATGCCAGCCAAACTCAGCCGGCCACGCTCATTGCTTATTTCGTTTGCGATCACAACATGCCGCTCAGCATTAATGTTCCCGAACACACTCACGCAAAGGAGCCCTCGAGATGAACCAGCGCATTCACGCTATCTCGGAAAGCACAATGACCGGCGTCAGCGAGCGACTACGAACGATGAATTGGGAGCGGGCAGCAATTCTCTACGCGCGCGTTGCGCTGGGCGCCGCATTTCTCTCCGCGGTAGCTTCGCGCTTCGGATTATGGGACAAGACGCTCGACCTGAAACACTTTGCAGGATTCATGCAATATACGGCAGAAGTGAATTCTTTTCTGCCACAAGCAGCGATTCCCTTTGTCGCATGGGCAGCTACCGTTGCCGAAACATCGTGCGGAATCCTGCTGATATCGGGGCTATGGCCGCGATGGGTGTCGCTCGCCAGCGCGGTCCTGCTCGCCATGTTCGGAACGGCCATGGCGATTTCTTTCGGCATCAAGTCACCCATGGACTATTCGGTCTTCTCTGCCTCGGCGGCGGCCGTCTTGCTGACGCTGCACGCCTTTCGGCAGGAGGGTAAGCAGTCTTTCAATCACCGCCGGCTTATCCGGCGCACAGGAGATCAATCATGGTGAAGCGGAAGTGCAACAGCGTTGTAGCCGTCGCGGTTCTTGTCGTGACAACTTTGAGCGCTGCCAGTGTAGCTGCTCAAAAACAAAGTGACGAGCAGTTACTCAGCACGCGCGAAGCCGTATGGCGTGCATGGTTCGCCGGCGACACTGAAGCTATCGAGAAATTAGTGCCGCCGGAAACCATTGTCATCAGTGGCGGCGAGAAAGACTGGAAGGATCAAGCCTACGTAATTCGGAGTGCTGCTGAATTCCATGCCAGTGGTGGGAAACTCGTTCGGCTCGAATTTCCCCGCACTGAAGTTCAGCACTTTGGCAATGTCGCCATCGTTTGGAGCACATTTGTCGTGGAGACGGAGGTGAATGGCAAGCGAGAGTCGAGTTCCGGCCGGGCAACGGAGATCTTTGTGTGGAAGCACGGCCATTGGAGCAATCCTGGCTGGCACACCAGTTCGACAAAATGAGTACCGCATGTTTAAAAATCCAGGTAACAGGAGAACAAAGATGACTCAGAGCAATGCGGCTTCCGCGGAAGCCTACTACAAAGCAATGAACGATAAGGATGTGTCGGCGATGGCGCGACGGTTGCACCCAGACGTCCGACTCATTACCCCGATGGAGGACCTGACCGGAAAGGATGCAGTTCTGGAAGCCGCCAAGAAACTACTAAGCTTCATTCAGAGCGTTGAGGTGCAGGCCAAGTTCGAGTCCGAGAACCAGGCGATGCTGGCTTATAACATGCACTTTGCCGGACCCGTCGGGCTTTGCCGAGCGGCTGCCTTGATAACGTTCAAGGACGGGCTGATTGTACGTAACGAGCTCTTCTTTGATGCCAGCCCTTTCAAGCAGAATTAAGGGAGATGATCTCGTTGCCGCATATGCGACCGTCAATGCGGTTTTGGGGTGGCTGCCGAGGCGAACTCCGATTTTCCACAGCGGCCGGAGAACTGATATGAGGAGTCCCGGAGCAATCAATACTGTTGTAAACGCAAGGAGAAGTACACCCAATTCAGCCCAAAGAGGGAGTGGTGCAGGCCCGGGAATGTCACTCGCTATTGATCAGACCGCCGCGTTCCATCTGGACAAAACCGTTGGTGCCGATCCACGACTCGGCAAGAAGATGTAGATTTTTTTTGTAAGTACGAGTGACGAAGTATTTCTTGCCTCCCCTTACGCGCAGAACGTACTCCCCTGTCGACAAGCGCTGGATCTCTTCAACGAAGGCGGCATTCACTAGCGACGATCGATGGATCCTGACAAATCCAAACAGACTCAACTTCTCAGCCATCGTTGAAATCGACTCGCGCAGCAGGTACGCGCTTGATTTGTGTTGCAGCAGGACATAGTTACCCTCGGCTTCCACAGCGATGATGTCCGCAGAGTCGATAAATAGAATCTTCTTTCCTGCCTTGATCGCGATCCGAAAAGCCGACCCTTTCGTAGCAATTTGTAGTTGCGGTGACAGTCCCATCACGAGTGCAACTCCTTTTCCCCTCTTCCATGAATGCAGCACCTGATGGATCGGGGAGCTACTTACTCCCTAAACCTGAGAGTCCACTGCCCAAATCGACGGGATGAAAGCTTCCATCTTCAACACCTGAAACCCACACCCAGGCGCGGGGGCCATTGTCACGAGGGACGGTGCGGGCTCCTCCGTATAACGCGACAACAAGCACGGAGCTGGGTAATGCCATTATCTTGAGTGTCCTTCGGCCCATTCATTTCACCTTCGGCGCAGATTTTAAGATGGTCCGACTCTTATGATGCGGCCATTCCACCTGAGTGTTGCATCTATCATACCGACCAGTATGTATATTATGGCAACAAGTGTCAACGCTGCGGAGGGGGTACGGCCAGGAAGCCTGAGGGGCTTAACAAAAGGGGCGCTATCCGCGGCCTGCCCCTCGCGTCCGGCCTGGTGCCGGACGTAGCGACTCGAGGTGGCGGCTCACCCTTCTTGGGCCTGATTGCAGCGTCCGTGCATCCTGCGAATTCTTTGCTAAAGAGAGGTAACCCTCGTACGCCGCGATCAGGAACGTAGCCGTTTCGTTCGCGTTTATATCACTCCGCACTACCCCGCGTTTCTGTCCCTCGCACAGCACCTCCGCCATGGCATCGTACCAGTCCCTAAAAACTTTGGCGGTCCTTCTGCGGAATCCCTCATCCAGACCTGACATCTCTTGAGACAAGTTATTCAGGGGGCAGCCACGCTGAAGGCCTCCTCCTCTCAAGGTCTCCTCCTCTCAGCGACGTGGACTGAATAATGCGGACCACAACGTCGATGGGGTTCTTGGCGTTCCGTAAAGGCTGCACCCACTTTTGGTGAGTAAGACTTCGCGATAACCTCGTCCACCACCGCATGCCCGAGGGCCTGCTTGTTGTCAAAGTGGTAGTACAGCGCGCCTTTGGTGACACCCGCCGCCGCCAGAATGGCATCCAGGTCAGCGCTCCGAAAGCCAGAGCGATAGATCTCTCGGAAGGCAGCCTGCAACTGACGCCCTCGTGTGCGCTCTGGATTCCGCGACGTCGCCCCCCTGCTTCGTGATCGTTTTCTAACAGCGGACATACCAATGAGTATGCACATTCACGCGGGGAGGTGTCGAGCCGAAGGTTTCACGCTCTGCCGGGCTGGCCAAATCGACTCAAACCCTACGTATTCGGGTAGACAGCTTGGCTGTGTACGCAAGAAGCTCCGAGGCTACAGCAATGAGTCACGGAGTGCGATGTTGTGCTTCCGACAGGACAAAGTGTTCCTGAAGGATCAAAGATTCACGGACATGTAGTTGGGGCTACAGGGAATCACGATTTTCGGGTCACGGCTCGCGGTCAAATTTGACTGCATTATCATGCGAGGGTGCGAAGTCCCGGTCACTATGAACTTGCGCGCATTGGCCACGATGATGGCTGTATTCGATGCCCAGGTCCCCATTAAGGCAACAGCGGGATGACAGTACCGGGGCGCTGACTGATCGGTTGGGCGAGAGGAGCAGAACAAAACGCCCCTGACTCGTTTGAGTCGCGGAGCGTATGTCAATCAGCCAACGAGACATCTCCCGAATATGGAATTAGCGCCTCAATTCACTGTGAGATGATATATTTCGACGGAAAAACACCACGGGATAACAAAGAAATGGTACGAACTCCATCACCCACGATGGCACTTTCGAATACTGTCATCCGAAATCCAGTTATTCAAAGAGATCCCAACTCCGCAAGTTACTGACAACTCTCAAGATCGAAATTGGGCCTCGGGTTGCATTGCGTTAGCTGTCGGGGTTGCGGCGCCACGAAAGGTCCCACCTTATGGTGGCATCGCGTGAAGGGTTTGGGTTGATGTAAATTCTCGCCCGGGGTTGGCAACCTAACGTGAACCCGCAAACTCGCTATGAAAATGGTGAAGCGACTCGCACGATAAGGCGTGGAAATCCTGGGTTTCGAGCAGCACCCTGGGGATTCACAAACTTGGAGGTTTCATGGAAAGTAAGCTTGCCGACAGCCAACGCACGTATTTTGTCATGCTCATGTTGCTACTCGCCTCTGGTTTTGCTTTTGGCCAGGGCATTGTGACTGGGTCCATCTCTGGAACAGTCTTGGATCCGCAAGGCGCAGTGATCGACGGAGCTAGCGTTAGAGCCACGCAAGTGGAGACCAATCGTGTGTTCTCAACCACCAGTTCTAAGGCCGGCGTTATTCAGATTCCCTCACTGCCTCTGGGAACGTATACGGTGACGGTGGAGGTCAAGGGATTTTCCACGTACAAAGCGGAAAACGTCCGAGTGGAAGTGGGCAAAGATACTTCTCTCGGCTCGGTCGAACTCAAGCTCGGCGGTTCGGCCGTGACTGTCGAAGTCGAGGGCACGGCTCCGCTGGTCGAGAGCACCACCGACCAACTCTCGGAAACCTTCGATACGAAGCAAGTCGCCAGCGTTCCTCTGGGCAACACCTATGACTCATTCGTTTTGTTCACTCCAGGTGTATCGACCGCCGGAAGCGGCGGTTTTAGCAACAACAACGGCGCGGAACTGTCAATCAATGGTCAGCGCGCCCGCTCCAACAACTATCAACTGGACGGCCAGAATAACAATGACAATACGATCGGTGGCCCATCTATCTTTTTCGGCAATCAGGATACGATCGCGGAACTACAGGTAGTCACCAATTTCGACGCCGAGTATGGCCGCAACATGGGCGGCGTGATCAACTACATCACAAAGGGCGGGACCAACCAGTTTCACGGAACTGGTTTCGAATTCTGGCAAGGCGATCACTTTGATTCGCTGCAAAACCAGGAAAAATCACCTCTCCTCGGTTTCTGTCCTCCGGGTGTAAGCGCTTCCACGGGCTGCACCGCGCCGGTTGTTCCCTTTTTCGTGCAGAACCAGTTCGGCGGTACAGTCGGCGGACCCATTAAGCGCGATAAGATTTGGTTCTTCGGATCGGCCAACTTCGAACGCCTGCGCACTTCAGGTGCCCCCTTTTCATCATCTGCCTCACTTACGCCTGACGCCACGGGAGTCCAGGAACTGCAAGCAGCGTTCCCTAACAGCCCCGGGGTCGCGGCACTGACGCAATTTGGCCCCACGACCGTGACCTTGGGAAATCCAGCGTTCAATAATATCCAAGAGGTGCCTGTAACAGTGGGCACTACCACTGTACCCATCGAGATGGGTTCGCTGACCCGGTTTCTATCTCAGCCCTTCAATGACTATGAGGCTACGGGACGGGTTGATTTCCAGCTTACGAGCAAAGATCGATTCTTTACCCGGTACATTTATCAAAAGACCATTCAATCCAACGAATCTTTCATCGGCAACGCGGCAGCGGCGGCCGGTCAAATCGTCAACGTCCCCGGACTCAACCAACAAATCGGACTGGATCTCACGCACACTTTTACTCCTAATTTCTTGAACCAGACCCGCTTTAGCTACTCCCGCGCGCGCTCCGAGTTCGACGGTGGTGGTTTTCCCACTTGCGTTTTGGCGACCATCGGACTCTGTCCTCCTCAGATCAACATTCTGGCCCCAACGGCCTTGAGCTTCGGACAATTCGAGGTTTTCCCCCAGGGTCGCATCATTAACGTCTATCAAGTGCAGGACAATGCTTCCATGGTGCATGGCAAGCACGTAATGAAGTGGGGCGGCGAGTATGATCGACAGCGCTCCCCAAACTATTCTCTATTCGGCACGAATTCCATACTCACGTTCGCAGACTTCAATTCATTAATCGCCAACACCCCGCTGCAAACCCAAGTCGCTTATGGAGTGCCTGTTACGCGATTTAAGGAGAACGATCTGGGCCTATACTTTCAGGATGATTGGAGAGTCAAAGACAACCTAACTGTCAATTTGGGACTGCGATGGGACTTCTACCAACAGGCCAGCAACCTCTTGCACAACGAAAGTGTTGCTCAACAAACTGGACCCAATCCCCTGTGGAGTACGTCCCTTCCCCTTAGTTTGACGACGGTGCCTGCGCTGCCGAATCACTATCATAACTTCGGTCCAGTGGTGGGCTTTGCCTGGACGCCGCGAATTCTTCCAGCTTTGCTTGGTAATAGCCAAACCGTGGTTCGAGGCGGGTTCCGCATCGCCTATGATTTCGCTTATTACAACCTCGCGACCAACGTGCAAGGAACCGCCCCTTTCACGAACTTCGCTAACATTCCAAACGCCGCGGGAACGGGAGCCGCAGGATTGCCGAATATCGCAACCCTCGACGGCTCTAACATCGCTTCGGCGCTTTTCCCGCTGGCGCCCAAGGAGAATCCTGGAGTGGCCACGGAACTCCAGTTCGGGAACAACTTCCGCAATCCCTACTCACAGCAATGGAACCTCGGTATCGAGCGTCAGATCGGCGGCAAGATGGCAGCGGAGGCTCGTTACGTGGGCAATCACACGCTGGCCAACTTCCAGGAGGTGAACGGTAATCCTGATCTCCTGCCATTGGTGAACGCCGGGTTTAGCAACCTGATTCCCGCTGGTCTGTCACCATGCACCAATACGCTGCTTCCCGGCGGAGGCTTTACGGGTACGGGGAGTCCGCTAGCCACGGATACGTTAGGGAATCTGGTTGGATATGCAAACTGCAACTACAGCCGGGTGATCCAATACGCCAACAGCGGTTATTCCATTTACAACGGCCTTCAAACCCAGTTCCGTCTGCAGAACTGGCACGGCTTTACGGGAGAGATTGGCTATACCTTCAGCAAGACGATTGACAACGCCTCAGAGGCCTTTTCGTCTAACACAGGTACTGTCTTCGCGCTTGCGCAAAGTCCGTTCGACGTCACCAACGCTGAACGCGGCGTCAGCAACTACAACTTTCCCAACGTCCTTACCGCGCTTTGGGTCTACGATGTGCCTTTCCATCATCAGCAGTCAGGCTTCCTCGGACACTTGATGGGTGGTTGGCAGATCAACGGGACTTACCGCTATTCGAGCGGCCAGCCTTACACCGTCGAACAAAATGCGCAGCCCGGATCGCTCTGCGACCCGACCAACTTTACCGGTGGCACACTCGATGCCTGTCGCCCGATCCTCAGCAATACCGCTCTGCCATTCAACACGGTGGGGCAGTATTGCGATGGCACTCTGGCCACCTGCCCGAATTCAGCAGCCGGCCTCACTTTCTACCCCCTCGGGACCTTGGCCAGCATCAATGCGAATGCCAGCGGGTGCATAGGCAGCGGAGGCACAACCGGCCAATGCTCCGTTACCCCGATTACTGGAGCTCACTGGATTGTCAACAATCCGACGGCGGCCACGATCCTCGGTTCGCCATTCTTGGGAGTCGGCCGAAACACGGAACAAGGGCAGCCCATCAGCACCGTCAACCTGAGCGTCTACAAGAACACCAGGGTGACCGAACGGGTCACCATACAGTTCCAGGCAGACGCCTTCAACTTGTTTAACCATCAATGGCTGGGAACACCCATAGAGAATGTTAACGATGCAGCGAACGTGGTGAGCGGTGTAACCCAGTTCGGCAGCAGAGCGTTCAATGGCAACGGTGGCGACACTTTTGCCGGTAACATCATTACTGACGGTATCGGAAGGCGCCGCTTGCAATTCGGAGCGAAGATCATTTTCTAACGAACCTCCGTCGAGAATGGAGAACGAGGAGCATCTGTGAGGGTGCTATTTGATCTCACCAAAACCTTCCAATTTCTCGATTCGCATACAGATCGCGTCCACACCCTGAATCAGCGAGTGCGTTACCTAACAATAATGTCCGTTCCACCGCTACGCTCAGGTCCGAATGTTGATAAATCGCGAATACGCAGATTTACTCGATGAACGGGGTTTTGCGTGTAATCCCGTCGTCAACCCAACGCAAGCGTACAAGTCCACGGGAATGGGCGCTGCTGGCTCCGGCGGCGAAGGGTTCGCCACCATAGGCCCAGCAACCGGTCCCGGAACACGGGTAGGCTCTCCAGGTTCCCTGGTACCGCGTAGTAGTTGGAGTAACCCTGCACGATCGATCTGAGCCATCCACCTGTTTGAGAGACGGGATCATGCATGCGCTGGTGGAGCTCTTGCTTAAGCTCTTGCAGCTTGGCTTTTCTGCTACTTGCCTCTCCGCAATGCATCTTTGCGAGGGACATCGCCCAACAAAAGTCCCTGTTGAATCCAATTCTCGTAAAACATCGCCGGCAGTGTCGGCTGCCAGTCCACACTCACTCCAGAGCATTGATTGACCTGTGTGTTTCATAAGTTGAACGATGGCCAATGGGTAGGGGACTGTATAGAACTGACCAGAATTTCTTGACTCCATTCGACATCATTGCAACGTGACCGAATCACAGGTCTTCCGACCTCCTGTTCGTTCTCTGAATAGACCAATGCTTGGCCGCTTGGTCCAATCCGTTGCACCCGGCGTATCGAGGCCCTTCGAGAGGTTTAGCTATGACGCTCAAAACAAAGTTTCGAGTGATGGTTGCCGTTTCCGCCACCGGACTGCTGGCGGTGGCCATCTTTTGGATTCGAGGAGAACACTCGATTCTGCTCTCGGAAAAGCAACAAAAGACGAAGAACCTGGTGGAGGTGCCCTACTCCGTCATCCAGCAGCAATACCAAATGGAAAAAGACGGAAAGATCAGCCGAGCCGAGGCACAACGACGGGCGGTTGAAGCCATTCGGTCCATGCGCTACGAGCGGAGCAACTATTTCTGGATCAACGACGAGCACCCCACGATGATCATGCATCCCATCAAGCCGGAACTTGATGGGACCGATCTCAACTCCTTGAAAGACCCCTCCGGAAAGGCGGTTTTCGTTGAATTCGTGAAGGCGGCGCAAGCCCCCGGCGGCGGCTATGTCTACTATCTCTGGCCGAGGCCGGGCAGCGCGAATCCCGTTGCCAAACTTTCCTATGTCAAGCACTTCGAACCGTGGGGCTGGGTGATTGGAACAGGAATATACATTGACGACGTGGATTCGGCGTGGCGGGAAGACGCCCTCAAGGCGGGAGGAGTGGCCCTGGCTTGCCTAATTCCTTTACTGGTTGTGTCGATCGCCACTTCGCGTTCGATATTTCTGCGTTTGCGCGACATCGTGGATCGGGTTCGGGACGTGTCCCAGGGACAGGGGGATTTGACCAAGAGGATCGACATCGCTTCCGATGACGAAATAGGGGAGCTAGCGAAGTGGTTCAACGTTTTCCTCGACCGGTTGGGCGAGATGATCGCGGCGATCGCGGAGAATACGTTTCAGTTAGAGGGCGCCAGCGAGGAACTAGATGTCACCAGCCAGGAGATCGCCGCCAGCTCCGAGAAAACCGCGGCTCAGGCGAAACTGGTCTCGCAAGCGGCGCAGCAGGTCAGCCAGAACCTTCAAACCGTGGCCACCGGGGCCGAAGAGATGGGTACCAGCATCAAGGAGATCGCCAAGAATGCCACCGAGGCCGCCAGGGTGACAACCTCCGCCGTGAGAATCGCCGAGACCGCTACCGCCACCATGACGAAGCTTGGCGATTCCTCCAAGGAGATTGGACAGGTCCTCAAGGTCATCACCGCAATCGCCCAACAGACGAACCTTCTCGCGCTGAATGCCACGATTGAAGCCGCTCGTGCGGGTGAGGCGGGCAAGGGCTTCGCCGTAGTAGCCAACGAAGTGAAAGACCTCGCCAAGGAGACGGCGCGAGCCACCGAGGACATCGGCGGCAAAATCGAAGCCATCCAGACCGACACCAAGGAGGCAGTGGATGCGATCGCATCGATCAGTGAGGTCATCAACCAGGTCAACGATATCTCCAACACCATAGCGACCGCAGTCGAACAGCAGAACGCGACCACAAACGAGATGGCGCGCAACGTGAGCGAAGCGGCACAGAGCAGCGGCGAAATCGACAACAGTATTGCGGGGGTGGCGCAAGCGGCGGAAAGTACGATGCGTGGCGCGACGGGCACCCAAGAAGCGTCGAAACAACTGGTGCAGACCTCCACTCTCCTACGCGGGCAGATCGATCAGTTCAAGATCGGACGCCGCGACTTCCGAATGGCGGGGGCGGTGCCGGTGCAGCTGACCGGAACTGACGTTGGCGGCCGCCTTCTGGATCAGAATGTGATGACAATAAACATCAGCCGTCGCGGGGCATTGTTGAAGGACATCCACGGCACCCTGAAGCGAGGCAGCACCATTACTCTGGCCCGGCTAAACAAGAAAGAAGACTTTCGCGTGGCGTGGGCTGGGGAAAAGGGTACTCCGAGGGCAGGCCAGGCCGGAGTGGCCCCGGTCGATCCGAAGACATCGTTTTGGGATGATGTGCTCGAAATGGCGTCGCCGGAAGGGGAGGGAGCGGGTGCGTCGGCGGCCGGCAGGCAGCGGAGCAAGACGGCGCGGGCTGGCGGGTGAATCGGTTTGGCGTCTGCTGGGTCTACTTTCGGGATCCGAAACCAACCTACTGTTCTGGATTTTCGTCGGGGGCAGTGAGTGGACTCGGTCCGCGTGAATGATTTTGCACTTTGACTTTGCACGATGGTGCAATTGAGACAAAGAATCACTCGAAGAGGCGGTGAGGAAGAGGTGGGCTAACTGAAAGAGTCCGGTATTGGTTTGCTATTCTGGATGTCACGGATATTACGTATGCCTTGTTCCAAGAGAGTTCTGATGTCCTCCTCAACAGCGTGTGATAAATGTTTGAGTCCGTCCAACATGTCGATGATACCGCTTATCGGCGGTATTGTTTCTGGCGTTCTCAAAGTAATTTCTCGCTCCGCTATAGCTCATTAGCTTCCTCCTCTGAATTCATTCGTTTCAAGAGGTGAACAGTTCCGAACAGCGGCGACGGTCCTATGTAGTGACCAAGGCGGAGAATTGACCTGCCAAAATTTCCTTCTGTTCAACCAAGAAGTCGCACCACTGACCTTCATCGCCGAGTTCCGGACGCCATAGTCGTCTGTAAGTAAGATCGAAGAGCACTTCCGAGCGAGATCCGCAGGGTGACTGGGTGCACCGAATTGTGTAATACGTTTCAGGTGTCATACTGCACCACCTTTCGTTGCTTCTGACGACACTGCGCGTTTAGTGCGCTTGCCACATCCGCGTGTCACGCGGTAACGAGGCCGCTCGATACCCGTGTGAAGCCGCGGCGTGCTCGTTCATTACCTTAGCCGCCTGGGTGCGACAACTGCCGTTCTGGCTGCTGAACTCCCGTGTGGTGACGGAGTATCTACAAAGCGGGCACTTGAACGTGCTAAAACCTCTCATCATTGCGATGGTGTAATGTCTCATAGCTTCAAGTGTAGTCGCTTATCCCGGTTTGACTTTGAACTAAAGTTACCCTCACAACTGTAAGTGTCAGAGCAAACACATGGTTGACAGATTGAATCCGCAGCTTGGAATCTGTTGCTTTACCTGGCAGGCGCAGTAGGGTCGCTTCTCAGTTTGGGCTCGATCTCCGTCGACCCAGAATCTGCCGAGCCATACTTCAGGCCGGCCTTCTGCAATCCCTGCAGCAGCCGTTCCACCTCATCTTTGTCCGGATCCCACATCCCTACATCCTCACGGACATTCTCAAGGTCGAGAAACGTCGGGTTGTATTTGCGTAGAGACTCAATGGCCATGCGAGCTTCCTCATGGCGCCCCAGCATGCCGCACGAGGCGGCAGTCATTAGGTGCATCCAATGGAACTCCGGCATGTTGATCTTCTTGGCGGCTTGCAAGGCCGCTTCATACTCGCCTTTGCGATAGTGATGGTGAAAAAGGATGTTGTGATACCAGCCGGGATGATGTCGATTGAGTTCAATCGCTCTTTGCGCCAGAGCCACGCCGCGCTCCCAATCGCCGGAGAACGCAATCATGAGCGCCATAAAAGCCAAGGTAGTGCCGTCCCGCGGATTGAGCGACATGGCCCGCTCGGCAGTCTCGCGAAAGGCGGTGAAGTCGCGGCTAAAGAAGTGCACAGCCGCGAGTTCTTTCCAGCCCATCTGGCAGGCCGGATCTATCTTAACGGCCCGCCAAGCGGCCTCGCGCGCTCGCTCCAACGGTTTCTCCCGCGGATTGAACCGATCGAAATACTCCAATTGGTATAGGTTGGAAAGACAGGCCCAGGCGGTGGCGTGGTTGGGCTCGCGTTCCAGCGCCTGCTCCAGGCCGGCGCGGAGCACGGCATGCTCCTGGGGATTGATTTGTTGCATGAAGGCGTAGTAGCGCAAGACAAGTTCGGACGCTTTGAGTTCCTCCACCTTTCGATCTCGAGTGGAGGCAGCCATGGAGCGGACCAGAACTCCATAGCCATCCGCGACGGTGGTCACGATGTGGTCGGTGAGGTCGTCCTGAACCTGGAATGTGCCCGCGTCGCTGCTCTGGCGATCGCTGCTCTGGCGATCAATGATTTCGCGGTCATAGGCCTCCGCCCAAAGCTGAGTGCCGCTCACGGCATCCATCAGTTGCGCGCTGACGCGAATGGCGCGGCCTCTTTTGCGTATGCTCCCCTCGATCACATAGCGCGCGCCTAATTCACGGCACACGGTGCGGATGTCCACTGCTCGGCCTTTGTAAGCCATCGCCGAATTGTGGGCGATGACTTGAAGATACGGAAATCGCGAAAGCGCCGTGGTGACGTCTTCGGTCAGTCCGTCACCCAGAGCTTCGAGGTCCGCATCGCCGCTCGCCCTGAACGGCAGCACGGCGACCCAGAAGCCTTCATCGGCTCGCGTGGCGCCAGAGCCGGACGCTCTCACCGCAGCCGAGGTTTGCGTGCTGTCCACGATCTGCAGCCCTGCTTTGCGTAGGCCTTCGACATAGTGTTCGGCCAGTTCGTCGTCGAACCACTTTCCAAATTCCTGGCGGGCGGTCCTCGCGAAATCAGGACGAATTACGAGCAGTTCCTTCAGAGCTTTCTGCGCCCGTTCGTGCTCACCCAACTGCCCGAATGCCGCCGCTGACGTGGCGGGTCCCCAGAAATAGCCCGGCATGTTGACTCTGAGAGCGATGTCGGCGGAGGCGCGGTAATCACGCTTGTGATAGGTGCCGAAAACGGATGCGAGCCAGTACCAGCCCGGGTGATGCGGATTGAGATGAATAGCGGCATCCACGACGGCGCAGCCGCGGTCCCAGTCGCCGGCGAGCGCGATCAACATGCCAATGAAAGCGTGGAGGGCGCCATCGGCGCGATTCAGTGTGATGGTTCGTTCGGCAACGGGACGAAAAGCCTGCCATTCCCGGCGAAAGAAGAAGCTCTGGGCGAGAGCCTGGTAGGCTAACGAACTGGATGGCGAGAGTTCGACGGCCTGCTGCGCGGCCGCCCGCGCTCGACCCAGTGAATCCGGCCTTCCGCTGAAACCGAACATATACTCGTCGGAATAGAGCGTGGCGAGCATCGCCCAACAGTCGCCGTCGCTGGGAGCGCTTTGCACAGTTCGCTCCAGAAGTGCCCTTACGGTGGCGTGCTCCTCCGGCGACATCCTTTCGTGAAAGCTGAAGACCCGAAGTACTGCCTCGTAGGGACTCAACTGATCGTCGGGCTTGTTGCGGATCAGGTTGGCCATGCTGTGCGGCAGCACGCCGTGCCGATCCGCTACGGTGGAGACGATGCGAAGCACAAGCTCGTCCTGCACTTCGAAGATGGCTTCGGCATTGAACGCGCGCTCATACGTTTCAGCCCAGAGATGAGTGCCGGTTGTTGCATTAACGAGTTGGACGGTGAGCCGCAGTTTGGATCCCGCCAGCCGTAAGCTGCCTTCCATCACATAACGTGCACCGAGTTCTTTGCCGATGGCGCGGATGTCGCCCGATTCGCTGGAATACTTCGCAGTAGAACCCCGCGCGATCACTCGCAGATACGAAAAGCGAGAGAGGCCTGTGATAACTTCCTCAGACAGGCCGTCGGCGAGGGCTTTGAGTTCTACATTCGCGCCTGCGTATTTGAACGGCAACACCGCAACCCAGAAGCCTTCGTCGGCACGTGCAGCGCCGGAATCGGTGGTGCTGGCCTTCGAAGCGGGAGGAGCAGGCTTCGCCGGATCATCGGCCATCTCCAGCCCCGCTTTGCGGAGTCCGTCAATCACGCTCTCGACGTACTCGGGATCCCACCATTTCTTGAATTCCTGGCGCACGGTCTGCCCAAGGTTGGGCCGCAGATGCAGGAGATCACGTATTGCCTTCGCGGCAGCCTCCCGTTCCCCGAGCTGGCCGCACGCGGCGGCTAGCATTGCGTGGGAAGCCCATTGTCCGGGCAGATTGATCTTCAGGGCGAAATCGCGCGCCCCGCTATAGTCGCCCTGGCGATACGCGTCGTAGAAGTCAGCGTACCAATACCATCCGGGATGACTGGGATTGAGCTGCTTGGCGCTCCCCGCCAGCGCGAGTCCGCGGTCCCGCTCGCCCGCATAAGTCAGCAACTCGCCCAGAAAGGCGATGGAGTTCCCGTCCATGGGGTTGAGCACAACAGCCCGCTCGGCTGCATTCCGGAAGCTCTGAAATTCCTTGTGGAAGAAGAGCACCTGGGCAAGACTGACGTACGCCAGAGGATTGGAAGGCGACGCCTCAACGGCCCGCCGCGCGGCGATTAGCCCGCTCGCCAAGGCGTCCACCTGAAGGTTGACTCCTTGTGCGTAGTCTTGGACCCACAAGTACGCCAGCATAGCCCACGCATCGGCATAGTTTGGCGCCTTCTCCACCGCCTGCTCCAGACCAGCCAGCGAAGTGGCAAGCTCTTCGGGGGTAACTCGCTGCAAGTAGCCGAAGCTGCGCAACACTGCCTCGTAGGGGCTCAGCTGTTGGGGAGCACGACCGCGCACCGCCTCGGCCATGTCGCGGGTCAGGACTCCGTTCATATCAGCGGCCGTCGAAACGACCCGCGGAACCAAGTCGTCCTGTAACTCGAAGACCGCCTCGGGGCTGAAGGCGCGCTCATAGTTCTCCGCCCAGAGATGAGCGCCGGAGACTGCATCGACGAGCTGCACCGCGATCCGCAGCTTAGCCCCGGCTTGACGGAGGCTGCCTTCCATCACATAGCGCGCGCCGAGTTCCTTGCCGATGGCTCGCACGTCTCCGGATTCGCTGGAATATTTTGCCGTCGAGCCGCGCGCAATTACGCGCAGATAGGAGAAGCGTGACAAGCCAGTAACGATTTCTTCGGATAATCCATCCGCCAGCGCTTTCAGCTCGGCGCTCGCGCCCGCGTACTTGAACGGCAGCACCGCCACCCAAAAGCCTTCGTTGGTTCGGCTTTCTCCCGACGCCGTGTGCGCTGGAACTGTGACGGATGAGGTCCGCGGAGACGCCGCGGTCCCCAATGGAGTCAACCCGGCCTTGCGCAGATCGCCGAGCATCTGTTCCACCATCTCCGGCTGCCACCAGATGCTGAGGTCTTCCCGCGCACGCGCCGCAAAATCAGGACGGGCGGCCAACAACGCACGCAGCGCATTGCGTGCCTGATCCATCTTTCCAAGCTGGCTGTTCACGATGGTGAGCGCGACTTGCGCCGTCCACAGGCCGGGCATGTTGATTTTGAGCGCATGCTGCAGCGCCCGCTCTCCGTCATGCTGGCGATACGCATTGATGACCAGCGGCAGCCAGTACCATCCGGGATGATTGGGATTGAGTTCCGTCGCACGTTCCGCCAGCGCGCAACCGCGTTCCCAGTCTCCGGAATAGGCGAAGTGCAGCCCAAGAAAAGCCGTGGTGTATCCCTGCATGCGGTTGAGAGCCAGGGCACGCTCGGCCGCAGCGCGAAACTCGCCCAGTTCTCCGCGGAAGAAGTGGGCTGACGCCAACGCAGCGTGCGCCAACTGACTGGCAGGCGCAAGGTTCACGGCACGTCGCGCCGCCGTCAGCGAGCGATCCATCGAATCGGGCCGTGAGTGATATCCATGCGTGTATTCGGCGCGATAGAGCCACGAGAGCATCGCCCAGCAATCGGCGTGTTCTGGAGCTTTCTTCACGGCGCTCTCCAGTGCCGTAATTCCCGCCAGGTGTTCGTCCTCGCTCACGTGCTGATGAAATCCGAAGCTGCGCAGCAGCGCCTCGTAGGGTGTGAGCGATTCCGGATCGCGATTGCGAAGCGCCTCGGTCATGCTGTGGGCCAGAATGCCCTGCGCGTCTCCGACCGTGGCCACGATGCGCGGCACGACATCGTCGAGCACATCGAGCGTCTCTTCTGGCGTGAACGGACGGTCGTAGGTTTCTGCCCAAAGACTGGAGCCGGCGTTGGCGTCGACCAGTTGCACCGCCATGCGAACTTTAGCTCCCGCCTGCCGGATGCTGCCTTCCATCACATAGCGGGCGCCCAGTTCCTTAGCGGCCGTGCGCACATCGACCGTGCCCTGCGCATATTGCGCGGTCGATCCGCGCGCCACAACGCGCAAGTAGGAGAACTTCGACATGTTCGTGACAATGTCATCAGTCAAACCGTCAGCCAGCGCGGCAAGGTCGGCGTTTCCTCCGCTGTATTTGAAGGGCAGCACCGCGACCCAGAAGCCTTCATCGGCGCGGACGGAGCCGGAGTCGGGCGCGGCTACAGTGCGCGGGGTGGAAGTCTTTGCCGGCGTTACTTTCTGAGAGGTCTGTCGCGCCAGATCGCGGAATTCGTTGCTCACGTCGCGCGCAGTCTGCAGACGATGACGAGGATCCTTCTCCAGACAGCGCCGAACGATGCGGGCCAAATCGCTGGGCAGATCAGGACGCATGTCGGTAACCGACGGTGGAGTATCGCGCAAAATCGAAGAGACCAGCTCGGCCGACGATGTTCCTTCGAACGGCCTGCGCCCGGTAGCCATCTCGTGAAGCATGACTCCGAGAGAAAAAATATCGGTGCGGTGGTCGAGCGGGCGGGCCGATGTTTGTTCAGGAGACATGTAGGCTGGCGTCCCCATTACCACGCCCACTTCCGTACGGCTGGCCGAGGTCATCGTGGCGTCTCCGAGGTTGGAGCCGCGAACATCCTTGGCAAGGCCGAAGTCGAGCACCTTGACCCGGCCTTCATTCGAAACCATGACATTAGCAGGCTTCAGGTCGCGATGCACGATGCCTTTCTCATGTGCCGCCGCCAGCGCATCCCCCAGAGCACTGGCAATCTCGATGATCTGCTCGACTGGGAGTCCACCTTGAGGAATCAGGCGGTCCAGTGGGAGTCCATCAACTAGCTGCATCGTCAGAAAATGGATGCCGCCGCATTCCTCCACAGAGTGGATGGTGACGATGTTCGGATGGTCGAGTTGGGCGAGGGCCTTGGCTTCCCGACGAAAGCGCCCGAGCCGCTCCGGATCTTGAGCCATCTCGGCGGGGAGCACTTTAAGCGCGATGTCGCGACCGAGCTTCGTGTCGGTGGCGCGATACACTTCTCCCATCCCTCCCGCGCCTAACGGAGACTGGATTTCATATGGGCCGAGTTTCGTGCCAGGAGTAAGAGCCATCCGTGCGCGTAATTATAGTCTGTGCAGCACGTTGCACTCGGATGCGACGATTCTGGACGTATGGTCGGCCAACAGGAAGTAATGACATTTTCGCAATCCTAGTTCCACGACGCCCTCCACAAGAAGATTCTCCCACGAAGGTATCGTCAATGTGCTAGCGGGAAAATGTTCACGCTACTTCGCGCCGCATCCAGAAGGCAGGGAAATCAAGGGCGAGATTCAGGCTACAAAACAACAACACCTGCAATCGTAAGTAGCGCTTGCCGGAAAATCCCGCCGCCACGATATTCCCGTCGCTCTGCCTGCGGCCCGTTATCCGAACACTTCAACTCTCGGCCGATAAGTCACTTCCCTTGAAACGCGAATACTTCCTCTTCGGCGACCAGGAAGATCGGTGCGCCGCCGGAAGAAATCGCAACTGCATTAGCGATCGTCTGTTTGCCACCCTCCGATGCGGCGCAGGCTTGCAGAGCCTCCATGGAGGGAAAATGGATCTCTGCAATGCGATGGAAGGGTGGTGTCCCTTGCGGGGAACCGACTATTTTGCTCGCCACAATTTTTGTCTTGCCGGCAAGCTTCTCGACGGCCATGGGCACATGTTCGTTCTTATATACTCGCTCGAAGGATTCGATGTCTTTGGGACAAGGATAGATTACGACCAACTTAACGTTACCCATTTCACACTCCTTGAAGTCAAATGTGTGTATCCGTAGAAATACAACAGTTTCGAAGATTGCTTTTCAATTTATAAACAACCCTGTGAGTTGCGATGGCGAAATCGCAACTCACAGGAAAATGTTAGAACGCCGCGATTCCGTTGAAGCCGCTGAGCGGAGAGACGCCGCTGGCGAACCCAACATTAAGTAGCGTCCCGTCTTTCTGAACGGCAAAAACGCCGATGGCACCAGCCACTGAGTTCAAGGTGTAGATGAACTTGCCATCGGAGCTGACCGCGATATCGAGGTTGGTTGATCCCTCGGGATTGGTTCCGACAATCGTTCCTGACAATGCGGTCAATGCCCCGGTGTTCGCGATGGCGAACCCAGAGATAGTGGATGAGCCGGCGTTGGAAGTGTAAACGAAGCTGCCGTAGGGGTTACTACATTCCAGCAGTTCGCGGCTCCCAGCGTCGGAACACTGGTGCTGATAGCAGATAGCGTGCCGTTGGTGGCGATTTCGTAGGATGAAATCGCCGAGCCGTTGGGCACTCCAGAAGGACCGGTCTCGGAGACCAGAGCCGCCCCGTTCGGAGCGAAACTCACCGAGAATGCGCCAGGGCCTGCACTCGGGTTGACCACGATCGGAGACAGAGTGCTATCACCTTGGACACTGAATACGTCAATGTCGTTGGTCAAACGTTCAACCACCACCAGGAACCTGCCGTCTGGGCTGAATGCCAAACCTCCAGCACCCGAATTATTAGTGGAAAGAAAGCGTGTGGAGTTGGGGATTTGCGTAAGCTTGCGATGATCCAACCGGAAACCAACCACGCTGCTGCTGCCGCCTACGTTGCTGACGTACACAAGATTTCCGTGCTGCGCCACTGCATTGGGCTCGCTGCCGCCGGAGATCACAGTGCCCACCAGCGTTAGTGTGGAACCCTGAACACTAAACACAGAAACACTGCCGCTGCCAGCATTCACTGCGAACAGCAGCGAGTGATCCTGGCTCAGTCTTAGCGACCCTTGAGATTCCAAGGGATCGTTATTGCCGCCGCTTCCCCGGCCGCCGGTGGCGAATCTGCCGGTTTCCTGTAACGCGCCGTCCGCAGCACGACGGTAGGCGATCACTTCGTTCTTGTCGACGGCGTTGTTCATAACAAACACAGCGCCTGCGTTGTCTGAATCTCCAGTTTGTGCGTTGCTGAGCCCCGGCGAAGCCAAACCAATAGCTAGGCCGGCCATAAATAGCGTGCGAAGTACTCTACGCATTAGGTTAACTCCAAGTGGTTTTAGTCGCATGCCGCCTGATCAATAAAGCAACCGAACACACCCAGTCCTGTGCCCATGGTTCAAGCGCCGCGTGTGAATGAGAGCGATTCACCCGAGAAAAGGTTACAGAGTTTGCGAATTCTTTGAGGGGAGGACAATTGCGTACACTTTGATGGATCACACAATTAAGTTTCTGATTTTGTCACCGATCTCGATCGTGGGAGTATCTGACCGCCTGATCTCACTTTGTGCTGATAGCAATCGGCATACCTTGGCTCGAGAAGACCAGTGCATAAGAGCCAGCGCAGATGTTCTGAATTGGGGCCGAGGGGGAGTCTCAAGGTAGTCGGTGATATTGCCTGTGCCAGCTACCCTGAACTCGAACTTGAAGAACGCAGGCGGGTGCTAGTTCTGCTTCATGCTGTCGTCGTGCTTCATGTTGTCGTCCTTCTTCATGCTGTCGTCCTTCTTCGCCTTTTTCTTGGACTTCTTGTCCTTCTTCATGTCGTCTTTCTTCATGCTGTCGCCCTGTTTCATACTGTCGTCCTGTTTCATGCTGTCCTGCTTCATGGCATCGCCAGACTGTGCAAAAGCCGAGAGCGACACTGCCAGAAGACACATTGCCATCAACCCGCGAATCATCTTGTTCATGAACTTTTCTCCTATTCACGTTCGAATTTACGCCGAGGAACCTGGGCGCATACATGGGATGTGAAGCACAATGAAAAGTTACAGGATCCTTCCTCCAAACTGTGCCCTTCGGAAGGTCCTCCAGTTGGGAGTCATAAGACCACAAGAATTCTTCGCTGCCGTGCGACTTTTTGCGAATTGGTCCATCTGTGTAATATGGTGGAACGCTGTCCAAGAGCATCCACCTCTAAGAGCGCTCTATACTCCAAAAAATGCCGACCCACTTAGACAACGAGCAGTCGATCGTGGCCGCGGCCCAGGCGGGCGATTCGGACGCTTTCGTTACTTTGCTGAATCAGTACAGCCGGCACATTTATCGCCTTGGTCTTAGCATTACCGGCAACCACCAGGATGCCGAGGACGTCCTCCAGGAATCGTCGCTAAAGGCCTATCGCGCGATAGCGGAGTTTCAGGGGAACTCGCGCTTCTACACTTGGCTGGTGCGCATCGCGGTGAACGTGGCCTTGGGCAAGCTAAGAAAGCGCGCCTTGTGGAAAGAGTCATCGCTTGATGAGCCACGAGAAGGCGACGATGGCAGCTACGTCCCCCTGGAAATCGAAAGTTGGGGCGATGATCCGGAAAAGGCCTGCCTGCACAACGAACTGCATCGCCGATTACTCCGGCAACAGCATGTTCAATACGCTTGGCAACCTCCGCGTGAAACAAGTCGCCGCCCAGGCAGCGGAACTGAGCGCAAAGCTGGCAAGAACAATCATTCGAGCGATGCGAAACGTTTTATGAAGCGAATTTAAGGGCGCTATTTCCGGCGAACGGCGCCGTTAATCGCTTGCGAGCCGAAGTGGCCGCTCGCCGGCATTCCGAACACCAGCGTTATGTTCGAAAATGCGACCTGGGTTCCTCCCGTTACGCAAACCGTTAGTAGTGATGTTTGACCCTGAGGAGCAAATGGCGGGTAGCCTCCATTTCCGGTGACGCTCGCCGGCCCGGTGACCATAAAACCCGTCGTAGTGGGAGGCTTGTAGCTTGCAGTGGGGCAGCCACTGGCCACTGAGCTTGGATCCGATGTGACCTGTGCATCCTTCATCGTGATGTGGTGAGTATGCGGAGTTCGGGCTGCAGGCGAGTCGGGATCGGCAGGAGGGTTGGGATTAATCAAAAGCCAGTAGTCGGAATCTTCCATGGTTAAGGCGGCCGAAAAGTCCGCCGTGTTGCCATCCCAACTCAAGTCCAAGCGCCAGACGCCGTGCATTTCCCACGGACCGCTAGGACTGCCTTGCGCGTTGTGTGCAGGCGTGAAGTCGTTGATAATGCCGCGAAAGTGCTCGCGGCTTCGACCTTGCGCCGCCGCACTTGTCCCTAGCGCGAGCACAAGAACCCACGCCCCTACCGACCAGAAGAAAGTTTTGCTGTGCATAGTCGCCTCCAGAAATTTTGGGAATACTTCCTTGTCGAGCTTTTACAGGCGGTCCGAGAGTCGCTTGCCATCCTCTTCCCCGCTCTACCTCCTATAACGAGAACCAGCCGCAAAAACTGCAATGCCTCCAAGAAAAACTTGTCGGTGGAGAGGGAACGCAGGGGAACTCATTCTGTGGAGAAAGCTATTCAGCTGTGCTAGTCTTTGTGACCAGTCAGGGGCATCCGCCTTCAGTGAGGGCCTATGGGGACACCCGCCGTCCATGAAGTAACTCAATTATTGCGGGCCTGGAGCGCCGGGGATCAGAATGCCTTAGAGACGCTAACCCCTCTAGTTTACCGGGAGTTGCACCGGGCGGCTCAGCGTTACATGGCGCGGCAACAACCCGACCATACTCTGCAAACGACAGCGTTAGTCAATGAGGTTTACCTTCGGCTGGTCGCTTTCAAGGAAGTAAGCTGGGCGGACCGCGCCCACTTCTTGGCCGTCTGTGCCCAACTGATGCGTCGCATTCTTACTGATTGGGCCCGCGGCCAACAATATCTGAAGCGGGGCAAAGGAGCACGGCATGTCTCTTTTGACGAGGCATTGGTCGTATCCCCTGAGCGCGGTTCCGACCTGGTCGCATTGGACGAGGCCTTAAAGACTCTTTCCGAGGTTAACTCCAGGAGAAGTCAGGTTGTCGAGTTGCGATTTTACGGTGGCTTGAGTGTAGAAGAAACGGCTGGAGTGCTGAAGGTTTCGCCTGAAACCGTGATGCGTGATTGGAAGCTAGCCAAACTGTGGCTGCTGCGGGAAATGAGTGGAGGCAAGCGGGTTGGAGCCTGAGAGCCAATCCCGAGTTGAGCAGCTCGTGCAGGAGGCTTTAGAGCTTGCGGAGGAGCAGCGGTCCGAGTTCCTGGAGCGGCGATGTGCTGGGGACAAGCATCTGCGCGCCGAAGTAGAGTCCTTGCTGGTGTTTGAGAAGGATGCTCACAGCTTGATGGAAGCATCTGCGTTGCAAGTAGCAGCCAAGGCGCTGGCAAAGGACGATTCTCCGGCGCAAGCTCCAGAAGAAAGAGATGTTTGGGCCTTAGAAGGCAAGACCATCGCGCACTACCGTGTCGTGTCAAAACTCGGCAGCGGGGGCATGGGCGTGGTGTACAAGGCTGAGGACACCCGTCTGCACCGTTTTGTCGCGCTGAAATTTCTTCCCGAAAAAGTTAGCGATGATGCGCGGGCACTCGCCCGGTTCCGGCGGGAGGCGCAGGCTGTCTCGGCTCTGAACCACCCGAACATCTGTACCCTGTACGACATTGGGGAAGTAGACGGACGGGCGTATATCGCATTGGAGTACCTGGAAGGCACGGCGCTAAATCGGCTGATCGCGGGTCGGCCCGTGGAGCTTGACACTCTGCTGACACTGGCGATTGAGATTGCTGATGGGCTGGGGGCGGCGCATGGGAAAGGAGTGGTGCATCGCGATATCAAGCCGGCAAATATCTTCGTGACCGAACACGGACACGCCAAGATCCTGGATTTTGGTCTGGCGAAAGTGTCAGTCACGCACCACCCGGAGCAGGAAACGCTCACGGAATCCCACACGCCCATGCAGACCAAGCCGGGTACGGCGATGGGGACGGTGGCCTATATGTCTCCGGAGCAGGCGCGGGCCAAGGAGTTGGATAGTCGGACGGATTTGTTTTCGTTCGGGGCGGTGCTGTACGAGATGGCGACGGGAACGCAGCCGTTTCGAGGGGAAAGCGAAGCGACCATCTACGACGCGATCTTGAATCGGGATCCAGTATCACCAGCAGAGTTGAATCGCAAGCTTCCGGCGAAACTCGAAGAGATCATCCACAAAGCACTGGAGAAAGACCGGCAGCTGCGTTATCAGCACGCTTTAGATGTTCGCACCGACTTGCAGCGGCTGAAACGTGACACCGATTTCAGCGTTTCGCGAGCAACTCCGTCCACGGTGTCCGCGCCGAACCGTTACACCTGGGTGCTGTGGACTTTTGTAGCATTGCTGGTGGCGGGATTGGGCGGGTGGTTTGCCGCCAATGGCCCCCGGCCAGCGGTCCGAAATCCACTTTCCAGTGCTCAGTTCACGCGGCTTGCCAACTTCAGTGGAGCCAAAAGCGATCCTGCTATTTCGCCAGATGGGAACTTCGCTGCGTTTATTTCCAATCGGGGCGGCACGTTCGACATCTGGCTGATTCAAACGAACGGGAGCAACCTGACAAATCTTACCCAGGGCCGAATCGGGGATGCGCGTGCGCCGCTCCGGGCGGTGGGATTCTCCGGAGACGGAATAGAAGTGTGGAGCGCGGGAACAGAAGGCAGCGCGGGAATAAAAGGCAAGAGGCTCATGCTGTGGCCGCTGATTGGCGGGGCGCCACACAATTTTCTAGACGAAAGAGCCGCCGAAGTTGCCTGGTCTCCGGATCGCACTCGGCTTGTCTATCACACCTGGCAAGCAGGTGACCCGACATTTGTCGCGGATCACTACGGCGGCAATCCACGCCTGATCCTGCAAAGCGATCCCGGATTACACAACCACTATCAGGTCTGGTCGAAGGACGGGCGCTGGATTTACTTTGTACGAGGCCGACCCGCCACCCGTGAGATGGACCTATGGCGCATATCGCCGGAAGGGGGAAAACCAGAACAACTCACACATCTCAACACTGATATTGCTTTCCCGACACCGATCG
>JBEKRE010000058.1:0-33567 GCA_049519055.1 Candidatus Sulfotelmatobacter sp. | reverse complement strand
CAACCCCGATCGTATTAACCTTCATCTTGGACGCTCCTTCAGTCGTAGTGGTTTGTATTGCACTTTCCACTCTGGCACACTCGATGCCGTTTCGATCGGGGGCGTCCATTCCATTGCTTACGAACCTTTGAGTGTTGCTTTGCGGTAATGTGCCTCGACGGTGGCCAACCGGAGTGTTTCACTACGCTTTCCAAACGTTTGTATCAAGTGGACAACTCTTTTGAAACCTTTTATATTTACGAGTCGAATTTCGTTCGGAGAAATGAGAGCCACTTCATGAAATCCCCACTTCATCTCGTAGCTCTCGTGCTCGTCGTCGCCACGGTATCCTCCGCTCAAGATTCGAAATTCTCGCCCAAGGATCACCAGATTCCCGTCCCAGAGTGCCTGACAATGAAGGCGCTTTGGGAAGGAGGCTGGAAACCGTGCAGCCAGACAGAACATGAGGCCTGGCTTGCCGATATTAAGCACTGGAGGATTGAACGTCGTATACGTGTCGGCTACGATGGTGCCAGATATGATATGCCCGCCTTGAAATGGACCCAGTCGAGTTTCATGCAACCCCAGATGATGGTCGAGGATCGGTACTTTTACGATCCGGTGGCGGGAAAGTACACCGTAGATCGATACCTTGATGACCTTGAGAAGCGCTACGGCGGTATTGATGCCGTTCTGATCTGGCCAACTTACCCGAACATGGGAATCGACAACCGGAATCAGCAGGACATGATTCGCAGCATGCCTGGAGGCGTCCCGGGCTTGAAGCAAATGATTGCCGACTTCCATCACCGCGGGGTGCGCGTTTTGTTTCCCATGATGATGTGGGACCAAGGTACTCGCGATCCGGGCATGTCTTGGCCAGATGCAATCGCGGGCTTGATGGCGGAAATCGGCGCCGACGGCATCAACGGCGATACGCAGCATGGCGTTCCCTTGGTATTCTCATTAGCCGCTGACAAGATCGGCCACCCACTCGCGTTCGAACCCGAACACGGCCCGTCCGACGAGGGCTTGGCGTGGAATGTCATGACGTGGGGCCAATACCAATTTCCCTTCACTCCTCTTGTCGACAGATACAAGTGGCTTGAGACGCGCCACATGGTGAACATCTCGCACCGCTGGAACCGTGACAAAACCGACGATCTGCAGTTCGCCTTTTTCAACGGTGTGGGATGGGAAAGTTGGGAGAACATCTGGGGCATCTGGAACGGAATCACTCCACGCGACGCCGAAGCGACGCGGCGCGTTGCAACAATCGAGCGTGGAATCGCACCGTTCCTTGTCAGCAAAGACTGGGAGCCGATGTCGGCCATGCTGCGGTACGGCGTGTTTGCCAGTCGCTGGCCGCTGGGAGAGGAAGCAGTTTGGACGATCGTGAACCGCAATGAGTACGACGTCGAGGGCGACCAGATCGAGGTTGCAGCGAACGATAATGTTCGTTATTTCGATCTTTATAACAGCGTGGAGATCACGCCTCAAACCGGGCCGGGGGGCGGAACGGTGCTGGCCTTTTCGATCGAGGCGAAAGGATATGGTGCGATCCTGGCGACGAACGCCGCACTAGATCAGAAAGTAATGGCCCTGATGTCCAAAATGAAAGAGCTGACGGCAACGCCCCTGGCCAGTTACTCGCACGAATGGAAGGTTCTGCCACAGCAGATTGTGCCGATCCAACCGACGAAGACCGCAACAAGTGCCCCTGCGCGGATGGTCAAGGTCCCTCAAGGCGATTTCCTGTTTAAGGTTTCCGGAATCGAAGTCGAGGGATTCAACGACAATGGTGTCGATGTGCAGTATCCGTGGGAGGACTCTCCGCGGCGCTTTCATGAGCATCCCATGCACGTCTCTTCTTTCCATATCGACAAGTACCCGGTGACCAACGCTGAGTTCAAGAAGTTTCTGGACTCCACTCACTATCACCCCAAGGACGACCTAAATTTACTCCGAGATTGGAAGGATGGGAGCTATCCGGCGGGATGGGAAAACAAGCCGGTGACGTGGGTCTCCCAGGAAGACGCGCGGGCCTACGCGAGTTGGGCCGGAAAGCGCCTGCCCCATGAGTGGGAGTGGCAGTACGCAGCACAAGGTACGGACGGTCGCCTCTATCCTTGGGGCAATGAGTGGGATAACAGCGCCGTGCCGGCCCCTGACAAATCGCGTACCATGCGAGGTCCGGATGCGGTCGATGCACACCCTAGGGGAGCCAGTCCGTTCGGAGTGATGGATATGGTAGGAAATGTGTGGCAATGGACAGAGGAGTTTGTTGACCAGCACACTCGCGGCGGCATTCTTCGTGGCGGCAGCTACTATCAGCCGCAGGGATCGATTTGGTACTTCCCTCAGGCTTACAAACTCAACGAGCACGGCAAGCTGCTGATGATGTCCCCCAGCATGGACCGCTCCGGCGGAGTCGGGTTTCGTTGCGTGCTAGACTCGGAATGATTCTCATGTCGTGTCTGCAATCCCGAATAACACAGTCCGCCGATGCCTGAACGCGGAGAACCATGACACCACGCGTTACAATGCGGCAGATCGCTGAGCATGCCGGCGTCTCGATCGGCACGGTATCGCATGTGATCAATGAGACCGCGATCGTCCGGCGGAAGCTGCGCGACCGAGTGATCGAGGCAATTAGCAGTATGGGCTATCAGCCCAGTGCCTTAGCACAAGGACTCCGGAAAAATCGAACCAACATGCTCGGAATGGTGATTCCGGATATTACGAACCCGTTTTTCCCAGGTGTAGTGCGCGGCGTCGAGGACGTAGCTTACAAGCGCTCCTTTCGCGTGATTCTGTGCAACGCTGACAACGATCCTTCTAAGGAAGCATCCTATGTTCGCGAACTGAACTCCTATCACATTGCCGGTCTGCTAATCATTCCAGCAGCCGGTCCAGACATCGCAGGTCACCTCCGAGACTACTCCTTGGCAGCGGTCCCTGTGGTGTGTCTTGACCGCGTCCCGGAGGGCTGGAAGGGAGATGCCGTCCTGGTGGCCAATGCGGAAGGTGCTTATGAAGCAACACGGCATTTGATTCAAATGGGACATAGGTATTTAGCTGTGATCTCCGGGCCGCTCAACCTGACGAACGCCGCGGAACGATTGAAAGGCTTTAAGCGAGCACTAACCGAGGCCCGTATAGAGATTGGGCCAGAGTTTGTGCAGGAGGCGCGCTTCGATACAGTGAGCGGGTACCAGGCAGCTCTCCGCCTTCTTCGGATGCTACCGCGCCCAACTGCTATTTTTGCGTGCAACGACCTTCTGGCTTTTGGTGTACTGCAAGCCGCTCGTGAACTTAACCTGCGATGTCCCGAAGACTTGTCGATTGCCGGTTTTGATAGTCTTGAGTTCACCAAACTCACAGATCCTCCATTAACGTCCGTTTATCAGCCGGGATATCAGTTAGGTGCGACCGCCGCCCATCTTCTGTTTCAGAGGATTGACGGGCTGCGGTCAGCCCCGAAAAAGGTCCTTCTTCCAACCGAACTGAATAAGCGCAACTCTGTTGCACCACCCCATGCCGCCGTCGAGGAAACGCTCGGGCCAATATCCAAAGAGCGCAGCCGCCTCGTGCGCAGTTAAAGGATTCAATCTTATTTCTACGCTGTTGACAAACGCAGGCACCGGGCTTAGCACTTGGCTTCAAATCATAATAAAACGTTTCAAAATGGTCATCTGCGAAAAGCCACTGGCTACAACCGTAAGCCGGGGGCGATCCGCTACGGCTGAAGAAGGCCCTGCTGGTGATCCCTGCATCTGCTGTCGTCATGGTCGCCCTGGACTTAGCGATCCGAATTTCGCTGCATTAGGACAACGGTACAAGAATGTGATGCACCCGCTTGCCGTGAAAGCTCGCGCTGTTCGCGCCGTCATGCGCCCATATGATCCGGATCGATCCTGACGTTCCGATCACGTCGGATGCGTGTCGTCCGGCAGGCAATTCTTATCGGAGGTACTACGCTCGGCCTGGGAGTACTAGGCGCGGCGTATGCACAGAGCACTGCTACTGCCATCGTGTGGATCAGTCTTGCGATTGGTGGGTTGTCTGCAGCCGCGCCTGTGGATTGGTCCATACTGTCATTGATTGCCCGCGGGAAAGCGTGGGAACGCTAGGTGGAATCTTGAATTTCGGCAGTCAACTCTCGGCGATTGCCGCGCCGATTGCAACGGGTTATGTTGCCCAGGCGATGCACTCCTTCTTTTGGGCCTTCGGGGCAGCGGCCGCGTTTCTGCTAGTCGGCATCGCTGGGTATGGATTCTTGCTCGGCTGGATCGAAACAATTCCCGAGCCGTCCTAACTCTCGCACTCGCCGCAACGGCTTATAGTGCTTGATGGCTTCTGTTCGCGAATTGTAGACCTCAAGGTTGCCGTCAGCCCAAACCGAGAGTTCCAGATAATGGCCCGCATCCGGTCCTGGAAGGTTGGCGATAATGGATGCAGCAGAATTGTGCGCCGCCTTCGTTCGAGAAATGAAGCTGCCAGAGATCCTCGAGTTTCGGAGAGTTTCCTGATGGTATCCCAGGACGAAGGTGATCCACCATTGTCCTCACCGTTGTCCATGACGGCAATGCGAGGCGAAATGCGAGCAAGAAGAGCCGGGCCTCAGTTGCTCTGCAACCAGCCATGGATGCGAGACGATGAATAGATCGACGGATCCCAGCTTGTTAATGGGGCAAACGGGTTCCAATTCCTTATACAACGTAAGATCGCCCAGATGGAGAATCCGAAACTTGCCGAATGTGATGATCGTACCTCGGGAGTGGGAGATTCAGCACTCATACTGAAGCGACCAGTTTGTAGCGTGAAGAGAATCTTGCGACCACAACCGCGTCCTTTCCTGTTTGCCGACGATCCGGGAGCCGCCACTTGGTGGCACGAACCGCAGTGCCGCGCTGTTGCACCATGGCTTTCCATGCTCCGGAGTTCGTCTTCAGGGCCGAGCGCACCTTGGCACGAGCTTGATCCTCTTCTCTGTCGCGTTCTCGACTACTTTGCGGTTGTAAAGTAACGGGAAGTACTGGCCGTTGCGCCACATCTGTGCCAAGTCCCGATAGTGCGGGCTATCTGGATCGCCGGATTGGCCGGGGTGGTTGACGGCCTTCGAATTGTCCCAATTCCCAACGTCGACCACCATGCGAACCGACGGACCGCCCATCTGACGAAAATCGCTGATGCGATACGCCGACTGACTAGGCACAAAGGGACTTCCGTTCTTCTCGATTGGTCCGACGTTTATCTTGGCGCGGGTAGCATCATCGACAATCGCCGCGAAAGGATGTTCGCTAAGGTTGTATTGCAGCTTGCCCCAATTCCACTGTCGCGCGTCAGGGCCCTGCAGTTTTTCCATTTCTTCGTAGGCCGAACGAAGGCTTGTCAGCATTAGCTGGTTTCGTTTCTTGGCTGCATTCCCGCCAAAGCGCCCTTCGGGATGCTCTAGGACATACAGCATCACTGCCGGATCGGGTGCGTCCATCGCGTCGGCCGCGCTCTGGCTGAGCACTGCACATTTGAAGTCTCTCCCAAGATGCCGGCTAAACCAAACCTCATGCAGAGCTGATGCTGGCACGTCGGAGTCAACGCTGGCATTCCAGTTCGTAAGGAGGCCAAGAGCAGCCTTGGTCTTCGGATCGTCGCTCGAAAGCGGTTTCAGCAGCGCGACAAGGCGCCTTGCCGGGATCGATACCTGGTCGTTCTGTAGATGCACCGAGTCCTCGATCGAGAGCTTGTGCGCCTTCGACATGACTTCATCGATTCGCTGATGGCGTGAGCTGTTCGCCCATTCAAACCCGAGTTTACGCTCCTTGTAAGGATAGTCAGAGGGAATGTTCATTTCATTCGACGTGGTGATGTAGCCCGAGACGGGGTTGTACACTCGCGGCAATTGCTCGCCTTTCCAGCGCCCTGCCCATTCGAATCGCCCATCGCCGGGTACCGGTAACAATCCATCCCAACTGGGGCGAATGGGCGCCAGTCCTCCAGCCACCCATCCGATGTTTCCTTTCACATCTGCATAAACGTGGTTCAAGGTAGGTGCGCCCCAGTATTCGATCGCCTTCTTGAACTGATCGAAGTTTCTGGCGCGCATGTAGCGCACCGAACCGTAATAGGGCGCCATGCCGGGCTCCAGCCATGCGCTCCGTACAGCAAAGGCGCGGTTCTTCCCCTTCTCGATGTAGATTACCGGGCCGTGTCTGGTGAAAGTGAGGTCAGCCAGCACGGGAACTTGACCTTTGACCTTGATCTCCTCCTGCACTACCCGGAACGGCTCCCAACGGTCTTGATACTTGTACTGGTTCGAGTTTGCCGGGTTCAGTTCGTAGATGTAGAGATCCTCCTGGTCGATCGGGAAGATCGTGTAGCCGAAGGCGATCCAGTCGTTGTGGCCGAGCGAAACGCCAGGAAGCGCCGGCTCATTGGCACCTATCACGTGCAGCGTCGGCGCATTGAGATCGGAGATGTAGCGCAAGCTTGGCTCCGAATACGCGCGATGCGGATCATTGGCCATGATGGCCCGTCCGGTCGCCGATTTCCAAGGCGCAATCACCCAGTTGTTGCTGCCTTCAAAATTCTCTGTGGGCTGCTCGCTACGAGCTGTCTCGACTGCTGGAGCAGAGTCTGTACTCGCCGTAGCTTTGAGTGCCGCAGGTGTCAGGCGGACCTCCTGCGTCGCTAGTGCGAAGACTTTCAGAAGGTCTTTCGGCAAGCACGGATCGATTCCTGGAGGCAACTGCGGCTGCCACGGCGGTTGCAGCCCAAGTCGGACTTCATCCGACTTCAGGTCTGCGGCGCACATTACTCTTGATCTTGCAACTTCACTGTCGAGATTGCGTGTCAAACCATGGCTGCGGATACGGACAACGTCATCGGCGCTCCACTTCGCGGGCGCGTAGTTGAGCTCTTTGAATTCCCAAGGGACGCGGTCTGGATGGTGCGCTAACCAGTCTATATACGCGTTAACGCCGGCCACAAAGTGTTCAGCAATCTGCTTCGCATCGGGACTGTATGCAGCCCACTCCTTGTCCATGTCTCCCCGGTAAAGAAACAAGCGGGTGGCTTTGTCCTGCTCGAGGAAAGCAGGCCCGAATACCTCTGACAATTGCCCCAGACCGCGCCGACGCCACAAATCAATTTGGAAGAGCCGATCGCGGGCTGCATTGAAGCCCTGGGCAAAAAACAGATCCGCCTCGTTCTTGGCGTAGATGTGTGGCAGGCCCCAGTGGTCGATCAAAATCTCAACTGGTTGTCGGAGACTTGGCAACGGGATGATCTCGGACGGGACCTTGCTTTGCGGCACCGCGTGGACCGGGACAGTAGCCACGCACACCGCCACTAGAAGCACACATATCGCGAGGGCTGATGATCGGACGGTGCGACGTGGATGATGCAGGTAAGCCTTGAGCATGGAACCTCAGGCAGCGTTGCGGGCCGCGATCACCCCCCGGATGAACTTCAGGTTCCGGCGCATGTCGGCCTCCACCGACGTGGGGCAGTTGGTCTCGAGCTGGGCCCACCCGTCGAAGCCGACGTCGGCTAGGGCGTCGACCACCGCTTTGAAGTCGATCATCCCTTCACCAAGGTAGTGAGGGTTATCCTTCAGATGGACCTCGCAGATGCGAGCGTGCCCCAGCCACCCGATCTCCTCCACTACGTCGAACCCGCGCTGGGTCGAGTTGCCCACGTCGTAGTAGGTGAGTACGGCGGAGGATTTGGACCGATCCATGATTCGTACATTGTCTCTTGCCGAGATCGTATCTTCGAGACCAAGGATGACACCAGCCTTCTCGGCAGCAGGGGCAATCTCCTTGAGGATGTCGCCCACCTTTTCCATCTCCGCCACGGTTTCCAGCGCGCCATTGTCGAAGAAAGGAAGCAGCACGACTCGCACGCCCATTGCCTTCGCTATCGGAATCGAGTCGGCTACCCACCGCTGGCCTAGAGGATCCGACTTCAAGTAGTTCCGATGCAGGATTTCGAGGCAAAGTGATGCGATCTTTAGGTCCACTCGCTTCGATTCGTCTAGATATGCTTTCTGCAAAGCAGGATCGGAAAGGGGCAGCTTATCCGCCCCCTTGCCGATGCTAACTTGCACTCCGTCGAAACCCAACTCCTTGGCTAGCGCGATGGACTCAATCTTGCCGTCCTGTCTCAGACTCCAGTCCGTGACGCCGACCTTGAATTTGACACCAGCCCCTGAGGCGAACACCGGAAAGCCAGAAGTCGCAAGGACCGCAGAGGCACTGACACCGATGCTGATGAAATCCCGTCGAGTTATAAGCCGCATGCTTCGATCCTCGCCATTGTTTGGTCCATCACAGTAGATGTTCGGCTAGACCTATGCGGATGTGTAAAATCCGTTGCGGTCCAGTCGGGTGCGATGGCAACGTTTCGGTCGAAGCCGGCATGCGCCGGAAGCTGAAGTTCGTGCGCGGGCTCATCGCGGCCCAGAACGCCGGCTGAGAAGCTCTTGCCACCACAAATGTAGGAGCTATGTCGTTCGAGCGAGTAGACTCGTGTTCCTCGTTTATCGAAGCACATTAGAAGACCACTTTCGCCGCACACTGGACGATGCGGGCCTCGTTTGCTCCATTGACCTGCCCAAAAGGGAATTGCGTGTTGCCGCTGGGGTAGGTCGTATTCACGCCGTTCCAATTTGTGTGGTTAAAGGCATTAAAAGCGTCTGCCCGGAACTCTAGATGGACACTCTCATACAGAGGGAATGTCTTTGCCAGCGAAATGTCCGCCCTGTTCTGTCCTGGACCTCTTACCGTTCCAAAACCGGAGTCTCCACGGACATTCTGCGGAGGTACCGAGAACGCCGCGGTATTGAATTGACGCGAGAAGCTCTTATCCCCGTGACTCAAGTTCGGGTTGCCGGAAACGAACAGTTCATCAAAACCTGCGCCGTCCTGAGCGCTCGAACCAAAGCCGGTGGGACAGATGCTAGTGCCAGCGTCGCTGGCAGGGCAGGGTGTGCCGGGCCCGCCATTAGTCACGGTGAGCGCTTCGCCGGACTCCAGAGTAAAAATTCCGGCTAGGCGCCAACCCGTCAGCGGCAACCTGGCCCAAACCGGCCACGTCTTGCCATACTGCGGGCTCCATATTCCGCTTAAGACAAAGCGCTGGCGGTGGGATTGGTTGCTTTCGCCGCGGTCGTTGAGATTCGGGTATTGAAATCCACCAATGGCACCTCCCGAAGCAACTCCATTGGCCGCCAAATTGTTGACGACTGGATAATCTCCAACCGTCTTGCCCCACGTATAGCTACTCAGAAACTGAAAGCTCCGGCTGAAATCGTGCCGGTACTGAGCGATCAATGCGTTGTAAAAGGAGTTTATCATCGGACGCATCACGTAAATATCGCCAAACCTGCCGACATTGTTGGGACGAGCCGCGTTATACGTGGGGTCCCCGACGCCGCCGCCGTAGGTCCATCCCGTTTGATACGGGGGCAGGTTTATGTTTTCTTCATTCTGTCCTTTCCGGCCTTGCGCTCCCGCGTAGGACAAGGTGAAGACATCGTGGGTTGCCACCTGTCGCTGCACGTCGAGGAGCATGCGCTGGATGTAGGGCAGCGACGTCGATTTCTGATCGTAGTACGTGATCGAAGTGTATTCCCCAGCTCCGGGGTAGCCTTGGCCCGGGCCGGTGGAAACGGCGAATGATCCTAAAGTCGTACTCGCCGTCGGGAAAATATTCGACAGATTGAGGAACGGCGTGTCGACAGGCTTGCCCAGAGTCGTATTGTCCACGTTATAGTTAACCGCGGCTGAAGTTCCATAGGCCGCATTGAGGAGATTGTTGGATATCACATTGGCGCCCGTGTCATAGAAGATGCCGTACCCGGCTCGGATTACAGTCTTAAGGTTAGGACTATAGGCGATGCTGAGGCGGGGAGCAAAACCCAGCTTGGGAGCCGACAGATAGTGTATGGGCAAACCCGTGGCGATGCCTGGATATTCCAGAACACCGCCATCGGAGGTGGGAGTATAGATGGCGCAGCAGGGAGCAATGGAAGGCTTGGGCGTATAGTCCGGGATGCTTAAGTCATAGCGCAGGCCCGCTGAAATCGTCAGTTTTGGGCTGACGCGAAACTTGTCGTTGGCATAGAAACCCCAATACGGAAACAAGATGTTGTAAACCGGCGCCGTGGTAGTGGGTGCCCCACTGATGACATAGCGTACCCACAGGTCGGAGGGAGTACCCATCACTAGATCCGCGATGCCGTCGCCGCCCTGGTAGCCAAGATTGCCGCCGCTCGCGCTGAATGCCTGTTCCGAGTTGCTCCCAGTACCGTTGCCCGGGCTTGATCCAAAATTTACTTGGGTCTCGTAGTCCCAGTCCATCTCGCTCTTCCGGAGGTAGTTGAAGCCGGCGGTCACCATATGCCGGCCACGCACCCAAGCGAGATTGTCGGAATACTGTAAGGAACCATTCTTATTATGTCCTATGTCAGTGAAGCCCGGAATGGCGTAGGTGCCCGGGTATATGACTTGCGACGCCGCGCCGGAGTTGCTGGCGATCACACCCAGGAATCCGCGGGTCATGCTGGAACCAGTGTTTTGAAATAACTGGTTGAGAGGATTGCTGCTGCCGTTAAGCCAGCTCACCTGGCTGGATGCTAAGTAGCCCAGAATGCCTTCACCGACTCCAAAAATAAATTCATTGGTCAGGTGCGGAGTGAATATATGGGCGTAGTTCACCGTCACCAGGTACGCCTGGCTTTGAATCGGAAGGTCATAAAGTTGGGAAGGCGTAAGGCCACCGGTAATAGTTTCGTGCCCGTTGGATTTCGACCAGGTCACGAAGACGTTGTCATTGGTTGTGACTCGCGCGTCGAATCGGGTGTCGATGTGATAGTTGGAAATTCCCGGAGTCTGGAAGCTGACATAGTTTACCTGGTTGCTGGGCGTATTCGGAAGGTTTGGCAACGGATACAGGGCATTCAGGATCGCCGTGGAGGCAGGGTTGACCAGGCCAGCCAGGTCGAGACGATTGCCAGCAACTGGCGGCCGCGAGCTGATACCAGTCGTCGGGTCATAGGTCGTCATGAACGGGTTATACAGTTGAATAGGGCTGGGGTTGGTACCGTTGCCGTCACATGCGGGCGTTCCGCACAGCAACTCGCTGAAATCCCCCGTGCGCTCTGCAGCCGAAGGAACCGAAGCAGCTAGCTCTTGATTGCCATCGTGCTCGATGAAGTCTTCGTAGTTCACGAAGAAAAAAAGCCTGTTCTTGAATCCCGGTATTGGTATCGGACCGCCCAGGTTGCCGCCAAATTGGTTGCGGATCAAGATGGGCTTGGCGGTGGGCGCGCCGGTAATGATCTGAAGTGCGTTGGACCAGGGGTTGAAGGCATTCAAGTCGGTGTTCTCGAGGAAATCGTAGCCCTCGCCGTGGAATTTGTTCCCACCACCCTTGGTTTGTATGTTTATGGCGGAAATGTCGTGGCCAATAGCGGCAGAGAAATCTGTTATCTGGACTGTTCCCGTACCAATCGCTTCCGCGGACGGCGCAAAGCTGATGCTGCCGATATAGTTGTCGTTGGCGTTGACTCCGTTGATGTAGAAGCCGTTGTCGCGCGAACCCACAAACGAGCCGCCGACGGTATAAACGGTTCCACCCATCGCGAACTGCGCGCCAACAGAGAAAGTGCCCTGCGGGTTGATGTTCGGCTGCGGATATGTAGCAACTCCTGGCGACAGAGCCGCGATGGCGGTGAAATTGCGCCCGTTCAGGGGCAGATCCTCGAACTGACGCGCGGTAATGTTCGTTTCTACATTCGCGTTCTGTGTCTCAAGGACGGCGGCCGCCTCGGCCGTCACGGTCACAGTTTGGTGCGTGGAGCCTGGGTGTAACCGGAAATCGTAATTGGCGACTGTACCCAGATTAACCGTAATCGTTGCGGAGGTTTCGGTTTGAAATCCCTCGTGGGACGCCGTCAACCGATATTGCCCCGCTGTGAGGTTAGTGAACGCAAAATGACCTTCCTTGTCTGCCGCCAGTTTGCGGCTCTGGTTCTCGTTGACGTCGAGCAGGGTGATTTCCGCGCCCGGAACAACCGCGCCGGAGGAATCGAAAACACTCCCCCCCAGGCTGCCGCGTTGCGCAAACTGCGCCCACGAACTGAGGGAAAGCGTCAGCAACACGACAGCCGCGAACGAATTGAATCGCAAAGCTCTCCTTGCCATGCATCCTCCTCGGATCAGAATCCAATCGAATCGGTATCAGATTTCCTGACGAATCAACCTAATCCGAAAGATCGCCTTGTCTCTCCTTTAGCGAGGGGATACTGTCTACCGGAAAAATATTCCACCTCGTTATCGTCTACCGTTCGACGTTAATGAAGAAAAAGACTTTGTTCCTAGCATCCAAATACCTGGAATCTTGATAGGCCCGCCCCAGGCTACCGCCAAACTGGTTCTCTGTATCCTGTAGCTTATAAGGCGATCCAAACTGAGTGGCGTTTACAGCGCTTTGGCTCATCAGGCCTTCCTGCATCGAGGCGCCGTCGAGCGCAGCTTCATCTCCCATCTTCTGTCCGCCGTTAATTCTTGTCTCGAACGGATTGTTGCCAGCACCTGTATTCACACCTGGAAGGATCACCACCAAGGACGCTGCGGACCGCGAACTGCCCGAAACATTTAAGGGAAGATCCTTGAGGACGTCCGGACTTATTTCTCCTCTAAGCTGCGCGTCTTCATGATTGATCGGGGAAGCCTCGCCGGTAACCTGCACAGTCTCACTAGTCGCTCCAACCTTTAACACCACGTCAAGGGTCGCAGCCTCATTCAGAGCAAGTACAATTCCCTGCTCGCTGAAAGGGGCAAACCCGGTCGCCGAAACCTTCAGAGCGTAGACTCCCGCCTGCAAGTTGATGAAGCGATAAATGCCGTCAGAATCAGCGTCGACCGATCTACTTGTCTCGGTGGCAAAAGCGGTCAGTGTGAGGCGGGCCTTCGAAACAACCGCTCCCGTCGAATCCCTGACCGTTCCACTGAGGCTGGAGTTTATGCTCTGGGCCCTGAGAGAACCGACCGATATCATCAGAAAAACTGCATTCAGCAAAACCAAGCTCACACGTCTGCCGAAACGCACTTGGGAAGTAGACATCGCGGTTTTCTTAATTTGAAACGCTTCAAACCAATTTAACCAACTAACCTACAGTCATGGTCCCGCAGTTGTCAAGAACAAAGTTTTCAATTATTAACTTACTCACAACCCCGTATTCTTTGCGAGAGGATCAGGATAAAGGAATGCAGTAAGAGCCACATCCCGCCTCTTCACTTCATGAAGTTCAGGCACGGGAATTCCTAGAAAGCAGTGCTAGCCCGAAGGTCCAGTCTTTCCGCGCGCGCCAACGAATTCAAAAATCGGTGCCGTGTGGAACCGAAGCCTTCGAAGAACACGCATATTCGCACAGGAGTGTTGGAAGCGTAGCAGGCACCGGGAGCAGTCTGCTGATTTGGCGTCGGCCGATCACCGCGACAGATTGATGACACTTGACACACAGTTCGGCTCATTGTCACGCTGCGGGGATCTGGAAGTGGCGCGTAGCGAGTTGGATGCAGCGATCAAGGAATTCCCCTCTGAGCCCGGTCTTTACCAACTCCTTGGCATCGTCGACGCGCAGCAGGGAAATCGCGCTGCTGCAAAATCAGACTCCTTCCGGAGCTGCAGGAAAGAGCGCAAGCATTGGCAGTGCGCTGTGCCGATCAAGCCGGATTGAATCGGCCCCTGCAGGCGGCGAGCGTCGCCGAAGAACTGTTGAAGAGTTCCGACCTGAGCGAGGGCTGACATTGTGGGCATCTGGCCGCAGGTCGAAGCGCGCGATGAGGCCCTAGCTGTGCGGATGCTCGAGCCCGACAATTTTCGCGTGAATGCCAACCTGCTGATTTTGTACCAGATGACGGGCGACGCGCGCGCGGCAGAGCAAGAGTCACGGTTTAAGGAGATCGAAAAGAAACGGGCGAAAGATGAACGACTTCTCTGGCGGACCATCGAGGCGCCTCCGTATTGAGGGTCGTGTTGAGCGAAGCTGCTCGCGGATGAACAGGTAAGGCGATAGACTTCACAGGTCAAACGCAGTGCGAAGGCTCAGTGTGAGGATTTTCTCCACACATCGTGTGCACAAGGCCGAGAACATTAGGATCAATTCTTCTTGGGTTTATGGCGTGGAGCCATTTGAGAATTGACATGCCTCTACAATCGAGAGTACATATTACTTTGACGTTGGAATTGAAAGCTTTCAATCTCGCGAATCCTAAGAGCTTTCAAGAGCAACGGGGCTTGTTCTTTTCGGGGGATGAACCACCTTGACAAACCACTCGTTTGAGTCAAAAGGCAAACTTCTGCAGGCAGGTAATACGACGGCCGCGATAACCACTACCAAGCCTTGGCGTTCATGTGGATCCCTGTTGTTTCTTGTTCTGTTGCTTTGTGGGGGGAGCGAGATCAAGGCGGCCGACTGGCCAACTTTCGGGCACGATCCGCAGCGCTCGGGTTCGACTGAGGATGGTGTCTTCTCCGCCGAAAACGTGAGCGGCATCGAGCTCAAATGGACAACACAAGTGGACAATGTCCCACTCGCATTGAACTCTTTGACGGCACCTCTTCTGGCGAGTAACGTGGCTACCTCTCAGGGAATCAAGACGGTGGTCTACGTGGCCGGCTCTTCGGATACTTTCTTTGCTCTAAACGCCGACGACGGCAAGGTACTCTGGAACCGATCCTTTGACTCTGAAGTCCTACCGGATGGTGAGAGCTTCTTTCTTTGTCCAAATGCCGTTAACGCAACGCCAACAATTGATCAAGAAAAAGCCATCATTTACACGATAGCGCGGGACGGGAAACTGTACGGGCTCGACTTGGGATCCGGGATAACTAGATTTGGACCGTTCCAGTTTGTACCTGCTTTCGCGAAGACTTGGAGTTTGAACTTCCACGACGGCGTGGTGTACACCACTACATCCCAGGGCTGCGGTGGCGATCGCTCGGGAGTTTACTCGATGGATGTGACAGATGCCATGCACCCCGTGGTTCACGAGCTCTTGATTCAGAAAGGTCATGGCGGTGGGATGTGGATGCGTGGGGGCGTTGTCATCGGGGGCGGCGGGCGCTTGTACGTTTCGACGGGGGATGGCGACTTCGATTCGACTGTGGGTGATTATGGGAGTAGCATCCTCGCTACTACTTTGCCGGATCTGCGGTTGGTTGACTATTACACACCTCTAAACTGGAAGGAGATCAATCAACACGATCTCGATATTCCGTCGGGGAGCCTTCTCGCTTTTTCATACAAGCACCGCGATTTGATCGCAGGGGGAGGTAAAGAAGCCGTCGTTTATTTGTTGTACGGAAATTCGCTGGGAAGCAAAGACCATCAAACCCCGCTGGCCGTCACCCCAAGACTTGCGAATGACACTAAGGAACTGGAGCAAAAAGGTATGTGGGGCGCACCGGCCGTTTGGACGGACACCAAGAACGGCCAAACTTGGCTTTACGTCACCATCTGGGGCCCGGTCTCGAAGGACGCACCTCCATTCCCCTTGACCAATGGGGAAGTTCCTCACGGTTGCATAATGGCGTTCACTGTCGTTGAGGATAACAGGACCCAGCAGCCGATTCTGCGGCCTGCCTGGATCTCGCCTGATTTCAATCTACCCGATCCGCCGGTTGTCGCCAATGGCGTCCTGTTTGCGCTCGCCACAGGAGAGAACCCTCAGCAGACGCATGTCCAAGGGCTAATGCATTTCAAGAACGTTGAAGAATGGAAACAGAATCTCCTGACCACGGAACAACGGGCGACGGGGACCCGCCCAGCCGTGCTGTACGCTCTGGATGCGAAAAGCGGAAAGCTTCTCTATCAGAGCGGTACTGCCATGAAAAGTTGGGTCCATTTCAGCGGCCTAGCGGTGAGCGATGGTCGAGTCTTTGCGGTTGACCACAGTTCACGTATCTATTGCTTTGGCCTCAAGGACTGAGACCAGGCACGTTGGCCTCTTTGCAAACGGATACTAGTTAAGAAAAGTTCTTTCGGAGCAACCCTAATGCCCCTCAAGACGGTAGTCATATCAGTGCTTGCCCTTTTCAGTCTGGCTTGCATGGCAAGTGCACGGGGCACGCAACCTACAACAGAAAAATGGCAAGCACCGCCGGACGCTGCCGCCAAGCCTAATCCGGAGATCAGTAACCCCTCCGCAGGGGCCACTGGACGCAAGCTCTTCACCCGAACCTGTATCGTTTGTCACGCAGAGGACGGCAGTGGTCAGGACTCCAGGGGTGCCAACCTGCGCTTACGCGAAGTGCAGACCCAGAGCGATGGCGCTTTATTCTGGAAGATCACCAATGGCAATACCGACCATGGCATGCCCGCCTTCGCCGCATTACCAGAGGCCAGTCGATGGGACATCGTTATTTTCCTCCGTACCCTGAGTGACATCAACGGCCATATGTCCGAGAGTTCCGGCGAACACAAAAAGGAAGCACCCCCTACCTCGGACAACCACAAACAGCGATGATTCAAAGAGTCGTGCGTGGATTCCGGCATGCCGGCTACCGGTTGATAGCGTGCGGTTTCTTTGTATACCTAACGGGCGGCACGCCCAGTCCCTATGTGCGATTCACCGACATCACGGAGTCCAGCAACATCGACTTCAAACAAGAAAACTCCGCTACATCGAATAAATATCTTGTAGAAACCATGGGGGGTGGCGTGGCCCTCCTAGATTACGACAAATGATGGACGGTTGGACATCTTTTGCACGAATGGCGCGAGAACTAAGGACCCTTGCCGGACGGTGAGCTGCCAGACAAATCGGACCGGAAGGTCTGGAACCGTCTCTATCATCAGAATGCAGACGGCACGTTCACCGACGTTAAGATGGTGGCCAGGGACGGAGTTGAACCATTCTGCGTGCATTGTTATCAGTAAGTTGCTGATTCTATGATCCGCACATTCCGCACATTCCGCTCAGATTGCAAATCCTGTGTGCGTTTTGTGTGCGGTCGCCAAGGGATCGATTCTCAGCTGAAGCTGAGGAGCAGGAGTGGCAGCAAGTCTTTGCAGGCATGCTCCCACACTTCGGGATTCTCCAGACTCACGTTCGCTTGGCTCGTATCGTGGCGGATGATCGCTTTGCCGCCGCGCTGCGCTTTCGATCAACCCGGGACGAGCGGTATTGTTGCAACTCGTCTGGCGGTACGAGGCCGCTAATTTCACATCCCCTGAGCTCTGCCGCCGCCTTCAGAGCGGCCAGTATCATGAAACTTGAAAGTGGCAAGCTCATCTCGCGGGATGCTTCGACTAGTGCCCCTTTCGTTTTTGGTCTCGGATAAACCATTACCTGCAACGCTTTTCCGCGCGCCAATTTTGTGCCCGTCTTTCTTGCCCGAATCCCTGGGGCCTTCTTCATATTCCCTCCTTCGACTAATTCAGTCTCAATTTCGGTTTTTCGGGCATTGCGACCATAGCGTGGCCCGGAACCTAAATCCGACTGCTTTGGCAGCTCAAGTACCTTGCAGAGCGAGCGCCGAGAAACTGCAGCAGTCGCGGCGTCTCGCCATCGGTCTCCCGACGATCGAACTGCGTTCTTCACAGCCTTCCCGCCAAGGGCGCGGGAGAATTTTGCAACGCGAGCTGCGTGCTCGTGCGGATCGTCGGCTGTCAGCGCCCAGAAGGAGAGTGTCTCGTCATCCGGAAGCGACATGTGCAGGATTTTGGATGGTCCGGACCGTTTTTTGCTAATTTTTTCGAGTTTTGACATGTATTTACATCCTGGCTATCACGATTGCCCACGTACCCAACCAACGAACTGCACTCCATGCGCATTAGCTCCTATGTGGGCCTTCTGATTGGCAACAAACTAGGGCGACGGCCCCGTTGACGCTTGGGCTCGACCGAAGTGTTTTGTTCTGTACCCGAAATCGTTGGCCCTTCGCGCTCCGGCTGCGGTGCGCGCATGCGAGGTTGTTGGTACGTCAATTTGCAGTAAACCGAATAAGTGAGTCGAACATCTCCGATGCAGTACTGCTTAATGGCGTCCAGGTCTCGAGTGGACCACCACTGCGCAACATCCATCCCGTGACCGCTCTTCTGACCACAGCGAAGGGCAGCGCCAAGAGCATCGAGAGATACGTATTTTCTGAACCCCCAATTTGACCAGACTTGCATCGAGTCCCAAACGTCGACCGTGTAAAACTTGCGCAAGTCAATATTGCGAGACGGGCGAATGTTCATGATCCACGAGCGCTGGCGGATGAAGGGAATGTCAAACTCGTGCACGTTGTGACCGACGATTACATCTGCAGGCTGGATCGTAGCCCAGAATTTCGTTAGGATCTGCGCTTCATCTTCTTCAGCGATCGCCAACTCCGTGATCTGCGCGCCGTCATCGATCAGCATCCCGATGCAGACGATCCGACCAGTGAGCGCATCCAAGGCGCCTTTAGCAAGATTGGGGTCAATTGAGATAGTTTCAATATCCAGCACTACAGTGCGCCGGTATTGCGTTGATTCCAAATTGGCTTCGTGCATATTCTCTCCAAAACGACACTTTCGTCGCTCCGTATTCACTGCACCCGTGCCTTTCGTGCTAATTGCCTGCTGAACGCCGCTCGTGCAATAAAAGGAAGACTCGTATGCATTGAGTGGTGTCAGCATTGATTCGTTTGCCGCCGCACTTGAGGTCGCGGTGAACGTCTTATATTTGCATAGAAATAAATTATATCTATACAACTTTTCATGTCAAGCAGAAAAAAGCCGGCCCCTCCATCTATCGATTGGAAAACGGTAGGCAGACGCCTACGAGAATTGAGAGGCTTCGATGTGACCCAGGCCGATTTCGCGCGGCGGATCGGAGTCAGCCAAGGCTACCTCTCTTCAGCAGAACGGGGGCGGACGGAGATCGGACCGGAGATTCTCTTGCGCATCAGTCGCGAGTACGGGAAGTCAATTGAGTGGCTGCTTACCGGAAAAGCATCAACAAAACACGAGTAACACGTTAACTTGTCACGAGGCATCAGATCGAAAAGGAGACAGAGCAACTCGCCGCACAAGTAGGAAGTCCCGAGTTCAGGCAACACCTGTCGAATGGAGTGCGCTCGGCATCCCCGTAGGCAGGGAAATCGTCGACAACTCCTCCCTAAGCCAGGTGCTGAACATGATGCCGCAGCTCGGCAAGGGACTGTGCGCCGCCGGAAGGGATCTGACCAATTTCTTCATCGTGCCTATCCTGAGCTTTTTCCTTCTGAAAGATGGCCGCTGGATACGGGACAGTCTGATGGAGATGCTGTTCGGCGAGCAGGACGGTGCCGCCGTCGCCTGCGAGAAGCGGCGTGCGGTGGAAAGTGTGACGCGGGACGCGCATACGCTGATTCTCCAGTACATGCGCGCGCTGCTGTTCCTGTGCCTGGCCACGCTCATCTCCTTCACGATAGCGCTGAGGCTGATGCATGTGCCCTATGCGATTCTGCTGGCGCTCGTGGCATTCCCGCTGGAATTCGTGCCGCTGGTGGGACCGCTGACCGGGGCCGTGGTCATCCTGGGCACATGCGAGTTCAACCGTTACCCGCATCTCTTCGGGGTCGTCGTTTTCCTCGGCGTCTATCGGCTGTTCCAGGACTACGTGCTCTCCCCGCACCTGATGAGAAAAGACGTGAAGCTGCACCTCGTGCTCGTGTTGTTCGGGGTTTTCGCGGGCGGCGAACTCGGCGGGGTAGGTGGCATCTTCCTGAGCGTGCCAATTCTGGCGTTAGTCAGGCTCGTGTACTACGAGCTGCGAAAGCGCCGTGTGTCGGCGGCGAGTCTGCCGGAAGCGGCCAATGAGAGGGGGACTCCGCCAGATTTTCAGACTGTCCCGGCATGTGCGGGGCCGCTGTCATTGCAGCCAATATCCGAGCCACGGCATTCAGGCATGTAGGAGGGCATGAAGGTCAGCGTGAAAACCGGTGATTAGAGTATAAAAGCTCTGCATCGCCCCGCAAACAGCAGCAAGTGTGGATAAAACGGCGGTACAATGCAGCTAAAATGCCGACTGACAAACCAGAAATGCCAGTGCATTGGTTTCTTTCCTGCGATTCTGCAACCTTCGAAGCATGTAAGAAAGATAAGAAATTCCCACACTTGGTAGCACTCGCAAGGGCCGTGAATGCCCTAAAATTCATCGATTCGACTATGGAACTCAACGATGTACTTTCGGGACCGACTCGCTTCCGTGATCGCATGAACACGTTTTTCTTCGCGTCCGCAATTCTCTATGAGGTACTCGTTCTGATTCGGAAGATGAGTCAAGCGTTCCGAGACGACGAAGAGTTTCGAAAAGGGTTACATCGTATGAGCAAGAGCAAAGCAGCGAGAGAGATCGAAAACCAACATCTGCGCGCGGTGCGGAACAGAGCGGTATTCCATTTCGATGCGAGTGCCTTCGGCGATGTGATTGCGACAGGGAATTTGGCCGCTCCGTTTGTGAACTGCGTTGGCCACCGGAATGATGACATTCACTATGCGTATGCCGATCTTGCGACGGCGGCAATTCTCGTTGGCTCCGGATTTGCAGAGCCAAAGTTTTCCAGAATACTAGAAACCGCCATGAGAAATATCAGGGTACTGACAAGCAATTTCGTCACAGAAGCGGAGCTGCTAATCGCGACACATTTGTTGCGACTAGGCTTCGTTGAATACGTGGGTAAACCCACAGGCTTTGCCACACCCAACCCTTAAAACGGCCGGCCATCATAATCATTTTCCCGAACGCAAGATTCAAGCTTGTTGACGAGCTTTGCTTCTCTGACGTTGGTGATTCTCGAAGCCGCCAGAATGTTCCAAAGCTTCGCCGCCAAAATTCGATCAAAGTTACACGCTTGCCTGATTTGTCGGTCTTGACTTCAACCCCGATAAAACACATTATCGCGTTTAAAGACAGTGGGTAAGCCTGCTTTGCTGGCTAATACTCCAAGGGACTGATGTCACCTATTCCGGCTGGCGATCGCGCTAAGGCCGCCATCCAGAAATATCAGTACAACTCTTGTGGTGAGGTCACGTAGGCGGGGCATGATACGGTGTCAATCTTATGTGTTCCGATATATTGGACCTGAAGTTGGTTTGAAGCCGCATGAACCTTGTATAAGTTCAACTCGGCCTTCTTGCACAATCCTGCCTTAGCGCTGATGGTGTAATAAGCGGTTGCTTTGGTTATCGCCTTACGCGCCGAGGCTTCAATTGTCTGGAGGGTAGGTTCATCACCAACGTCGTTCAATTGTACCCATATATGTAGCTGGAGAGCGCCTTCCCCTGGCCCTCGCCAGAGATCCAGCATGCTTTGGCCGTCCAATCTGGGAAAACGGATGATTATTGAGAATTGAATAATATAGTGACATTCTTGGCATCTTATGCTAGTCTGCGGGCATGGGAAATCCAGCGGGAGTACGGCGAGACTTTGAAGAGTTAGAACGGCGTCGTCTGGAGGCGGCAAAGCTGTTGCGCCAGGGGGTGCCTCAGGCGGAGGTAGCCCGTCAGGTGGGCGTGCATCGGCAGTCGGTCAGCCGCTGGGAGCGGCAACTGCAGCAAGCTGGAGTGCGGGGCCTGAAGAAAGCAGGGCGCGCGGGTCGCCGCCCGCGTTTGCGCCCCGAGGACTTGCGCCGCATCGAGAAGGGCCTGAAGCGGGGTCCGGAGGCACTGGGCTACCAGACTGGGCTGTGGACATCCTGGCGTGTAGCCCATCTGATCGAGCACGAATGTGGGGTGAAGTACCACCCCTCCCAAGCTTGGCGCATCCTGCGGCAGTTGGGCTGGAGCTGTCAGCGTCCGGTAGGACGCGCTCTGGAGCGGGACGAGGAGAAGATCCGGCGTTGGAAGCGAGAGCGTTGGCCGGAGATTAAAAAAAAGCCCAAAAAGAGGGGCGAACCATCGTCTTCATCGACGAAAGCGGATTGAGCGAGCGGCCCCACCGCTGCCGGACCTGGGCGCCACGGGGACAGACACCGGTGCTGCAATATCACTTTAACTGGAAGACTTTGTCGGCGATCGCGGGGGTAACGTGGTGGAACTTCTATTTCCGATTGTTTCCCGGCGCGATCCGCAGCCCGCAGATCATCCTGTTCCTCTCGCATCTGTTGCAGCACATTCCCGGCAAGTTGCTGATTGTCTGGGACGGGCTGCCGGGGCATCGCAGCCGTGCGGTGTGGGACTTCATTCAACAGCAGCACGGAAAACTGTGGGTCGAGTTTCTTCCCGGCTACGCGCCGGAACTGAATCCGGTCGAGTACTTGTGGTCGCACTGGAAGCAGCACGAGACCCAACTTCTGCCCCACGACGTTCGGCCAGTTAAGCCACCACGCTCGCCGGGCCCTGCGTCGGATGCGCCGGCGTCCGACTCTGATCTGTGCATTCTGGCAACAAGCGGAGCTGTTTCCACTGTAACTATATTATGCAACCCTCAATAGCTGCTGCTTTGTGAGAAGCTCAATGATTTCTCGGCGACTCTTTCTGGCATCAATAAGATTTTCTATCACTATCGCGTCCTCCACGGTCTCTCTGTTTTTGGCGGTTCCGGGGCTCGGGCCGGTCCAAGTGGTACATGCACCCTGCGATCAGAATCCAAACAGCCGGAGAATGAATGCCCCGACTTTGCGTTGTCGGCCGCTCCTCGTAAGCGGAATGCCGATGGTCCGGGAAACTCTGGACTTGAAAACTGAAACTCCGAGAAATCTCCAAATGGAAAAGCCCCCGAGGTTCATCGCTTCCAGCCAACACAAATCCGGCGAGTCTTGTAACCCCTCATCATCACCCCTCCTGTCAATGCTGCGATAGTGACCGAAGTTCGCTCGCGGCGACTTTGTGTCTGATGTAATCGAGGGGTAGGGCGCTTCTCGTCTCAGTCAGTAGGAAAGCTGGCAGGTGGGTTCGGCTGGGTCGGGACCCGCAGGCATTTGAACGTTTCCGGCGTGAAGCGCGGGCAGCATCGGCACTCAACCATCCCAACATCTGCACCATTTACGACATCGGCAAGAGTGGCGAGCAGTCGTATATCGCGATGGAGTTTCTGGATGGCATGACCTTGAAGCATCGCATTGCGGGGAAACCACTCGAAACCGATGTGCTGCTCAGCCTGGCCATCGAAATCGCGGATGCCCTCGATGCGGCTCACGCCAAAGGCATTGTTCACCGCGACATCAAGCCCGCGAATATTTTTGTCACGGAGCGGGGTCACGCCAAGATTCTCGATTTCGCGCTGGCCAAGGTCGCGCCGGCTAACAGTTCATCGAGCCAGATCGCCTCTGCCAAAACCCAGACGCACACGATGGACGAGCACCACTTGACCAGTCCGGGCACGATGGTGGGAACGGTTGCCTACATGTCACCGGAGCAGACCAAGGGGAAGGAACTGGATGCGCGTAGCGATCTCTTCTCCTTTGGCGCTGTGCTGTACGAGATGGCGACGGGCACGCTGCCGTTTCGCGGCGATACGTCTGCGCTCATCTTCAAAGCGATCCTGGATAGCGCTCCGGTAGCTGCGGTGCGGATGAATCCTGACCTGCCGCCCAAGTTGGAAGACGTTATCAACCGGGCTTTGGAAAAGGACCGCGACCTGCGCTACCAGCATGCCTCCGACATGCGGGCAGAGTTGCAACGGCTGAAGCGCGACACCGAGTCTGGGCGCGTTGTACTTCCCGCCGCATCTTCGACTGATGTTGGGATCGAGAGGACTTGACGACGTCGGTGCGTCGCAATAACCCGTCGTGCCTCTCTCTTTCAGCGAGCCATCCGAAAACCTAGTCCGATGCACGAGGAGTGGCTGACTTCCAATGCAGATGTCTTCGAGACCTCGGCTCCCAATTGGGGCCCGAGTTTTGCCAAGTCGTCAGTGCAGAGCGTGGCCTCGTGGCTAGCGCGAGAGATGGAGACGTAGCCGAAGCGGGAGTTGAGCAGGTCGGGGTGGACACTGGTCCTCGACGATGCCGGTCTTCGTCAGCCTGCAGAAGAAGTTTCCGGCTGTCGGCGTGAACCATGCGGCCATGTCGAGATCGAGGGCTCGGGCCAGCTCGTGTGCGTGCGCGAAGCGCTCGCCATCCAGACGGTCGCCCTTGCCCTGCACGGCGTTGACGATCAGGAAGGCGGCGTGATGGTAGTGGTCGTAGTCGCGGTGATGGTCATGGTGTTCATCGTCGCGGTGTGAGCGTAAAGGGGTTCCGAATCGGTTCTATACGCAATTATGGTTCGTTTTAATTGCGCTTAGACGGCATAAATTGCGTATAGACGGTATTTTTGTTGCGTATAACCGTTGATAATTGCGTATAGCTGTGTTTTAATTGCGCATATAACTCTATACGCAACGATAGGACACTATGCCTCCTCGCATTCCGGAAGAATCCCTGGCTGCTATCGAGCAAGCGGTCGCGAAGCACCCCGACGGGGCGAGCTTGAGCGACGTGGCCGAGGCGCTCCCGGAGCGGCTTGCGGATCGCACCCTACAGTACAGGCTCAAATATCTCGTCGACAAGGGGCGTCTGATCACGGACGGCGAGGGGCGGCGGTGGACGCGATATCGCGTACCGGCGGCGGAGGCGGAGCCACGAGCGTTGGCGGTCGAAAAGCCTGCGGCTGTTCCCGCAGCAGCGGAGAAGACGGAGGAGGAGGCGGTGCCGCTGTCTCCGGCCAGCCAGGAAATGCGCGCCTATTTGAGCCAACCACTCAATGCGCGCAAGCCGGTTGGCTACAACCGTGAATTTCTCGACTCGTACCGGCCCAACGAGACGCTCTATCTTTCGGAAGAACAGCGCGCGCATCTCGCGCAGGTCGGCAAGCCAAACTTTGACGATCAGGCAGCGGGCACTTATGCAAAGCAGATTTTGAACCGGCTGCTCATCGATCTGTCGTGGAACTCAAGCCGCCTTGAGGGCAACACCTATTCGCTGCTGGATACGACGCGGCTGATCGAACTCGGCGAGGCGGCGGTAGGTCGGGACCGGCTGGAAGCGCAGATGATCGTCAACCACAAGGACGCGATCGAATTCCTGGTCAATGACGCGGAGGCCATCGGCTTCAACCGTTACACGATCCTCAACCTCCATGGCATTCTGGCGCAGAACCTTCTGCCCGACCCGGGCGCGCCGGGGAGGTTACGCCGTATGGGCGTCGGCATCGGAAAGTCCACTTTCCATCCTCTGGAGCTGCCGCAACTGATCGAGGAGTGTTTCAACGAGGTACTGGAAAAAGCCACGACAATCAAAGATCCGTTCGAGCAGGCGCTGTTTGCGATGGTGCAGTTGCCCTATCTGCAGCCGTTCGATGACGTGAACAAGCGCGTGTCGCGCCTGTCGGCGAACATTCCGTTCATCAATCGCAATCTTTCACCGCTGTCCTTCATCGACGTGCCGCGCGCGATCTACATGGATGCGATCCTGGGCGTTTATGAACTGAATAAGATCGATCTGCTGCGGGATGTATTCATCTGGGCGTATGAGCGGTCGGCGGCCCGCTATGCCGCCGTGCGCCAGTCGTTGGGCGAGCCCGATCCGTTTAGGTTCAAGCACAAGGCCGCGTTGCGGCAGATCGTCGGCGAGGTGGTGCGCGGGCGGATGGACAGGAAAGCCGCCGCGGCATATATCACGGCCTGGGTGGAGAAGAACGGCATCCCGGAGGCCGACCGGGAGAAATTCAGGGACATGGCCGAGAGCGAGCTTGTCAGCCTGCACGAAGGAAACTTCGCGCGCTACCAGATCAGGCCCAGTGAATTCGAGGGGTGGCAACAGGTCTGGCGTGAGCGCAAGAAGTCATCAGCGACAGACGGCTGAAAGACCTCATCCGCTTCTATTCGATCCTGAATCAGCTCGAAAAAGCGATTGGCGCCGCGCGAGCCCTGGCTGATTGCCGCGGCCGCATGAAATGGCCGTCGCGTGGCGTCGACTTCTTCCACGAAACCGGCGAGAACCGCTCCGATACGGGCGAGGGGCCCCGCGTGCTGCGGGTCGGAACGCATGCGCTGAAAGCCGGCGGAAGCACGACGCTCTGGGCCGCCTTGCGAACGCATTAACCTGAAAATCCGGCACACTCCTAGCACACAGCCAATTCGAATAACGAGATTTCACGCGTGGACGAGAGAACGTCCGGCTCATCGGCCGTCAGTCGGACTTCGCCCGGTAAAGACTGTCAACAACCATTACAGCTCCGCCTCAGCTCATCTGACCTCACAATCTGGACCGCTGTCGTGTTTCCTTGTTGATTGGACTGGGCTTGCTGATTCTAAAAGACTTCCATGCATGGGGACCCCTAAAAGTTTGCTTTATTGAGTACACTTTTGCCGTAATTAAGACACCGCGCGAACCGCATTTTCCCAGCCGAAACCAACGTTACATTCTTGATTCCACGCGACTTCCCTTCTACCTACTTCCACGTTGTTTTGCTTTAATGACTACAGCTTTGCCGTAATTGATGGCCTTTCTTCGAAATCATGCTTGCTTGCGGCACTCTCAGTAGCGACGAAACAACCCAGTGTATTAGGCTATATTGTTGTATTTAGTGTAAAGACCTTGTATATTAGGTTCATGTTGCCACTGTCCGAACTAGGCGAGCGGATCGCCACCAAGCGCAAAACGCTTGGCCTGACGCAGCCCATGCTTGCAAAAAAAGCCAGGGTCGGACTCTCCACGCTCGACGCCCTGGAGAACGGACGGCTGGGCGAACTTGGATATTCCAAGATCACCAATATTCTCACGGCGCTGGGAGTCGAGCTGAAGCTTCAGGAAGCAAGCGCGGGCCGGCCGACGCTTGAACAACTCATGGAAGAGGGACGGGATGATGAAGGTCTGGACCGACGCCGCTGAAGCGGGACTACTCGATCGTCACGGCGAGCGCGGGAGTACGTTTGCTTACCTCGCCGGCGCTGCGCCCGCGCGCGCGGTCTCGGTGACGATGCCGTTGAGGCTTGAGTCGTGGAGCGTGCCCTTCGGCCTGCTTCCGGTTTTCGAGATGAACCTGCCCGAAGGAGCACTGCGGGAGCGGCTCCGCCTTGCCTTTGCGAAAGCCACCGGCACCTTCGACGAATTCGACCTACTGTCCATTGTCGGTCGCTCGCAGATCGGACGCATCCGCTATACCGGCGACAAGGAACACCTGCACGAGGACGTGCCCTTCCAGTCAGTGGACGAGATTCTCGAACGCAGACGCGGCGGCGACCTCTTCCGCTACCTGCTGGAGAAATTCGCGTCCTTCTCCGGGATTAGCGGCGTGCAGCCCAAGATCCTCGTGCGCGACGAAAAGGCTTTCGCCGAGATGGAGCATACGGGACACCGCCTCTCACAAAGCTACAAAGGCGCGACCCACATTGTGAAGCTGTGGGAGCCCAGCGAATATCCGCAACTGGCAGCCAACGAGTATTTTTGCCTCACCGTGGCGCGCAAGTACGGACTCGACGTGCCCCCTTACCGCCTGGCCGAGGACGGCATGGCGCTGGTCATTGACCGTTTCGACCTGCGCCTGGACGGGACATATCGCGGAGTTGAGGATTTCTGCGTGCTGAACGGCCGCAGGACCGACGAGAAATATCGCGGCAGCTACGAGACCTCAGTCATGAAGCGATTTGGGCAGTTTGCAAACTCGACGCATGTGGCCGAGGACATGGAAAAGCTGTTTGCCCTAATTGCCCTGAATTGCGCGCTTCGCAATGGCGACGCGCATCTCAAGAACTTCGGGATTGTTTACGACGACGTTCAGGGCGAAGCGAGACTCGCACCCGTCTATGATCTTGTGACCACCTCCGTCTATCTGCCGAAGGACAGCATGGCGCTGACCCTTAACGGCACAACGAAATGGGTGAGCGCGAAGGAATTGCAGCGACTGGGCGAGACGCGGATGGGGGGCACCCCCGCCCGCGTCCGGCAGATACTTGAACGCATAGAAGCTGCAATTGCGGACACCTCAAAGGATCTGCAAGCCTACATTAAAGCGCACGCGGAATTCACGGAGATAGGCAATCGCATACTCCAGCAATGGGAGGAAGGCGTCGCGCTTTCGCTCAAGGCGGCCTGAGCAAACCGCCTGCTCTTCTAATCCCGCATTTATCGCAAGTAGATATCTAAAGGTTGTATCGATTGTGAGGCCTCTGGACGCCGAAACATACGGAAAATCAAAAGGTAGATTTTAGCAGGGTTCAATCCCGCAAAGATCGGAAGTATAGCTCTGCTGCCCCTGTCCCCAACTGTTGTCCTGCCGATTCTAGAGGATTTACTTCCAAAGTTTCTGATAATTAGGCCCATGCGAGTCAGGCTCATAGGCGGGAGCCATTATCTTGACAGAAACTGGAAACGCAAAATCTGTGCCGATCAATATTGCTTCGCCGGGTGCAAGTGTCGGAAGAAAACTTGCGGCAGCCCGATCAATATCGCCGGATGCTTTTTCGACGAGTTCCCGGTCACTATTGTTCGTCAGCCGATGAACGATCATTGTTCCCATTAGCGAAATGATACCGGACAGCATCTTTTATCGTCCCCTTAACGTCCCCAAAACTAAGGGCTCCCAAAAGGTATGAGTTCGAGCGAGACCAGCTCGCCTCACTAGCGGCAATCCTTCAAGCACTTGATGCGCTTCCTGGACGTCAAGAGCAGCACGAAGCGACAAGGGTTCAGCGTTCCCGCGCCTTCGGTGGCTCTTTGGCCCGCTCCCTCAGAGCATCCAGGTCATGGTGAGAATAGTAAAAACCGGCTCGCACAACACCAGCAATGCTATGAAGGTTCTGAACGCTTTCGACGGGGTTTCCATCAAGTAGAACTATGTCTGCGTTCTTGCCGACTTCGATGCTGCCCATCGTTGCAGTGCGTCCGAGGAACTCAGCAGGGTACAAGGTGGTCATCTGGAGAATCTTGAACGGGGACAGCCCGGCCTTGGCAAGCTCGTCGAACTCCTGGTGAATCGATTGGCCTGGTGCCTGACCACCACCATCGGTCCCCACCATCATTCGAACGCCCGCATCGTCGAATAGTTTCGTGAGTACCAACTGATGCTGATATTCCTCGCGATCGGTCGCGTGCATGGCCGGAGGAAGCTTGTGGAACTTGTCTGTAACCTCACGCCACTCCTTGAGAGACTCAGCCCGTATGTAGGGCAACGCAGGATCACTTAAATACTCTGGCGAATCGGCAAGCTCCTGAGTCCGCAATCGCACCAAGGTAGGAACGTTCCAAGTATCGTTGGCGACAAAGACTGCTGCCAGCGCACGGCAGTCTACCTCGCCATAGGTATCGAAGGCGCGCTGTAACCTGGCACTGTATGCCGCATCTTCAAACGCCGCAGGATTGATGAGGCGCTTCTGCAGGTGCTTCATCAACATCCTTTGCACGAAAACAGGAATTGTGATCGGTGGCGTCTTCACGGTCGGGTGTTGCGCGGCATCCGCGAGCAGTACCGCTCCCTCTGTCGAACAGCCGATCCAGATCGAGTCTCCGGGACCAAGATGCTCGATCGACCGGAATCCCGCCCGCGATGCCTGCGCGGCGTCCACGCCCTCCTGCAGATGACCGAGGACCGGAAGTCCAACACGCTTACCCTCTCCGATAGCCGCGAAGAACACGTCCGGGCTAACCAGGCCAACCTTGATGAAGTCGGCTCCCTGATTCTTCTGTTGGCGAATTTCTTCCGTGACTCTATCGGCAGACCGGGAGTTGAAGGGCGTTAGTATGCTTCCGGGCATCACCAGCAGCGCGGGGGCGTCTTTCCCGACCGGCAGTGTTCCGTCATGACGCTCTTTCAGAAATTCAGGTGATCCAGTCATCTGCCGAAAACCCGTGACCCCATCGGCGAGCATCCTTGCGAGCACAGAAGAGGAGTCCATCTGATCGATGACATGCATATGCATATTGTTGAAGCCTGGAATTGCAAACCTGCCCGTAGCGTCAATCGACATAACCGACGGATCACTTGATGCCTCTGAGGTTGGTGTAATGCTTACGATTCGCCCCTTGTCCATCAGAATGCTCATTCCAGGAGCAAGCTTGCCATCATGCGTATCCACGATGGTGACTCCGTCCAATCGCAGCTTGCCCGAAATAGGCAACTCAACCTTTGGCCGAGGTTGTTTGCGGCATCCAGAGAGCACTACGGCAAAGACCGCGAGTAGCGCCGCTACTTTCAAAGAGAATCGTGACATGAATCTTTGCCTTTCGCTGATGCAATCCATGGCAGACTTTGCTAGCGTCTGGTCCAAGTCAAGAACGGGACGGTGAGTGTGCTTGTCAAGAACTATCAAGATCGTGCGCGAGGAGAACCTCGCCTTTGAATGACTTGTGCGCCTCCCTGATAAGGTTGGGCGCGTTGGCTTCGGTCGTTCCGCTGATGCTCAAATGTGTGAAGACCAGGCGCTGTGCGCCGGCCAGCGTGGCTATCTTTCCGGCCTCTTTTGGAGTGATGTGCTGCGTACTGAAGTGCTCGATCATGGCCTGCTCGGCCTGCGCCGACATCTTTGAATCGTGAATCATGGCAATCGCGGCCTGAAGGTCGATTACCTCACTCACAAGGAGATTTACGCCCTTTTCTAAATGAGCAACCGCGTCGCTTGGACCGGTATCACCGGTATACCCAATTCCGTAGTCCTTATAGTCGAAGCGGTACGACAGAGTCTGGCTGCCGTCGTCGGCGGGATGGCCGGGCGGATCGTCGAAGTGAGAATTTCGCGCCGCGCGAATGCGAACCCCATCCACGGATAAGTCGCTACCATCCCTTATGACGACGACTTTGGTCAACTCCTCAGGCCCAGGCACTGCTAGAGCTACGCCCATTCCGATCTCGACGGATGGTTTCAACGATTCCATAATTCCGGCGACGACCACATCGGTTCCCGGGGGGCCGTAGATTGTAAGAAGAGTATGCTTACCCGTCCCAAACCATCGGAGCCCAATGAGTCCTTGCAAGCCTCCGATATGGTCCATATGCAGATGGCTGATGAACACGGTGTTCACCTGCAACGGCTCATACCCCGCAGCCACTAGCCGTTCCAAGGCACCATCGCCGCAGTCGACAAGCCATGGCTTGCCATTCACGACGAGAAGATTGGCGGGCTGAGATCGCTGGGCGTTCAGGATCGGTCCTCCCTGCGTGCCCAGGGTTATCCAACTCAACGGATGATTGAAAGTGGTTATCTGAGCCGAAGCTGCTCCGGTCGGGACGACAGTGTTGATCACGAGCAGTGCTGCGAGTGTCCAAATAAATCGCGTTTGCGTGATTGATGAGGAGTTCATTGTCGTGTTCCGTGTTGCTTACCCTGAGTACGAATGTGCCTACAATCGCTATGAAAGGAAGCGCCATGACATTCGTAATCTCCAAAATGCTTCCTACCGACTCGCGGGATAGACAGGAGTGAAGGTGAACTCAAGACCACAACCCTTCGGCTGGTATTGCGGAGACGCGACCGTACAACGAAGCGCTCCGCCGACGCTCAGCCGTTGCTCCCCTAGCTTCACCAGCTTAGATACCCGAATGGGATTCACGATCGCCGTCCAACGACCTGCCGTCCAGTTGTAAGTGTCATAGGAGGTCATCGCGTAGGTCCAGGCTTTCTTCGTCGTATAAGCCAGGAATGGTTGCGCATAGGTTTGGCTTACCGAGGGATGGCTGTCACTACCCGCTACGGACCAAACGTGACTCGCGAGTAGGCCAATGTTAGTGTGGCCCTTGTGCTTAAGCACCACGGCGGTCGGCCCGATGCCGAACTTGCGCGTGCTGAGCAGTCCATTGGTGCCTGTCGGAATCAGGAAGATCGGACCGGCTCCCCAGATTAGGGACTTGGTATGAACCGGGGAAAGAAAAAGGCTTTCCGTCGAATCGCTCAAGCCAGACTGGGTCGTTCGCCCATAGAAGTTTTGCTGATAGACAATTGGGATTGTGGTACGGCTGAGCAGGTTCCAGTCTGGTGAAATCTGCGCGGGATAGACCGGTTGTGCCTCCGTCGTGTAACGGAAGCCATCCTTGTTGGGACCGAGGTTGAAATCAAACCAGTTTTGGACGGGGATGCTGATCATCGCAGCCAGAGGATTCGTCAGCTTCTGAGCCAACTCAGCAGACTCGTTTGTCTCTGCAGCGTCCGGTTTCGGTGAGACAGCGCTGTCAACCGTGCTTGCACTAGATGCCAGCGCTTGCGCAGTGAGAGTCAACGGGGCAAAGACCACCAAGGCGGCGAAAATTACGCACACGGCCTTCGCTCCGGCCACTGGTATTCTAGGCCCAGATTTTGCTGGCCGAGAAAAGGCTGGAAAAATGGGGATGCTCTTCGTCCTCATGAGGCTTGACTCCTTCAACCAAACACGCATCCCGCTAAACGACAAGATTGGAGTTCGTTTCGTTGGATTAACATCGCGATCCGATTCCACGCCTTTGCTCGATGGCACCTGCGGAAGGAGCGGATGACGCCTAAAATATGCTCAAGCTGTTTGCCGCCTTGACCCTGGGAAGCTTTGCGTGCTTCCCAGGATCTTGCGGATGAGGGCTAAGCAGCTCGGGGTGCGAGGTGAGGTGCACTCTCGGCCAGACGGAGCAAAGCAAGCGTATTGGTGGAGAAAATCTTCTCGCGATCTCCAGCGTCGGGGATCGTCTCGTCTATGAGATCGATGTGCAGCTTTGGGCTCATTGGAACCGGCCCGAAATCGGTTCCAAACAGAACGCGGTCGACGCCGCACATTTCTATCATGGCTTTGAGGCCGATCGCGCTTGGACCCATGGTATCCACGTAGATATTCGACTTGAAATACTCCGAAGGCCTACGAAGGTTCTTATCCACCTTTTGGATCGGTGGATTTTGGATGCCTTTGTAGTTCAAATCCCAATTCCAATCGAGTCTGCAAATCACGGGAGCGAGGGCTCCACCCATGTGAACGAAAAGAACCTTGAGCTTTGGGTATTTATCGAAGACGCCGCTAAAGATCATGCGAGCTGCCGACAGCGCCGTATCGAACGGCCGGCCTACGGCTTCGATGAGCCTGTACTGCTGCATTGCAGCAGCGCCTATCGATACTAGGGGCGGATGAATATGAACGAGAACATCCTTGTCCTGCGCGTACTCCCATAGCCATTCGGCCTTGGGCGAGTCGAGAAAGATCTGATCTGGACCGGCTCCGTAGCTGCTCGAAATACTGATGCAACAAGCTTCTTTGCAGGAAATCAGCGGATCTATAACATCACGCGTATTCTCTTCCAGAGCATGAGCGTTGGCCATGCAGGCAATGTCCTTGGGGAACCTAGCCTGAAGCTCGAAGGACTCGTCGTGCAGGAATTTGAGCGTGTCGATGGTGCTCGCTTTTATGATGTTCTGGGCGAACGTATCGATTTCGCCTCCATAGCTGTTCACACAGAGCGTAACCCCACTCTTCTGCTGAATCTCCATCGAATAATCAACGTCAACCGACTCGCGATAGAAAAACATTTCGCCTGCATTGGCCTGAGGCAACGGCTTTGAGTCATCAAAACCTATCACTACTGTCCGGCTAAATTTTCTGGCAGCTGGCCTAACTCATTGAAGATAAGCTCGATAACGCATGTTTGGAGCAAGAACGATTTGAATGGAAACAGACTGGATTCGACCTCTTTCCGCC
>JBEKRE010000057.1:0-34463 GCA_049519055.1 Candidatus Sulfotelmatobacter sp. | reverse complement strand
TCGCGTTTACTGACAACCATGCTGATCGGCTTCGGGTTGCTGGTATGGCTGCCAGCTCCTTTTGCCGATCCGCATAAGCTAATCAATTGGGCCGGCAATGCGCAGAATCTAGCGATAACCGGGGCGGCGTGGATTGTCGCCGATTTTCTCAGCCAAAGTCGCTTCGACTCGACGGCCACTTAGCGAGGCGGCCGATCGCCATTCGCGATTTGGAAGTCTCATCGGTGCTCGGCTGCCTTCGGCAGCAGTGCCTCCGACCAACGGGCTTCAGGGAGATCAGCCCGTAAGCTACCTTGGTAAGCGTCGGCGGGAGCGTAAAGATTGTCGATCGGAAAAACTTTCCCGCCACCAATGGCCGCCGCAATTGTGACCTTGAAGCCTGGCGGATTGCGCGAACTCCACTGGCATCCGAATGAGGATGAGTGGCAGTACTATGTGACAGGAACGGGGCGAATGACGGTGTTTTCTGCCGGCGGACACGCACGCTCCGACTCACAACGGGAGGGCGATGTCCTGCGTTTGGAGCTCGAATAGTGATTCGTGGTGTCGCCTTGATTAAGGCTTGACCGGGAGAGGCGCGGCTGTCAGACTAGTCATGAAGCAAAGAGGCGTGGTGCGATCTTGCTTCCCCGTTCGGTGTACAAGTCGCCGTACAATAAACGTACAAGAGAGATCGGGATTGTGGGGATTTGGGGCCTTTAGGCCGGACGTAGAATCAATAAGTTAAGTGTTATCAGCGTCATAGAGTCGTTCAAATTCCCCCTTCGCACCAAATACCATCATTCCAAAGGATTAGGATCTAGCGACTTCCATGATCATTCTCGTTACCGTAATTCACGTGATCGTATGCCTGTTTCTGATTATTGTTGTGCTTTTGCAAAGCGGTAAGGCTGGGGACATTTCCGCGGCATTCGGCGGACAGGGAAGCCAGGCGGCATTTGGGCCGCGCGGCGCAGCCACGGCGCTTTCCAAAGCCACGACTATTTCAGCCGTCCTGTTCATGTTGACTTCCGTGACGCTTTCCGTCAACGCCATAAAGCGTGGCGGTCCGCGATCCGTTCTGCAGGGCGAGAAGTCGGCTCCCGTGAAGACTCAACCGGTAACACCGGCGCCTGCGAATCCCACCCAGAAGTAAGCGGTGTTTTTACTGACAATTGCGGTCTGGCGGACGCCTGCCTACGGGTTCCGCCGTAATTGTATTTACCGCATGCCAGTGCTACCATCCGACTAGTAATCAAGCACTTATTCAGGAGGCAAGTCCAATGTCTGAACGCGATGGCAGCAGCTTCTTATGGTTCCTGGCCGGGGTCGGTTTGGGTGGTTTGATCGGAGTTCTTTACGCTCCGCGTGCGGGAAGTGAGACGCGCGAGGAACTGCGCGCGCGAGCAGAGCAAGGTAGCGAGTACGTTCGCAACCGAGCCCGTGAAGCTCGTGAACAGGCTGCGGGGTGGGTGGATAAGGGTCGCGAAGCCGTGAATCAGCAAAAAGATCAGTTCCGCGCGGCATACGAAGCGGGACGACAAGCTTACCAGGAAGCCACCACCGAAACCGCACCCACAAAGGGTGTGTAGTTTGGAGCGGCTTCCAAGCTCTCTGCAGGAGCGTTTCGTATGATGGAAAATCTCGTCCCAGTGTTTATCGCAGTGACCGCAGCAGCAGTTATCCTACAGGCCGGAATCCTCGTCGCTTTGTACTTGGCTGTCCGAAAAACGACTGCCAAGTTGGAAGGAGTGATCGGGGAAGTAAAAGGAAAGGCGCTGCCCACAATTGATTCGGCGAATTCGATGCTGACAGAATTGAGACCGAAGGTGGGGCAGATCCTGGACCACGTTGTCGAGTTGCGTCCGAAGGTGCAAGTTGTGGTTGATAATTTGGTGCAGACAACGTCCGCTGTGCGTTCTGAGGTGCAGCGAGTGGATGCCACAGTGAGCGACGTTATGGATCGCGCCCGCCTGCAGGTGATTCGGGCTGACGAGATGCTCACTCGCACCTTTGATCGCGTGGAACATACCTCCGAACTTGTGACCAAGACCGTGGTCTCGCCAGTGCGCCAGGTGTCTGGGATTGTTAGGGGCGTAACCGCGGGGGTTGAGTTCCTGCTGGGGAACCGCAGCCGGAAGAATGGTGACAGCCGGGGAACGCGACGTCCCGTCCCGCAGGACGAGATGTTCATCTGATCCAACAGCTGCTCCGTAATACTGCTCACTCCATCCGACCTTCTTTGTGACCGTCTATTTTTTCAGGCGCCATTTAGCCGGGCCTAAGCTTTCTTGATTCCCTCCGCGGTTGCGCTTCGTCCTCCGATTCGCCTATAGATTCTTCGTTACAAGAGCCCCGCTTAGTCAAGCTCGGCTAGCGCCAACCGCAGTTGTCTCAAGTCCTGCGCCACTTCCCTTAAATTGAAAACGAACGACCAGAAAGGCAACATTCGATCCAGCGCGAAGGGGGCTGTAGCGCGCTGCAAACGAAGACGGGCCAAGTCTGCGTCGAGATCATGCACCGCCCGCTCGATGTCTTCCGCAGACTGCAGTTCCTTGCGCCGAGTCTGAACCGCTTCAGCCAATTCGGAGAAACCGGGAGCTGTACGCGCGACCAAAGCAGCTAGCGAAGACAACAGCTCGGGCTGAACTTTCGCATGTACATAGAGACTGCTGTCTTCGGCCATCGCTGTCAGCCTACGACGAACCTGATCCGTCTGATCGATGAAGGCCTGATAGGCTCCCGCATTAAAACGTGCAAACGCTAGTTCGCTACGCGCCTCGTCCATCTGTTGCGTGATGCCCCGACGGAGATCGTGCAGTTGACGGTCAAGCTGGCGAATCTGTGGTTCGTTATTCACGCCCTGCAGCGCAGCTGCGATAACTGCGGTGTAAAGTTCGCCGGCACCCTGCAGAAGGTTCGCAATCTTGCTGCGCAAGACTTCGCGTGCGTGCACGGGCCAAACCAGCACTCCTACCGCAAAAGCGATCACCGCACCCAATACCGTATAGAGCACGCGAAGCCAGGCCACGCGCCACGGCTCCTGCAAACCGCCAAAGACCAGAATCAAGGGCCGCAGTGAATCCCGCCGCGCTGAAGCCAGGATGAATAGCAGTGAGGTAGGCAAAGAAAGAAGCCAGCAGAAAGAGAGCAATCCCCGCGCGTACCACTCCCGTGCCTAACAAAGGAAGCAGCAGCGCCGCCGCCAGTGCGCCGCTGGTGGAACCGATGGTGCGATAGGGTGCCGCTTTCCAGGATGCCCCGACGTTCGCCTGTGTCACCACGAGCGCCGCAAATACTGCCCAGTATCCCTGCGGCAGGTTCCAGCCCGCATAGATGGCATAGGTGATTGTGCCCGCGATTCCGGTCTTGATTCCCTGTTTCAAAGAACTGGATTCGCGGCTCCAGAAAGATGGGGTAGACGAGAAGAACGGACTTCCAGATGGCGGCAGCGTGGGACTTGAGGACGCCATGCAGCGAATTATATTCGCGCAATCGTAAAGTGCCGCGAGCTCACAGGAGTTCTAAGCGATCCAGGCTCCGCCGACAACGACATCGTCGTCGTAGAAAACGGCAGCTTGACCTGGAGTGATGGCGCGCTGCGGTTGATCGAAGGTCACGAGAACCTCGTCCGGCGTAATCTTCTGAAGCACGGCTGGAGCGCCTTCGTGTCGATGGCGAATTTTCACCGAGACGCGCATAGGCTCGTGCAGATCTTCAACCGAGATAAGGTTAACTCGCCGACCACGCAGGGCCCGCGAATAAAGATGTTCGTCGCCTCCAACCACAACTTGCTTATCGGCCCCGTTGATCTGGATTACATAGAGCGGCGATCCCGTGGCGACACCCAGGCCCTTGCGCTGGCCCACCGTGAAATTATGAATGCCACCGTGCTCGCCGATTACTTCTCCGTTCGCGGTTACCAACTCACCGGCCGTATCGGGTAAAGACTCGCCGCTCTCAGCCAGGTAGGTATCGATGAAGCGCTTGTAATCGCCGTTTGGGACAAAACAAATCTCCTGCGAATCTGGCTTCTCCGCCAGCGCCAGACCATGCTTGCGGGCGAGCTCGCGCACTTGAGGCTTCGTCATGTCGCCCAGCGGGAAAAGCGTACGGCTAAGCTGCTCCTGAGTGAGGCCGAAGAGGAAATAAGTCTGGTCCTTGCTGCGGTCGGCCGGGCGCATGAGCAGCCAGCGACCGCGGGAGCCGCCGTACTCAACCCGGGCATAGTGGCCGGTGGCGACGCAATCGGCGCCGATCTGCTGCGCGACGACGAGCAACTGATCAAACTTCAAGTGATTGTTGCAGAGGCTGCAGGGTATGGGGGTGCGGCCCGAAAGATATTCGGCCACGAAGGGACGCACCACATCGCGCTCGAAACGCTCTTCATGATTGACCACATAGTAAGGAATACCGATGTGCTCGGCCACGCGTCGTGCGTCATAAACGTCGTCGAGCGAGCAACAGCGGCCGGTCACAGCCTCCGGCATCCCCTCATGCCCTGACAGCCTCCGCTGGTTCCAGAGCTGCATGGTCAGGCCAATGACGTTGTGCCCCTCGGCGCGCATCATGGCCGCGACGGTGGAGGAATCCACACCGCCCGACATAGCTACGGCAATTGTCTTGGGAATTGGCATGTTAGAAACTAACGGCTTGCTTTTTGTAACTTGGCGAAAGTTCTCTCAGCCGCGCGACAGTTTCCGGCACAAGCGCCAGCGCAAAGTCGATATCCTCTGCCGTATTCTGCTTGCCCAGACTGAAGCGGATGCTGGAACGAGCTCTGCCGGCGGGCAAGCCCATGGCAATCAGCACGTGCGACGGTTCAATCGCTCCCGACGAACACGCGGCGCCTGTGGAAACTGCAAGGCCCTTTAGATCGAGCGAGATGACCATCGCCTCGCCTGCGATGTACTCGAAGTAGATATTCGTTGTATTCGGCACGCGCGGAGCGCCCTCGCCGTTCACGCCAGCTTCTTCGGCTTGGGCAAGAATTCCCTGCTCGAGACGTTCACGTAATACAGCCATTTTCTTATCGTCACCACCCTCAAAGCCTTGTATTGCCAGCTCGGCAGCCTTACCCAGGGCCACGATTCCGGGAACATTTTCGGTACCAGCGCGTCGCGAGCGCTCGTGTCTTCCACCGTAAAACAGTGGTTGCAGATGAGTACCTTTGCGAACATAAAGCGCGCCCACGCCCTGAGGGGCATGCATCTTGTGGCCTGAAATCGACAGCGCATCGCAGGCAATCCTCTTCAGGTCAATCGGAACTTTGGCGGCAGCCTGCACTGCGTCTAAGTGGAAATAAATCTCGGCCTCCTCGGCAATTTTTCCGATCTCGTCGACCGGTTGCAGCACTCCGGTTTCGTTGTTGGCCATCATGACCGAGATTAGCTTCGTATGAGGGCGCAACGCGAGGCGCACATCATCGGGATCTACCAGGCCGCGGCCATCTACGGGGAGATACGTTATTTCGCAACCGGTTTGCTCGAGATGCTTGCAGCTGTGCAGAACAGCATGGTGCTCGATACTTGAGGTAACAACGTGATCGCCGGCGCCGGCTAAGCCGGCAACAGCGAGATTGTCGCTCTCGGTCCCGCCACTGGTAAATACGATTTCGGCCGGACCACAACCCAACAACGAAGCCACCGAGTCACGCGCCCGTTCCACCGCAGCACGGGTTTCCTGGCCGTGATGGTGGATCGACGAAGCGTTGCCAAAATGCTCGCCCAAATAGGGGCGCATGGCTTCGAGCACCTCCGGCAGAACCGGCGTGGTGGCGTTATTATCGAGGTAAATGCGGCGCATCACCTTTTCCATTCTACCCTGCTTTCTTTCGGTAACTCAGTCCAATCGATCGCGCCACAGAATAGAATCGGCGCCAAAAGGCGCTCTTTCCAGAACTGCCCTGGGCTCCGGCCGATCGATTCGATCAGCGTTTTTCAATCGAGACGTAGCGATTGGGATAATCCGGCCCCAAATACTCCGCTCGCGGCCGAATCAGGCGGTTATCGTCGAGTTGCTCGATGACGTGTGCAGTCCAACCGCTGATGCGCGAGACGGCAAATAGAGGGGTAAATAGATCCACGTCGATACCCAGCGTGCGGTAGGTGGAAGCGGAGTAAAAGTCGACATTAGCGTTGAGTTTCTTTTCCGCTCTTACGAACTGCTCAATTTTTTCCGACATCTCGTACCACTGCGGTTGTCCGCTGGACGCGCCCAAGTCACGCGACATGACGCGCAGATGCGTGGCCCGGGGATCCTCCGTGTGATACACGCGATGGCCAAAGCCCGGAATCTTGTTCTTCTGCGCAAGCATGGTACGCACATACCCGACGGGATCCGAGTTCTCGCGTTCAATCGCTTCGAGAATGCGGAAAACGGCCTCGTTGGCTCCCCCGTGAAGCGGTCCTTTCAAGGCACCAATGGCCGAAGTGATTGCCGAATGCATGTCTGACAAAGTCGCCGCAGTCACGCGGGCCGCGAATGTGGACGCATTCAGTTCATGGTCGGCGTGCAGGATGAGAGCGATATCGAGCGCGTGCTCGGCCGTGGCAGACGGCTTGGAGCCGTTCAATTGCAGCAAAAAGTTGGCCGAGTGTGAGATGGATCGGTCGGCTTCAACAAGAGGCTTGCTTTTCCGAATCCGGTCGTAGGCTGTAACGATCATGGCGATCTGCGACGTCAGCCGGATGGCCTTGCGTACATTGGCTTCGTGATCATTGTTTTTCTCGTCGGCGTCATAGAAGGCCAGCGCCGAAACCGCCGTACGCAGCACATCCATGGGCAGAGCGGTCCGCGGTGTATCACGAAGAAACTGGATAATCGCCGGATCAAGGTGACGTTCTTTGGCTAGTCGGCTACGAAGATCAATCAGTTCGCTACGATTCGGCAACCGGCCGAACCAAAGCAGGTAGCAGGTTTCCTCAAAAGTCGAATGCTCAGCGAGTTCGTGGACGTCGATGCCCCGGTAGGCAAGGACGCCGCGGTCGCCATCGATATAACAAATTTTGGAGGTTGTGGCTACGATGCCTTCCAGACCCTTAGTCGTAGGAGTACTAATCACGCTAGGCATAGTGTCTCGCTCAAGATTGAAAACCGTTGCGGGACCGCGCTTGGGGCGCGCGGATTGCAACTTTCTTCTTTTATACGCCAAAACGCGCTTGCCTACCAAGGCAGGCGGGATAAGCGCTCAGGCGGGCCAAATCGCCAAAGCGGTTTTGCTCAGTATCTGCTGCTGTAGTCTCTCAGCTAGCGGCAAGGCGCGAAATTCCTCCAGATTCTCTTTGATATCGGGCACACCCGGACCCGGCCAATCGGTGCCGAACAGGGTCTTGTGGGCAATCTGTTCCAGGCGTGGGAAGTAATTATGCAAGGCTCTTGGCGGGATGCCGCTGATATCAAGATAGACATTCGGATGGCGGCGAACGAGAAAGAACGCCGTCTGCATCCAGAGCGGACGTCCACCGTGGGCAAGAAGGATTCTCAGATTGGGGAAGTCGACGGCGACGTCATCCACGTGCATGGGATCTCCATATTTGTTGCGCGCTCCGGGAAAAATCGACGTTCCCGTGTGAAACATTACTGGCACGCCGTTCGCCTCTGCCGCCCGGTAAATGATTTCTAGCTCCTTAACTCCGTGCAGATAGTCGTTGGGGAACAAAAGCTGGTGCGGGGGATGGATCTTGATCATGCGGATTCCAAGCCGGAGCAACTGCTCCATATCGGCGAGAACGTTCGTCGTGTGCCGCGGATGCAGGCTCCCGCATGACAGCAGGCGCTTGGGATCTTCTTTGACGTAGTCCGCAATGAATTGATTCACCCCGTTGGTGAAACCGATCACCTCGGGCGCCACATAGTTAATGAGGACGACACGGTCGATACCGCACGCATCCAGATACGTCAAGAAGGCCTTGGGCGAGCGGCAGAACTCGACAATCTGGTCGAAATTCGGCCGCTTCTCTTTCATCAGTTTCAGCGCCTGAGGCTTGAGCATTTCCATCGGCTCAATGTGGACGTGGCAGTCGGTGATCATTCGATAGCTCCCAACTGCTCGGTGCTGCTCACGGAGAAGTCGTTCATTCTAGGTTTTCAGTGCTCGCTATGCGGAGGGCTAATGGTGAACTTACTTCCGGAGCGCGTCAACCTTCAGTACAGTGAAACGTCCGCGTCTACACGTCTGGACCAAGAGTCAATTCCGCCTCGCATCGACTGCGCCTTCTCAAACCCTTGTTGCCGCAACCAGGCGGTCACATTCATTGACCGAACTCCATGATGGCAAATCACTACGATGTGATCTTCCGGATCAAGCTCCTGATGGGCGCGAGCGGGAACATCACCCATGGGAATCAGCTTGGCTCCTTCCATGTGCGCCGTGGCGAACTCCCACGGCTCGCGCACGTCGAGCAGCGTGAATTCCTCGCCCTGGTCGAGCTTTGCCTTCACTTCTTCAGGTGTGATCTCGAAATCCATACCTGCTTACTTCCCTGCCCACCTGGGCTGGCGTTTCTCCATGAACGCCCTGATACCTTCCTGAACGTCGGATGTTTTCATCAACTCTTCCAGATAGATCTTCTCAGCTCTCGCCAAACCCTTGTCGAAGTGCATCGCATCCCAGGCATAGACAGCTTTCTTGGTCACCGCCAGCGCAGCAGAGCTCATTCTGGAAACTTCCTGCACCGTACCCTCGATCGCAGCTGCCAACTGCTCTTCCGGGAAAGCGCGGTTCGCCAGCCCGATCTCTGCCGCTTCTGCCCCGCTGATCGCTCGTCCGGTCAAGATCAATTCCGCAGCACGCTTCTGCCCAACCAGTGCAGGCAGCGCCGCACAGGCCACCGGTGGATAGCAGCCCAGATTGATCTCCGGAAACCCCCAGCGTGCGGAGGCGGCGGTATAAACGATGTCACAAACCATGGCGAGTTCCGCGCCACCACCAAGACAATTTCCATGCACCGCGGCGATCGTGACTTTGCTGGAAGCGACCAAAGCACGGATCACAGTGTGGAACTTCAGCAGCATCGCTTCGACTTTGTCAGGAGTGTGGGCAGCCACATCGACGCCAGCGGAGAAAGCCGTACCTTCGCCGCTCAGCACGATCAGTGAAACTTGCGAACGCGCCTCGATGTCTACCAGAGCCTGTGCCAACTCCTCCATCATGGGGATATCGATCACGTTCCAAGCGGGATTGCGCAAGGCGATTCGAACCGCGGAACAGCTGCTGTCAATGGTCAGGCGAGCGAATTTAGACTCCACGGCAATTGTCATTTTGATTTGATCGTGCCTCTGTGATAGAAGCAGCTGTCCTACAGATTGATAGCCGATTTTCGGACTTCGCCGATGCTGGCCAGTGGATCGCGGGCACCGCTTTTCTCAGCAATCCACCTCTTTTCGTTGGCAATGATTTCCAGTAGAAGTTTTTTGTCTTCCGGAGACGGCATGTTGTCTTTTCGATGTTCTTCGTAGGCTCGGTCGTCGAGTGGCTCGCCTGTCTGCGCGTGGAACTTCTGCCCCTTCCAACGCCCGATTTCACGATTGAACTTGATATCCGGGGCATAAAGCTTCGGCTGTCCCGCCTTCAGCGAACCGTTGAAGCGCTCGATCAGACCCGCGACTTCGTTGCGATAGAGATTCCGGTTGTAATCGTTCAGATCGTCAAGGTCTGGAGGTTGGTCGTTCTTAGGCTCGTCGTAGCGGCCCTTTACTCCCCAGACGTAGGCCCAATGCGCCGACGAAGAATGATCCGTGCCGAACAAATCGTACGAACTGGAAATCCACTTATTGAGATATTTTTGAATTAGCCAACCCGGAACGATCCCCGCCTCCACGATGCGGCGCAGGCCGTCGTTTCCGGTGCCCATGTGGAAGGCCTCTTCGCGCAGCATATAGGACATCGACCGTCCCAGGGGTGCAAAGGCGGAATATTTCAGCATCTGCAGCTGGAATTTTCCGTCCCGATCGACGAAGTCTGTGTAGGTAAAGAAATCCATCCAGTTGTCGACATCCACATTGAACGCGCCCAATAGCCGCTTGTTATCGAAGGCTCGCCGCTCCAGCATCTTCTGCGCCTCGACTTTGCCGGAATAACCAAAGTGATCCACCAGCAGAGCGCACATCTGCCAGCCGTGCCGCATTTCTTCGATCATGACGCGGGTTATGGCGCGGCGATCCCAGTCCGTGGGCGCATTCTCGAGCAGGTTGCGCTGCTGCTCGACGCTGGCAAACTCAGTGTCGCCCTGATACACGATCATGTTCATCAGTGCATCGCGCATCTGCTGAGTAGGAATTTGGCGCAGGTTCTCCCATTTACGGCGCCCCTTGTACGAACCGAATTCGATTTCTTCCGTATCGATCGCACCGTAAAGGGTGTCGAAATGGAAGGCTTCGATGTCGTTCGTATTGACGCCGATATCTTTGCGCCAGTCGTTGAACATCCCGATCCAATCGCTGAAGGTTCCGATTTTTGCTACTTTTCCTGGCATAGAAATTCCCTTCAGGGCTCCCACTACTTTGCTTTGAAAACCGCCGGCCGTTTTTCCACGTACGCAGCCAAACCTTCCTTCGCATCTTCGCTCTGGAAAAGAATTTGCTGATTCTCGCGCTCCACCGCCAGCGCCGATTCCATGGGAATCTCCCATCCGGTCTGCACCGCGCGCTTGATGCGTCCCACAGCCTTGGCCGCTTTGTTCGGCGGACAGAACTGTTTGGCATACTCCATTATGTTTTCCATGAAGCCATCGCGCTCGTAAATGTCATTGATAATGCCGAGTTCCTGCGCTTCTTCAAACGAGAAGGTGTTGCCCGTGACCATCAGTTCGATGGCCTTGCTCTTGCCCACCAGCCGCGACAGGCGCTGCGTCCCGCCCGTGCCGGGAAGCACGCCGAGATTTACTTCTGGCAAACCGATCTTGCCCGCATCCTTGCGAGCGATGCGAATGTCAGCGGCCATCGCAATTTCCAGTCCACCGCCCACGCAGTGGCCGTTGATCGCCGCGATCACCAGCTTCGGTGTGTGCTCCAGGCGCAGCAGCATTTCGTTGGCGTGGAGGCAGAAGTAATATTTGAAAGTCGGATCCACGCTGGAAAGCATCTTGATGTTCGCCCCAGCTGAGAAAAACCTTTCGCCGGCTCCAGTAAGCAAAATGACGTGGACGTCGTTGTCCATACGCGCGCGCAAGATAGCCTCATCCAGCTGCCGGTTCATCTCGTACGTATAGGTGTTGGCTGGGGGATCACACATCTCGATGACCGCTACGCCACCGTTGGTGCGGTAGTTGACAAGCAGTCTGGTGGTGTCGTCGGTCGCTGGCTGCATCGTGGTCGCCATGTTCGTCGCTCCCTATATTTTTGTTATTCTAAGCTCGTTTCTTGCTGTCGAATGAATTCTGCCCCGGTTCAGTGCGCGCAAGCGATCATTTGTGCACTTGCCAGGCATAACACCACGTAAAAAGATATCGCCCATTTCGCTGGCGATTTGCTCAGCGTCGGCATCGACCCGCGGGTTATGCCACGTATAGATCCAATTCATCATGCCAAAGAGGCTTAGGACCGCGATGCGCGTGGAAAATTGCAAAGACCGATCCCGCTTCAGTTCGTCCAGCAGCCCCACGCAAACCCGGTAGTACTCCCGTTTGATAGCTGCAACTTCCGAAGCGAAACCATTGTTTAGCGCGTCTGCTTCATGGGAGAGCACCTTCATAGCCGCCGGGTTGGCCAGAAAATATTCCAGGTGATTCAGTATGAAGATTCGAATCCGCTGTTCTGGATCGGTCAGGCCTTCCAATCGTCCTTTTAGCCGCTGCACGATGGTGCTGAAAGTATGCTTCTGTATCAGAAAGAGCAAACGCTGCTTGGATTCGAAGTAGTAATAAAGCCCGGCCAGCGACATTCCGCTGGCGCGCGAAAGCTCGCGCATGGAAGCGCCCTCGTATCCTTTCTCGCAGAAGACGTTGGTGGCGTGGGTGAGAATCTCCGCCAGCCGCCGGTCAAAGCGTGTAGCCGGCTCGGGCGTGGCACGACGCCGCTGCGGGGAAACTCGCATAGCTGTGGGGCTTGCCATAGGTGGATCGGTAAGTCGAACGTTCGTTCGAATCAAGTATACGAGGATGGGACGTCGATCACAAGGGACAATCAATTTTCGAGGGTGACCTGCAACGAAAGCCTAGATTCGCCGACCTAATCTAGTTCCTTACATCCGCTAGTAGTCGCTCCACTTCACCTTTCAACTCACCGGTCAGCGGTAATAGCGGTAGCCGGACCGGGCCACCAAAGTAGCCATTGAAGTCCATCGCGTATTTCACCCCGGGGATGCCCAAGTCGCCTACAACGCGTTGCGAGACGCGAGCAATACGCTCCTGCTTCAGTCTCGCCAATTCGGCATCGCCTTCTTTCCACGCGGCGTAGATCTCGTAGCAAGACGTCGGCGCAAAACAAGCGAAGGCGAGAATTGCCCCCACCGCTCCAACTTCCAGGGACGCGTGCAGTTTGTCCGCTGCTCCCACCATCACTTGGAATCCCACTTGCTTGTGGCGGGTCTTCATCTTGCCGACAACAGTAACAGCTGATGACGAAGGTTTCGCCTGGAAGGGCAACCCGCTCGAACTTGCAATGGAGACCAGTTCCCCGCCCTCTGCGCCCGAGCCAGCAGGCGCAGCGGCCAGCATGCGAGGCGTAACTGCCTCAAATGTCTCGGTCACGGTGACACTGCGCTGGATGTGACGCGTACCCGCGACCATCCTGCGGACTTTTTCTACGTCCCCGCCGGACTCTTTAATGCCAATCACATTTGGATGATCCGCCAGTTCAATTACGAGTTCGGCCGGAATGTCGTAAGCGGTGCCCTGCGGGAAGTTGTAAATGATCACTGGCAGCGGCGAGCGATCGGCCACGGTGCGGTAAAACGCCAAGATGTTGGCCGGCTGCATCTGCTTCTTGTAGTAATGCGGCGTGCGGACCATGGCCACGTCGTAGCCCACTTCGGCGGCATACTCGGTCAGGCGCAACGTGTCGATGGCGGACTCGATCCCTGTCCCCGCGATGAGAACTTTGTTGGGCGCAGCCGCCTCCCGCGCAGATTTCAGCACATCGCGCCGCTCCTGGTCGGAAAGCAGGATGGCCTCGCCCGTCGAGCCCAGCACGACGATGCCGGCGCAGGGCGAGCGCGAATAGCGCTCAACGTTGCTCTCAAGCTTTTTGAAGTACACATTGCCGTCAGGATAGAACGGCGTGGTGATGGGAGCAAAAATACCGTGAAGTAGCATTCCAAGCCTCGCAACCAGTATCGCATGCGATGCGCGCCCCTGCGATGGCTTTTAACGGCTCTTGACCGTTCTTTCCGCGTGCAACTGCTGCAGTGCCCGGATGTTCACTTCGCCACGCTGCAGCGCCGCGATGCCTTCCGCAGCCGCACGTGCGGCTGAAAGCGTGGTGATGGTGGGAATGCGCGCGGTTACTGCAGCGCGCCGGATGGCTTTCTCGTCAAACCACGGCTCGAGGCCGGTGGGAGTGTTTACGATGAGATGAATGCGCTCGCCCTTGATAAGATCCACGACGTTGGGACGTCCCTCTTTTACCTTGTAGACGCGCTCGATTCTCATGCCAGCGGCTTCAATCACGTCTCCCGTGCCGGAAGTGGCGACCAGCTTGAAACCCATATCCACGAACCTGCGCGCGACTTCAGCCACGTGACGCTTGTCGTGGTCGGTCACGCTGATGAATACCGTTCCTTGTGTCGGCAGTTTTTGGCCCGCGGCCAATTGCGCCTTGCCGAAGGCCTCGCCGAAGCTGTCGCCCACACCCATTACTTCGCCGGTGGATTTCATCTCCGGCCCGAGCACGGTATCGACGCCGGGAAATTTGTTCCAGGGAAACACCGGAGATTTCACGTAGTAGCAACTTCCGGTATCGAGATCGGAACGGCGCTCGATGTTTTCTGGCAGGAATTCCCGTAGCTTGCGTCCGGTCATCAGGCGCGCCGCGATTTTCGCCATCGGCACGCCGGTGGCCTTCGAAACATAAGGCACCGTGCGCGAAGCCCGCGGGTTCACTTCCAGCACGTAGACTTTTCCACCCTCTGCGCCATTGCTCGACGAGCTTTCATCACCGCGCGGGATGGCGAATTGAATGTTCATCAGCCCGACTACCTTCAGCACACGCGCCAGCTTGAAGGTGTAGTCGCGCATCTGATCAAGCAACGGCTGCGGAATATCCACTGCCGGAAGCACGCACGAAGAATCGCCGGAGTGAATACCAGCCTCCTCGATGTGCTGCATGATTCCACCAATCACCACGTCTTCACCGTCGGAGAGCGCGTCCACGTCCACTTCAATCGCATTTTCAAGAAAGTGATCGATTAGCACCGGACGGTCGTGGGAGTACTCGACCGCCTCCTTCATGTACCGCACAACGGATTCCTCATCGTAGGCAATCACCATGGCGCGCCCACCCAGCACGTAGGAAGGCCGCACCACCACGGGATAGCCGACTTGCTTTGCGCCCTCGAGCGCTTCTTCCAGAGACGTGGCCATCATCCCAGCGGCCTGAGGAATGTTGAGTTCCTGCAGCAGCTTGTTAAAGTGCTTGCGATCTTCGGCGAGATCAATCGACTCCGGAGAAGTACCGATAATATTCACGCCCGCGGCCTTGAGCGGCAAAGCCAGGTTCAGGGGCGTCTGCCCGCCGAACTGCACGATGACGCCGACCGACGCCCCCTTCGAAGCCTCATGCTGATAAATTGCCCACACATCTTCAAAAGTCAGTGGTTCAAAGTAGAGGCGATCGCTGGTGTCGTAATCGGTGGAGACGGTCTCAGGATTGCAGTTGATCATGATCGTCTCGTAACCGTCTTCGTGCAGCGCGAACGAGGCGTGACAGCAGCAGTAGTCGAACTCAATTCCCTGCCCGATGCGGTTAGGCCCGCTGCCTAAAATGACGATTTTCTTCTTGTCGGTGGGCGCGGCTTCGTCTTCGTCCTCGTAGGTCGAGTAAAGATATGGCGTGAAGCTTTCGAATTCCGCGGCGCAAGTGTCTACGCGCTTGTACACCGGCAAGATGCCGTGTTTCTTGCGGAGGTGCCGCACTTTCTCCTGCCCGTCCAGCCGCCAGACGTTAGCCAGCCGCCCGTCGGAGAAGCCCATGCGCTTGGCCTCGCGTAGCACTGCGGGGGGAATCGACTCCATCGGATGTTTCTCCAGCTCCAGCTGCATGTCATTAATCTCCTTGAGCTGGTAGAGGAACCATGGATCCATTGAGGTCATCTTCGCGATCTGCTTGACCGTGTGCCCTTGCCGCAGCGCGTAGCGCACATAGGCCAGCCGCTCAGGATGCGGCGTGACCAGCCGCTGCGTCAGAATCTTTGGCTCGATCTTGTCTGCGTCCTCGCGCCTTCCGGTATCGAGCGAGCGAATACCTTTCATCAAAGCTTCTTTGAAGGTGCGCCCGATCGCCATGACTTCGCCCACCGACTTCATCTGCACGCCAAGGTTCTCGTCCGCTCCGGGGAATTTTTCAAACTGCCACTTCGGAATTTTCACCACCACGTAGTCGAGCGTCGGTTCGAAGCATGCGGGAGTCTTGCGCGTGATGTCGTTGGGAATTTCGTCCAGGGTGTAGCCAACAGCGAGTTTCGCCGCAATCTTCGCGATCGGGAACCCCGTGGCCTTCGAGGCCAGCGCCGACGAGCGTGAGACGCGCGGGTTCATCTCGATCACTACCATGCGGCCGGTTTCAGGATTCACACCGAACTGAATGTTCGAGCCGCCGGTGTCCACTCCAATCTCGCGAATCACCGCAATCGATGCGTCGCGCATGGCCTGGTACTCGCGGTCCGTGAGCGTCTGCGCCGGAGCCACGGTGATCGAATCACCCGTGTGCACGCCCATGGGATCGAAGTTCTCGATCGAGCAGATGATGATGACGTTGTCCTTGGTGTCGCGCATCACCTCAAGCTCGAATTCTTTCCATCCCAGCACCGACTCCTCGATCAGCGCTTCGTGCACGGGAGACATATCCAAACCGCGAGTGAGCACCTCAAGCAACTCTTCGCGGTTGTAGGCGATGCCGCCTCCGGAGCCTCCGAGCGTGAATGATGGCCGCACGATCACGGGAAAGCCGATCTTGCCTGCGAACTCCAGACCGTCTTTTGTGCTGTTCACCAGGGCCGACTTCGGCACGTCAAGGCCGATCTTCTGCATCGCGTCCTTGAAGAAGAGACGATCTTCGGCCTTCTTGATGGCCGCGACATTCGCGCCAATCAGGCTCACGTTATATTTTTCAAGAACACCGCCGTCGGAAAGCTCAATCGCCAGATTCAGCGCAGTCTGCCCGCCGACCGTGGGCAACACGGCAAAGCCCGCGCCCGGCGACATTTCCCGCTCAATGCGGATGATCTCTTCCAGATACTCGAGCGTCATGGGCTCGATGTAGGTGCGGTCAGCAATCTCCGGGTCCGTCATGATCGTCGCTGGATTGGAGTTGGCCAGCACCACTTCATAGCCCTCAGACTTAAGCGCCTTGCAGGCTTGCGTGCCGGAGTAATCAAACTCCGCCGACTGGCCGATGACGATGGGGCCGGAGCCGAGAATCAGGATTTTAGAGATGTCAGTCCGTTTGGGCATTTAGCGTTCGACTATCACCTTAGGTTCCCTCAGCATTGGTGAACTGGGAGATTGACCAGCAATTCCTTCTTCGCTTGTGCTGCAATTTCGAACGGTACGACCTGGGTGCGAAAGCCCGGAAATAAAAAGAAAGCAATGTACATTCCATCTTCCAGTCGCGCTGAAAACTCCCCTGTCGCGTCGGATTTTAAGCTCTGAACAACTGCATGATCGTCAGATCCTTTTCGCATGATCCTGAGGCTGGGGCCTGCAATCATCGCTCCTGAGGCGTCTCGCAGAAGTCCCTGGAAGGCCTGTAAGCGCTCGCGGATCGGTAGCCCATCAGTGGCTGCCAATCCGTTCTGTGTGGCATGGAATGAGCCAGTCACATCAATTGAGAAGGTCGTCGTTGCCTTGCCTATATCGGATACCTGCAACAACAGGCTCCCGGCGGCTCCATCGTCGAGCATGGCAACGACACTGTAATACTCTCCGTGCGTTAATAAGGGCGCGCCCGCGACGCCATCGTCGCCGGTTACGGCAGTGCGGCAGGAGCGACCTCCATTCGTGCAGAAGTCCACCGTGACGCGGCTCGCTGGGTGTCCTTCCAGCGAAACGACAATGCGGACCTGGCTCGAGGATTTCGGGGGCTTGGCCAGTTCAACCTCGACGCAGGATCCCATGGCCAAAGCCGCCGACAGTAAGCAGCAGGCGATCATGAGCGCCTTCTTCAACCTTGCCACTCCTCCATCATCTTCGTAAACTCCTTGAACAGATAATGCGAGTCATGCGGGCCGGGCGCGGCTTCCGGGTGATATTGCACGCTGAACAGCGGCAGATTCCGATGCCGTAGGCCTTCGAGCGTCTGGTCGTTCAGGTCGATGTGCGTCAATTCAACTTCGCTCTGAGCCAGCGAATCCGGGTCCACCGCAAAGTTGTGGTTGTGCGCCGTGATCTCAATCTTCCCGGTCTTCAACTGCTTCACCGGATGATTCCCGCCGTGATGTCCAAATTTCAGCTTAAAGGTCCTCCCGCCGAGCGCGATGCCAACGAGTTGATGCCCCAGACAAATGCCAAAGATCGGCTGTCGTCCCATCAACCGCCGGATCGAATCCACGGCATACGTACACGGCTCAGGATCACCCGGACCATTCGACAGAAACACTCCATCGGGCTTCAACGCCAGTACATCTTCCGCCAGGGTCTGCGCCGGGACCACCGTTACCCGGCATCCTTCGCCTCGTAATTTACGTAGAATATTTTGTTTAATTCCAAAATCGTAAGCAACTACATGAAAGCGAGCTGGCTCATCTTTAACCCCCACCATCGCCACTGGCTCGTGCGAGCGTTCGCCTACTTCCCACACATACGACCGCTTGGTGCTTACCTCTTTCGCCAGATCGGTACCGTCCATCTTCGGAATCGAGTTCGCCTTGGCCACTAACTTCTCCACATCGCTTTCGAGAGTCGAGACTACGCCGCGCATCACGCCGTGATCGCGCAGATGCCGCACCAGTGACCGTGTATCGATATCCGAAAGCACGGGCACTTTGAACTGTTCGAGATACTCCTCGGCCACCTGCGATGAGCGCCAGTTGGAACTCACCTTCGAGAACTCGCGCACAACCAGGCCTTCGATCCACGGACGGGTGGCTTCGTTGTCCTCATGGTTTGTGCCGTAATTGCCGATCTGAGGATTGGTCAGGACAACAATCTGTCCTGAATAGGAGGGGTCGGTGAAGATTTCCTGGTAACCAGTGATAGAAGTATTAAAAACGACTTCGCCGTAGCATTCGCCTTTGGCGCCGTAGCCTTTGCCTCGGAAGACTCGCCCGTCTTCCAGCGCAAGGATAGCCTGCATTCTCGCTCCAATGTGTGGATTTGAGGAATTTTATCAGGGATTGCGGTCAGGACCAAGCACGGAACGCGGCTTAGATGTGGAAATCTCGCTTAGATGGCGAGTTAAACAAAAACGAGAGAAGGTCTATCGCACCCGCCCCAGCTTGTCCATCGGCCAGTACCCGAACACGGCCTTGCCGTAAATATAGCTCTGATTCACCGGCCCGAAATCGCGGCTGTCATTCGACATCGACCGGTGATCTCCGAGCACGAGGTAGCAGTTCGGCGGTACGACTGTCTCGGGATACGATCGTGTATCCGCATAGGCGCGCGGCACGTAGTCCTCATCCAGCGCTTCGCCATTCACGTACACTTGTCCGCCGTCGATACGGACGCGATCTCCGGCCACACCAATCACGCGCTTAATATAGCTTTTCGAAGGATCGCGCGGATAACGGAACACGACGATATCTCCGCGTGAGATAGGCTCCAGCCGGTAGACGAACTTGTTCACGAAGATTCGCTCCTGGTCTTCAAGCGACGGCATCATGCTGGTGCCCTCCACCTTCACGGGCTGGTAGATGAATACGATGATGAATGCCGAGATGGCCAGCGAAAGGATCAGATCACGCAACCAAACTCCCAGCCCCGGACGCAAGCGAATCCCTCCCACTGGTGCTCCGCCGATTGCTGCCGACGGAAGCTTCCGGTCTGTTCGATTTTGCGGCTCTGTGCCTTGCGCCTGCGTCATGCGTTCCCCTATTGTATACAGATCACGCCCTCCCTTTCGCTGTCTTTATTACTTGGTTTCGGCCCTCTCGCCGCCGTTCAAAAAGCAGGTTAAAATGTAAAAGCCTTAGGAGACGCTATGTCCGCGACCCGATTTCTTCGACGCAAGCTTGTGCACCGTGCGCTCACCCTAGCCTCGCTTCTGTTGGTAACCTTGACGATGACTTCTCTGTGGGCAGCTCCTCAGCTAGAAGAAGGCACCGGTATTCCTGCGTACAACGATGGTCCTCCGCCGAAAGGGACCAAGCTCCCTCCCGTCCTCACCAAAGACCAACTTTGGGGAGCGGACGCTCAATATCCCTATCAGACTCACGCCTATGAGCTGGCGGCGAAGATTCCTGTCATCCTGCACCAGCAGCCCTGCTACTGCTTCTGCGACCGCATGGGGCACAACAGCCTGCATAGCTGTTTTGAAAACACCCACGGCGCCCGATGCGGTACCTGTTTGAAGGAACTCTATTATTCTTACAAGCAACACGAAGCTGGGAAAACCGCAAGCCAGATTCGGGCCGGCATTATCAAGGGCGAGTGGAAGCAGATAGATCTCGAAGCAACTGCCACGATGAACTAGTGGCTAGTCCCGAGTTCCGATTACCAAAGCGAAGAGATCCTTCGCCTGACCGACTACGACACCGTTGCCTCACTCGGCACTCACGACTCGCGACTATCTCGCTGCCAATTGCCCTACACCCGAGCTTTGAGTGATACTTGAGAATCAGTTCCTCGAGGTTCATGCTAAGGAGTATCTATTACGACGAGCACAGGAAAAATTCTTCACATGGCTCAAAAGGCTAATCCAAAGAAATCCTCTATTGCGGACGATCCGCGAGTCTCCCAAGCCTTGCAAAATTACGAGACCGGCCTGCGCGCCTTACAGGAGCACAAGTTCGACAAAGCCAAGCCGATGTTTCAAAAGGTTCTCGCCGGAGGAAGCAAGGAGCTGGCGGACCGGGCGGCAATCCATCTCAGCATCTGCAACCAGCACTTGGAGCGCTCGACCACAACCCAGTTCAAGACAATCGAAGAGCACTTCGATTACGCGGTCTCCCTCATGAATGTCGGAGACTACGTAACCGCGCGCGAGCATATCGAGAAACTCATTCAGCAGGCGCCTAAGACTGATTTCGTTATCTATGGGCTGGCGGCGCTCGATTGTCTTACCGGCCACGTTGAAGATTCGCTTAAGCACCTCGACGAGGCGCTTCGCCTGAATGCCAGCCTGCGCTACCAGGCGCGCAATGACACGGACTTCCATAACCTCGCGGAAGATCCTCGTTTCACCGAGCTTTTGTACCCGGATCCCGCGGCCGATCTTTCGTCGCCGGAAGGCGTCTTTCGGGAAGACGAGTCTTATTAGTCAGGCCGACAATCGAGACTCACTCGATGGAAACCAAAATCTCAGATTTTTTGACCTTGGAGAAAGTCACGCGCGAGCGTGGTCTCCGCGTGGTCGCGATCGGTGGGGGTACCGGACTCTCTACTTTGCTCAAGGGACTCAAGCGCTTCGCTCTGACTCCCACCGAGATGGCTGCCTCCCGGCCTGATACACCGATCATTCGGGACCTCTGCGCCCTCGTCACCGTCAGCGATGACGGTGGTTCCAGCGGACGACTGCGCAAGGAATTGAACATGCTCCCGCCGGGCGATATCCGCAATTGCATTGTCGCCCTGAGCGAGGATGAAGCTCTTCTCTCGCAGCTCTTTCAGCACCGATTCAACAAGGGCTCGGGCCTCGAGGGTCATAGCTTCGGTAATTTGTTCCTAGCCGCACTGACTTCCATCACTCATGACTTCTCCGAAGCGGTGCGCCTCTCTTCAGAGATCCTGTTGACGCGGGGTCACATTCACCCAGCCACCACATCGAATATCGAGTTGGAAGCTTTGATGGAAGACGGAACTCGAGTCCGTGGTGAAACCAAGATTACCGCCAGCAAAGTTCGTATAAAAGAGCTTTTCCTTGTACCCGCCGATGTAGATCCCTTGCCGCAAACCCTCGAAGCCATCGCCGGCGCTGACATCATCAGTATCGGTCCCGGCTCCCTGTTCACCAGCCTGATTCCTAACCTGCTGGTGCATGGCATCGCCGATGCCATTGTCAATTCGCCAGCAACCAAGGTCTATATTTGCAACCTGATGACGCAGGCGAATGAAAGCCTGGGCCTCACCGCCGCGGATCACATCCGAGCTCTCAACCGGCACGCCGGCCGACAGATTTTCGATTACGCTCTGATCAACCGCGCGCCCGTTTCCGCGGAGCTTAAGGCCAAGTATGCCCTTGAAGGCGCCTGCCAGATCGTCGCCGACCTCGAGGCCATCGAAGCCCTGGGAGTAATTCCGGTTCTCGGGGACTATCTGGAAGAAGCCGGCGTCGCCCGGCACAACACCGCTCGTGTTGCCAGCGACCTGGTGCAGCTCGGGTCTCAGCCGACGAGCGTGGATCGCAAGGCTCGATCTGTCGTAAAGCCCTAAGTTCGGTGCCGTATTTGTTTCACTTCCGCGCTCTTCCCTACGCACTTCGCAGTCGCTAGAATACCCAGATATGAAATCGATTGGGATAACTCGGAATTGGCGACTGAAGAGGACAACGAAGCCGCGGATGGTTCTCAAGGGTTTCCTGATTCTGACTATCGTCGGCGTGGCCGTGGCGCAGCGGGACAAAGCAGAAGATCCAACTGCCACTCTGAATTTTCTCGTGATCAAGGACGATAACGGCAAACCGGTGCGTAGCGCCGCCGTGATTATGCATCCGGTCAGCGCGAGCGGCAAGCAAAGCAGGGGCGACCTCGAATTGAAAACTGACGCCGATGGCAAGACCAGCTTTGACGGCGTCCCTTACGGCATGCTGCGTGTGCAGGTTCTGGCGTCCGGATTCCAGACTTTCGGCGAAGACTATGAAGTAAACAAAGCAAAGTTGGATTTCACTATTAAGCTAAAACGTCCTCAAGGTCAATATTCGATTTACGAAAGCCGTCCCCAAGAGAAGAAAGACGACAAAACTTCGCCGCCTGCCGATCCCGGGGCCAAGCCGCAATGATATTCAGTCTTTGCCGATATCTGAAGCCTCGAGCAAAAATTAGCAGACAGCAGAAATGCGGGCTTGTGAATCTTAAATCGAGCAACGAGTAAACTTTTGCCTATGCCCTACCTCCTAAAAACCGAACCCAATGTATACTCCTTTGCCGATCTCCAACGCGAGAACGTCACGGTCTGGGACGGCGTCACGAACCCTGTCGCGCTGAAGAATCTTCGCGGTATGAAGCCAGGAGAAGACCTGGTGATCTACCACACTGGAGACGAGAAAAGCGCAGTCGGAACTGCGACTGTAGTGTCGGTGGATACCAGCAACCCAAAGACTCCTCAGGTTAAGATCAAGGCTGGCAAACCGATCGCCAAGCCCGTAACTCTAGCAGAGGTGAAGGCGAACAAATTGTTTTCCGATTCTCCCCTGGTGCGACAGGGGAGACTGAGCGTCGTTCCCTTAACTGACGCCCAGTATAAGTTCGTCACCGCTTCGTAAACTTCTCGGCGTCGAAGCTTCAGCGGGCTTTCGCATCCCGACAAATCAGAGCATGGTCCACAAAGAAGCCAATGCCCACTGCCAGCGGGATCAAGCCGAAGGTCGCCGCGATCATGGCATCCGGCTCCTGTCGTCCGATCAAGACGAAAGTCACAATGTAGCCGAGCGCCCCGGCCATCAGCAGAATTCCTGAGCGCCGCGAACGGGCTGCCTCAGAGAGTTCCGGTTGCATCGGCACATCCGCGCCTCGCGCGATCGCCGCCAACCGTTCTTCGCTACGGAGTTTGCGCACCCTGAAAAACGTGTACATGGCCGCCATCGGGATCCCAAACACCATAATTACTGCAGCCAGCCCGACCAAGTTGCCGTCCATAAATCCTCCCGATCCAGACGCCGATTTAAGCCCAGTGCCCAGTCAATCATCACTACGGATATTCGCAAGAAAAGTTCCCGCCTGTGGAATTGAGGCGTTACAAAACTTTGCAAAACTCTCGATCTCCGCTAGCAACCCGGCGATATACTCTAGGTTCTTATGCGATTGGATGGCGCTAAACCTAACGCAGCCTACAGGGTTTCACCCCATTGAGCACGGGCGTTCCAGAACAGGTTCGCTGAAAGTCGTGGAGCCACATTCCTAAAGTAGAACGCTGGAAGGACGGAAATGAAAACGCATCCTCGGTTGTGGCCTCGACGGGAGCGCATTTTTACCACCTGCCTGCTGATGCTAACGCTTGTGATTTGCTCGCCGGCGCAGGAAACGCGGGAAAAGATCGACGTCGACAATGTCTCCCGCACCTACGTCGTGCACCTGCCAAGGGGCTATGATCAGCAGCGACACTATCCGGTTGTGATCCTTCTGCACGCACGCAATCAGGACGCCGACGACATGGCTCGGCTCACGCACTTCAACCAAGTGGCAGAGAAAGGCGGAATCATCGCGGTATACCCTAACGCCACGCGCGGACAGTGGAACATGGGAGTTCGGACGGAGCAGTCATCAGCGCCTATGCAGCGACGCGGAGGTGGACGGCGTGGAGGGTGGGGCGGCGGCGGGGGTGGGTGGCCGGGAGGAGGAGGAGGTTATCCCGGCGGTGGTGGAGGCTCTCCAGGAGGCGGCCAAAGCGGAGGAGAAAATCCAGAGGCGAACAGAAATCGGCCCGAGCCCCCGGATGACGTTGCCTTCCTCAACCAGATGCTGGATGCACTCGCCCTAAAGTACTCAGTGGATACGCGCCGCATCTACGCGACCGGCTTGGAGGATGGCGGCTTCATGGCGTTGCGAGTGGGCTGCAACATGGCTGATCGCGTCGCCGCCATTGCCGCGGTTGGGGCGGCTCTGCCCAAAACGATGATCTGCATCCCCTCGCGGGCTGTTAGTGCACTTTTCATACACGGGACCGACGATCCCATCGTTCCTGACAATGGTGGCACTTACAAACCGGGCCAGTTTCACGTGCTCTCTGCCGAAGACAGCGCCAAGGCCTGGGCTAAGTTCGACCGCTGCGGAGAAAAGCCGGCGCAGGACAAAATACCCGCCTTACAAAAAGGCGGCAAGGAAACGAAAACTTACACTTACAGCGGCTGCCAAGACAACGCTCAAGTCGTGCTCTACAGCGTGAAGGGTGGCGGCAACACGTGGCCTAGCGGCGAACAATACATGACCGAAAAAGAAGTCGGCAAGACCAGCGACGCGATTAACGCCAACGAGGCCATCTGGAGCTTTCTGGCCACCAAGAAGATCTCAGGGGAAAGCGGCGTGGAGAAATAGCGTGTCGTCACTGCAGATTTGACTGCGTGGCGGGATAAAACTTCGCGATCATCCGCCCCGTCATGAGTCCGCCTTCGTATTCCGGAATAATAACCTCGTCCGCGCCCGAATTGCGCATGGCCTGCGCATAGCGTGACTGCCCGGCCCGCGTGATGATGCGAGCCTTCGGATTCAGCGCCTTTGCCGTCACCGTGATGTATAGATTATCGGCGTCATTGTCGATCACAATGCACACTCCGCGCGCCCGCGAAATTCCAGCAGATTGCAGCACGTCTTGCCGTTTGGCATCGCCCTGAATGGCCAGCACTTTTTCTTTCAGCAACTCGCGGCACAGTCCTTCGTTGGTCTCGATCAACACAAAAGGAATCTTCAGCCGGCTTAACTGATCCACCACCGTGCGTCCTACTTGTCCGTAGCCGCAGATGATGAAGTGATCTTGAAGTTTTTCAATGCTAACGTCGTTCACCATGGTTCTCCAGGCCTCCATTCCCTGCCGGTTGAAAATGGTTACCGCCACTCGTTCCGCCACCCAGATCTGAAACGCGAAGACGCAGCAATACACAAGGATCGAGAATAGCTTGGTCGAATTGTGTACTCGCCTAACATCGATGGCGTGCGGCTGAATCATCCAGAACAGTGCATCCTGCCACGTCAGACCTTCGAGCCTACGGTATACCAGCACACACATCAGGCTGAATCCGGCAAACACCACCAATGGCAGCCACAACCGCCTGACAAACAGCAGCAGGATTCGGAACATGGGGCAGTGATCCTATCGCAACTAAACCCCACTTAGCAAATGGAATGCGAATCTCAAATAAACCCTTAGGCCTGATTGGTTTCTTAACTTCTCCAAACGGAAACCACGTGATGGACTTTCGACCGTTCAGCGAAGGAACTGTTTCAGCTCCCGCCGCAGAATCTTTCCCGAGGCCGTTTTGGGTACGACCTCCACAAAATGCACTTGGCGCGGCTGCTTGTAGTGAGTCAGCCGCTCCCCAACGAAAGCGCACAACTCGTCTTCCATCTTCTTGCCGCTCACAAATCCGTCGCGTAGAGCGATAAACGCCACTGGGATTTCTCCTGCCGCAGTATCCGGACGTCCTACCACACCACACTCCCGTACCGCAGGATGTTCCAGCAAAACCGCTTCTACTTCTGCCGGAGCCACGGGAAATCCTTTGTACTTGATCATTTCTTTTCGCCGATCTACTACTCGGAAAAAGCCTTCTGCGTCACGAGTGACAATGTCCCCCGACCAATACCATCCATCTCGCAGAACTGCGGCTGTAGCAACCGGCTCTTTCCAGTAACCTCGCATGAACTGCGGACCTCGCATCACTAGCTCTCCGGGTTCGCCGGAAGCAACCTCCGACACGCTCTGCGCCACCATAGCAACATTCTCAACCCCAATCACACGGCAGTCCGTCTGCGCCAGCGGATGGCCAATTGAATCTGGCCGATAAAGTTCCGGCTCCAGATAGCCGACATGGGTCACCGGCGATGCCTCGGTCATCCCGTAACCCTGACATACCAGGATGCCAGTCAGCGCCGTGAACCTTCGTGGCAACTCCGGTGCCAGCGGCGCCGCTCCGGATTTCACCCAGTGGACCTTGTGATCCGTGGGAAACTGCCCGGCCTCCGCCGCAAAGCACAATGCGTTCATTGCCGGTGGAACCATCAGCATTGTCGTGATCCGTTCTTCTGTCAGCAGCGAACACACCTGCCCGGGATTGAAGCGCGGCATCAGGACCAGCGTCGCGCCCATCATCAGCATCGGGTTTAGCGCCACGTTCAGCCCGTAAATGTGATACAGCGGGAGAAAACAAAGCAGATTATCTTCTGGCTTCAGCAGGGCCGCACCCGGACCCAGCAACTGATAGACGTTGGCAATCAGGTTGAAATGCGAGAGCATCACTCCCTTCGGTAGGCCTGTCGTGCCGCTGGAATATGGCAACGCCGCCAAAGTTTCCTGCGATCCGTGATCGAGCCGTGGCAGCGTGACGGTCACCGGCTTCAGCAGGCTGGAAAATTGCTGACTTCCGGGTCCCTGCTCCCGGGTACAAAAGACCCTTCGTAATTCCGGCAAGTTCGCCAAATTGACGCCAGCGATATTCGGGGCATCGGTGATCAGCAATACCGCGCCGGAATTTTCCAGCTGATACCGCACCTCTCGCTCGCGATAGGTCGGATTCAGGAGCGTGGGAATCGCTCCCGCCAGCGTGGCCGCGTGATAAGCCACGCAGAACTCCCACGAATTAGGCAAGAAAATAGCAATCACTTCCCCCGGCCTCACCCCGGCCGAAACCAGCCCGCGCGCCAGCGTTTCCACCATTTCTCCATATTCCGCGTAGTTCAGACGCCGACCGCACGAAACATCCACCAGCGCGATTTTCTGCCCCCGCTTTTGGCAGGAAGCAAGAATCGCATCATGCACAAAGATGTTTTTAGGATCAGCGTATAGTTCGGAGCGCAACATGGCGGAATGATTGTAGCGGAAAGCGTTGAGATTGGGCCTCGCGGGGAAGCCTTAGCGCCGTTCAGTTGTTAACCAGCGCGACCACGATTTTTCGTCAACGATCCCTTCATTCAGGGTGTACGATTCTTCTGTCTCCCTCGAAACCCGTGAGTAACAGGCCTTATCGTTAGCGAAAACAGTCAGGCAACCCGAGAACCGACGAGCGTATTATCGAAGGTGATGCCGAGACTAGAGAGGCATCTCGCGTGCACGTTGGGTGATCGGGCAACCATGAGGAGGAGCCATGTCGCTCGACCTTCCGCGTTTCATCCTGCCCTATAAGAGCATCAAGACGCTTTCCCGAGTCGGGTTGTCTTTGCTTCTCTGGGTAACGCCGGGACTCTCACAAAAGGCCCAACCAGCAGACACCAGCCTGCCCAACTATGACCTGCGCGCGGAGATGAAAACCAAGGGGGAGATCGATGAAGTGAACCTCCGATCCGTGGGAGCCAGGAAAGATTTCACGGAACTGATCCTCAAGCTGGGTGAGGAAAAGATCCACGTTTATGTGTGCCCCAAACCGTTTGAAGAGGAGATGGGCATCAGTTTCACCAAGGGTGACCAAATTGCTGTTACCGGTTCGAAAGTGAAGCACGAAGGAGCGGACGTGATCCTGGCACGAGAACTGGTGAAGGGCGAAGACACCCTCATGTTCCGTGATGCCAAGGGCGCGCCGGTATGGGATGCCCGAACCGGCAAATGAATGCAGAAAGAACCGATCTAGCTGGCCAGCTTGCGTAGAAATTCGCGCTCATCCATCCGGTACTTGAAGGCTTTCCGCCCGTCGATGAACACGACCGGCACTTCGTCATTGAACTGTCGCCGCAGTTCATAGTCGGTATCAACATCCACTTCCTGCCACGTAAAACCGCCGCGGCGCGAGAGCTTCACCAGGCTCTCCTTCACTAGCTCGCAAAGATGACATCCTTTGCGCGAGTAAACCACGACTTGGCGGGACTCTGGCACGACGCGATTGTATCGTTGCCTCCTCACCCTCTGGCAAGAGAAAAGAAGCGAACTGCCGCGCACGAATGGTCCTACCAGTTGGGGAATGAATTCGCGGATAAAACGCCAGGAGTAGAATCCGAAAATGATCTCGCCGGATCCCAAGCCGCTACGCGGCAAAGCCTGCCTCATCACCGGTGGCGCCCGCCGTCTCGGACGAGCCTCGGCCCTCGCGCTTGCGCAGGCCGGAGCGGATGTTGCCATCACTTTTCGCAATTCAGCCCGCGACGCGCAGCACACCGTCGTCGATCTTTCGAGCCTCGGTGTTCGCGCATTCGCGCTGCACTGCGACGTCACCGAAGAAACCAGCATCAAGTCCATGATGAAGGATGCAGGACTGGAGCTTGGCCGCATTGACATCCTTGTCAACAACGCGGCCAACTATGCCACCGCCGACTTCGAGCGCCTCACACTACATCAGTGGGACGCGATGTTCGCGTCGAACACTCGTGGACCATTCCTGGTGTCGCGCGAGGCCTTGAAATGGATGCGCCGAAAACGAAGCGGACCGAAGTCCTCAGAACAAACTGCGGCCAAGATCATTCACATGGGATCACTTGGAGGCCTGCGGCCCTGGGCCACGCATGCCCATTACTGTTCTTCCAAGGCCGCCCTGCACATGCTTACCAAGGTCATGGCAAAAGCCCTGGCCCCGGAGATCGCTGTCAATGCGGTCGCTCCCGGCATGATCGACCTCGGCGACAAGGCGGCCGCACCCTTCATGCGCCGCATGGCCAAACAAACTCCTATGCAGCGCAACGGCCGCGATAGCGATATCGCTGCCGCCGTTCTTTTCTTCGCTACGGCGCCCCAGTTCATCACCGGCCAGATTCTTGCCGTAGATGGAGGATTGGGTCTTTAGGCGGTAACGACATCATGCTTCCGTCGAAGTTGGATCGATGATCCGTTTTACTTTTGAAACGCGGTTCGCCGGAAAGCCGCTGTTTGGCGTGTTCTCGCACCATCGCTCCATTGGCGCGATGTAGATACCGTAGATCTCGTCTTGGGTGACAATAGCTCTCGATTCACTGAATCTCTGGACCCCGGTCCCCCAGAACGCCGCAGGACTTCTGTGAAATTGCCAGAACCTGCTCGGGCCGTCAGACCCGCTGCCGGGAGCTCGCGCTCGATGACGTAGTTTGGCATCTCTTCCTCCGTTTGATTGATCTCTGGTGGTGCAGATTGCGGCTATCTGTGGCCGGAGGATTTTATGCTTGCGGGAGGGGAGATAGCCGTCAGGAATACGGCATCCCTCTTCTGTACGGTTCCGGCTCAAGGTATAGTGGGGCGAATGCAGAAATCCAGAAACGCATCCTCTTCAAAGACGTCCGGGACGGCCGCATCTCGTGTCGCCATCGCCATCATGGCTGCTGGTAAAGGCACGCGCTTAAAGTCAGCACTGCCTAAAGTACTGCATGAAGTCGGCGGCAAGCCGCTGCTGGCGCATGTCATCGTCGCAGCCACAGCGGTCGTTCCACCGGAGGACGTCTTCGCCATCATCGGCCACGAAGCCGACCTCGTGCGGACTACCGTCGCCCACACCGGCGTAAACTTTGTCCTGCAGTCTGAGCAGCGGGGTACTGGCCACGCTCTGATGGTCGCGCAATCGGCGCTATCCGCCTACGACTACGTGATCGTTCTCTCCGGCGACGCCCCGCAGATCACGCCTCAGACCATCGCGCAGTTGTTGAATTTCCACCTCGACAAGCAGGCTGCGATGACCTTGCTTAGCGCCGACCTCGACCGCCCCACTGGATATGGACGCGTCGTTCGCAGGAACGTTCGCAGCGCCGAGGTCCAGGCTATCGTTGAAGAAAAGGCCGCCAGCCCCGCTCAGAAAAAGATTCATGAGATCAATGCCGGATTCTACGTTTTCGAGGTGCCGGTATTGTTTGAACATGCCAAAAAGCTTTGCACCGCCAACCCCCACGCGGAGTATTACCTAACCGACATGGCGGAAATCCTGCGCAAGACGCGGCAGCGCGTCGTCGTCTGGAAGACAGAAAACTCCGCCGAAGTTCTTGGCGCGAACACCCGCGCTGAACTCTCCTTCATCGATTGTCAGATGCGGATGCGCAAGTGTAACGAACTAATGGCGAACGGCGTCACTGTTTTTTATCCCGCAACCTGCGTGATCGACGGCGAGGTCGAAATCGCGAACGACACGGTGATTGAACCTTTTGTTCAGATTTTCGGCTGCTCGCGCATCGGCTCTGGATGCCGCATTCGCTCTTACTCCGTGATTCGCGATTCCAACGTTGGTCACGGCGTCCTCATTCGTCCCGGGTGCATTTTGGATGGAGCCCGGGTAGGCCCCGGCGCCATCCTAGGGCCCTATTCCCATCTGCGCCCGGGCAGCGACATCGGAGAGGGCGCACACGTCGGCAATTTTGTGGAGACCAAGAAGATCAAACTGGGTAAGGGATCGAAGGCCAACCACCTTACTTATCTCGGCGACGCCGAAATCGGTGAGAGCGTAAACATCGGCGCCGGAACCATCACCTGCAACTACGACGGTGTTCACAAATACACCACCGTTATAGAAGATGGAGTTTTCGTCGGCAGCGACAGCACTCTGGTCGCGCCGGTGCGTGTGGGTAAAGGCGCCTACGTCGCGGCCGCCTCCTGCATCACCAGCGATATTCCCGAAGACGCGCTAGCCATCGGCCGGGCGCAGCAGGTGGTAAAAGCAGGCTGGGCCCGCACGAGACGAGCCGCAGGCAAGCCAAAGTGAGAGTTGCCCTCGCAAACAGGGCGGGCACCAGCGGAGAAGGCTCTACACAAAAGAAAGGCACCAAGAAACGCTTCTCTCAGTTTCTTGGTGCCTGCCAGGTAGGTGTTGTAACTCTAGTGCGAAACTGCCGCGAACAACTCTGAGTGCATGATTGACTGAAACTGCTGGTCCGTCGATTTGAAGTGGAAATTCACATCTGCGCCGTCGGAATCCACATTGGTATTATCCATCGCTACTTTCTCGAGAGCGCTGGCGCTCATCTTCTTGTAGAGCAGTCCCGCTTTCACCAGCGACGACAAAGTGGCCGCGCTCATGGAATCGGAAGACACTACGGTCAAATCGAAGTTCACGCCTGAATTGAAACTCATGGTGTAACGCGATCCCAGCAGCCGCTTCTTGATGGTGTCATAGTCGGCAATCTTGGCCGCGTCGCCCAGAGCGGATCGCATTACGTTTTGAGTTCCCAGTTGATCCAGGATGCTCCACACCGGGGAAGAATCCACACTCGACATCATGTCGGCCATCGTTTGATTCGTATCGAGGCTTAAGACCTCGCCGTCGCGCGTATCCAGCGCCACCTTCACAGCTGATATCTCTCCAAACAGCAATGTACTTTCGTCCAGAAAACACATCACCATGCCGCCGTCCATCGGATAAATATTCGCCAGGCGGTACTTCGTCGGTTTAATTTTCTGCACCGTCATCTTCTTTAGGACAGCCTTCATGGCGAAGGGGCCGGCCGCCACGCCCACGCCTTTGACTCCCATCTTCGGAGTGCGGAACGAAGCGAATGCCAGCGTGTCCACGTCTTTATCGGGGTCAATTCCGATTCCCTTCAGCGCCGCCTCGAACTGTTTTAAGTTATCCGGCAGCACCTGCTGCTTTAGTTGCATCGCGGTCGGCGAGTCCTTCAGAGTCCGGAAATCCACGGAAATCAACTGCTGCAAATCTGCGGGGATCACGGCGCGTGCCGATGAATTCAACGGCATGGCAGTCGCGACGCCCAGCAGCACTCCAACCAGTACAGCATAACTCAGACAAATCCTGAAGCTTCTCATAACCGTTACAGACCTCATGCTAGGTTTTACCAAAACGTTGAACGCAAGATTGCCGACACTTGCGATTTAGATGCTAATTCAGACTTTCCAGTTATCCGTTCATTCATTCTAAGCCCGCTACCCTGTTCCGTGCCCAGCCAAAGGTGCTAGACCTATGATCAACTTGGAACACCCTTGACCGATCTCGAACGCTAGTGTACGGTGCCGATCATTTATCCGTCGCCCACGTCATTTGGTTGTAAGATGAGTTTCGGACCCAGCCACATTCCTACTAGGCGCATTTCTGGGCGCACGAATTCCATCGCAAGCAGAAATCAGGCGACTATTGAAAATTCTACTCTACAACCCCGACAACGGGGTTACGCGCAATTTCATGCCGCATCTATGGATGTTTCTCTTGCAATCCCTTACTCCCGCCGGCCATGAAGTCGTGCTGATCGATGGCAATGCCCAGCCCATGGACGAAGCGGGCATCGCCCGCTACGTGCGCGAACAAAATATTGATCTGGTTGGCATCGGCGCCATGACCAGAATGATCGCCAAGGCCTATCGCATGGCGGACGCGGTGCGCGCCGCCGGTGTGCCAGTGGTGATGGGAGGGCCTCACGTCACGGAAATGGCGGACGAAGCCCTCGGCCGGGATGGTGGCCCGCGTCACGCTGACGCAGTGGCCCTCGGAGAAGCCGACCATACCTGGCCGGAAATCGTGAACGACGCGGCTCGCGGCGAATTAAAAGACATTTACGCGCCGCTCGATGCCGCCGGCAAAGAACTCAAGCCCTCTCTCAAGCAATATCCCGTAATTCCCTGGGACACGATCGATCTTCGGCAATTTAATCTCGTGCCCAAGGCCTTCAACTACTGGCTCAAGAAACACGGCGAGGGCTGGGGGACATTTCGCATTGTCCCCGTCGAATCCGGACGAGGTTGTCCCTACGGATGCGAGTTTTGCACCGTCACCGGGTTCTTCGGCGACTCGATTCGGTTTCGTACCAATGAAAGCGTCGTAAACGAACTTTTGCTCCTGAAGGCGCGAGCCAGGAAAGAGCGTGGGCAGATTGCTGTTTTTTTCATCGACGACAATTTCGCCATCAACCTCAAGCGCACGAAATCTCTCCTGCGCGACATCATCGCCGCGGGCGCGCAATTGAATTGGGTCGCACAAATCAGCGCCAACCTCCTTCGCGATCAGGAACTGGTTGACCTCATCTCAGCTTCCGGTGGGAAGTGGATCTTCATCGGCATGGAATCAATCGATCCTGCCAACCTCAAAGATATGAACAAGGGCTTTAACAAGCCGGAAGAATATCCCGCGGTGCTGGAGCGACTGGCCCAGCGCAACGTCTATGCCATCACTTCATTCATTTTCGGCATGGACAATGACACGGTAGGAGCCGCAGAACGCACGCTGACGCAAGTTCGGACCTGGCCCCCGGGCCTCCCCATTTTCGGCCTGATCACTCCCTTGCCCGGAACACCGCTCTACAAGCGTCTCGACGTTGCCGGCCGCCTAACCCGGCCTAAGCACTGGCAGGAATTCATCCCCTTCGCCATGGCCCACACTCCGCTGAAGATGACTATCGATGAAGCCCATGAAGAAGTGAACTACGGCTGGTCTCACGCCTACGGTCCGGAAGCCATCGCTCAGGCTGTGGACTCGATCGCCGACCAACCGCTGGGATTCCGTATAAACATCTTGATCGCCCGCCTCTGTTTCCGCGGTATCTACTTCCCCATGCTTGGCCGCTATGCCTGGTGGAAAGTCATCTCGGAGAATCGCGGCACGATCTACAAGTTGGCTCGTCAAGGCGTCCAGGCCTGGTGGGATTCTCGATTCAAACCAGAGACGGAGCCAGCAACCAGTGCGGGGGACTAGCCGAAGAATAGCTAGTGACCAAGAAGAGACTTAACGCGCTACTTCCTTTCTCAACTACGCGCCTCTCAGTCGTCGTCCGGATCGGTGGCGGGACTCGGGTCACTCTTGCACTGCGCGGCGTTGGACGGCGGCGGGATGGTCTGAAACTGAGTCGCAGTCTGGCTAAAGTTGAACCAGTCGGAGAGATTGTCGGCAGGCGCATCCCCGTACCCCAGCGATGGCAGGTTAAAGATCGACTCGATGAATTTCAAAATGCTTCCAAAATCATGTATGACGTGTGAGACGTAACCCAGCTTGGCGTAGGGCGAGATCACAATCATCGGTACGCGGAAGCCGTATTCATAGGAGTTGAGAATCTGGGGCGCAACGTGATCGTACTACCACATGCTAAATCTTGGGGGCGGGTGGTGGGACAGAGATAGTAGCGGCATGGCCCCCGCCGCAACCATTAAGGCATCCAGCCCGGTTGGATAAAAATTACCCGCGATGGGAGTTCATATGAAATTTATGCGCCTTTTGATGTCTGGGACGGTCATGTTGATGGCGAACGGCGCTGGTGCGCAGAATTCAGTCAAACCATTTCATCTCGATGAGGCCACGATCAGCGATGTGCAAGCGGCGTACAAGTCCGGCGCTCTCACATCCGTAAGGTTGGTGCAGGCTTATCTGGAGCGCATCCGGGCCTGCGACCAGGCGGGCCCGAAGCTCAATGTGGTGATCTTTCTCAATCCTCGGGCCTTGGAAGAGGCGGCCGCGCTAGATGAACATTTCCGCAGGACCGGGAAGTTCGTCGG
>JBEKRE010000056.1:0-35145 GCA_049519055.1 Candidatus Sulfotelmatobacter sp. | reverse complement strand
CAACCCCGATCGTATTAACCTTCATCTTGGACGCTCCTTCAGTCGTAGTGGTTTGTATTGCACTTTCCACTCTGGCACACTCGATGCCGTTTCGATCGGGGGCGTCCATTCCATTGCTTACGGGTTAAGCTGACGAATTCAAGGAAGAGCTATGGAGATGTCTTTGTCCGCGTATGTTGAAGGCGTCGCATGGACTCAACGGCCGCTGCCTTTCTCGAGCTTGCACCCCAAGTTCTACGGATATCCGAGGGTGGCCGACGTTGATACCCGCACTGGCAACTAATCCTGGAACTCGGCGGCACTAATCTTCAGCTTTTTCATTTTCGAATAGAGGGTTGTGCGTTTCATTCCCAGCCGATTGGCCGCACCGGATACGCCACCTATCACTCCGCCCGCCTCTTTCAGAGCCTGAAGGATAAGCTCGCGCTTGCCCTCCTGGGACATCCTGCCGAGGGATGGTTTTGTGTCCCTTATTAGCTCGTCAACCGGAACGCTCAGAACGGTTGAGTTCGTCAAAATCACGCATCGCTGAACCAGATTTTGCAATTCTCTGATATTCCCCGGCCAGCTCCAATTCACGAGGGCGTCCATTGCCTCGCCAGGGATAGTCGTAATCGACTTCTTCGCTTCATTTGCATATCGGGCTACGAAGTAACGCACAAGGGCAGGAATGTCATTTTTTCTCTCCCGCAGAGTGGGGACGTAAATCGGAAAGACATTGAGCCTATAGAATAGGTCCTCGCGGAACCGACCCTCGGCGATCCTCCCATGTAACTTCTGATTTGTAGCAGCGATGAGCCGCACATCGACCTTTACAGTCTGGTTACTGCCGAGCCTTTCGAATTCCTTGTCCTGCAGCACCCGTAACAATTTTGGCTGAATTACACTCGGAAGGTCACCTACCTCATCCAATAGCAGGGTCCCTCCGTCTGCTATTTCTAGACGACCCACCCGCCTGTTGATGGCTCCGGTGAATGCCCCCTTTTCATGTCCGAATAGCTCACTTTCCAGCAACTCGGTTGGAATCGCAGTACAGTTCACGCTAACAAACTTGCGGTCGGCCCTTGGGCTCAATCGATGAATGGCGCGCGCAACTAACTCCTTTCCGGTGCCTGTCTCGCCCTGCAGCAGCACCCCGGCGTCCGTGCCGGCCACGATCTTCACTTGTCTTAGAAGTTCTTGGAGCGCAGCGCTATTCCCCACAATGTCGCGGAAAGCTTCATCCCGCGTTGCCTGATCGTCCGGATGGAAATCCCGCAGCGCTTGTTCGGGCCGCGACGTTATCGAGGCGGTTTGGACAGAATCTGTCTGCGCTACGAGCCCATCGGTTGAAAGTGCGTCCAGGAATTGAGCGACGATGGCAGCGCCACGGCGCAACGACTCAAGCGTTGCATTCGCCCTGGGAATGATATGCAAACTGCCAAAGCCTATCGCTCCCAGCTTGTGGCGACTTGTGGTCAGGGGAAAGACATAGTAAGTACGAACGCCGAGTTGGCCAAGTACACCTGAGAAAACTGGTGACGTCGATTCCGTGTCGGAATTTTGGACAAGTACGGATCGTTGACTTTTCCAAGCCCACCCGCTGGCGCAAGTGTGAATAGGAATGGATTCAGATCTCTTCTTTGCGTCGCCCGCCCTCCAAGTGTCCAATCGCATGCTTCCCGTACTAGAGTCGTAAAGACCCAATGTGACAACGTCAAAATTCAAGGCATTTCGGATCTGGAGTGCCACAGCTGGGAAAAGAGCATCTGTTGTGGGGCGGCTGAGCGCTAGCAGTGCCAAATCGAGTAGATTGCAATACTGGCCGACTGTGAGGTCTGAGTGATAGGTGGAATCTAGCGCGGGTTCTTGCTCCGCCATATTCTCTGCACCCAAAGGTTTAGCGCTTCGCATTCGCATTGACCGATCTTGACACCGAGCTTCGCTAGCAGCTGTTAGTCGATGATAATGATAAAGATACGTCATGTGCACCTGATGACCCAGTCACTGCGAAGGAACATCACGGGGGAACCGTGTTGAAGGAATGGGGTATGTGCGGCGTACCCTCCTGCGGTAATAAGCCTTCATGTCAGGGTCAGACACCCTCGGGGCTTCTGAACCTATTATTGTGAGACGTCGGCGCAGTCGCTTCGGCTCGTCTCGAAAAATTAGCCGAGTTCGTCGATCTAAACCAGCTTAAGGCACGCCTGTTCGACACGAGCCATAACCCCGGTTGATTGGGTTGAGACCTAGCCCTCAGCAGGGACTTCGATTTGGGGGAAAGCCGGAAGTGTCGAAGCGTCTATCCCTCATCACACTTAAATGGGGCGTGTTCTGAGGAGGGACGACTGACGAACCGATGACGGTCGACACTCAATCGACACTCGTCAGACCAAGTCACGGTCAAACTGGACCAAATAACTCCTCTGTTTACAACACCACGATGGCACTTTCGAGCGTGGAACCTCCCGTGCTTTAGGGATAAGCGTTGTTGCAGCTTCAGGGTTACATCACGAAGGCGCGGGAAGTTGGCCGAGGACCATCCGGAAGTCCAAGATTGTCCTTCCCCACAGGGGCTTCTCGCGCTCCAGAAAAGGCGAAACAGGGCAGGGATAAGAGTTCCATCGCTCCGCGGTCGAACGAAGACTGCCCCTCCGGTCGCCCGCGCGTTTGCCAACTGCCCTGAAGCAGAAGATGTGAACGAACTACTGTGCTCACTTTCGTCGCTTAAAAGGGGGGGTGATGCGCCGTTGCTCCTCTTGGGGAACGTCACGTAATGAACAAAGTACCACTTATCGATTCCCGGCCCGACTCTAAAGCGCCAAAGAAATCTGACCCCCTAACCATTAGGCCGAAGGCTGCCTTCCAGTGGCCACCAGATTGTGTCTGGCCGTTCACCGATCAGAAATGGGATAGCGACACGTAACAGGCAACTTAGGAGATGACACGATGAGCACCCCGTTGAGGACAATACGAAAGCCGCTTGGGATTGTTCTCCCGATGGATGAAGTAAAACGCCGAGTGATCATAGACGCGCTCGACAAGTGTCGCGGGGACCGGATCCTTGCAGCGCATTTGTTGGGTATTGGGAAAACAACACTCTATCGAATGGCAAGCGCCTACCGCTACCAGGGACCGGAAGCGCAAGCGGAAGCGTTGACGACCGTGCCGTCTTTAAGCCGCGAACAGCCCGTTGGGCGCATGAGCACAGGTGACAGATTCAGGGCGCCGGCAGGCTACGCAGAAGCCTCCCCGAGAATAGCGGCAAACCATTAGCCCAGGCCTCGGCACGCATCCGACAGAACGGGCAATTCCCCGGACGATATCTCTTAGACTTTGGCCAATAACTCGCAATTTCGACAACCTGCTTCAATGAATCCCTTGTGCCTCGCCCATTGACTTCCAATACAGAACAATTATGTCCTCAAGCATTGGAGGTGCCCGTTCTTGCGTAATCAAAGCCTTGAACCTCCGAGGTTGACGGCTCAGGTCCGGCGGACTCAAACCCTCTGTTCAACTCGTTCAAAACCACACTTGCATACACCAAGTCTTGTAATTCTGGCTCGCCGTCCGCAGCCTGCCGGATCAGGTGGACTACGCGTTCCCCAGCAGCTTTTCGCGCTTCAACTATTCGTCGAGGGGTAAGCTCCATGTTGGTTTCAAGGACGGCAGCCCGGTATAACTGCTTCCACGATTGGACAACTTGGGACTGCCGGTCGTTCTCATTCATAAAGGCTCCTGGTCATGGGAACTAAGGGAACGCAACTCAATTTAAGAAAAATGATTATATCGACGGTCTTGGCTGTCTGTCAGTACGTTCACCGACACATGAATGTGCGATGGCGAGCCGGCAGGTACCGCGACTACGAATCGCCGGCATCCCTCAATCGGGTCCATAAGCGCATTCACATGTATCAACTTCAGACACAATAATTCTAACTATCTAAAAACGTCTGTTTCGCGTCTGAACATTTCCGAGACAATGCCTACAGTCACGCAGTCGTCAGTTCGTGAAGAGAGGTGGTGCAGTATGACTCCGAGCGAACGCGCTATTTCCCACAAGGTCCTGCTTGTGGAGGATGACGACGACGTTAGCGACATGATGACTGCGACCAGTTTACGTTCTGTCTTCATCACATAACGGATATGTTGTACGCAGATGTCTGCTTGTTGAGTTGTTGGGACAGTACGAAGTTGGGTAAATCTCTACCGAATCGGCCAACACGCTTGGAAAGGGAACACAGTGCGGTCTTACCTTAGTAATCAGAATGTCGTCTGGGTCGCACTAATGCGTGGTATGAGCGCCCATAATGCACTTAAGCTCTTCTCCCGTTCTAGGTATGTAAGCGATATCACTCGATTCGAATATCTCGCTGCGCGGCAATCGCTCTCGCGCAAGCCGTGATTTTCTTTTCAGCCTTGACCCAGACTGGGAAGCACCCGCTAGCTAGGAGTTCGCGCTGACAAGCAAACACATAGCACTGAGATTGGGCGCGGCATTTGCTGTTCTAATTGCCATCTTACTGGCCATAGGGCAGTTAGGCTTACGCCGGATGCAAACAATCGACGAGAACCTTTCCGACATCACCAGGAATAGGTCAACCGACCTGGAGTTGGCACGAAGAGCGTTGATAATCTCCAACGACAATAACCGTATCGTGATGGAGATAGTGCTCGTGGAGAACAGGCGACTCGTCGAGCCGCTATTGGCAGCCCGTTCTCAGAATAGCAAGGAAATCACAAAACTAATCGGGGAGAGCGAGAGCCGCTGTGACTCAGAGAAAGAAAAGCAGGCGCTATCTGAAGTAAAAAGGACACGAGAGCCGTATCTGGAAAGCTGCCAGCGAGCTATCCATCTGCTTGTCGATGAACGGAAACACGACAAAGCAGAAACGGTCATGGTCAACGAAATACTACCCGCACTGCTTAGATATCATGCTGCGTGGGAAAAGTTCGTGGAGTTTCAGAAGGAAGAGTTGGACGTGGCTGTCAAACAAGCTCAAGTTGACCACTCCAAGGCCCGTCGCCTTGCTTCGCTCCTGATTGGGCTGGCTGTAGTCCTAGCTATCGTGATCGCGCTATTCGCGACTCGCGAGGCGGCTCACGAGATCGCTGCGCGAATTGACGCAGAAAAAGAAGTGAGTAAGCTCAATGCGGGTCTCGAAGAAAGAGTGATGCAACGTACCCGCGAGCTTACCGATGCGAACGAACGATTAGAAGACGAAGTCCGGGAGCGGCAACTGGCGGAAAAGAACTCCCGCCAGGAAGCAGCATGCCGAAAGAGTGTCGAACAGGAGCTGCAACGAAGCGAAGAGCGTAACCGCCTGGCGATGGAGGCCGCCAGGATAGGCTATTGGGATTTGGATATCATTAAGGACGAACACGTGTGGTCAGACACCTGCAAAGCATTGCTTGGCGTACCTGCAGATAGCCCGGCAAACTACCAAGTATTGATGAACAGCCTACATCCCGACGACCGGAAAATGATGCGGGACGAGATTGACGGAGCAATTCAGGAAAAGAGAGTTTACGACTGCGAGTTCCGCGTTGTTTGGCCCGACGGTAGCGTGCACTGGCGGGTCTCCAGGGGGCATGCCTTCTATAACGACCATGGGCAGCCGACTCGGATGACCGGGATCTCAATGGACGTCGATGAGCGTAAGCATGCAGAGGAGCGTCTGCACTTGCAAGCGGCGGCTTTGGAAAGTGCGGCGAACTCGATTCTAGTCAGTGACAGAGAAGGAACAATTCTTTGGGTGAATCGGGCATTTAGCGACTTGACCGGGTACGCAGCTGAAGAGGTTCGCGGAAGAAATCCACGGTTATTGATGTCGGGTACGCAGAGTAAAGAGTTCTATGCGAAGCTATGGCAGACCATCTCTACGGGAAATATCTGGCACGGTGAATTTACCAACCGCCGCAAAGACGGAAGTCTTTACGAAGAGGAACAGACCATCACGCCCGTACGCTCAGGCAGGGGAGACATTACCCACTTTGTAGCTGTTAAGCAGGACATCACCGAGCGGAAACGGTCCGAGGAGACGCTGAAGAACAGCGAGAACAAGTATCGCGCTTTGTTCGAGGACTCCGCCGATGCGAACTGGCTGATGAACGAAGAGGGCTTTCTGGATTGCAATTCGGCTGCGCTGCAGATGTTCGGATACTCAGCCGGGGACCGCATGCTGCTGCACCCGGCCGATATCTCACCTCCGAACCAACCCGACGGCACGCCTTCCCGGACGGCGGCCGATCAGAAGATTGCCGCCGCGTTTCTCAATGGCAAGGAACGCTTCGAGTGGTTGCACCGGCGCAAAAACGGCGCGGTTTTTCCGTCTGAGGTGTGCTTGACCGCATTGACGCTGAGCGGGCGGCCGACGCTGCTGGCCACCGTGCGCGACATCACTGAGCGCAAGCATGCTGAAGAAGGTCTGTTGTTCAAAACTGCGCTGCTGGAGGCGCAAGCTGAGACGACACTCGATGGCATTTTGGCCGTCGACGAGTCTGATCACATCGTTCTGGCAAACAAGCAATTTGGGCTCCACTTAGAAATACCGTTTGAACTGCTGAGCACGCGAGACGATCGTATCGTGCTGAAACACTTGACAGATAAAGTCGAGGCCCCCGACGCCTTTATCGAGAGGGTCAAGTATCTCAATAGCCATCGGGATGAAAAGAGCAGGGATGAGCTTAGATTCAAGAATGGGAAGATTTTCGACCGATACTCTGCACCTCTGGTCGACTCAAAGCGTCGCTATCGGGGCAGAATCTGGTACTTTCGCGACATCACCGCCCGCAAACTAGCGGAGGAACGAGTCCAATTCTTGGCCTACTACGATGCTCTGACGGGACTGCCCAATCGGACCCTCCTTCAGGATCGGCTAGGCAAGGCCCTCGCTGGCGCTCGTCGGCGGAAAGACAAAGTGGCGATTCTGTTCTTCGATCTCGACAGGTTCAAGGACATCAACGACTCGCTCGGTCACTCGGTCGGCGACATTCTCCTGCAAGAAGTTGCAGGACGGCTTAAGACATGGGCGCGGGAACAGGACACTGTGGCTCGGGTCGGAGGAGACGAATTTCTCATCGTGTTGACTGGCTTAACAGATGTGGCCGATGCGGCGGTTGCGACCGAACGGATCGTGAATTTGATGACCGCTGGATTCGTTGTCCAAGGGCACCCTGTCAATGTTAGTTGTAGCATCGGTGTCAGCATCTTTCCGGAACACGGAGCGGACGTCGAAACTCTGATCAAGAATGCCGATGCTGCGTTGTATAGCGCCAAAGAGAATGGACGCAACCGCTTTCGGTTTTTCACGGAGGACATGAACGCTCAGGCGGTGGAGCGATTGACCTTAGAAAACAGCTTGCGACTGGCACTCGCCCAAAAGGAACTGTTTCTGATGTACCAGCCCCAGATGGATATTGCCACCGGAAGAATCACGGGGTTGGAGGCGCTCCTTCGTTGGCAGCATCCGGACTTGGGTCTTGTGCCACCCGATAAGTTCATACGAATTGCCGAGAACAGCGGACTGATTGTTCCAATCGGTGAATGGGTCCTCAGGACTGCCTGCTCTCAGGCCCGGAAATGGCAGGACGAAGGGGTTACCGCCGTGTCGGTCGCGGTAAATGTATCGGCGGTCCAGTTTCGTCAAGAGGGCTTCTGTGAAGTCATCCGTAGGGTACTCCATGAGACTGGCCTCGCCCCCCAATACCTCGAACTGGAGCTAACAGAAAGCCTACTCCTGGCCAATGCGGACCTGATGTTATCAGTTGTTCAGGAATTAAAGGCCATGGGCGTGTCTCTCGCGATTGACGACTTCGGAACTGGCTATTCCAGCTTCAGCTACTTGAGACAGTTTCGGGTCAGCAAGCTAAAAATCGACCGCGTGTTTATCCGAGATGTCGCCGTGAATCCTGATGACGCAGCGATCACAACCGCGATCATCAGCATGGCAAAAAGCCTGCATCTCAAGGTGATTGCCGAAGGCGTCGAAGAAGAGGCGCAAATGTCGTTCCTGCGGGCACATCAGTGTGACGAAATCCAGGGCTTCTACTTCAGCAAGCCATTAGTGGTTGACAAAGCTTCTGAAAAGCTGCGCGGCAACAGTCCTAAACCGCAAGTTCGAGCGCAAGCAAGCGGGAAACAATCATGATAAACGACCCTTTACTAAGGAGTGTGCGTCATTAAGCGAGTCGGCCTTGCGCTTCTAGTGTCCGCTTACGCAGGACAGCCTAGAAGGAATTCGTTCACTATCCGGCGACGGCCGCAAAGCCGTGCCGAACCCGGAACCAGTCTGTTCGGTTTTCGTAACAAAATGCCGACATAACAAAATGCCGACGTTGACGTACCGCACCTCAAATAGAATAATAGCTTTTCGAACACTGGGGCTCGTGGGCATCCTTTGAGCATTTGGGGGCCAATCATGACACCCGTGGCAACTGCTAAGAAACGCCGCAAATTTGATCCCAAGACATTCCTTTCGACCATCGATCGCGGTAGAACAATCGCGACTGTTCCCAAAAAGCAAGCGATCTTCGTTCAGGGCGACTCGTCCGATGCCGTTTTTTACATTCAAAGAGGACGGGTAAAGCTCACGGTTGTGGCGAAAAGCGGCAAGGAAGCCACATTAGGAATTCTTAACGAGGGAGTTTTCTTCGGAGAAGGTTGCCTCGCGGGACAACCCGTCCGCATGTGCTCCGCTACCGCAGAGACCGATTGCTCCCTGATGCGAGTGGACAAGAAATCCATGATGGAAGTGATTCACCGGGAACCTGCGTTCTCCGATATGTTCGTGTCATATTTGCTGACACGGAACATTCGGTACGAAGAGGATTTGGTTGACCAGCTTTTCAATTCCAGCGAGAAGCGCCTTGCTCGCATTCTCCTGCTGCTTGCTCACTTCGGCAAGGACGGAAAACCCGAAGTTGCGATTCCCAAGATCAGTCAAGAGACGCTAGCCGAGATGGTAGGTACAACTCGTGGGCGAGTCAATTTTTTCATGAACAGGTTCAGGAAGTTGGGGTTCGTTCGCTACAACGGTGAGCTTGAAGTCCACAGTTCGCTACTAAACGTTGTGCTTCACGATTAGACCTTCCAGTGACAGGTCACGGTTTTGGGTGCTGTGCAAATGGGCTATTGCGGGATGGGGACGCATGTAAGGCCGCCCTGCACTGAACGGGCGGACGTTGAGCATCACAAATTCATCTCTCTCGACGTCGAATAGAAAAAGGTCTCACCCCGCTGCACCGCTCTAATCGCATATGGCAACATGCTGATCTCCGACTTTGAAATGGCGCCCCGCAAACCAGCGTTGCGAGCCAATGCCATGACCTGAGGTGAAAGATTTCGAGTGAAGAGCAGGATCGGGATGTCCGTACCAGATTTGGCGATTTCTTGGGCTGCTTGTACGCCATCCATCTGCGGCATTGAGAAATCCATCAATATGAGGTCGGGAGCGAGTTGCTGCGCTTTCTCTACGGCGTCGGCACCATCCACAGCTTCGCCACAGACCTGCCAGTCCGAATTCAATCCCAACAAAGTGCGCAGCCCGCATCGAACGGGCGTGCTGTCGTCTGCAATCAAAATTCGTACCATGGCAAGGGCTCGCTTAGTTAAGGCAACACAGGGGCCTGCGCGACCTGTGATGAGGTTGTGGCAAGAAGTGCAAGCCGCTGAAGCAGGGGCAAGGAACTGCACGTAGGCCCTCGACACCAACGAACTGAATCGTAAGAATTGTGCCCAGAATTGCGAATTCGATGAGGGATCTGTCCTTCGCTCGGTCCATACAGCACCATCTTGGTCTTCAAATTTGGTACAGAGTAACCTCAGGTTATTTTGAAAAGCTGTTCAATTTTGAACAGAGCACCATGTTTGCCAGACTTTCGTCACCTCTTTGAAGGCGGAACAGCGACTGGCGCAATGACGGGGTGGGGTCCCGGAGAGGAAGTCGATCGGAGGCATGGCTTCGGCCTGAGCTTGGCGAAGGCGGGTTTCGAGCACGGCGGCGATTCCGCCCAGCCGTAGTTGTCCTAAAGCACCTCTGTGCGCGTGAGTATTGTCTCGATCGGCAGAATGAGCACGTCAACATTCTTCAAATAATGCTCGAGAGAGGGATCAGGCATTCCACGCTTGTCGCCCCAGATCGCGATCCGCAGTCCCCCGGTCTCGATAATCTGAATCGCGTTATCGAATCCGATCACGTCGTTTTGCGGACAAGTGTCTACAGGGAAATCTGCGGAGCGCGATCCGGCTTATCGGGAGGCGTCGGCAGACATTTGAACTGGTTGCAAATCCCTTAAAGGCTCACTAATCGCTCGCGCCCGATGACATCGTTAGCGCTCCGCCTGGCTGACCGGCACCAATCACGCGATAGTCCTTGTACTTGATGGTCAGCGTGGCGCGTCCTCCCAGCCGAATGTAACTGACCGATTCATTCTGGGCAGGAAGCCAGAAGGCCCCCACCTTTTTGTATTCGTGATGAATTACACTCTTCTTCGTCCAGAACGACGGGTTCTGAGCCGGTTCGGCTTCGATGTGCATGACGGCGAAATCGATTTCATCCACCCACACCTTCCCCCGATAGACGTATTTGCTTGGGGACTTGGGGCTGACCCGCAACACGTATTGCCCACCAGCGTCCGACGGCTCGTAGCCAAGCAGTTCAAAGTTGTAATTATCTCGATTCAACTGTGTTCCTGCGCTAATTGCGGGTTGTGCTGCTTCTTTCTCGGTTTCCAGGAGTTTCTTGAAGACGTGATCCAGAATCAGTTTCGATCCGCTCTCGGAAACTACTTTGAACTCCTTTGTGGAGGGGCTGTCGTAGGTGGCCTTTACGGTCATTTCGGCGTCCCTGTCTCCGGGAAACCCGCGGTAGGAGAGGTGGTAGACCCGAGTTCCCTCGGAATGCAGCAGCGCCTGCGCACGCTCTTGATTCTTGCGCACGAGGTTGTCCACCACCTGGTCTACGGAGAGAGCTGCGCCCGTTATCGATGATGACGGCGCTCCCGAATCCGCACCAACAAGCTCCAGAACAGTGATCAGCGCCACCCAGGCGGTCAGAACGATCGTGGTACGAATTCTCCGGCGAACCGCCTTCCCGCTGAGCCTCAATTTAACGTCTCGTTCGCGGTTCATCCGAGAAGCAGACAACCCGTAGGATTGCATAGGTCCTTTCACCTCCGGTTTTCTGGAGAACGTAAATGGTGCACTACTTAGTGTCTGCTCAAAAATGCACACTCATGATACAGGCAGTCTGGCGGTATCCAATGTTCGAGTTCGTTGCTTGGTGAAGCCACGAGCTTGCAATTGATTGCGCGGCGATGCGAGTGCACGCCGCGGGGGACAAGGCCTGAGCGATGATGATTGGTATCGAAGGCCGCAGCATCATTCATGTTTACGATAGAGCAAATCAACGAGCTCCACGCCCGGCTCGGTAGCGCGAGGACGCTCCCGGAGTATGTGCGGGCGCTTAAAGGCGCTTGGCGTCGAGCGGTACGATTCCTACCTATCCGACGGCCATTCGGAATACGGAGGGCAGGCGGGTCACAAGGTCGTCTCCCCACCCGTGCACGAGGTGCTTCCCGTTGCTGAAACCAGTCAACAAGAGATGTTCCTGCAGCACCTGCGCCGGCACGAGCGGCGCGAGACGACTTACTTAGGGAACCTCTGAACAAGTATTGCTTGTAACTGTCTGACGTCAAAAACCAGAATATGCAGCGATGTTATTTGGCTGGGGAGGAGCGGCAGCCCGCCGCGTCCGAGCTCTTGCTGCGGTGCGGCGGTTTCTGGACCGACTACGCCACCGTCACCCCCAGCAGTTTCTTGCGGGCCAGAAACAGGTTCACCAGCGCGCACGTCGCAAACAGCCGGTTCGCGTTTTTCGCGATCCCCCGGTAGCGCACTTTCACAAACCCAAACTTCAACTTCATCACCGCAAACACATGCTCCACTTTCGACCGTACCTTCGCCTTCGTGCGGTTCTTCGCCTTCTCCACCTCGTCGATTCGATCTTTGTAACGGTACCGCTGGCAGGTGAAGTCTTGGGCTCGTGGTGCGTACTCCTCCAACACCGAACCCTGTCCGTGATACGCTTGATCGCCCCACACTCGGGTCTCGTCGCCGTGCAGCAAATCCGGCAGCACCCGCGAATCCGACACATTCGCCGGCGTCGCCACCACCGCGTGAATCAATTTACTCTGACTATCCACGCCCACGTGCGCCTTCATCCCGAAGTACCACTGCTTCCCCTTGCGCGTCTGATGCATCTCCGGATCCCGCTCCTGGCGCGCGTTCTTCGTCGAACTGGGGGCGTGCACGATCGTCGCATCCACGATCGTTCCCGTACCGATCCGCAACCCTTGCTCTTGTAAGTGCTCCTGCACCCGCTCGAAGATGCGCGCCCCCAACTCATGCTGCTCCAGTAAGTGCCGGAACTTGCACACCGTCGTCTCATCCGGCACCGGCTCTCGCCCCAGATCGATGTCAGCAAATCCCCGCAGCGCCGCCGAATCATAGAGCGCTTCTTCCATCCCAGGGTCCGATAAGTTGAACCACTGTTGCAGAAAATAAATCCGCAGCATCCGCTCCACCCCCACCGGCGGCCGCCCCTGCCCCGCCTTCGGATACACCGGCTCTATCAGCGCGCATAGCTCCGCCCACGGCACCACCCGCTCCATCTGCTCCAGAAACTCCGCCCGCCGTGTCTTCTTCGCATACCGTTCAAACCCGCTCTGCGCCGCCAGCGTCCGCTGTTTCATGCTCCAAAACCCTCCGATGCTCTCCGCAATCTACACTGAACCCCAGTGGAAATTGGAGAGCTTAATCGTGAGCGCTATGTTGACCCCATCTTGTTTGCGCTTGCGCGAGGTGTAAGAGTTGTTGGATGAGACAACTGGGGGCGGAATCATGGGCGAAGTGGCGGGGACTGGTATCAGCACAGAGTCAGAGCGGTCAGACTGTTGCGGCGTTCTGTCGTGACCGTGGTATTCGGGATTCGCTCTTCTACGATTGGAAAAAGCGACTTCGCGAGGGCGAAGCGGCGAAGTTCGTAGAAGTGAGAGTAATGGGTTCCAAGGCGCAGGCGCGGTCGGCGCCACGCCATAGTCCGGCGATTGAGATTCGCCTGAGCAAGGGACGCAGCCTTTTGGTGGAGGCTGGATTCGATGCGAGTCACTTGCGTGCACTGCTGGATTGAGACCGAGTTATGATTGGGCTGCCGAGTTTGCATGCGTTGGATGGTGCGCACGGACCGCGAATCTGGCTGGCAACCGATGCGACTGACATGCGCTGCGGCTTTGCCCGTCTCGCGGAGCGCGTGAAGGTGGTCATTGGCCAGGACCCTTCTGGGAATGGTCTATTCGTCTTCCGTTCGCGTCGAGGTGACAGGTTGAAAATCCTGACCTGGGATCGCGATGGATTTGTTCTTTGGTACAAGCGGCTTGAGGCGGGCGTTTTCAAACTGCCGCGGATAGCTGCAGGAGCGCGTTCGCTTGAGTTACGTGCAAGCGAACTGGCGATGATCCTGGACGGGATCGATATGTCGAAGCTGAAGCGCGTTCCGCGCTATGAACGTGCATCCGGAACCAACAAAAACAACATGCAAAGAGTTACTGCGTGAGGTAACTTACGACGCTCGACTTACGTCCAATATATAAGTGGACAACGAAGCCAATCTGGTTCCTCTGCCCGATGACAGCCAAGCGCTAAGAGCAATCCTGCGCACGCTGATGCGGGAGCGCGACGACGAGAAGCGACGTGCCGATAAACACGAGCAGCATGCCGAAGAGCAGAGCAGGCGTGCCAACGATCTTCACGTTGAAAATCTGCGGCTCCAGTTGGAGTTGGGACGATTTCGTAAGTGGTACTACGGCCCTCGCGCTGATCGTCTGCAATCGTCCGCCGATCTGACACAGATGCTTCTTATCTTCGCCGAGGAGATGGATCTGAAGCCGGTTAACCCGGACGATCTTCCGCCCCGCACCGAAGCGCAAAAAGAACTCCGGCGCGTGAAGCGGCGCAAGGGGCGGCGCAATCTTGCCAACTTCGAAAATCTTCCTGTAACTACCCAGGTCCACAAGTTGAGCGCGGCTGAACGAGCATGCCCATGTTGCGGCATCGAGCGCAAGGAGATCGGCACGGACGAAAGCTGGCAGGTGGAATATCTTCCCGGCCACTTCGAACGGATCCATCATTTGCGCAGGAAGTATGCCTGCGCGGGCTGCGAGAGCAACGGCAATAACCCGCAGATGGAAACGGCAGCCAAGCCGGAGATGGTGATCGACAAGGGCATGGCCGGACCGGGGCTGCTGGCCTTCATCGTTACGAGCAAATTTAGTGATTATTTACCGTTGTATCGACTGGAGGACATTTTCCAGCGGCAAGGCTTCGAGATATCTCGCGCTACGCAGTCGATTTGGTGCGGCGACGTGGCCGACCTTGTTGCGCCGTTATACGAGTTGATGGCTGAGCGGGTGCGGACCTCGCACGTTGTGGCCACCGATGACACCATCATGCCGATGCTGAACAAGGGTAAGGCAGCCAACGCGCGGATGTGGGTCTACGTAGGCGACGATGCCCATCCTTACAACGTCTTCGACTTCACCTTGAATCGGGACCGCGACGGACCGCAATATTTCCTGAAGGATTACCGGCAGATTCTGTTGGCTGATGCCTACGGTGGATATAACGGCGTGGTGGCCGGTAACGAGATCACGCGTGCGGGGTGCTGGTCACACGCGAGACGCAAGATCATCGAAGCGGAAAAGACTGCTCCGGAAATCGCGCAGGAAGCGGTCGGTTTAGTGCGTGTGCTCTATGCAGTAGAAAGAGAAGCCAGAGATATTTCCGTCGCCGAGCGGCTCCAGTTACGCCTGGCGCAATCGGCGCCGGTGCTGGCTCGTCTGCACGAAAAGCTTCTTCTGTGGAAAGAGCAACTGCTGCCCAAGCATCCCATGGCTGAGGCAGTGAATTACGCGCTTGGGCAATGGCAAGAACCGAACGTCTTTTGCTCCGACGGCGCGGTCGCAATCGACAACAATGTCAGCGAGCGTGAGATGAAGCGCGTCGTTTTAAATCGAAAGAACTCTTTGTTCGTGGGTAATGCTCGGGGAGGCCGAACGGCTTCCATCCTTGCCAGTCTCACAAGCACGTGCCGCAGGCACGAAGTGGATCCGCAGCTATATCTCACGCAGCTGCTGATCAACTTACCGGCAGTGCAAATCCGTGAACTTTCGACATGGTTACCCGACCAGTGGAAGCGAAGTCAGGCAGCGCGAACAGCCACCCCGTAGACCCATTTTGGGGCTAGTTCCAGGATGGCGGCCATATCTGGTTGGTCATTGCTGCCTCTTGGCGTGAAACAAGGACAGTAACATCGTCTCTTGGCCGAATTGCTGAGCGGTCCCGGCCATGTGCCGGGCACCCAGATGCAAATTGCCTCAACCGAGCGAAGTCGTTCCAGGTCCCATCTGTGCTATCGTGGTGCGTATTCCGGGGGGATATGCAAAGACACCGGAAACAATTCGCGAACACGCTCATCCTCGCAACTGCCCTGATCGCCGCAGCCGCCTCTACTCTCCTCACTCCCCCGCTAGCTCGGCCTCAGGCTCCCTCCCAAGGCATGGACCCCCAACTTCTTGCCCGTGCGAACGCTGGCGATGCAAACTCTCAGTACCTTGTCGCCTTTGCCTATCAAAATGGCGTCGGCGTTCCCAAAGATCTTGCCCAGGCTGCCAAGTGGTACCGCAAGGCCGCCGAGGCCGGAAACCGGCGCTCCATGGAAATTCTCGGCACCCTTTACGAACGTGGTCTCGGCGGTCTCCCGAAAGATGACGTCCAGGCGGTCAATTGGTATCGCAAGGCGGCGGAGGCCGGCGATGCATTCGGCATGAATTCTCTTGGCTCCACTTACGAACATGGCCAGGGCGGCTTGCCGAAGGATGACGCCCAGGCGGCCGACTGGTTTCGCAAGGCGGCGGAGGCTGGCAACAAATTCGGCATGAATTCTCTTGGCATCATGTACGAATATGGCCGGGGCGGCTTGCCGAAGGATGACGCCCAGGCGGTCGAATGGTTTCGCAAGGCGGCGGAGTTCGGCGACGCGTCCGGAATGAGAAATCTCGGGATTATGTACGCGGCCGGCCGGGGCGGGCTTGCGAAGGATGACGTTCAGGCGCTGAGCTGGTTTCGCAAAGCGGCGGAGGCCGGCGATGCGTCCGGCATGAGGATGCTGGGCATCATGTACTTGACTGGCCAGGGCGGATTGACCCAGGACAAAGCTCAGGCGGTGAGCTGGCTTGGCCAAGCCGCGCAACGGGGCGACGCTATCGCCAAAAAAGCGCTGGAACAACTGGAACAAGCAAGCGTTGGCTGCATTGGAAGAGATAAGGTCAACAGCCAGTTGACGCCCGTCGAATTGTACAAAGACGCTGCCAGTTGCATCGATCAACAGAAGTATGACGACGGTCTATTTCTCTTTTCTTTGGCCGGCGCGTATGGTCGATTCGATATTTTGAGAGTGAAGGATGCGACCGCTCACGGGGTTGTGGGTTTCCTGCCAGGAATGTTCTTTAACCAGCTTGACAAAGCGAAAGTGGCTGCCTTCCAGGACCGCGTGAAGCAGATGAACGGTAACGACGCCCTTAAGGCAAAGTACTGTTCGGACCTGGAGAGCATGAGCCCGCCGGGATATTTTCCTACCTACATGATTTCTCACGGAATGGCTGCTTACGGGAATGCCATGGGTGTCGCGTTGGCGGGGGCTAATCCGGGAGATAATCCGCTGGTTTCTCCGTTCGAGGCTGCAAAAGCCTGGAAACAGGCTGTCGATGATTATTCGCAGTGTAAGAAGCCAGAAGGCACTGGCCGGTAGTCACAAGCGGGGCTAATCGCTTAATCAGTGAAAATCGGGTTCGGCGTTCAAAGTGACCGCCGCGCGGAGGAGTGCTTCCACCTTGAGATCCTCCGCCCGACGGGCAGTATCGTAATCGCGGAAACCGGGGCGTGCCAGTTCTGCCACAATTTCGTCCCGCGTTCTCTCATGCCTACAAGGTGACTCACCCATGCGCACGGAACAAGATGGGGTTTAAATATCGCTCACGCTTAATCAGAGTCTCCTTAGAGATGTCCAGGGGCTTGGCGCAGAGCAATTTCGCAGCATCGGCTTGCACCTCTTTCGTGTACTCGGCGGGCGTGTCCTCCACCATCTTCGTCTCCAGAGTGAAGATGTGGTAGGGCGTCGTGACTGTCAACAATGTGACTTTAGCCCCGAGATATTTGGCCAGGTTGGTGCCGTGTTTAACAGCTTTCCCTGCCAACTCTGAGCCGTCCGTCGGAATGAGGATGTTCTTGTACATGGTTCCATCCTCTACGGCAGCCTCTCTTTCGCTAAACGTATTCCGACGATGAGTCCCGGTCAGTGATCAACATCACGTTCCCGGAAACCAGATCCCTATCTGGGTCAGTGCGGCATCAATAACTGTCGCAAACAGGCTCGGAAATCGCGCTGCTCATGCCGGATCCCCCTAGAAGTTCGACTCGGTAGCCAAGCTTCCGGAGTGTCGGGATTATTCGGGAAGTGCGGGCTCGTCTGGAGTTTTCCGAAACCGCCGGGCCCCGTTCCTCATAGCGAACGCCTTTATTCAGAATCGTCCAGATCAGCTGACCGATGCGATGCGCAATTGCCCCGATGGTTTTGTTGTGGCCGAGACGACGGTAGACGATCTCGAAGATGCGTCCTTTATGCTTGGCTGCAGCATTGGCAGCCTGATGGAGAAGGCGGCGCATGTGCCGGTTACCCTTCGGCGAACCTGGGACGTAATTCACTCCGCGCTCTTCTTCCTCTCCCGGGCATGCCCCCACCGACGAGGAGAGATCCTCGGTGGAAGCGAAGGTCGCCGCCAGGGCGCCCACTTCGGCAATGATCTGTTGCGCCGAATCCACCCCGAGACCGGGGACTTCGGTCCCGCCGCTGGACTGCATCCTGATGCTGCCGGAGCAGACTTGCCATCTCCTGGTCCAGTTGGCCGATCCGCTGCTCGATCAATTGCAACTCTTCGAGCGCCATCTTCACCAGCCGGCGGTAGACCGGGTTGAGCTCCGTGCACGCACCCCATGCATCGCGCCACTGCGCCGACGTGGCGCGCAAGCGCTGGTCGACCAAGGCGGCCAAATCAGCCGGATCAGTTTCCCCTCTGCCAACGCCTGCAGCATCCGCCGTGCACTTGCGCCGAGCAGATCCGAAACCAAACTGGACAACTTGATATGGGCTTCTTCCAGCAGTGCCTATAGTTGATTGTGCAGTCGTACTTGGTTACGCCTCAGCTGGTACTTTGTACGGGTCACCGTCTGCCAGAGACGCGGTTCGGCATTGGGCACGAAGCTCAAGGTCAGCTCCTGAGACACCCGCCGCTTCAGCAAACGTTCGGCATCGCGAAAGTCTCTCTTGCGCCCCCCGCCCACGATTGGACAAGGCTTGTGCCAGATGGAGTGTGCCCGACATCCGGCCCGCACCTTCCCGCTTCTCACAGCTTGGCTTCCAATACTGCTCGAGCGCTCCCCATACCGGTTTCCAGTATTGCGCGGTGGCTTCCATTACCACTTCCTCCACCTGCTGCTGGATAAGCCATTCCCCCAACAGTTGCAACTGCTCCGGGTTGCTTCCCTACCAGCTCTCGAATTGGTATTCGTCTTCGACTTCGACGTCAGCCACAACCAGGAGCGGAGAGCGTGGCGAAGATTACATTAAGCAGGGTCTCGGGCTATCGACGCTCCCACCGGGAACAGACAACGCCCATTTATTCGCTCTACCACTCACGCTCCGGATCAGACATGCGTTCGGCCTCAGCGTCTCCACTGATTACTCAATCTGATTATTCAATCTCGCCACTCCCAACCGTTCTGGATTATCGTCAAACTCTGTGCGATTTTCATGAGATTTCGCGGGCACGTAGGGCCCTGCAGTGACAGGCGTGGCTGTTGAAAAGTCTGTTTTTCTCAAAACAGCGAGAAATTGGGGACATAGGGAACCGTATAGGAAAACGGAGAACGTCGTTGTGTAGGGCATCCTGAGCGATTTTATTTTTGCGAATTTCGCCGCCTGGGAGGTAACTAAAGTCTCCGCTTTATACCTCTGTTATCTTGCCGTCACCCCGCTTTGGCGTGAAACTCAAATACATGTTACCGGAACACTTGCAGCACGGCGCCCTCGGCCCGATACTTTTCCAGTTGATTGTGGGTGTACCATCTTTCATCGTTCTCCGATTGCTTTGGAAGCTGGGAACGAGGTTGCTCAAACAGCCCGACCAACCAAAATAATTCCATATCTTGGCGACCACATCACCTCTGCTGACTGTGGATCAACGGCCACTGAGAGGAGTGCCCCGCCCCTTCCTAGTAGAGATTTTGGTATGGCTCGAGTGATGGTCTGAGACCCGCGTGAACTTCGGATTTGGACGTCAGTGAGTTAAATGGGGATTATCACCAATCACCATTCGTGAAGCGGACCGCGCTCGGTTCGATTCGACTTTGGGGTAATGTTGTGTGAAACTCTTGAGGACTCGATCATTGGCATCCGCGTTGAATTATGGTGAACTCGGCACGTCCTTCTTTGCCTCGCCCGCTGTCTTCCCAGTCGATGAGCGTAATACTCTTGAATCTCACCATCGCAATATTGGGCCTCGCCTTCCTGGTCTGCCTACTGTTCGGCTTCGTCACCTTCATCAACGCGCATAATGCCTTCAAACGCGTGCAGGGACAGCCCCATCAAGCCACTACCTTTCAGGTGACTCGTCCCTATTATCAGAAAAGCGCTGGCATGCATGGGCCCGACGTGGCGGTTTATGCGAGTGGGATGGTAGAGGGCAAGAAAGAATGGATGAATTTGCTTCCCTACCTCAAACGTGTTCCGCGCGATCAGACCGAACTCAATGATTCGGTCCCGCCGGGCACAGTGATTTCGGTTTACCTGTTTCCCAATCTCAAAGGGCAATCCCGAATCCAGGTGATCGACGTCCTCCCACCAGGCGAAGCAAGCAGAAGAACGGAGACGTGGGTGCTGCGGCGCGCGCCCGTGGCTCTCGCCGTCCTGGGTGCTCTGATCCTTCTCTTGGTGCGAATCCGCCGCTTCTGCGCCTCGCCCGCGACTAGGCAATGACCGCCAGCGCGCGTGACTAAGGATCGCGGCGGGAGAACGACGGTGATCTTAACCTCAGTGCGTGTAATCGAGAGTGGTTGTTGAAAACTCTTTCCCACGAAATCCGTAAAAAGTGAAATCGCTCAGGATGCCCTACAAACAACTTTCTCGGTGTTCCTTGAGATTTTCTATCCTCCAAATTGTCGCTGTTTTGAAGAAAATGGACTTTTTTCAACAGCCCCGAGATTTATCAACAACAACGTTTTCGACTCGGCAATCAAGCATAGGCAAAGTCTTATCTTGCAAACTCATTTCAATCCGAGCTCGCCATCGTATAGTCGGATAACCGCATAGCACTCGCAGGCCGAGTCTTCAAGTTTCTTGCGGTTCACGATCTTCACTGCGCCACGGGTGTACTCGATGATCTTCTTTCTCTGCAAAACACCGGCGGCCAAGCTAACGCTAGGCCTATCGGTCCCTAGCATCGTGGCGAGAAAATCATGGGTGATGGGCAGCGCCCCGGAATCCACTCTGTCCTGAGTCATGAGCAACCAGCGCGCAAGGCGTTGCTTAATCTCGTGCAGCCGATTGCACGCGGCTGTCTGTGCAACCTGCATACTCCGAACTACTGCATAGCGGTTCAACATCAATTGCAGGTGAGGAGTGGATTCCAGCGTATTTTGCAAAGCTCCAACTTTTACCCGAAATCCGTCCCCCGTGATTTGTACCACCGCCCTCAGCGGGCCCCTGCTCAGGCCAACAACTGCTGGTGTTCCGATAAAGCCCTCATTGCCAACTACGCCAGCTTCGGCGGTTTTTCCATCTTTCATTACGACGACAAGAGAAATCAGACCGCGATTAAGGAAATACGCAAATTCTAGCTTTCCGCCGCTCTCGTGAAGGACTAGATGGTTTGGCAAGCGGACGTATTCGAGGTGAGGGCGAAGGGGGGTATACTCGCTATCGGAGATTGATAGAAGTATTTTGTTGCTGACTGGCTTTCCTGCGGCATTTGTCCGCTCGCCAGACTGCACGATTTGGAGTTCCTGGCGTGCCACAAGCGAGGAAAACCGAAAAGCCTCCTGGACGCGGGGATGAACTCACCCGTCGTGGTATGCGAAACAGAAACTCTGCCGATTCGCGCTGCTCGGTGGAGTATACCTGGCCAAACGCGACGCTTCTGTAGGGTATCGTACATTGGTGTTACCGCTGCGGCGCGCAAGCATCGCGACGCACGAAACGTGACCAACAGTCAAGGCGACTTCGCTTCCCTTCAAACGGGCCGCCGAAATCAGACGTTCCCACGAACGAAACGTTTCCATGTATGTGGGATGCCCAACCGACGATCACAACGGGAATGTGATATGACTGCGACGGGGAAAACTAATGGGTCCCCGCGAGGCGGCCAAGAAACTCAGAAAATTCGATACCAAGACATTCCTTTCGACCCTCAACGGCGGTAGGCAAATCGTAGCCTTCGCAAGAAAACAGACGATCTTTGTTCAGGGTGATTCGTCCGATGCTGTTTTTTATATACAGACAGGAAAAGTAAAACTCACCGTTGTGTCGAAGAGCGGGAAGGAAGCCACAATAGGTATTCTGAACGAGGGCGCTTTCTTCGGAGAAGGTTGCCTTACTGGGCAGCCTCGCCGCCTGTGCGCGGCAACCGCAATCACCGATTGCTCTGTGATGCGAATCGATAAGAAGTCCATGATGGAAGTGCTTCACCGAGAACACGCGTTTTCCGACATGTTCGTGGCATATTTGCTGAGCCGGAACATCCGGTACGAAGAGGATTTGGTTGACCAGCTCTTCAATTCGAGCGAAAAGAGACTAGCTCGGATTCTGCTGTTGCTCGCTCACTTCGGCAAGGAAGGCGTGCATGAGACTCCAATCCCCAATATCAGTCAGGAAACCCTCGCAGAGATGATAGGCACGACGCGCTCGCGGGTTAGCTTTTTCATGAACAGGTTTAGGAAATTGGGGTTCATTGACTATCACGGCGGTGATGACCTCCAGGTTCACAGTTCACTTCTCAACATCGTTCTCCACGACTAGAACTGCATTCCGCATGTGAACTAGTCCATGACTGTTCCAGAAGCTCCCACCCGAGAATGTCTGTTGTGCGCCGCCCCTATTGCAGCGAGAGCGGCCATTTCACGGTGATGATCGGGCCGGGTAGAGGAGACTGGCACATGTGCGCTCGATGCGGACATCTGACCTTGCCAATGGATAGGGTGTTTGAGTGCACTTGCGCCAAGTGCGTCGAACTAACGAATCTTAACTTTGCCCAGCGCGGTTTGGAGACTGCGGGATCGGTGCCGGTTACACCCAGTCCGAAATGGAGTTGTCCGAGTCCTCGGGAGCGGCTTGTTCTTCTTGCTGTATCCCGTTCCCCTGCCTCTGCTGATTTTGCTTCTTCGCCCGACCCTGCGATTCTTCGCCTCCCAGTCTAACCTTGCAGGCTTCCCCGGAATCAAGCTCGCCGGTCAGCTTTGAGGCAAACTCCGACAGCTTCTTTCTGGTGCGCTCAGCTTCCCGTTTGGCTGCGGCCCTCTCTGCGGCATAAAAAGCATACAGTTGGGCGTTTGGATTGATTTGGGTGGGGTGAATGCGCATGGGCTGTGCTCCTTCATAGGCAGACATCTGTAAAATCGCCAGCGCTCGGCCAGTGCAGGGTAGGCCGTATTCCGCACGGAACCTCTGTTTTATTCCGAGCAATTGCAATGCCGAAAGGCTGCGTAATAGCCCGAAGGCAGCCCCAGATACTACAAAATCACCCCTCATTACGTGAGTGCGCCACTTTTACCCAGTTGATCACAAAACTTGCTGGTTCCTTTGGGATATTTTGCGGCGGCACTGAAGCTCAGACAGACAATCCGGATTAAGAGCCCATGAGAGGCAGGATCGAAGCGCTCACAAAAAGGAGAATGCTACGTCAGTTTCCTGCATTTAGAGCACCACCCTCTACTAGGAGGTCCCCTTAGAGCCAGTGAATGACGGGTCGTGATCCAGACTGCGCGGTTGAGCCGGATTAACTCTTGTGATATCGCGATTTCGTCAGTAATCCTCAGTTGGTGTAAACGCCCTACGCTGTTGAAAACTCCATGGTGCGAAATTAGCAAAAACAAAATTGCGCCAGTAGTTTAGGGGGCAACCACCGTCGCACTCACCGAGATCTGCTGCGGGCTGCCAGGGGCGTTGTCCTGAAGGTTAAGGATGGCCGACACTGATCCCACCTGGCTGGGCCATAAGCTCAGCGTAATCTGGCAACTTTTGCCCGCCGCAAGTGAGTGACGGCAACCACCGTCATAGGTCAGGTCCTGGGAAGTCGCGCCTTGCAGAGAGCTTAGCCAAATATCAGAGAACGTAATCGTGGTCGTGCCATCGTTGGTCACGGTCAACATCTGCGAAGTGCCTCCCGACAGACTGACACTACCAAAGCTGATGCTGGACGGTGTGAAAATCAACGTGGGAGCCGAAGAAGAAGCGAAGTTCGCGACCACCACCTGAGGTGCGCTCATGGCGACCGTGGTCGCGGCGCTGTTGGCGCTGGCTACGTTGCCCGTCCAATTGGTGAACGTGTAGCCCGAGTTCGCGGTGGCCGATAGATTCACTACCGTGCCGGACGCGTAGTAGGTGCCCGAAGCCGGCGAAACTGTTCCGCCGATCGTCGGATTCGCCGCCGTCGTCAACTGGTACGACGTATTGAAAGATGCCTTGTAAGTTGTCGCACTCGACGGAGCCGTCACCGAATGCGAGATGGCTCCGCCGTCCGACCAGGATGCAAAGCTGGTCTCCGTTCCGCTCGAGGTCTGGGGCGAGGTGGTGGCAATCGTATGGCTGGAGCCGATCGTCCAGGTGAGCGTTTGCGTGCTGGCGTAGTTGGTGCCGTCTACGGAGAATGACAGGCCGGCTGGAGTTGTGCCCACGGTCACACGCACGGTCGATGCCGCGGAAAAGTTGGCAGTTACGCTTTCGGCCGCGTTCATCGTGACCGTGGTCGCGGCACTGTTGGCACTGGCTACGTTGCCCGTCCAGCTGGTGAAGACATAGCCCGAGTTTGCCGTGGCGGAAAGATTCACTACCGTACCCGAAGGGTAGGAACCCGATGCCGGAGAAACGGTCCCACCGTTCGCGGGATTCGCCGCCGCGGTCAATTCATAGGAAGTAGTGCCCTGGCTGAAATTGGCGGTATACGTAGTCGGAACGCTTGGGGCGATAAATGTGCGCGGGTTTGCGGTTGACCCATCACTCCAGTCCGTAAAGCTCCATCCTTTGGGCACGATCGCGGTAACCTCGCAGGATGAACTGGGAATCCAGTTCAGGGCGAGGTTCCCCGCGCCGTTTCCGTAGGACATAGAAGTCCCCGGTGAACAACCTGTGCCGGTTATCGAGAAAGAAACCGGTGAAATGCCCGTGCCCGCGAGTTGAATTGTGACACTCTGGTCATTGGGATTGGGGTAATAGCGCTCTGCCGAACTATATCCTCCGCCGACGGCGAGTACGGTTCCGTCCTGGAGCGTTACGGAGGTAGAGTAAGCGCGGGCCTGGTTCAAACTTCCCGTTAGGTGCCAGAACTGAGTGGCTGAGTTATAGTATTCCGTACTGGCGTAGGTTGAAATCGGGGATGAGCAGCAGCTGGATCCGCCCGAGACGAGCACGCTGGTAGCGTTGAAAATCGTGGAAACCGCAGGACCAGTGCGGGGGTCGATCATGGTTGATGGAGTAGCAGTCCAAGTGAGGGTGGCTGGATTGAAGGTTTCAGCGCTAAAGAGACCCGCACAGCACCCGCCAGCGGCCCCCCCGGCTTCCAATACGCTGCCGTTCGAAAGCAAAGCTGCCCCCGCATAGTCTCTTGCGACCGTCATGTTTCCGACCGAGTTCCAGGTGCCGGTGGCGTACTCATACAGCTCGGTGGCGGCAGATTCTCCCACTTCCTGAAGGCTTCCCTGTGCGTAGTTTTGACCCCCGGCTATCAGCACATTCCCGTTGCTGAATACGGTCGCAGTTTGGTCCGCGTGCGGATTCGCCATGTTTCCGATGGCCGTCCACGTTCCCGTGGCGGGATTCCATAATTCGCTTGAGCTAAGGGGATATTGTGAGCTGGTGCAGCAAGTTGACCAGCCACCTGCAACCAGCACCTCGCCATTCGGTAGGAGCGATGCAGAATGCAGGAATCTCGGGGTGGTCATACTTCCCGTGAGCGTCCACGTCTGGGTTGTTGGGTTGTAAATTTCCGCCGATGCCAGTGTATTTCCATTCTCATTTTGGCCGCCTGCGACTAAGACGCTTCCGTTTGCCAAGATCGTGCCCGCCTGATAATTACGGGCAGTGCTCATGGCGCCCGCGCTTGTCCAGCTGTTGCTGATCGGATCATAAAGGTCAGACGCAGCGCTCGAAGCGCCACCCACGACCAAGACATTACCGTCAGCAAGCACGACCGCAGTGGGCGTGTCACGCACCGTCGACATGTTCCCCGCCAAACTCCAGTCGCCCGGCGTCTGCGCATTCGCGGGCCGCGCGAGCAGAAGTCCGATGGCAAGGTAAGCCCACATCGTCCAACTGCAGACATAGGCAAACTGAGGAACCCCGATCACTTTAAGGCGATCACTCCACCAATGCCCCTCTTTGGCAAGCGGAAGGAAGGTTGCCAAGCTCTTGGCTCGGAACCGGTACTCAATTGCCTTCTCGGATCGAGCGCGGGTGTACGAGCATTTGCAATCGGTTTTCATGATCAGCTCCTAATCGGAATTCTCTTGCGCTTCGTCGCGGTACTATGTTTCGCGTGTCAATCTCAATTTCACATTGGGACTAAATCGCTCAACACGTTCAACCTTGGATCCCGGTGGGACAGAAACGGCTGCGCCGCTTGCGCGACACTCTAGAAGGGAGAACAAATTGTTGCAAGGCGTGGATTTCCTCTAGGAACCGGAGACCTGGCGAGCGATGACCATGTTCTAGTATGGAGGAGTTCAGTACCAGAGAAAGAATTCCCTCGCATTCTTCCGCAACGACACACCATTCACTTAGGCCCGCCGTGGAGGCTTATCAGCATCTCGTGGCCGTAACCACCGAACAAGCGTTGGATCACTATGGAATAGGGGGCTTCCCTGCTCTAGCCGTGGTCGATAAGCAGGGACGATTGCGCTACGCAGGGTTCGCCGACAACCTCGATTCTGGGAAGCGGCTAGTGCGCCGCCTAGTGGACGAGCAGGTACACGCTTGAGACAAGAGGCGTTCAACTTGACGTGGAAAACAGATGGCGATTACGCTCATCGGCGCTCAATGATATGGGGATTTATCGGTCAATCATCAGGCTGACAGGGTGCTACCTTCTCCAGCTTCATTGACTTGTATTCCTTTTGTCGCGATATCACACTTATCCCAGTAGCATTCCATGGCGCGGTGAAATTCTCTTGATCTCTGCTCGGTAGATTTCTGAGCCGGGGTCGGAACAATTTGAAACAGCTTCGACGAAACTCGCGGGGGGGAAGATACTGATCGGAACGGATGTAATGGAGGATTAGCCGGGGTGCCTCGTAGATCATTACGCCCGGCACCCAGATGTCTTGGTTGCAAGATTGAGGACTCCGAATGCCACGCCAGTAGAGTTCCTCCTGAGCCGGTTTCGATCCGCACGAACCGAGGTCGCAATCATGGGACCCAAAATTGAAGTGGGATTCCGGAACTCCACCTGGGCCAGCTTTACCAGGCGATCAAATACCAGATCCGAAACTTCACCTCGGGTGTACCCATACTCGCGAGACAGATAGCCTACTGAAACTACGATTTCTGTCTGTGCCAAATCCGGTACGTATGTCATCCTTTGCAGCCATGAAACATCCTACACGAGCTGCAAGATGCCCAATCATAGCTGATGCTGGCAGGCCCGTTACTTCAACTATCCGATCACATCGTATACTGTGCGCGGTGCTGATATGAAAATCATCGCCTCCACGATACTGCTCCTAGCGCTTCTGTTTTCGTCGTTAAGGCTCGTTGCACAAAGCGCCGAGTCCTCGTCTCCATCCTCAGACCATCCGCAGATCGGACAGGTGCCGCCGAGGGAGTGGCAGCAATGTGGTTTCTCGACCCCCGAGGCTCAACTCAAGGTATTACCGGGCAAGGTGTCCGGGGGCAAACTGATCCACAGAGTTCAGCCCGAGTATCCCCCTGCAGCCAGAATGGCGCACATTCAGGGCACGGTCGTGTTGTGCGCCACAATTGCCAAAGATGGAAAACTTCAGAACCTGCGCGCAGTTTCCGGCCCGGAGGAACTGATCCCCTCTGCTATGAAGGCTGTGGCGCAGTGGCGCTACCAGCCATACCTGTTGAGCAAGGAACCGGCAGAGGTGGATTCTGAAATCCATGTGGGGTTCGCATTGAGTCGGTAATCGGTAAGTATCGGCTTCGCTCCGCTAGTAGGTCACCATTCCACTTTTCCACACCACGGCTTATCGAACCGGACAGGCGGAGTTACCACATCCGGCTCTCGGAAAAGACTCACGACGTCATGTGTGACTTCTGAGCGCAACCCGGGATGGCTAGACTCATCGTCAATCCCCATGTCCTGGGATAATTCATTCCCGAATCGGGACCACTTATTGCGAACACTGTGCAATTGTGAACACCTCCAACATATGCCACGGTCGTAAATTCACTCCAAGGAGTTGGATGTTAAAGGGAACTCACGCGGCCCTCCCCCCGTCGTCCGCTGTTTCCTTCCGATGGCGCAGTTTAGGGAGATACTGCGCCATCTCTTTTAGAAGGGTCGCGCATGATAAGCAAAGCACCATCTCACGAGTCTGACCAACGTCCCGACGATAAGCCTAAGAAGTTACAGGTCTTGACTTACAAGCCCAAGGCTACATTCCGCTGGCCACCAGATTGCTTGTGGCCGTTCATGGATGATGGTTTGGACCGCGATACATAGCACAGAGCTTGGCAGGATGGCACATATAACCACTGTCTTGAAGACAGCAAGTGCGCTTCCACGAACATCTGCCAGAGGATACCGGTCGCATCACCGCCAACGCGGACGTGATGCCTCTGGATTGGTCTCGATAGCGCACTTGTTTGAATCGGGTACGACTTCCCGGACGATTGCAAGTTGACGTTAAATGGCCCGCTGAGAATGTCGGCGGTGTCAAGTACTTTTCGAGCGTACGAATCCGTGCACTCGGAAGAGCGCGTCGTTTCGTTCTAGTTGAAGAATTGCCATACCAACCAAGGCTCGTTCGTAATCGTTTTCAGGTCAGGAACTCAGTCCGAACCATGCATCTCTTCGATCACAGCCTCGATCATGATTGCTAGTTCAGACTCCCCGTTACAGGGAGCGGGACGCGCGGGACAGCCCGGAAATCGCCATGGTGTGCAGGGTGGGTGTCGAGACAATTCTCTGCCTCAAGAAAAAGCGTCCCAGACTGTGCAGTCGTGGGACGCGAGTTTTAAGCTAGCTTGAACAGCCCCGAACAGCCCTTTTTCGTGTTAACGGTGCTGTTCAACGACAGCCTAGATTTATCCGTAGGCGAGGTAAATGGCCCCTGCGTGCATCTAAGGTCACGACGGTGCTACACCCATGCATCGCTCGCCGTCGGGATGTCCGCGCAGACGAAGCAATTTTCACACTCTATTCACACCCGACAGTCTCAATAAAGTGCTTAACTCCGCCAACCGAGGAACTTGTCCCCCATGAGACTCAACCGGCGGTTGCGCGCTCGCCTGCAGCGAAGCACCGACGGTCAGAAAACGCCGGGCGTTGATTACGAGGTTGGTATAGAGGCGCTTAGGATAAGATGGATCGACGCCGAGACAGGCGCACTCCGCCTGTTAGATAATTCGTCAACCTAGGCTTAACCCATGCTTTGCCCGGCATGCAAGACCCCGGTCCCTGCGTCGGCATATCAGTGCCCGGCCTGCGGCACAGCCACGCCGGTGTAGTCGTCGGGCTAGAACGGCAGACCTAATGCTTTCGCCGAGAATGATCGCGGCGTTCCGCACATGCTTAGAGTTTTCACGCGGACCTGAGCTTTTTTGAACAGTTTCGACATCTCCAGAATGAGAAAGTTCTCCCTGAACCGTTTGCGAGCTAGACGGAGTCTGCAGTCATGTTTCGTCCGAAAAGCGGCCCTCAATCCACGCAGCTCGTGTCAGCCGAGCATCACCGGGCAAGCGAGGGGGTGATGGCCAGAGGAATCACAATGCATATTCGTTTCATTCGTACGCTGTTGTTCGGGCTCGTCGTGCTGTCGATGTCGGCAGCATCGTTTGCGCAAATTGGCGTGGCCATTAGGATCGGCCCGCCCGCGCTGCCTGTCTATGAGCAGCCGCTTTGTCCAGGCGACGGTTATCTCTGGACACCCGGCTATTGGGCCTACGATTACGATGTCACCGATTACTACTGGGTGCCGGGCACATGGGTGATGTCGCCGGAAACCGGCTTCCTGTGGACTCCAGCCTATTGGGGTTGGGGCGGCGACGGATTTGTTTTCTATGACGGCTACTGGGGGCCGCACGTAGGCTTCTACGGCGGAATCAATTACGGCTTCGGTTATTTCGGTGTGGGCTTTGAAGGCGGGCGTTGGGATAACGGACACTTTTTCTACAACCGTTCTGTGAGCAACGTGGACATCACCAACATTCACAATGTTTACAACACCCCCGTGATCAACAACAACATGAACCACGTCAGTTACAACGGTGGCAATGGTGGAATCAATGCGCGTCCGATGACTGAAGAGGAGGCTGCGGCGCGTGAGAGACATATCCCGCCGGTGGCAGCTCAAACTCAACATGCGCAGGCGGCCCGAGCCAACCCGCAGGAACGCGCGTCGGTGAACATGGGCAAGCCAGGTGTGGCAGCTACACCCAGGCCGGGAGATTTTAATGACCGTGGCGCTGCTCCAGCCAGAGAGGCAGGAGCACCTTATACTCCGGGCAATCGCGGCGGAGCTCAAGCCAGCACCGCCGTCCATCCTCACGACCTTGCGCCCTTGGCGCCGAGCACTCCAAATACTGGCAAACCAAAGCTGGACAAGAAGTATCAGCAGCAACAGCAAAAGCAAATCGCGAAGCAGCAACAGGAGCGAGACAAACTCCAGCAGCAGCAGGACCAGGAGCACCTGAATCTGGATAAACAGAAGGCGAATGACGCACAAAAGCAGCAAGTGGAGCAGAAGCACCAGCAACAGACACAGCAATTGCAGCAAAAACACCAACAGCAGACGCAGCAGTTGCAGCAAAGACAGCAGCCAGCGAACCGGGAGCCGTCCAAGAAGTAAGATCGTCCTTGAACGAGGAACGGTTGCAGTCAGGGGAGGTTTAAGATTTGGATATACGTCGATGGGCATCCTGAGTTTCAGGGTGCCCTTTTCTTTGATTAGTCGTGCAGAACTATATTGAGCAGCGAGCTGTGAACTTGCAGTCCGCCGTTGTAGTGAATAAAGCCCAATTCTCTGAACCGGTTCATAAAGAAGCTGACCCGCGAGCGGGTCGTGCCGATCATTTCCGCCAGCAGCTCCTGACTAATCTTGGGGACAACGGTTTCGGGAATCCCTTCCTTGCCAAAATGAGCGAGCAGCAAAAGGATCCGGGCCAGCCTCTTTTCGCTGGAGTTGAAAAGCTGATCAACCAGGTCTTCCTCGTAACGAATGTTCCGCGCTAACAAATAAGTCACGAACAGGTCGGAGAATTCGTGTTCCCGATGAAGCGCCTCCATCATGGCTTTCTTGTCGATTCGCAGAACCGCGCAATCCGTCTTCGCGGTTGCCGACGACATGCGCAAGAGCTGACCGGCAAGACCACCTTCTCCGAAGAAATCTCCGTCACCCAATATGCCGATCGTCGCTTCTTTGCCGATGTTCGAGACCACGGTTAGTTTTACCTTGCCCGTCTGGATATAAAACACCGCATCCGCGGTATCCCCTTGGGCAAAGATTCCTTGTTTCCTCTGGAAAAGTAGAGATTTCCTTCCCTCGCCGATGGTCGAGAGGAACGCATGGGGATCGAAATTAACCTTCTTCTTGGCTAATAGACTTGGAACTAGACCACTAGGCGCTGTTTGGAGGGCCGGGTCGATTGAGGTTTGCCGGGCGATCTTCCTTCTTTGCGGAGTACCTTTGGTTTGGCCAGCAGGAGACATAGGCAGCTCCCTCGGGAACCTTCTGCCTAAACCAACTCCTTCCAGATTTTAGCACCCTGGGGAACCGGGTAAATAACCGAACATTACTAGCCTGCTATCGCTTTCTTGGATGATTCCAAAATCAAGGAAGGCCCGGAGGGGAAGATTGTGTTTTAGGGCTCACGACATGAGCCGTTCTGCACAGTATTGCCAGAGCAAGTGAGCGAACCTAGTGCTGGTGTGCCGATCGAGGAGAAGGAGTGCTTTTAGCCGGCAAAGTCGCGTGCTCTGGGATTGCCTTCCTATTGCTGGCGATAGGGATCTCGGGACCACGCTCGAGGCCGCTGCCTTCGGGGGCCAACGCCGGCAAGGAAGTACCAGGAATGGCGCATCCTGACGATGTAATAAGGATGCAGCAAACTCTGCACGACGAAGGATACTACCGCGGGAAGGTCGATGGCGTGTTCGGTCTACGGACCCGGGCCAGCATTCGTGCGTATCAGAAGGCTGAGAATCTTCCAGTCACTGGCCAGCTTGATATCCAGACGGCCGGTAAACTCGGAATCACAGCAGAGGTTCGCGACGAGTCTGGCTACGAGACTACACAAGGTAAGCCTTCGGCAGCCATAAAATGGGCCAAAGGTTCGGGGCGAGCGCGTAAGCCACCCTGGAAGGCTGCCAAGACAGTTGCCGCTCCTGAAAGCGGCCGGGCAGACCGCGAGAAAAAACTTCAAGCTGAGAACGACAGCCAGCAACAATAGTTCGTCTGTTTTGTCTCAGCGACTATCTGCTACAACTACCTGGCTGTTGAGCATGTCCGCGGCCTCAGTAAGCGTCAAATCATCGGATACTCGGTGGAAGTCCCCATGGGTTTCCCTTTTCCGCATTCCGATGGTTGCGAACAAGAGAGCTTTTCCTGTGATCTCCACATTTATAGCAGTCATATCCCAATGGCCTGGGACAACTTCTGCCTGCCTGACTTCAAAGTGGCCTCCCTTGTCCAAGTGCCCTAGCAGGCCGAATCCGAATTTTACGGTCTGTGTGAGATGACCATAAAACCCAGCCAATCGCTCCTGTTTGCAGTCGACCCACATCTCGCCTTCCATGTCGTGGAACACGCGGGCCTCCATGGAGGGCGGATGAAAACTCGGGTTTGGCCTAAAGCTCAGCCTTACAAGATTCCCGTCACTACCCGCGTAGCCGAACACAAATGCATCAGGCAGCATCTTGAACAGCCGTCTCCCCTGCAGGGTCTCAGCGTCCAGGGATCGCTGCAATTTTCGTTTCGCACTTGGACTGCTCATTAACTCCCGTACTCGCTGGGTCTCTTCCGCCTGCTGTTTCGCGCTAAGGGGGAGGTCGTTAATCAACAAGAGTCGACTAAGAGAACCTTCTTTTGTCTCAACAACTTCTTCGACCTGTTTCTTCCCGAACTGTTCTTTTTCTAGGCGGTACATCCAGTTGGTGTGGTCGCCTTGGAAGTCTAGTTCGTTGGTGATCACTCGCCGTGCCAGGTCGTTGGCCGACAACTCGCTGCTGGGAACGGACTGAGGCTGTGCGGACAAGTTAAGCAGGATGATCGCCAGTGCAAGGGGCATTGTGCTGTGTATCAATCTCACAACCGATGGCGATTCCCGTGCGTAACACGTTTTGATCCAGTTGTTCATGCCGGATTTTTCCGCTGAGACGAACCGTAAGAACGGCTCGTAGATCCAGCCTCGCTATCGCAGCCGTTTGGTTTCTCGCAACTTCAATCATGGAACGAAGGGCTATCCAGTCTTCTTTAAGTCTGCCAGCTTTCCTTTCAGGTTGGCGACGGTTTCTTTAGCATGGCCTATCTTTTGCTGAATTTTGCCCGCCTTCTTCTCGGCTTTCCCCTCGGCTCTCAGATTGGGATCACTCGTAACTTTTCCAACCTCCTCCTTGATTGTTCCCTTCACTTCGTGGAAGCTGCCTTTGAGCTGGTCTTTCGTGCTGGTTTTCATAGTCCTCCTTCACCCTGGCAAAGAGCGGATGGGTGGCTCATCGGCTCCATTTTTGAGGGCTGCCACTTTTTTAATCTTTCGCCTTTCCGAGGTCTGAGCAGAATTGACCACCTCTGGAACGAGCCTTGGCTTCATGCGACAAAAATAAATTGGTAGATTTCTTCGCGTTCAATTCGTCGGGAATTTCCCCGTGCCAAGTGTGAGCATTTTTGCTCAGACCATTTTAATCCTGATTTGGTAACGTCGAATTGACCTTGGTGTGCCCGAATTTCCACCCGGATTTGTGCAGGAAGACACAGCATGAAGCCGGAGAAGCGGCGCAGAGGTAACAGAAAAGAGGGTGTTCCATGAAAAAAGTAATCTTCGTACTTGCGATGTTTGGACTCGGCACGCTGTGCTGGGCGGGATCGGCGCGGGAAGATGCCACCGACCGGCTCGACAACGCCAAAAGCGTGATGCACGAAATTATGGGGATGCCTGACAAGGGAATCCCGGAAGAAGTATTGGAGCATGCAAAGTGCGTGGCCGTTATTCCGCACATGGTCAAAGGCGGTTTTGTCTTCGGCGCTAAAGGGGGCAAGGGCGTAGCCACCTGCCGTACGGCGAATGGCTGGAGTGCGCCGGCCTTCATTACGATTTCGGGCGGAAGCTGGGGCCTGCAGATCGGCGTGGAAGCGGTAGACGTGGTAATGATCTTTCAGAATCACAAAGCGATGCAGCGGCTGCTCTCCAGCAACTTCCAAGTTGGAGGGGACGCTTCCGCGGCAGCGGGTCCAGTCGGACGCCATGCCGAGGCTGGTACGGATTGGAAGTTGGATACAGAGATCCTGACCTACTCCCGTGCCAAGGGTGCGTTCGCCGGGCTCACGTTGGAAGGTGCTTCACTCCGCCAAGACAATGATTCCAGGCGTGCGATATACGGGCACAATGTCACAACTCGGTCTTTGCTGTTGGGCAGAGTGCCGGTTCCAGCCGCAGCCGAGCCGTTCCTTGCCGAAGTTCGCGGAGCCAAAGCGCAGGCAAGAGTCAACAAAGAGTAAGGCTTCTGGACTCGACCTCTGCTGTTGTTGGTCAATAGCCGGCACCAGCGTATTCGAGCGCGCCTACAGTCCGTCATTTGTTGTTCTATCCGTTCGTGCGAAGCGGTTTTCTTGCGAACGTTTGGATAGATCACATTCAGGTGCTCACGAATGAGCACAGGAGGCTGACATGCTTTGGACTATTTTCGTTGTTTTGCTTGTTATGTGGCTGTTGGGTTTCAGTTTGCATATCGGCGGAGCATTGATCCACTTGCTACTCGTGGTGGGATTGGTCGTTTTGGTCATCAACTTACTGAGCGGACGACGAAGTGCAGTCTAAAGAAAAGCAGTCGGGGCTCCGACACCGGGAGGTCGTGATAAGAGCCTCTCGGCCCCTACTTCGCTCCGGCTCCCGGGTTGGATAAAGGAAGAGCTTGGGGCGCGGAGCTACTGCAGCGGGAATAACCGCGGGCAGGCTGTTCCGCTTAGGACTTCGGTTCGTTCGACGTTCTTGTTGGCGTATAACGCAATTCGGCTAGCCGGGAGGAATCCCGCTTGGAAAGCGAGGGGAGGTTCTGCGCACCGGAAGAGCCCGGTTTCCACTATCGTTTGGACGTATTTCTTAGCGGTAACCCGATCTGCAATTTTGTCATAGTCGGTCTTAGGCATAATCCTGCGCGTCACCACTTCGCCGGGTTCGTTGTAGGGACGCCCTGCAATCACTCGGTCTGCCTCTGCCGCAGTCACAAGATCGGCCCATCTCCCCACGATGGCTGATGAATCTCCATTTCCCTCATCCTATGAAAAAGGATGTCAAGTAAAAAAGATTCTCCCCGCCCCTCTGAGAGAGATGCGGGCGTGGTGACTTACATCCAGCCCGACCTCATTCCTCACCTCATTCTTAGAGGGGTTAT
>JBEKRE010000055.1:0-44590 GCA_049519055.1 Candidatus Sulfotelmatobacter sp. | reverse complement strand
AGCGAAATTAGAGCCATTCGAGAAAAGGAGACCACTAACTCAAAATCTAATCCAACGAGTTGCTCAGGCAATCATGATGTGATGGCGAAACGGCTGAGACCGTGGTTGGCAAAACCCTTGTCAGACGCGGCACTTCAAGTGCGTGTAAGCGATCGAGGAGTCAACCAAGCGCATTCCATCAGGGCCAGCAGCCAAAAGCTGCATCCAAAGGCCGAATGTACGGCAGCAATCTCACCTTTCCTCATTACTGATTGACGACTTGGCAAAACGGGGACGTCCATGTACGTTCGGTTATGACCGTCTCGAGTGGCCACTTAACCGATTTGTGGACACTTAGCAATACGCTCCACGGCGTACGCTTAGAAAGGTTCTACGCAAAAAAGAAAATCGGTGGTCGCTCACTGGGAGCGAAGAACCTGCTCTATCGGATGAACCGAGTAAGCGAGCCTGGTAGCCTGTTTTTTGTATAGCAGGGATCTTCCAGTCGGAGTCTTATGGAGTCCTGCTTCCCCTGCCTGACATCGCAAGGCGTTGAGTGCGGTCCTTTGTTCTCTTGCTTGGTACGCCTTTGGTATGGCAGTCAATGCACTTCACAAAATGGATGTTGTGTTTCGATTTCTTGTCCTTAAAGCTGGTATCCATCTTCTCCACGTCGATCCCGCAGTTCGATAGCTGTGGATGACATGTCTTGCATGAGGCCCGCGTCTGCTGTCCGTGCTTCAAGTGACAAGCCATGCAGCTCAATCCCTCGTGCACTCCAATCGGTGTTCGATCGTCCCCCGACCGAACCTGTCCCATGGCCGTTGGTGCGTGGCACTGATAACAGAGTGCCTGTCGCTGATCAGGGCTGATATTCACCGGTCGCTCTCCGTCAAAGACGGCAGGTAAAGGCAAATCCGAAATCGGGACATGACGCATTTCCCGGCGATCAAATAATCCCAGTGACGGCCGGTTGATCTCCTGATGAGTGCTCGGGCCCTTCTGGTCCGCGCTGGGTTTCTCCAGCGGTAGCCCTTCGTGATGAATCTGATGACAACTCAAGCAGGGCATCGTCGGCTCGTCGGCTAGCCTTCCCTCTTGAAGGCGCCACGGTCCGACAGTATTCAAAGGTGTAACGAGATTGCGCATCGGTCCCTGAAAATGCATGCCATGGCACCGCAGGCAATCATCCATCAGCACTTGCCTATGGTTGTGTTCCGGGTCCAAAAAAATTCGACGGTATGGCGCGCTATGGGCGCTCGCCCTCCAATCCGCAGTTTCTTCCTGGTGGCACTTCTCACAGCGGCCCACCATCTGTACCACATCCTTCGTGCGCAGGTGTGGCGACTCGGGCGCTTCTCCGCGCAGCTGTGTGATCACTCGGTGCATGTTGTTCAGATGAAAACCCGCATCCAGTGTGAACACATCGCCATGACAATCCTCGCACTTCACATTACGGTGTGCAGAGCTGTGCCAGTCCGAATACGGTTGCCAGATCTCGTGGCAACTTGCACATGCTCCTCCACCGGATCGTTCATACTGTAGCGACACCCCAAAAATCGTCACACATGGCACCATTACCACAGCGAACACCAACCCGGCTATGCGCCGCCAATTCCGCCCAATCTTCGCTTCTATGTGCTGGCCGCTCATGACCAACTCTTCCAATTCTTCGCGATGTACTCACCCGTTCGATAGGCATTCGCCAGAATCGTCAGGGCCGGGTTAAAACCGCCGTTAGTCACATGTACGCTACCATCAGCTACGAAAATGTTCTCAACGTCGTGCACCCTGCAATTCCGGTTTACGACCGACGTCTTCGGATCATTGCCCATGCGGCAGGTACCCGCCTGATGTTGTCCGCCGCTCAATCCTCGACTAGCAGGAATCCTCAGCCACGTCTTGATAGCTCCCGCTTCCTTTAGCCAGAGTTCGGCCTTGCCCGCGACGTACCTGCCCACGATGAGATCCGATGGATGTGCCTTCCCAGAAAGCCTCACCACCGGTACTCCCCAGAAATCTTTGACTACCGGATCCACCTGTACGCGCGCATCGAAAACGGGAATCTCTTGGATCGGTCCCCAAACAATAATCGACCGTTTGTAGTACTTCCGGATATACTCTTTGTTAGCCGGTCCCCAGCGTGATACATCAGGTGGCACCATGTACCTAACAAAATTAATGGGCAACCGGGTAAACTCGTTGCATAGAGAGCCCCCGCTTACGTACCCTTTGTTCCCGTGATTGAAGTCGCAAATCCCGATTGAGGTGCCGGGACCCACGTCGTCATATACGTCGTGGTCCATTAACCCTATGGCTCCTACATATAAGTGCCCCTGCAGATTTCGTCCCACCCAGTCGTAGCGATTCCCAATTCCTGTGGGGTGCAAACGGCTCTTTGAATTCAGCAGCAGGCGGGCCGACTCCGTGGCGGAAGCCGAAACCACCACCACATCCGCTGTCTGCTTCTGCAAGTGGTTGTCGCCATCAAAATACGCCACTCCCGTTGCTCGACCGCGCTCGTCCGTTAGAATCTCCTTTACCATGCACTCGGTCCGCAGATCACAGTTGCCCGAGGCCAATGCCTTAGGGATCACCGTGTTTTGCGTACCGTTCTTGGCATCCACTTCACACGCAAAACCCACGCACCATCGGCATCTCATACACGGCCCGCGCCCGTTGTAAGGCACCGAGTTACGCAGCATGGGCACATAGAAAGGATGCCAGCCCAGACGCTTTGCGACGGGCTCTAGCAAGCGATGCTCCGTATTGGGTGAAAGAGGAGGCATTGGCAGCGGCCTTTTGCGAGGAGTCCTGAATATGTTTGTCGACTCGTCCCCAGAAACACCCATTTCCCATTCTGCTTTTTCGTAGTACGGCTCCAGATCGTCGTAGGAAATCGGCCAATCCTCCAGCGTTCCTCCCTCCACCGCGCCATAAGTGGTGCGCATGCGAAAATCCTGTTCCATGTATCGCCATGCCATCGCGCCGTAGGTAACCGTCCCGCTTCCTACGCATGCCGCGTTATTGTTATATTTCCCATTCGAGGGTTTCACGATTTCTTCGTGGCCAGTCTCGTCCACTGATACGCGGCGGTAGCGTTCGTCATCAGGCCCGAATCCACAGCCTAGAGTCGTCACCCGCTGGTTCCGCAGGTCATCTTTCCGGCAATCGAATGCCGTAAGCCACTTGCCGCGTTCCAGCAGAACAACGCTTAATCCCGCACAGGCTAATTCCTTCGCTACTACGCCACCGCCGGCTCCAGCACCCACCACAACCGCATTTGCGTGTTTCAAAGTCACTTCGCTAGCCCTCGTACTCACAATCGCAAGTGGTGGGTATCCGCTTGACTCACCAAGCCGCAATCGCCGGGGCTACACTCAAACAGAAGCCACAATACGTGGTGGCCGGGTGAGTGAAGCGGATACCCATCTCGCAAGTGTTTATCACTACTTTTTGGTTCCGTACCTCTGCTGACCACGCACGGGAGGATAGGGCAGTTCCAGCATCTTCCAGCTAGCGCGTTCCCGGTTCCCTCCATGCCGCGGATCCCCATAAAACCCCTGCATCGTATGATCGAGCACCACTCCAAAGAACGACTTCTGCGCCGTTGGTGACCAAGCCGAATCGGACGCTGCGCCTTGCTCGATTAGCTTGAGCAGCGCTTCTTGCGGTTCCGCGCCCAGTTCCTCAAATGCTTTCCCAAACTGCACCTTGCTGATCCGGTCCAACGCAGCTATCCCATGCCTATAGTCCAGCCGCAACTCCCGAAACGGCCCGCACAGCTGAATGTCGATGTAGTTCACTACTTGAGCCCATTGTGCGCCGGGATCGCGATCGGGGGGGATAATCTGGTCGCACATTGCTGCGAGCGTACGTGCCTCGTCGGCGCTCAGATATCGCCACGGCACTTTGGCATTGGAGCAGGAAGTCGCACCACTCGCCGCCGCCGCGGCAGCAGCGATGTAAATAAACTCTCGGCGAGTTAACCCTTTATACCAACTCACATCAGCACCCCGATAAGGCAATTCCGTGCACAAGAATAACCCTCCGGTTGCCTCTGGTCTGTGACCCCTCGCACTGGTACATGTGGGCTCTATCACAAATATATAACGTTTCAAAATAGGCGAACCTTTATGCCTTTTCGATCGCGGGGGTAGGAATGCATTGAACGCTTTCAAGGTATCTGTTTCAGACCTGACCAAAGGCGGCATGGTTTGAAACGTTCAATACGTCGAGGCCAAATGTTAAGCTTACGATTCTCACACATTTTAGGAGGCAAGGGAGACCAAAATGAAGATTTCAGTTCAACTAAGTTCCTCCGACATCGGCGTTCAACTTTCGAGATTCCTTGTATTCGCCACTCTGACTGCCATGGCCACTCCCGTTCCTGCGCAACACCTCTCTTTGCCCCTCGACACGGGAGCCCAAGAGGCTCAAGCGCCAATCCAAGCGGCAGCGGCTGCCGCACCAAGACCTGAAAACACGGAAGTGTGGGAACCGGTGCCCAAAATAGTGGCCCCGGGCGCCACCGACGCAACGCCTCCCTCCGATGCAATTGTGCTTTTCGATGGCAAGAACCTGGACGAGTGGGTGTCGTCGAATCGGGACAAGTCGCCGGCCCGATGGATCGTAGCCGATGGCGTACTTACGGTGAACAAGACGGGCGGAAACATTGAAACCAAGAGAGCCTTCAGGAACTACCAGCTACACATTGAATGGAAGATTCCCGAGAACATTACCGGAAGTGGTCAGGCGCGCGGCAACAGCGGCGTGTTTCTGGCCTCCACCGGCCCCGGCGACGCCGGATATGAGCTGCAGATTCTCGATTCGTACAACAACCCGACCTACGTCAACGGCCAGGCCGGGAGCATCTACAAGCAAGGCATCCCGTTGGTGAACCCGAATCGCAAGCCCGGAGAATGGCAGACCTACGATGTGGTATGGACCGCGCCAACGTTCAACGCTGAGGGTTCGTTGAAAACTCCGGCATATGTGACGGTCTTCTTTAACGGCTTGCTGGTGCAGAATCACTTCGAGTTGAAAGGCGAGACGTTGTACATCGGCCAACCGTCCTACAGGAAGTACGACTCCGCACCGATCAAGCTGCAGGCACACGGCGACCGCAGCGAGCCGATCAGCTTCCGGAATATATGGGTCAGGGAGCTCAATTAGCACTCCTACGACGCGAATAGTCCAGCCGACATTTTCTGGCTTGCTGCGCGGAACGACAGATCGAGTCGGTACACATTCAGCCTGGCAAGCCCACGCAGAACGCAAGGGTGGAGAGTTTTCACGGACGGCTGCGGCAAGAGTGCTTGACGGTGAGTTGGTTTCAAAACCTTCGATGCGCGGCGGAAAATCGCGGCTTGGCGAAAGGAGTACAACCGAGGAGCGTCCGCACAGCAGCCTGGGTACAAAACTCCGAAAGAGTTTGCTGCCCAGGCCGGAAGTTTCTACAGAGCTCGACTGGGGCAAGAGGCCTCAAACGCCGGCCCCTTGCCCCAAACCCCATCCCGGCTCAAACCGGAGATGGACCAGAAGAAAGTTGTCGTATCCTTACGTGAACGAAAGCAGGGGGCAGGTCAATAACATACTTCTTGCTCTCAACTGCTCGCCATACATTAGGGGCTATCACCCCGGCTTCCTTCGCCACATCAATAAACGTTACCGGCGACGGGTCTGCTCGATTGGTGGTGGCGTTCAGCCGTGCCCGCAAGCTTCATTTTGAAAGTGGAGTTGCGAGCAGTTCCAACAACTCGGTGCCCAATAAAAGCGATGAGGCGCTGAGAAAATTTCTTCCGGAGAACCTCATACCGACCTCTGAAACTCCTTCCCGCGAAGAATAGCCATCGCGCCATTGAGAGTCAATTTCAGTCAGATTGACAGGCCTTGCAACTTTGCGTCATCGGCCTAACCGTCAACCCTTGTGATGGTCATCACTATCGATCGTGACCATTGGCACTGACGGGCTGGCCTGGGAAATGTAAATATAAACTTGAATCGTTTAAAACTCACGGTGGGAAGACGATTATGACGGATACGACGCGACGAGGCTTTCTGCAATCGAGTGTGGTTGCAGCCGCGGCCCTGACGGGGGCCCGATCTCTACAAGCAACAGGATTGGGTGGGGGACAATCTTCCTCCGCAGCGGCCTCGGCAGTCCCCGCTGTCGAGGTGCAAGTGCCCAAAATGAAGTTTTTCGACGTGGAAATCAGTCGACTGGTGTTGGGTGTGAATCCGTTGTGCGGGTATTCCCACTACAATAAGAACTACAGCGCGACGATGAAAGAGTGGTATAGCCAGGACCGCGTCTGCGCAGTGATGCATCAGTGTAATCGCTTCGGGATCAATGCTTTCAATTACGTGCATTTGGAGCGAGCGCCACAGGACTGGGCCCGATTTCAAGCCGAGGGCGGCAAGATGCATCTGATCATGCAGGTTCTAGCCAACGATGACACTCCTGCTCTGGCGAAGGCTCTCAAACCGTTGGCCATGCACAAGCAGGGCGAGGCGGTTGACAAGGCATATCAGAGCGGCAACATGGCTAGCATAAAAGAATGGTGCAAAAAGGCGCGAGATCTGGGGGTGTTGGTTGGTGTTGGAACTCACAAACCGGAAGTGATAGCTCAGGTAGAAGAAGAGGGATGGGACGTTGATTTCTATGCAGGTTGCGTCTATAACCGAACGCGGACGCCTGAAGAATGGAGGAAAATACTCAATGGGGAATTGACGGAAATGCCGCGGGAAATCTACTTACAAAGCGATCCTCCCCGCATGTACCAGGTGATGCGTCAGACCAAGAAACCGTGCTTCGCTTTCAAGATTTTAGCTGCGGGACGAATACCGGGCGACGGCATTGAGCAGGCATTTCGTAATGCTTTTGCGAGCATCAAGCCAACGGACGGCGTCTTTGTCGGAATGTTTCCATGCGCCAAAGATGAGGTTCGGGAGAATGCTGAGATCCTTCACCGTATTCTCGTTAATACCTAAGTTCTGGCGGTCACCTCGCCTATCGGTACGCAGTCGGTAGCTGAATAGACATGAGTTCGAGTGCATGATCGTTCACGAAACGACGAACAATCAAAATAACATCTGGCTCTGGCTTCGCAATTGGCAGCGATGCGAGGGCTCCTCAAATTTGGGGACGATAAGAAATGATCTCCCGTATCGTTTTGTACCAAACGACGCCCGCCGACACCGTTTGATATCAATCAGTCGCATCAGCGACAAGTGACGCGAACCATACGCGAACATCGAGCAGCCGAAATCAGCCCAAACAGTCCTACCCTGTCCTAAATCGCATGTGACATAATCTCACTGTGCTCAGTGACTTTCGCTGATTCCGGGCCACTTGGCCAACTCGGTAGGAGGCCCTGAAAAGGCTGGCGTCGGCGGTCCGATTCTGTCCTGGGCCGACATGTAGAAGTTGTCGAGCAAAGCGCAGGCATTCATCGAGACTTGCCCTTTCGAGAGCGAACTTGTCGAACATCGTTATTGGCCCTTGCACCCTTTTCACTCCTTGGCTTCTGCTTTGCAGCCATCGTCTCATGCGGACCGCCGTGACTATCGCTCAACGGCAGAATCATTTGAGGAGGCGCGAGCACCTGTTCGATCCGCTTCATGAACGCCCGCACGAATTCACTTGCAAGTTTCGATCGATTTTCGGCTCGGGATGCCAGGTACAGCTCGATTCGAAGCTCTTTATCGACAAGAGGGCGTACTGTTACGCCGGGGCTCTTGCTTCGCAGTGCGCTCGCCATCGTCAGAAATGCGATGCCAACATTTTCCGAAACCAATTGAAAAGCTTCTTCGGCCGTCAGCACATTCTGATTGTTCCTATAAATGACACCCTGCTCTACCGCGCGCCGAGAGATCATGTCGTGCAGTATCGGATGGACCTTGCGGTCAAAGATAATCCAAGTGCAGCCGTGCATGTCTTCTAACGTAAGGGTCTCTCTGGCCGCTAACGGATGATCATCGGGAATGGCAACGTAAAAGGGAGCCTCCGCAATCTTCGTCGTCGTGAGCTTGCGGTTAGCGCCGGGATTGGCGATTAGGGCGAGATCGAGTTTGGATGTCAACACACCATGGACGAGTTCTGGGGCGAAATCACTCTGCATATTGAGGAGCAAGTTCGGATGTAGAGGAAGGCGAATGGAAAACAGCGTTGAAGTCAACACAGGATCGACGTAAGGGGAGTGGCCGATCGTCAAATGTGAAACTACACCAGCATGCGCCGTCTTCGCCGCCTGCATTGCACGTTCACTGTGAACGATTGAAAACCTGGCTTCCTCAACGAAGGCTCGACCTGCCTCCGTGATGGCTACATTGGCGTGATCACGCGAAAAGAGCGTGCAACCACATCGACTCTTCAGTTCATTCAAGCGGCGGCTCAGTCCTGACTGGGACAGCTTCAGTCGCTTTGCTGCCCTGGTAAAGCTGAGGTCTTCCGCAAGACCCCCCCCGAAAGATTGCACTGAAAAATTAGGAGCGACATCCGATGCCTCTCCGCGCCGTTGCCACGAGTTTGAACGTGGAGCGAGCGCACTGGACGATTAGTCCCGGCGTTCGGAGTTGACACGCGCTTCGGAATGTTCGGCTCGCAGTTTGTCCGCAACCGCGTCGGCCACTAAAGGCTTGCTGAAATAATAGCCTTGAACCTCGTCACAATGATGTGCCCGGAGGAATGACATTTGCGCTTCGTCCTCCACGCCTTCGGCAATCACTTTGAGATTCAGACTTCTTGCCATGCTGATGATTGCAGTTGTAATGGCTGCATCATCCGGATTCAGCGCGACATCCCGAACAAACGAACGGTCGATCTTCAGCTTGCTAACCGGAAACTGCTTCAGATAGCTGAGGCTGGAATAGCCCGTCCCGAAGTCGTCAATCGCCAAGGACAATCCCATGTCCTTCAATTCCCGAAGGACTGCGAGCGTCACGTCGGCGCTGGATAGCAAGAGACTTTCCGTTAACTCCAGTTCGAGGTATTGCGGGGCGAGACCGGTATCGAGGAGCACCTGCCTAACCAGTTCAGAGAATCCCTCTCGACGAAACTGGACCGCCGACACATTGACAGCCACGGACACTGCGGTAAGCCCATCATCTTGCCATTTTCGGGCCTGAGAGCAGGCCGTCCTGAGCACCCATTCACCGATGGGGACAATCAGCCCGCTGTTTTCCGCAACTCGGATGAATTTATCGGGTGACACAAGGCCCATTTCCGGGTGTTGCCATCGAAGGAGTGCTTCCACGCCGGTGATCTTTCGAGACTCCATATCAATCTGCGGTTGGTACATGAGAAAGAGTTCTTTCTTGTCGAGCGCCGTTCGCAAGTTGTTCTCCAGGTTCAACCGCTCAACCGCCTGGGCGTTCATATCCGCCGTAAAGAATTGAAAGTTGTTCCGTCCGCTGTCCTTGGCGATGTACATGGCGGCATCGGCATGCTTGATGAGGGTTTCGCTGTCTGCACCGTGTTCCGGATAGATGCTAATGCCGAGGCTGCAACTAACGCTGAGGGCATGACCTTCGATCGCCATTTCAGCAGTCAGTCCATCCATGAGCCGCTGAGCCGCAACCGCTGCATCGGCGATGTCCGTTACATCGGTCACCACAACGAGAAATTCGTCACCTCCGAGCCGGGCAATCGTGTCTTGCTCCCGCCCCCATGCTTTAAGTCGTTCTGCAACATTTTGCAGGAGGAGGTCGCCGACCGAGTGCCCGAGACAGTCATTGATGTTCTTGAATCGGTCGAGGTCGAGGAAAAACAGCGCCACTTTACTCTTTTTTCGGCGAGCACCAGCAAGTGCTTGTGATAATCGATCCCGCAGAAGCCCACGATTTGCTAATCCTGTCAGGGCATCGAAGTAGGCTAGGGATTGAACCCGTTCCTCGGCACTTTTGCGCTCGGTAATGTCGACGAACGTCCCCTCAATCAAAGCTGGTGTATCTGAATCGTCGTCGACGATACTTGCATTCAACATCGCCCAGCCGGAATCACCATTTTTACGCCGAAACCTCGTCTCTTGGTTTGTGACGGTTCTCTCGGATTTGAGTTTTTGCAGGAACGTTGCTCGCTCTGAAGTCGTATGACAAAAATCTGTAATCGGACTGCCTAGGATTTCCTCGGGCGAGCCACAGCCAAACATGCGAGCCACGGCCGGGTTGCACTCCAAGATGCGCCCGTCCAGTGAAGTACGAAAAACCCCGGCCGGGTTGCGCTCAAACAGGAGCCGGTAACGCTTTTCCGACGCGCGAACAGCTTCCTCGCCTTGCTTTCGCTCTGTGATATTCACGAAAGTGACAACCGCACCGATTTTCTTTCCTTGCTGGAATATGGGTTGGGACCAGTATTCGGCTGCGAAGCTGGTGCCGTCGCGACGCCAGATGACTTCGTTATCGATATGCGTGCCATGTCCGAGGCGAAAAGCCTCATAGATGTGGCACTCCTCCACAGGGTAGGACGTTCCGTCGGCCCGCGTATGGTGCATCACCGCGTGCATATTCTTTCCGCGCAAGTCCGCAGGATCCTCATAACCCAAGAGTCGGAGGCAGGAAGGATTGCAAAACGTGCAATCGCCTTGCACGTCGATACCGTAGACCCCTTCAGGGACTGAATCCAGCACCATTCGTACTAGGTCGTTGCTCTTTCGAACCTCTTCTTCCCCCCGCTTGCGCTCGGAAATGTCACGCGCAAAGCAAAAAGAGTACTCGTTCCCACCGAACTGCATGTAGCTGGCGGTTATTTCCACAGGGAAGTCCCGTCCCAGCGGGGTACGGTGCTGGGTTTCGAAGGTCATCGAGCCCCGGACTTTCAGTTCCTTCCAGAACGAGTTCCAACGTTCTTGCGGGAAATGCGGATCGATATCTGGGATCGACAAGGAAAGGAGCTCCTCGCGGGAGCGTTCTAAAGAGCGGCACGATGCCTGATTGACATAGAGGATACGGCCTTGTGCGTTCATCCAATGTACGCAATCCGAGACAAAATCCAGTGCGAATTGCAGCAGCGAGAGTTCTGTTTGCGTTTTTTCCAGTAATTCTCGTGGCATCTGACAGTGGTTGCAGTTTAACGACCATTTCAACCCCACAGTCGGGCTTGTTGATTCTAAAGACTCCGCTGGGAGTGGGCGGAATTTGGAAGTCGATCCAACTCGTCCGTAACATGGACGCCGATCTAAGAAGCGGACACCCTGTTGCAGATCATTTGTCCACTCCAGTTTGAACAAGTTGATCTTCGAGGCATTGAGAATGCTTCAGATCGACCACCCTTTGCTGCGCGCCTCCGTGAGCATTTGCTGCAAATCACTTTCTGACAAAAACAACGCGAACTGACCGAAGGAGATTCGATCCCCTTTACCTGTCACAGTCCAGTAGCACCAACGATATGCATATTCCGACTTCATCTCCTTCGCCTTCTTTGGCGCGAGGTGGACCCGACGGTCTTGTCTCAACATAAACGCAGCACGCAAAGCTCGACCCGCAGTCAGTTGCGGAGATGGTTGCTGCCGCAATTGGGCAGCTGCGCCATCAAGGATCTGGACGGACAACGGTTGCAGGCGTTTGTTTCCGGTTGTCACTGCAACTCCAAGACGATCCGGAACTTGATCGCGACGCTGCGCATGATGTGGAATAGTGCCCGCGCGTGGGGCTACGTAGCTCACGATCCGTTTGACGCGCTCGTACTTCCCAAGCGTGGACTGGTAAAGACGTTCACGTTCTCTCTGGAGGAAACGCAACGCATCATCAGATCGGCCAATGAACCGCACAAGGCGTTCTATTCAATTCTGGCCGAAACCGGAATTCGAGGTGGCGAAATTTGCGGTCTTCGGATTGCCGACCTCGATTTGGAAAATGCTCTTATCCACGTTCACCAGAGCGTGTGGCGGGGGCAGATTCAGACGGTGAAATCCCGTAAGGGCAATCGCCGGTTCCCGATCTCAGCGGAATTGGTGGAGCACTTGCGCGCATTCCTGCGAACCTGGCGACCAAACCCTCTGGGGCTGCTATTTTCGACTCAGAACGGCACTCCCTGGGATCACAGCCTAGTTCGCAAGCGCAAATTCCATCCTCTGCTCAAGAGGCTGGGAATCCCGCGGTGTGGCTTCCATGCGTTCCGGCATGGCAATGCAACGCTGCTCGATCAGATCGGTGCGCCAATGGCAGTCCGGCTTAATCGGCTGGGCCATGCTGAGGCGCAAACGACGATGAATTACACGCACGCGGTTACGGCAGACGAACGCAGAATTGCAGACGAACTTGGGAAAATTCTGCACGCTACTGCACGGAATGAACCAGAAGAAAGGCCAGCGCCGAACGCGCTGACCCAGATGATTCAGTAAGATAGGTTGGTTGCGGGGGCTTGCAATGCACCGAAGCCGCCCGCCCTCCCGTTTCGATACAGATTGCCAGTCAAGCGTCGTATCTCCCTGATTCTGCCGCCTCCAAGTCCGACAGGCGGATTTGAGCCGCCAGCGTTGGGTGTGTGAAGAACGCTCAAACGGGCAGCCGAAATTTCCGTAAACCGTGGAAAAATCGATGCTGATGCGGATCAGCCGTTCACCACTACCGATCCCCGCTCGAAACCCGCGTCAATCTTCTGTCACCCTGCTACCCTCGCTTTCGGGAAGTCGGAGCAGGGACCCCGCTGCGACGACCGAGCCACGCGCTAAGCGCTGGCGAACCCCAAAGGTAGCGACGATGCTTGCCCAGCCTGAAGATCGGGATCGGATCGGCAGTCCGCGAGGGTTTGCTCTGGTCAATGATCCAGCTTTCCTTGACCTTCAACCGCTGGGAAAGTTCCGTCGCGGTCAACACTTCGTAAGGGAATGGGGAAGCTATCTGACCCTGCTCATGACTTTTCATGCTACGGCAACTCCTTCAGGCTTATCCGCCAGAACCCGATTGTTGGCCCAGAATCCAGCCCTCCAGCTTCCTGACGCTTCCTTCGTTCGGATCGCCCGCTGTCCGCCTCCTGAGCAGGACCTCAAGGATTCCAAAGAGTCCTACGGTAGCGTCGAACGCATCATCTCCATCTGGGAAGCCCTGCTCGATGGTGTGCGTCACGTCAGGATCGAGTTTGACGTTCGCTTTTCCTGCCCAGTCGAGCAGAGCACTACCTGCTTTCTTTCTGACCTCGGCATCCCCTTTGCCTTTTATGCCGCTCTGAAAAAACCAACCGTAACACTCCGCTGGATAGGTCTCCACGATGACGACGTTTCCCGCCTTCAACAATGCATCGAGGGAGCCGTCGAACGGCCACAGCACTACGGACTTGTCATTGCCCAAGGCGGGAGCGAGCACATCTCGCCAGCCGATGATCGCCGCTCTGCCCACTTGATTCGCCCCGAGCGTCCAGAATAATGGGCACGCTGCCTTTCTGCCGTCGCGTCCAAGTTCGCACTTCCGCCGAAGGTCATCTATGTGGGCGACTTGCAGAGCGTCGAGCAAATGCTTCTGCTTCTTGCCGCCCGGCTTGTACGGGTAGAACGGGCGGTACTTCGTTATCTCCAAGGCGTCTGAGCAAACACGGTAGAAGTCTGTAAGCTTCCCGCGTCCCAGTTGCGAGAGGAAGGATTTGAATTCCGTAGCCCCAATGAGCCGTGCATACGAAGCGGGGATTCCAATCGGAAAGTCGAAACCGAGAATTACCGAGCCCCGTCCGAGGTTCGCTCTCGCACGACCGATCAGGGTCGTGTGGTCACCAACTGGCTCTGGGGAGTGTGCGGTGTATTGACTCCCTTCGAGAACCGCTCTTGCCAACCATCGCTTTCTCGGATTGCTCCCCCAATCGGCATGGTAGACGACTGCGGGCAAACCCCGATTCAGCATCGGCCCAATCCCTCGGTTAGAAGGAAACCGATGAACTCATTTCGCCATTCTTCCACTGACTTCTTCTTGGGCTCCCATCTAATCGGCGGCGAGTGGGGCTGTTGAACTTTGTTGTCCAGCCTGAGCGAGCGTTTCACCCCGTCTGGTTGGGCTTCTGCAATGGTTCGCCTGAAAACCTCGCGGCTCAATTTGTCGTCGCTCCAGACTTCCGCTTTTGGCGGCTTGGAGTGTGCGACTGTTGGAGGATGTTCCAAAACAATCGTTTGGCTTGAGTCGCCAGAAAACAGCAAGTAGTTGTATCCGAATCTGAACTGCTTCCCGTCGATGTACGAGTCCAGAGAGACGGAGTTCTTCGCGGCCTCACGCTTCAACTCATCCTTCGAGAAGAGTTTGTGGGGCACAATTCGATGGAGCCAGTCCTTGTGCCAGTCTTGCTCAGGCGAACCGGGCTCGTAGTGCTCCCACACTTTTCCAGCCTCATCGGTCGGTCGCACGAGCAGATTCAGATAGCGGCTGTAGTCCTTGTACGAAGGATTCGAGAAGATGTCGCTTTGCCGAATTTTCCTCTCGACACTGGCGATTGCAGAAAGCCGATACTCAACCTGCTCGTCGATCTTCGTGAACGAAAAAAAGACCACCACGTCCCCCGGATTGACTTGGTTTCGAACGTCGGCACGACAGACGCCCCACGTGAGGGCTCCGTGCAGGTTGCGGCGGCAGAAGAAGGATGGGTCATCGCCGGAGTCGTAGGGCCACTCGCGTTTCCCCAAGGCGGTGTGGAGCGGAGCAAACGATTTGGCACAACCGCTGACTTCCTCGTCAGCTAACAGAGTGGAAGTGTACGGCGATAGGTAAATCTTCGACATTCGCGAATGCTGCCTCTAGGACTCTAGAACATCCGTCGATAACCGCTTACGATACCACCACGATTCGAGGATTCGGAGGCGTTCAGGTCGCCTATCGCACTAGGTACCTTTATGAAGCAGAAACGGTTTGCGTAGATTTCTCATCCCGTGCTGAAGCGGCTGATTCGCGCTGGAGCAAGGGGATGGCGAGGATCACTCTCGTACCTGTCCTGTCAGACTTAATCTCAAATGTTCCGCGCAATTCGCGCACACGTTCTCGCATTCCGGCTATACCGACGCTCAGGGCACCGTTTCCATTGGTAAGTTGAGCCAATTGCTTTTTCGGAATGCCCCGCCCGTTGTCACTAATTTCCAAATGCACCTGCTCAGTGTCCACGTGAACACAAATGTCCACTGCTGACGCACCTGAGTGCCGATGCACGTTGGTCAGACCCTCCTGTAAAGCACGGAACAAGGCGATCTCAACATCTTTGTGCAGCCGATCCAGCTTTGCTGGCAGGTTGATGTTTACCTTGATGCCGCTGCGCTGAGAGAAGCCGTCAGTGAGCCATCGAGCCGCTGAGCCAAATCCTGCTTCGTCCAGCAACGGGGGATGGAGCAGATGAGAGATGGTGCGGGTTTCAGTCAAACATTTCTCTACAATCTCGGAGCATTCGGAAGCCAGCTTTTCCCTGTTACCGTCTGCCGTTGGTAGGATGTCGAGATTCATTTTGAGGCTGGCGAGGTATTGACCGAGACTGTCATGCAGCCCTCTTGCGATCTTGCGTCGTTCCTGATCCTGCAAGGTAAGAATTCGACCACTGAGGCTGCGAGCGGCTTCTTCGGCACGTTTGCGAGCGGTTATGTCCGTGTTGATTTCCAGCCAAGCGAGAGGATTACCGTCCTTATCCCGCACTGTAGTCCAGCGGCTTGCAACCACGATCTGAACACCGTCCCGCCTTGTGTGGCGAAGCTCGCCTTCCCAGAAATCTCTGCTTTCGATTTCCACCAGCGGAATCGGAAACTCAGTGCTGAGTAATTCGTGCGATGTGCGACCGATAGCCTCCTCCTTGCTCCAGCCGTACAATCTCTCCGCTCCTTGATTCCAATAAGAAATTGCGCCATCCAAGCTCTTTACAAAAATTGCATCATTCGCCAAGTCTAGGAGGGCGGCCTTCTCTCTTGTCTCAGCGACATTTTGCTCCAGTTCCGCTGTGCGCTCTTGAACTCGACTCTCAAGCTGCGCTTGTGTGCTCCGCAGTTCATCTTCGATTTGCTTGCGCTGGGCAACTTCCCGTTCTGATCGCGCTTTGGATCGACGGTTTGCCTCGCCAAGAGCAATGATGAAACCTGAGAAAACCAAGAAACCAACCATCCCTGAGATTTCGGCTCTAGGATTTGCGAGAGCAACCGAATGGGACGGTGAAAGGAACAGGTACCAGACCCCAACGACGCTTAGGAGCGCCGTGACAACAGATGGACCTATTCCGCAATACCAAGCCGAAAAGACGATAGCTAACCAGACTGTGTGGTAGGGGTTGCTGGCTCCGAGCAACGGTGAAAGCGTCTTCCGCAAGAAAAGCGCGACCAGCGCAGCGAGAACCGCCAGAATATATCGTCGCGAATCTGGAGTGATCCTGCGCATGACTGGTGTCCTCGGCGTAACGGCACAGACTGCCCTAGCGTTTGAGAACAAATGCTACTTGGGGCATAATGTGAATGCAAGCTGCCCGGCAGCCACGCATTGGCATGGGCGTAGGGCAAACTAGCAACAGCCGCAGGCTTTTCCGCGCATGGCTTCTCGACCCTCCCAAACGATGAGCGGCAGAACCACCAAAGCCGAAGCGGGGTCTGCCCACCTTACGTGCCAGATCGCGGTGATAGCCAGTCCCGCCAACGCGATGAGAGAGAGGTAAGCGCACAGCGCCGACTGAGCGGCGTCCGCCCTCAAGGCAGCACTGCCTGTAGCCCCTGACAGACGGCGCTTCTCTCTGGCAAGCCACGGCATGACGGCGGCGGCTGCGATCAAAATGGCGATGCCCAGAAACGTTGGTTTGGGTTCGCCATAGCCCAGCAGGCTCGTAACCGAAGTGACCGCGACGAAGCCAGCCAGCGCGAACAACAAGGCTCCTGCGACACGGGCAGCCTGCTTCTCTGCGTGCTCGTGTTCTACACTTCCCCGAAATCTCCACAGCACGACCATCGCAGAGAAGAGTTCGATGGCGCTGTCGCCACCGAAGGCTAGCAGCGCCGGGCTACTCGCCCGCCAAGCTGCGAAGAGGGATACCACAGCCTCTACGCTCATCCATGCGATTGTTAAAGCTTGCACCCGTTGGATTCGCCGGGTAGCATCTGACGATGCGATTTGTAGTACCGAGGTCATTTCTGGAGATTTGCCTGCTCACTTGATCTTCTTGACGTGGATTTCTTGTCCGTCCCAGCGGTGATAGGTGAAGCCCGTGACAAGGCCCTGAGCGTCCCTGACAAACGTTACACTTCCTATGTCGCTCTTGACGAAGAACGTCTCAGAACCCAAGGGTAAGTATTCGTCCTCGTCCTTTCCGAACTGCGACCATAGTTTCCCGCTCCTCAGCGAGACGGTTTCCACGACACCAAAGGGACGCCACTGATATTCACCGACATAATCTTTATAAAGACTGCCATTGACGGCAACAGGCTTGTGGAAGTTTACGGGCAGATTACCCCACTGCTTCGCAATGAGCAGCCATGAGCCGTTTTGCTTGATATAGGTCTCGGTGTAACGTTGTTCGCTGATGATGTCGGCATCTGTAAACTGCTCGTGCACAGTAAGTCGGAAATTCATCACTGCTGTTTTGTCGTACACGTGGATGACGTAGTCACGCGGATTGACCCCGTTGTCATACTCGTGGGGCAGCTTCCAGCGTTCCAATGTGTGAGCCTTCACATTGGTATAAAGTTCGCCGTCATCGGTGCTGTATATGCAGTCATCCGCTACGAGGCGAGACCACGTCGTATAATCCCGCTTCTCGCCAGCCTCCACTCGCGCTTTGTAGGCATCCAGCACTTCCTGTTGAGCGGGTGAGAACTTCGGCTGGTCTTGAGCACGGATCATGCTGGCAGACAGGCAGAGTGCAACCAAAAGGCAGGAGATGGAATGCATGTTTTGTCCTCGGTGAACGAACAGTGGATACAACTCCATTGGCCAGCATTCTATCGGAAGAGCCGATACTGAATCTGGGCGAGTTCCACGGACGCGGAGCATGGTGTACCACCGCTCTCAACTGGGCTACAAGAACAGGCGTTTGAATCTCCCCCGAGTTCCATGGGCTTAGGACATGCCGCATCGTCGTTGGCCACGTGGATGATCCTCGTGCTTGAGCAATCGGTAAGCGATAATGCCTAGACATGTTCCGAACCCGATTCAAGAACGAGATCATCGCAGAATTTTTGCCTCCCTCGCGACCGAGGAAAAAGCAGAAGCTCATCATCTTGTGCGACGGCATGCCGTCGATTCCTCGCAAGCAATCGCTATCAGAATTCCTCGCTGGCAAGGGTTTCTGGGTCATCTATCCGCGCTATCGGGGAGCATGGGAGAGCGGAGGTGAGTTTCTGGGGCGGTCTCCCCATGAAGACATCCTCGACATCATCGGTGAATTGCCTAAGGAACTGAAAGAAATTGCGTTCGGTCAGCGTTTCCGACTCGCACCGAATCAAATTTTCGTCATTGGGGGAAGTTTCGGGGGAGCGGCGGCAATCCTGTTGTCTCTCGATCCACGAGTGAACCGGGTGGTCGCGAACTGCTCGGTCGTGGACTGGAGCATTCTGGATGCGGCTGAGAAAGCCGAGACCGCGAATGCAAACTACGCTGAGTACATCCGTGAAGCGTTCGGGAATGCATATCGGCTCTCGGATGCGAATTGGGAGAAGTTGCGGAGCGGCACGTTCTACAATCCTTGGCACCACAGGAAGGAAGTCGAGGGTTCCAAGGTGCTGATGTTCCACGCCAAGGACGATCCGAACGTTCCTTATGAGCGCACCAGACTGTTCGCGGAACTTACGGGAGCCACGTTGAAATCCCTGAGTCGCGGCGGGCACATAAGCACGGATTACGTCGTCAGAAGATATTGGGTGCAGATCAAACAGTTTTTCGCTTCGGTTGGCCCTCCTGTCCGCTAACAAGCCACTTCGGGTTTTCTGCTACCCTTGCATACCAAATCGAATAGGAGAAACCCATGCAAAGTCTTCTGGTCACAGTTCTGCTTTCTATTTTTGTTCTGCCCGCCATTGCTCAGGAAAAGCAGCCTTCGGTCAGTCCGCTGAGCGCATTCACTAAGGGCGTCTACGGATTCCAGAAGGGCATGCTGCTTCGCTCGGCTGAAAAAATGCCTGAAGAGAACTACAGCTTCAGGCCCGTGGATACGGTACGCACGTATGGACAAATCATTGGACATCTCGCCGACGCTCAATACTTGTTCTGTTCCAAAGTGCTGGACGAGCAGAACCCAGAGCCGAAGATTGAGCAGACCAAGACCTCGAAGGCCGATCTGATCGCCGCCCTTAAGACTGCATTCGCCTACTGCGACAAGGCCTACGATGCCATGACCGACGCATCTGGAGGTCAAACAGTGAAGCTGTTCGGAACAGACACGCCGAGGCTGGGCGCATTGAACTTCAACAACGTACACAACTGGGAACACTACGGAAACCTTGTGACCTACATGAGGATCAAGAACGTCGTGCCCCCCAGCAGCGAGCAGGCGCAAATGCCCGCACCAAAGCAGGAGAAACCCGAATCGCAGCCGAAGTAACATCTCTGCTGCCAATCGAAGGCAAGGACAAAGTGCTTGCGCACAGTCCGGGGTCCCGGCGCTGGCAGCAGTATGGGGTTTGCTGCCGAACCTAGTCCCTAGTACCCGCTGGAGTAGCCGCGGGTTCCTTTGGAGCGGCTTTGATTCTCTGTGGTTACTTAATCACATGTACGCCGCACGTCGCTATCAATCTAACAACCGCTAGCAACAGGCCAAACGACAAGACGCCTGCGGACGCTAAAGCGTACTTGTATTTTTTGCTTGTCCCTTTCCATTCATCCCTCTGCTTTATTAACCCGTCCTTCTCAGTTTCCCACGCCGAACATTCCTCCCGCCGTTCAGACTGTTCCTTTTCCAACTGATTGCGCAGGCGAGGAACTTCTTTGGATAGACTTAAGTACTCGGAGATCATATTGCTAGCCGCAGATTCAATATTTCCATTGTGGTGCCGCAAGTGTTCCCTAATCTCGTTGACGCAATCTGTACCGACGCGCACCGCCACTCCCATTGCGATCTGCTTGGTGGCCGCAGCAGTGAACACATGTACTATCCACTGAATGAAGGAGTGCGTAGCTTTCGCAGCAATAACGTGGTGTACGGGCATATTGTTGACCTCTCCCGCCCAGCTTTCGAACGCAGACTGTAGGCTGGTGCTGGCGAATACTTAGATGATTAAAGCTTTCGGAGCGTTCACCGACTCTGAAGACCGTCTGTTCCTGCATCTGACACCTGATGCCTTTCATCTCCGCTCGCGTTTGATTGTGAGTTCCCGATCTTGTTCTCTGAGCCAGTTTTGATGTCGCCCGTTTTTATGTTCTGGAATTGGGCCCGATCTTCATCACTGGCAGGATGTCCACTCCTCACCCCCCCGTTTAGGTCGAATAGAAGAAGGTCTCGCCGCGCTGAATCGCCCTGATCGCATATGGCAACTTGCTGATTTCCGACTTTGGAATCGCACCCCGTAAACCAGCGTTGCGTGCCAATTCCATGAGTTGAGGCGAGAGATTCAGACTGAAGAGCAGGATCGGGATGTCCCTGCCAGATTCGGCGATTTTCCGGGCTGCTTGTACCCCATCCATCTGCGGCATCGAGAAGTCCATCAATATGAGGTCGGGAGCAAGTTGGTCTGCCTTTTCAACGGCATCGGCACCATCCACGGCTTCGCCACAAACCTCCCAATCTGCATTCAGTCCCAGCAAAGTGCGCAGCCCGCATCGAACGGGCTGACTGTCGTCTGCAATCAGAATTCGTGTCATTGCGGGGCTCCGTTGGTAAGGCAACACAAGAACCTGCGCGACCAGTATTGATGTTGTGGCGAGAGTGCAAAGCCGCTGGAGCGGGAGCGGGGGAACTGGCTGCACTTAGGCACTCAAGGCGAAACAATGCGAACCGCGAAAAGGTTGTCAGAAACTGCAAAATCGATGAATGATCTGACCTCCGCCCGGTTCACACCACCGCCTCGGTCTTCCAATCCCTACACGATAGCCTTAGACCGTTTGAGAAACTGGTCAATTTTGAACTGTCGGGGTATGGGTGCCAGACCTACGGTTGCCTCTTTGAACCGCGCCTGCGCGGCGCACTGACGGTGGGGCAGTGACCGCTAAGACCTGCGGCACAAACCAGAAGCCCGTCAGGAATGCATACTTTGCCAAAGTGGTCGCTTCTGACCATACCTCACTAGAAATACAACGTAAGGTGAAGATGCGAGCAAACCGTCAGGTCGCATCTTCGATACGAATTTCCGCGAATCGGAGGAAGTGGAAGAATGGCTACTCAACTATGCCAGAAATGCAAGCAAGCCCCATCCCGGCCGCGTCTGCGATTACGACGAAAAGGCTGAATGCGCCGAAACGAAAGCCGCCGATGAGGTTGCCCAACCGCGTAACGAGCCTTCAAAAAAAGAGGAAGATTGAGGGGCGTTAAAATCCAGCGCAACCTGAGCGCCCCGTGTGACGGCGGTCTTGGCTGCTGGCTGGCAAATTTGCTCAGCCAAGCAAACGGCGGGCGTTGCTGTAGTGTTTGCTGAGAGCGGAGTATTAAGGCTAACGATTTAAGCAGCCAGCGCGTATCGGCTGTTGGCATAGGCCAGAAGAGCCCTCATTTCTTCGAGGGAAGCGATGTAGAACTCTGCGATTGATCCGGCATGTTTTAGTTGGCTCTCGACTGCCTTGGAAGGATGGAATAGCAGGAACCGGATGTTGTGTTCCCGCGCCCATCGTTGCAGAAACGCGAGCATGCCAAGACCGCCACCTCCGATGGCACGCACTTCCGAGAGTTCAACGACGATAATCCGGGCGTCTGACTGCGAAGTCACTGCTTCGCGCAACTTATAAGAGGATTCGCTCTGGATAATTCTGCCCTCGCACCCAACGACCGCTAATTCACCTATGTTTGCAACGGTCACATTCAGCATGACTTCCTCCCAGCGTTGTTCTATAAGGCGCTGTTCTGCCTACGACTGGAGCACGGCCCATACCATTCTTTTGTTTTGTGCAAGATGAGTCATTGCTTTCTGGGCAACGCTGGAATTTCTAGAAGAAAGCGTGCAGATTTGCCCACTCAATAGGCAAAATCTCTCCACGACAGGATGAATTCGATCGAATATTCCGTTCGTTGACCTAACCGGGTACGCCACGTTTGCGGCTTCGTCCGAGACAATCGGTAGCGTCCGGGCTGGCAGATTATGGCAGATCGGATAGCGTCACGATTATTGGGGTGTGGTCAGAGGGCTTTTCCTGCGCTCTCGGCCCTTTGTCGATCTCGCAGCCTTCGAGTCGATCTGCGAGCGTTGGGGACAACAAGAAGTGATCGATTCGTATGCCTCGGTTGTTTTGGAACGCCTGCCGAAAGTAATCCCAAAATGTGAAATGCCCGACTTCGCCCACGTGCAACGACCGGAACGCATCCGTATAGCCCAGTTCCAACATCGCACGATATCGGGCTCGCGGCTCCGGCTGAAACAAAGCATCGTGCTCCCACGATGACGGTTTGTGACAGTCGATATCCTCAGGAATCACGTTGAAGTCGCCGCCTATTAGCGTCGGCACAACATCGTCCTGCTTCCATCGAATCATTTGCTGGCTCAGTCGATCCATCCAAGCTAACTTGTACGCAAACTTGTCACTCCCTACGGGATTGCCATTGGGAAGGTAAATATTGACGATGCGGATGCCCTTGATGATTACCTCCAAGAACCGCGCATGGCTGTCGGAATCGTCCCCGACGAGGGCCTTGGCAATCGTCTTCATCGGATGTCGTGACAGAATGGCAACCCCGTTATAGGCCTTCTGCGTCACCGCAACGCTCTCATAGCCGAGCGACCGGAAGGTTTCGGACGGGAATTCGGTGCCTTTCAATTCTTGTAGCAACAACACATCCGGCTCGCGAGCTTTCATCCATGTCGTGACATGGGTCAGCCGAGAGCGAACCGAATTCAAATTCCAGCTAGCGACCTTAAACATCAACCCACATTCTAGCGTCACCGGAGGGGTGCCGCCGCTCTCACTGGCCGCTACAAAGCGGGCGTTTTGAATCTCTCCTTTCACAATCACGAAGTTTTGCGGCAAAGTTGCTTTCGACCCAGCGGTACAATCCGAACTGCGTCAAAATCAAAGGAGAACCGCAATGGCTCAAAAGGTTATCGATGTAGTTGGAACCTCCAAAGAGAGTTTTGCCAAAGCAGCGGAAAACGCCGTGGCAGAAGCCGCAAAGACCGTTCGGGGCATGAAGTGGGCGCGGGTGGCCGAACTGGAAATGGAATTGGACGGTAAGAAGATAGTCAAATACCGGACCACAACGAAGATTTATTTCGACATCGAAAAGTAGGGACGTTCAGTTGTGGAATGGAGTGGGATTTCATCGGCTCCTGACTTGAAATGTTCGGAGGCAGTGTGACATTCGTGATGGCAAAGGTGAGTGAATGAGAAGCCACGACAGCATGAGCCTTCCGCTGATCTTCTCTTTCTGGTTCATGGTCGCTGCCTATGTCATCCATGTGATTGATGAATCCCTGCTCGGTGGCAGCTTCGTCGAGAAGGTTCAGCAGCATTGGTGGCCGGAATATTCTTGGAAGAAGTTTTTCTGGTTTAACACAGGCTACTTCGTAATCATGATCGGTAGTGTAGTCGCCTATGATCTTCGTGGCGGAAACTGGCTCATGCTTCCGCTCGCATGGGCGATAGAGCGCCTTTGTAATGGCTTTTGGCATGTGTGGTGGGCTATCCACTTCCGCGAATATTCGCCGGGTCTGGTGAGCAGCATTCTCATCTGGATGGACTCCTATTTCATTATCCGCTACCGACCAGTCAGTGAGACCATTGCGCCACAGACTCTATTGGGCGCAGTTCTCATTGGATTGCTCGCTGCGACTTTTCTGGCATTCTACATTCCCTTGATAAAAAGCAGGGCATCACGGGCGCGAGGATGATCGGTTTTTCTTTGTCGTTGCTTCACCTGACTACGTGAGGGGAGGACACCATGTCGCCTCGTACACTGTTTTTGAGCAGACTGATCGGGCTGTACTGCATTCTCATCGGGCTATCCATGATGATCCGTGGGCAAGCAACCGTGGAGACGGTGACCGCCCTTCTTCAGAATCCAGTGATGACGTTGATCCTTGGCGTAATCACGCTGGCGGCTGGGCTGGCGCTGGTTCTCGCGCACAATGAGTGGTCGGGCGGTGCACTTGCGATTGTGGTCACCCTCGTCGGTTGGATGGCGCTCGCCAAGGGCCTATTCTTCTTGTTCCTGCCGCATGAGATGGAAGCCGGACTTTTCCTTGGGCAGCTTCACTATCGACAACTTTTTTATGTGTACTCAGCTATTTCGCTCGTCCTCGGCTTCTACTTGACCTATGGTGGATTCAGGTCAAGGCCACACTAACGTCACACATCCGGTTGCCGTTTCAGGTTGACGGTACCCTGATTCGTACCCGATGATTGTGACGCATGGACGTTGAGCGCATCATTAACGACATCGAGCAGCTTCAGGAGATGTTCGAAGCGCCGGATATTCGGCCACTCAGCGCAACCGACATCTCGGCTGCCAATCGCAGACATGACGAAATGCTCGCGCACAGCCCTTGGTTTCGGTTGTGGCAGCATTTCGGCGTTTGCTGCCGAGATGAAGCCGAAGGCGGACCTCGGATTCAGAGCTAGTGCCGCCTTCAACGTCCTGAGGACATCGGTTATTGGAGGGGTTCGCGGATCGAGAGAAGCGTTCGACGTTCAATCTGGAAACAAGCCTCAAGCGTTAGGCCCACAAAAAAGGAAGATCATCTTGGCCGCAAGGATTCTCATGGTTTTTAGTGCGCATTGTCTTTACGCTCGGAGTCGTTCACCTCGTCTATACGTTTTGGGGGCCAAACCTCACGCCCCGTGATCCCGCCTTGCAAATCAGCATGAGCCAGATTTCGCCTGTCATTACGAAAGAAACAACGATGTGGCGATGTTGGGTCGGCTTCAATGCCAGCCACAGCATGGGACTTATTTTATTCGGCTTGGTTTTCGGTTATCTCGCACTGGCTCACGGCCAACTCCTCTTTCGTTCACCCTTCCTGCTCGTTGTCGGGCTGGCAATGCTTGGTGGTCTGGCTTTGCTCTGCAAGGTTTATTTCTTCAGCGGGCCTCTCAGAGGCATCAGCATTTCTTTGGCCTGCTACGTCGCCAGCATTGCGCTGTCGTGGGCAAACCACGCGGTCCACACGTAAACAGGTTTTTGCGCTTACAACCTTGCCCGCGAAGACGCCGAGTCAATTCCCATACCAATCTGAATGCGGCGACCATCCGCTCTAGCCAGAGCACGTGGAATGAGCAGACGCTTCGACAAGTCACTTCGCATTTGCGGACGCAGAAGGGCTCCCCATGTCCAAAACGACCCTCCAAGAACCATCGACCTGCTTCTTCCAGATCGCCACTCCTCTATTCTCCTCGGTCACAGACTTACCATCCGGAGTGTTTAAAGATATTCGGTCAGTCCCAGTGGAGTACGCCAAATCACCAGACTGGGAGACCTCCACCTTCTCAGTCTTCCAAGTGATCGAAAATCCCGGCGTAGCGAATGCGCCAGAAACGTACTTACGGATCGCGTCCTTGCCGACTATGGGAGGCATGCCCGGAGTGACAATGGTCGCATCATCGGCCCAAAACGGAAGCACTCGATTCAGGTCATGCGCAGAAGCGGCGGCCAGCCAATCAGCATCAGTACGACGTATGGCTGCTTCCTCAGCCGAAAGGTCAACTTTGCGCTGCTCGCCACATCCAGCAGTGATCAGGGTAAGAACTATGGTAGAGCCAGTCAGCATCAACGCTCGGATAATCCGCCTTCGTTTCATGGCTCGCCTCCTTGGAGACTTTGTCAGAACCTTTATGGCTTCAGACGAAGAAATCGTGCGGCATTGTTATATAAAATGTCGCGCTTTTGAGCGGCAGTGAGCGACGGTGCTTTCTGAATGGTGTCGATGGCCGCGGATTCGGCATCTGGCCAAACCATTTCGTCGGAACCGAACATTATTCGGTTCTCAAAACCCGCATCAATTAGACGTTGCAGATAATCGTAAAACTGCTTGCGCGGAAATGCATAAGAGATGATGCCCACATCCACATAAAGCTGGGGATGGGCATAAAGTGCGGCAATCGCGTCATCCGCCAGCGGCCAGCCCGCGTGCATGGCCCAGACGCGGAGCTTGGGATGGCGCACGAGAACATCTTCGAGCGAGAGGAGACTGGAGAGCCGCATTCGGTAGTTCGGAGCCATGACGTAGGGTGCACCCGGCGGCCCGGGTCCCATGTGAATGCCCACAGGAACGTCCAACTCCTCCGCAAGCGCAAAATAAGGTTCCATTCGCGGATCAGTGACGGAAATGCCCTCGTATTGAGAACTGACTTCGGAAAACGCAACTATGCGTTTGCTCTTGACCAGTTGCCGCAGTTCCTCGACAGTTGGCTTGCCCGACTCCGGGTCGAATGGTGTGGCGGGGAGAATGTGGTCGCCGCCAGCTTGCTTCCATTTCTCCACCATATCAAGATCGCCAGCGGTGACAGCAACTACACTTCGCGCCCGGAGGATGTCAATCGTGCGGCGCATGAGTTCGTCATCCGTCAAGGGAGAACGCAATGGAGAATCGCAGTCTGGTTTTACCTGAACGCGCACATAGTATGCATCCCCATCCTCCTTCGCATCTTTGACGGGCCAAACTCGAAAAGGGGCGCAGAGGGAAAGAGGCGGCGGCCCCAAGTCATTCGCATGCAAGGCATGTAGGTGCATGTCGATGATGGGCTCAACCTGCGCAAAGGTGCGTGGGGTCGTCAGACCCAGCAAAGCTGAGAGACATGCGGTGAAAATGATAGATGAACAACTCAACTTAGTTTTCATTGTCTCTCCTAATTCATGAAGCGACTTCGGTCCGATTCGTCGCGTCCAGCATGGACACCGAATTCGAGCCCAACTCCGCGAATGATACTAACCCTAAGGGACAACTGCTGCAAAAAAACCCTTACGATCACCCCGGCAATGAAACTGCTACCCTCGGCTAGTCGCAGGGAAATCCCGAAAAACTGTGCTTTTCGAAACAACCGAGTTCAATTTGCCATCGGGCGCAGGCCGGAAGGCAGAGGCGGGAGTTGCATCCGCTGAAGTCCAGCGCCCTTCACGGCGGACTATTTCGCCAGTTGAGTTTGTCCAAGTGAGACTGTGGAACAACCGTCTTAGGTCTTTACGCCCGAAAACATACCGATGATGATCAGCGCATCAGCACCTGCATGAAATAACGCCGAACCCCACAGCGTTCCGGTCTTTTGCATGAGATAGCCCCAGATCAGCGCAAAGACGAAGGTGATTGCTGCAAAAACGAGAACGTCCTCCGAATACGTTACCCCGGCATGGCCAACGGCGAATACGAGCGCGATAAGAAGGTTTGCCAAACTCGCCCCCAGCAGCGGTTCGAATTTCCTGAGGAAAAGTCCTCTATACATCAGTTCCTCAAAGAATCCATTGGCTAGGACGAAACTGAGAATCCACGGCAGCCAGCCGAGAATACGGCGATTCGTGATCCCCATGCCGTGGGCCTCAACGACCGCAAAAACCGCCATCAGCGCAAAGCCTGCGAACCCAATCGCGAGTCCTAAGCGTGGCTTTGTCCCTTTTCGGAGGTAGATGGAATCAAAATCAATCCGGAGCAGCGTGCCAAGAACGATGACCGTAAGCAGCAGGATGACCGCATCAGTAACCTTGATGACGGCTCTGCCGGGTGGTTCTTTTGGATCAAAGCCCAGCCAGCGCCTCGGAAAATCGTCCAGCAGCCACATCAGTAAGAGCGAGACAGAGACGACGATGAATGAGCAAAATGCCGGCCAATATGGCATGAAGCGCCGACTCTTTCGGGACAGGACCGCAAGCGCAGAAAAGAGCAAGGGAAGGCCGAAGAAAGTAACGATCTGGAACCGTTTGCTGGCGCTGTTGAAGGCGAAGAATGGAGGCTCAAAAAGAAGCAGGCTGCAAATCAAGAAAATAGACGATGGCAATATGCGGTCGGCAACGTTGGGCCATCGGCTGGCTTTTTCTACGTTCACCCGCTTTATAACCTCGCCAACATTGTATCTGCTTGGCTTTCCGAACTGGCTTTCCCGCAACGACCGGGCGGCTGAATAGGGCACCCAAAATCGTTGGCATCACTGGTACAGCGAGACCACATCAATTTTTAGGGCCTTCGCAATGTCGGGATGTTTGGACATCAATCGTAGGCAGTTGCGTCGTGCGCGTGCAGGTTTACACTTTAGGTCGATCAGCGGGCAACGAGCGATTGAGTACCATCTCCTCATGCGTTTTGCCAGCAGAACTCGCATCACCTCTGGTCTAGCTCGCATTTATTTATTTCCTCCAGAAATTAATTGCCGATGCCCGCTTTGCGCCAGAAACTCTCGGTTCGCCAACTCGGGGAGCCATCGATTTTGCCAGTGGCATCCGCAAATCATTCACCTGTCGTTCGAGGCACAGCGTTGATTTGCGCCCTCTACAAGCGGGTTTGAAAGTCCTTGGATTGTTCTTGAAGAGTTCCGCAAATATCCTTCAAAAGCGGCTCCGGAGTCATCTCCAGAAAGAAGTTGATGCGATGAGCGGCACGGCGGAACCAGCGAATCGGTTCCACTTGTGGCTTCCATGGACGCGCTTGACGACGGACGCATGCCGCGGCCATGAGTTGGGTTATTCGGTGCGACTCGATCTGAGGAGGTCAGCTTGATCATCCTGAGTGTCATGCTCTGTCACTGCGGAAAGAAAACTACTCCGTTCGAGCGCCTGCTCCACCATCGTTGAAGGGCCGGCGGCGGGTTGACCGCAGAGGGTATCGCCCTTGGTGCCTGACATAAATGGCAATGGTTCATTGCACCATCTCCGTAACGGGTTCGGCATCCTTCAACCAAGGATGCAAGTCAGGTGGAGGCGTTGCCTGTCGCCTCGGCCTCTGACCCAATGGGGTTCGCTGCAAGTCGTGATAGGAGCAATACCCTGTGGCGCTGGGGCAGGCCATTGCCGGACAACGGGGGGAAAAGGCATTTGGCGCGAATGAATTCCATAAAAACTCTCCTATGTAGCAATACTCGTTGGCCGTTCATCCTGTGGTGGAGCCGGGTCGTTGCAACTGCAACGTCCTTGGCAAAACTCGCAATGCTCGTCTTGCGGCTGGGGGGCGGGCGCAACGGGGGGTCGGGCAGAGGGGGTTGTTGTTGTTCTTGGTCTCCCTTCCTCTGCGATGCTCTTGACGCTTTTCTGTTCCGCTCTCTCCTCCACGGGTTGTCGTGCTTCTCTACCATAGGCCCATTTGTCCATGTCTATAGACCCATCAGGGTTAATGGGCATCACTCCACCGCCATAGCTGTTGGGGTCGGGGATCGGGAGCATGTCGCCAGCGTACTCCTCCAAGGTGGAACGACCCTTGGCCACGGGGCAATTCAGGAAGTGGTTCACGTCCCTACTCATGGGCTCCTTGCAGTCTGGGCATGTCTTCCCTTTCCTTTGGGCAAGGAGATTGGGCGTAGGTTCTGGGGAAGGTTTTGGTTCTACGGTTTGAGGTTTTCGGTTTTCAGTTTTTCCAACTTCTTTTGATTTGCCCGCCACTGGCTCTTGGCCACTAGACTCGCTACAAAAACTCGAAAACCCAGCAGACGGAGACGGAGAACACGAACTAGAAACCGAAAACCTAGAACCATTAGAACCTTGGGGGTCAATTTGGACGGCTTGTTTATCTGGCAACCCGGTCAATTTGGACGGCTTCACCATCAAAGATTCCAGATTTACTTGCAAAATGGGCGTCCAGCCATGCTCCCAATTCTTCCTTCCAAGGGTGTCAATTAGAACCCCCCTCTTGAGCAATGCCTTGGTGTGGCGCTTGACGGTGATTATGCCAAGCTCAAGGAATTCCGCCACCGTCTCCTTGGACGCATAAGCCAAGTCACTCCCATCAGGAACCTGCTCAGCCCATCCCATAAGAACGAGCTTGTCCATCCCCCCGATGGTCCGGCAATCCCAAGCTAACTGTGCCAGTCCGGTCATGGTTTCACCTTCTCGGCGTTGCGCATACGTCTGGCGGTGGGGTGGAATTCTTGGTCGGGGTTTTCCCGTTCCTTTATGTTGTGGGCCGTGGCGCAAATGTACCTCAGCGCGTTTCGGCTGGTAGGTTCGGTATCTTCATTGGAGATGTGAACCAGATAGGAATGGATGCCATCAAGCATGTCGGCCAACGGCAGCCGCCTAACGGCATTGTAAATTTCCCAGTCCGGGGGTAGCTGTAGATCGGGCGGAAAGGATTCCTGCCAAAGGGTCTTGAAGGTAATGGCATCAGCCTTGATCTGCTGGATGCGTTCTAATAATTGCTGTGCTGTGAGTTTTGGAGCCATACGACCTTCGGGTCACATGGCGAAATTTTCAATACCGGGATTTGAATGACCATAGACCTTGCTTTTCCTAGACCCTCGTTCGGTATCGGAGGCTATTCGGAAACGGGAGCGAGGAAGGTCTAGTAACCCGCTCCCCCCGAATTTTCAGGATGCCGCCACCCTGCCGTACACAAAGGGATTCCGTAGCAAGAATCCTGAGCGAACCCGCTACAGCCGCTCACCTTTCCAATACTGCGAAAAAGGAAAAAGCCCGCTGATCAGGCGGGCTTCTCGGTTTCATTATGGCTATCGCTCTCTTGGCGGTTTTGCCCAATGCTCCAAGTAACACGCATCGCAGAAAGGCATGTTCGCCCTTCCGTTTTGGCAAATGTGCCGGGGAACACCCTCGACCACGACTACCTTGGTCGTCTGCGCCCCACATTTCCAGCAAGCCGCCAATGCTCTATCGGCCCTGACGCTATTCTTCATTCTTGTCTCCCATCGCAATCCCAACGCGAATTCAATTCGCGGTGGGCAAATTGCTTAGCCAATCGCAAAACTATTCGCCAGCCAAGCCTCTCAAATTCTCCCGCAGCCTCACTGCGCAGAAGGTTGAGAGATGTGCCAACGCCAAGAGGGACTGGACTTTAACGCGGAGCCCAACAGTTAGTAACATTGACATTCTTCTTAACTTCTTTCCACTTTTCCGCTGTGAAACAAAAAGTGCCACTTGGCTCAACGATCACGCTGCCATCCTTGAACAGAAGGAAATGGTTTCTGTCGTCAGAAAAGCAGTCAGTGCAGTTGTCGTCCATGTTTTCAAGTAGTGTGTCCAATTGATTGTTGTATTCTTCTGCGATAGTCATCCCTACTTCACCTTTCACAATGTAATGGCTCATAGCTCAAACAACCTTCAGAATTAGTATTAGTTCGTTATCAATCAGGGCGTCCTTTACCACATTCTGCAATGACGCCACCTTCAGCCGCAGGGGTATATCGTTAAGGCTTCGGGAACGAGCGGATGACCGCATCGATCAAGTCCGTGCGGTCGATCTGAGCGATGTGAAGAATCATCGGTGCCCATTTGCTTAGCGGCTCTTTGCCCCGGTTCCGAAGGGCATTGATAAAAAACGCGGCGTAGTCGCTGTCGCCGAAAACGAACGGATGTTCCTCGGCGGCTAGGGTTTCGTTTGAGCAGTCCAGATCGGACACGAAGCTTGCGATGGCATCCTTAACTTCGGTAAACGCGGGTGCCGCCTTCAAACTCGCCAGCAGCTTTTCCGTCCGCTCGACTGCCCGTTGTTGTTGAGATTTGCTTGTTGCTGTGGGGATTGTGTGTTTCATGCTTCCACATTAGCGCCGACGCGATCCGGCTGGCGAGATGACACGAGGTCGAAAGGCGTTGCGAGACGGTACAACGGACTGGGTGCCTGTGGATGTACTTCTGGTTTCGGACGTTTTGGCGAAAGCTTATTCGTCGCTTACAAAAGCTGATGAGGTTTCACGAAAGCTGGCAAGGTTTGGCAAAAGCTGGCAATCTATTTTCTTCCCAACCTAACGTTGTTGGGTTAGTTTGACGGAATGGAAGTAGAAATCAAAATCGCCAAGATGAGCGAGAGAGGGACGAAAAGCCTATTGCGTCGGCTCATCAAGCCCGCCCGTGAAAAGCATGTCGCCGCCACCTTAATCAAGCTGCACGAAGACTTCGCACCGGAGATTGCCATTGGGATCGGCAACCCAGTCACCAACCGCATGAAAGTGATGTCGCACGAAGCGGAGGGCGAAGGTGATTGGGCTTCCCGACACGGTTGGGAATACAACAACATAATGATCACTACCAAGGAAGAGGAGAACAAGGCAGGAGGGCGGGGAAATCGTGGCAGCACGAACTACGCTACCCGCACGATTGACTGGAACGAAGCGTGGCTCGACCAAAAGTATTGGCTTCGCCCCGACTACGAAACGTTCCTCCACAGGATTGCCTTGAAGCGCACTGACCGGGCTTTCAGCGCTTGGCTCCAGAAACAGACCCAAAAACTCTGGGGCGTGATCGGGAGCCGTGGCGTGCAGATCACAGGCACGATGGACAGTGAAACCTGCTGGGAAGCTTACCTCACCTTCAAATTGAGCGACGGTGCGCAGTTCGATTTGAAATGCAAGATCACATACCACCATGACGGCGGAATGTATCAATCACCCACGACTTTCCACAACGTAATCACAGCAGCGGGCGAGAAAATCTTCCCGTCAGAGAAACAGGTGAAAGACCACTTGGCTCCCTCCGCAACGCCCTCGCCTGAAGCAAAACCCGAGCCGGAGGAGAACATGAAACTTACCAAGACCCACGCCTTGCGCCCCGGCGAAAATCGCACATACTGTTATTGGGCGCTGCGAGATGCTGGCCTTGATCCCTTAGCTGGCAGCCGCCCTTTCTATCCACCGACAGGCGAGAAGCCCACCTGTAAGATTTGCCTGAAAGGTGTGGAGCGGGATGCCGCAAAAGCGGTTACGGCTCCCAAGCCGCCTAAATCCATTACCTCCCAAGCGGACCCGGCGCTGGCGCTCAAGCGTCACAATGCAGCGGTGAAGGCGCATGAGACCCGCCGCAGACTGGCGGCGATCAAAGGCTAAGCTCATCCCTTCGTGCCAGCGATGGCTCGGTCGTGTCAGCCCGCAATCTTGTTTATTAACCTCGAACGGCTGGCCAGCATCTAAACAGATGACCAATAAGACCGTGCAGCCTGTGCGGATGGGCGCTAGCCAGCGTTCTTAGCCGCCGACCTAATACCCGAGTCAGGCGATCCCATACCGACAATCGTCGGCAAATCATAGAGGATTCGGGGGGTGCGTTCTTGGTGATTTCAGGCCAAGGGACGCGCTCGTGTCGTCAACGAAGCACTCACCGGATTCATTTCCCACAGACGTTAGTCACCCGTGTCCTCCCGAAGAAGCAGAATCAACTCCCACAGGCTCAGCCAGATCGACTCGACAGGTAAGTCCAGAAGTGGCTGGATTCATCGAGCGGGTGGTTGTGCCCGCACTTGTGAAGCGGTACATTGCTCAGTTGAGGGAACGCGGTGAGTAACGGGATGACATCCAACAATCGATGCGCTGCTTACGCTCGCGTTTCCAGTGACCGACAGAATCCGTTATCGCCTACCGACCAAGTGCGGAAGTGCAGGGAATTCGGCGACGGTTGCGGCCTTGTTGTCCTCGATGAGCACGTCTACATCGACGGAGATAGCGGCGTCGGTTCAGATCGCCCAGCATTTCAGAGATTGTTGAACGTTGCCCTCTCGCTGGGAAGGCCGTTTGACACAATACTCGTAGACGATACCAGCCGCCTGTCCCGAAGTCAGTGGGAGTCGATGAGAACCATCGAGAGATTGAAATTTGCAGGAGTAAGAGTCATCTTCATCTCGCAGGGCATCGACACTGATTCAGAACAGTCCGACGTGCAGATGACCGTCCACGGCTTGGTGGACTCGCTGTACGTCAAGGAACTCGCGAAGAAGACGCACCGAGGTTTGGAGAGTTGTGCTCTGCTTGGTCTTCACACGGGAGGCCGTTGCTATGGCTACTCCACTGTGGCTGTTGGCGAGGGTGGGTCAAAGCGGTATGTAATCAACGAGGCTGAAGCAGCAGTCGTCAGAGAAATCTTCGAAATGTTTGTCACGGGGTTGTCGCTCAAGAAAATTGCGAAATCTCTCAACGCGAGATGCGTTCCACCACCAAGGTCAAAATCCAACAATCGCGGAACGTGGTGCCCTACTGCAATCAGGGCAATGTTGAAGCGGGAACTTTACAAGGGCGAGCAAGTATGGAATCGCTCGAAGTTTGTGAAAGTGCCGGGCACCAATAAGCGGAGGAGTAGACCACGCCCTGAGAGCGAATGGAAGCGGCTTTCGGCCCCCGAACTGGCAATCGTGTCGGAAGACCTCTGGAACAGGGCACAGAGCCGATTCAAATCCGTTGGCGGCGCTCACAAGGGGCAGGGAAAATCGGGGCTGCTTCCTCGTTCTCTTACGAGTCCTTACTTCTTCAGCGGCCTGCTGAAATGCGGTGTATGCAACAGCAATCTCATAATCGCCAGCGGCGGGGGGAAGAAACCGAAATACGTGTGCTCAGGGTATTTCAACAGGGGCACGTGCTCGAACAAGCTGTACATCAGACAAGACGAATTAGAAGAGCGTCTTCTGGGTAAATTGCGAACGGAACTCTTGCAGCCTGAAGTTGTGGACTTTGCAATCGAAAGTTTCGGGCGTCAGTTGCGTTCGTCGCTCGCCAGCGTCTCGAACGAATTGACCGAGATGCGAGCACGGAAAGAGAAGCTGGAACGGGAGATTCGGAACTTCACCCACGCCATCGCGGAGAACGGTCACTCCAAGTACATTCTCGAAGAAATCGTAGTTCGGGAGAAGGAGATTTCGGCGATTACCGACCGATTGCTTTCGTCCACCCCAGATTCACTCCAGAGTCAGATCGACGAAGTGAGACGACTGGTTGAAGACGGCATTCAGACCTTGCACCAGCTTTTTAGCGAGGAATCGCCCGCAGCCAAGGAGGAGTTGCACAAGCATCTGAGTGCCGTGCGCATGTTCCCCTTGGAGGACGGAGAGGGCTGGTACTACATCGCTGAGGGGACGTGGGATTTGCTGGGTACTGACCCCCTCGCGCCCGACATGTGGTTGCGGGGGGCGGATTTGAACCGCCGACCTTTGGGTTATGCGATCTGACTCACCTTTCGATGAGAGTCGGACTGTACCTTCATCCACATGGGATGCTCGCCATCCAGTCTCTACGCCTTCCCCCACCATTCCGGGGGCTTGGTTCGGTATTGCCCTATCGCTCGCGCGACGTAGGTTCCACCGACTTTGACGAGTGATCTTCCGGTGCATTGCTGCGCCGGACGCCCAATTTGCAAAAGCTCTTTTGGGATTCCAGGGAATTCCAAGGAATCCTAAGGAGCGTGAGGTTATGAGCCCACAGGCAATAGGAATTTCAACAACTTACAAGACGCGGGTGGCCCTCGAAAAGCCTTGTAGGAAACCTTAGAGAACCGTTATTGGACAGCTAAAGGACAGGCGAGTTTCGAAGTATCTTAATTCTGGATCGGATTTCTGTTTCTCGCAAGAATACGGTTGAAAGAGTTGATGAAATCGAACGGCAGTACGGGTGGAACCATCTGCTGCGCAGGTGGCGCAGATTTACCTGCGCAACATCTTTGCGGACTGCGTTAAATCTGGGCGTATTTAGTTCGTTGCCAAGCTCAAAGGCGGCGATGTGCACTCCGGCGGCTTCGAGGCGGGCGAGTGTCGAGGCAAACCATTGCTTGGCGGTATTGCCGGCAAAGGGCGAAACCACTACGACGGAACCGACCAGCTGAGTCTGCAGGTCGATGGTTACGGAGGGCGGCAAAATGCAAAGAGTTGCCGAGATCCGCGTCGCCTGTTACACAATCATTGAGACGTGCTGATGAGGCTCGGGGCTTGCAGCGGTCTCCTTTTGAGTCTTACTAGAGATCATTTTGTTTTCACGAGGCACGCATTGGCTGCCGATTCTCCAGAGATACATGGCTGCGTAAGCGCGCCAAGGCCTCCAGGCCTCGGCGCGTTGCTCCAGATCGCGAGAAGTCCCTAGATCCATGGCACGCAGAAGTCCGAGGTCGCTGGAGGGAAAAGCATCAGGTTCCCCGAGCGCTCGCATCGCCACATACTGTGCGGTCCACTTCCCAATGCCGGGAACTTCACACAGCCGGTTCAGAAATGCGTCAGAATCCACCACTCCTTCAAAGTTGATTTCACCAACGCAAACCGCGCGAGCGAGAGACCGAATCGTTTCGGCTCGCGTCCCAGTCAGGCCGATGTCGCTGAGCTTCGCATCCGCCAGGACCTCCGGTGAAGGAAAAAGGTGTGTGAGTCCACTGGCCCCGCAGAACGGCTTCCCGAAACTGCTTACCATCCGCCCCGCCAAGGCAGTCGCGCCCTTGACGGTAATCTGCTGTCCGAGAATCGCACGCACTGCAAGCTCGAAACCATTCCAGCAGCCTGCCACCCGCAACCCCGGATCGGCCTCAACGCTGCTAGCTAACACCGGATCGCTTCTCAGACATTGCACGATGGCCGCCCAATCCGCCCCCAGATCAAACATCCTGCGGATGCGTTCAATAATGAAGAGGAGCGAGCGGGGATCGCCGAATTCAATCCGCACCATTAGCGCATCGCGCTCTTCGTTGAAGGGAATCTCAAAATATCCGTCGGAGCCGTTTAAGGAAATGCTCCGCCGATAGATTCCAGCCTCGACCACTTCGACGCCGGGCGTGGCGCGCGCCGCCAGAAACCTCAACATTCCCTCCCAGTGATAAGGTGGCCGGAAATGGAGGCGGAAAAGGTATTGATCCTCCAGCTGCATGTTCTTCTGTCTCGCCAGATGCCGGATTTGGGTCGGAGTTCGATGATAGACCTTGCGGATACCGGCGTTGAATCGCCGCACGCAACCGAAGCCGGAAGCAATTGCGATTTGGCTCATGGGCAGCCGGGTTTCGTCGATGAGCTTTTTTGCAAAGTGCAGCCGCCGCGTCTGAGCCACCGCCATCGGAGTCGCTCCCAGATGTCGCAGAAACAAGCGGCGCAGATGCCGCGACCCTACTCCCAGGCGTTCCGCAAGAACTTCCACGCCACCGTCTTCCAACCCACCCTCACCGATCAAACGCAAAGCCCGCGAAACCGTATTTGAAGTTCCCAGCCATGCCGGAGTACCGGGCGAACTCTCTGGCCGGCAACGTAGACAGGGACGAAAGCCCGCTTCGGCTGCCGCCGCAGCGCTCGGATAGTAACGGACGTTGCTCTCGTTACACGTGGGCGCTGGGCAAATCGGACGACAGTAGATCCTGGTACTAAGCACGGCGATAAAAAACTTGCCATCAAATCGGGCGTCCCGCGACAGTCTGGCGCGCGAACATACCTGCCAATCCAAATTCATAGCTTTCGCCAGATCGCGCAACGTTGAATCGCTAGACCGTCGCGACTCCCAATATCGCACTTATGATAGTCGACCCTGCACAGGATAGTAGACGTTTTCGGACCGCGATCCCCAGCTGGCAGCGCAGCCTGGGTTCAAGGTCCGCAAGCGTCCAGCCCTCGGGATCAGAGTCCGCAAACGTCCGGCCCGCGGGCATCTACTTCGTTATGGTCGGACTGCACTCGTATCGTTTGCAAATCAAGCAGCGTTCAAGCGCTGCCGCTCTCACAACCACCCAGGAGGCAACATGCAACCCAGGACGTTGACGTATATCATCGCAGTCACCCTATTCGCCGCGCTGGCAGTCCCAGTTCGGCTTGCCGCGCAAGCCCAGCAGAAAAACACCCAGCCGCCCATGTACTACATCATCAATCTCGGGCAGCCGCTCGGCAGTCTTACTGAACCAGTGGGTATTAACAACACCGGCTGGATCACAGGCGCTAGCGCTCTAACGGGTGCAACGGCCATTCATGCTGTAGCTTGGGTGGGGACACCGCTCGACCTCGGTACTCTCGGCGGTCCCAACAGCAGCGTGAATTGGCCCATTCACGCGACTACCGGTGAGATCGTAGGCATATCTGAAAATGGACAAGTGAATCCTTACAATGAAGCTTTCAGCTGCCCAAACTTCTTCCTTGGCATCCCCGATGGCCTTGTATGCCGTGGGTTCGCTTGGCAAAACGGCGTGATGACCGAACTTCCCACCCTCGGTGGGCCCGACGGCTATGCTGCCAGCGTCAACAACAAAGGCGAAATCGTCGGCTGGGCGGAGAATACCTTCCACGATCCGACCTGCGTCAGCACTGGCACATTCCCGCAGGTGTTTCAGTTTGAAGCAGTAGTTTGGGGGCCGAAGATCGGCCAGATGACTGAGCTTAAGCCATTTGGAACCGATCCGGATTCGGCGGCCACCGCGATCAATGATAAGGGGCAGGTGGCGGGAATATCTGGTCTCTGCTCCGTTGCTGTCGGAGGTGCGAGTGCAGAGCATGCTCTACTTTGGGAAAAAGGTCAAACGGTGCCCATCAATCTCGGAAACATTGGAGGTGGCGCCTGGAACACACCTACCGCCATCAATAATCGGGGTGTTGTCGTCGGCTTTGGTAACACGAGCGGCGATCAAAATGCAGGCCTTTCTCCCGCTGGCTTCATCTGGACCCAGGGGACCGGAATGGTAGAAATTCTTCCCGTCAGCGGTGACACCAACAATATCGCCTTCGACATAAACAACAATAACCAGGTCGTGGGTCAGTCTGCCGGTGGTCTTGAGGGCGCAAGGGCGTTCCTCTATGAGGGCGGTACGAGCTACGATCTCAATGCTCTGGCTCTCCCAACTTCGCTCAACTTGGTCCTCGCTCAAGGCATCAATGACAGCGGTGAGATTAGCGGAACTGCGATCGACCAAAATGGCAACCAGGTGGCGTTCCTGGGGGTACCCGTGACCAATGGAAGCGGCACGCTTCCGCTGGAGACGAAGGTTCCGGCGAAGGTCCAGCTTTCTGCTGAAGAGGTACGCCAGCTGATGCTGAAACTTCCCGGTCTCCCGGGCTTTCTGTTTAGGGCCATGGGATCAAAATAACCTCAGAGGAAGAAAGCAATCGCCAATACTTTGGATGAGAAGTAAAAGACCGCGAGCCACGGCTAGACGAGGGTAGGGGGAAAGTCTCCTGCCCTCGTTCTCATCCGGACCAAGGTCCGCAAACGTCCAATCTTGTTTGGCCAACAGATTTGTCTGATCGATAAATGCCATGACATCCCGTGTTCGTCATTGCGTCGAGTGCCTGAATTGCTTCACTCGATATCTGGTTGGTTTCAGTCCATACCGTAACGGGTCGTACCTGATGCCCCTTGCCACCGGATTCTCGGAAGAATGGATGCTGTACTGTGCCTGCGGCAGGCCACCTATTTCCAGTAGGTGGAGTTGGAGCGAGCTGAAGCTATATGCGGTTTCGAATCCAGCTCATGATCGCGGCTATGGCCCACCCGAGGAGGTTATGCCTGTAAACAAGAAGTAACGTTTTTTGGATTAAGATTGGCCGGGACCAAGATGGCTTGTCTGACCAATTCAGCGCAAGTTTTCCTGGTCCCACATTTGTTGACATCGAGAAGATCATGAATCCAACTCCTGCGTTGTCCTCGCTGCAGCGTTCCAATCCGCTGCTCGCAATCCTGTGGGCCGGACTCACGTGCGGCACGATGGATATTACCGCTGCTCTCGTCGTCTACGGTTATTTCGGGCGTCCGCCGATGCGCCTGCTGCAAGGGATCGCCGCTGGCGTGCTGGGATCACGGTCGTTCCAAGGCGGCCTTCCGACGGCGTTTCTCGGCCTTCTCTGCCATTTTTTCATCGCATTTTCTGCGGCCACTGTCTACCTTACCGCGAGCCGCTGGATCCCTTTCGTTCTGGAGCACGCCGTGATCTCGGGGGCTTTATATGGCGTCGCTGTCTACTTCTTCATGAATCGCATCGTGGTGCCACTGTCCGGTGCAATAAAATATCCGTTCTCTTTACAAATGATGGTCATCGGCGTAGTCATCCACATCTTCTGTATCGGCCTGCCCATCGCCCTCGTGGTACGACGATGCTCGATGCAGTGAAAACGAGTTGGTCTGCGTAACCTGTCGCAGCGGTTTTTATCGACAGGCTAGAAGAGAGAGAGATGAGGACAATCACGATGAGCCAGATTGCTGGATGGTCGAAGATCGGCATTGTTTATCTTGTTGTTCTTCTCGCCGGAAGTGGCCTGACCGCGGCCCGCGCCGCTTCAGCAGAGGGTCCGAAATCGAGCTCCTGTGCGACGCCGGCGTATCGACAGTTTGATTTTTGGGCCGGCGATTGGGATGTGTTTGACGTCGGCAGCCCGATCAAGGTAGCGCATGCTCAAGTTGATCTCATTCTCGATGGCTGCGTCTTACGGGAGGACTACCAAGGCGCTGATGGACACAAAGGTCAGAGTTTCACAATCTATGACGCTGCCAGAAAGGTCTGGCATCAGAGTTGGGTAACCAACCGAGGTCAGATGCTCGTCATCGAGGGGAAAATCGAAAACGGAGAAATGGTTCTAACCGGTGAGGACCATGCAACGGGCGCTCTTGTTCGCGGCTGGTGGAAGCCGGTGAACGGAGAAGTTCGTGAGACTGCGGCAACATCGACCGATGCCGGCAAGACATGGAAACCGTGGTTTGATCTCGTGTTCCGTCAAGCTGCGAGTGGAGCGAATGACACAGCCACGTCCGCTGCCGACGATAGAAGCATCGTCACCGGGCTCGACACCCGGTATCAGGTGGCCGTCAAAGAGAATGATGCCGCTGCCATGGACCGCATTCTGGCCGACGATTTTGCCCTGGTGACCGGGTCCGGCAGGATTTATTCGAAAGCTGACTTGCTCGCGGAGGCCCGTAGTGGCCGCGTGCACTACGAACTTCAGGACGATACGGATCAGACCGTGCGCATTTGGGGCGACACCGCCGTGATCACCGCCCGGCTGACGGAAAAAGGAACAGACGACGGAAAGCCATTCGACAAGATGGTCTGGTTCAGTGACACTTACGTGCGGACTCCATCAGGCTGGCGATACGTGTTCGGCCAAGCCTCGTTGCCGTTACCCAAAGGCTCCCAATAAAGCACCTGTGAATGGCGCGGGCCAAACAGCGGCGATACCATCGACAGTACGAGCAGCGCTACTGAGAAAATCAGCGCCAATACGGTCGCCACTGCGCCCATTGTTGCCGCCAGGATCGCGCGCATCGTCGATACTGCCCATCGTCAGCCACGAGGGGATGTGAACGACGCCATATTTGTCGAGGACGTCCGGAACTAGCGTGATCGCGAACAGAACGACGGCGGCGAGCGAGAGTTGCAGGGGGGATCCGTCACAGGTTGATGTCGCGTCGCGAACGTAGCTTGGTAGGTCTCGGGGCCAGCATGGGATGAATTTAAACTTTATCTTCCCAACAATAGTCTTTCCAGTACAGGTCCGAGGGCCAAGGCGGGAAGATAGCTCAGGGCCACCATAACGATCAAGCAGGTCGTGAGTAGCACCCCGAATACAAGAGAATGGGTCGGAAGAGTTCCCGATGAAGAAGGAGTGTTTCTCTGACGACCAAACAAGTCTGCGAATGCCAATGCTGGGATCGCCAAGCCAAACCTACCGACCAGCATCGCCAATGCTGTGGTGAGGTTGTAGAACGGAGTGTTCGCACTCAGACCGGCGAAGCTTTGGCCATTGTTGGCGAAGCAGGAAGTGTAGGCAAACAGAATCCCCGTGAAACCATGTGGGCCCGTGTTGACCGTCAGCCCGGACAGTTCCCACCTGGTACTGACCGCAAGCGCGGTAAGTGGAAGTACGACCAGCGGCGCGGCCAAGGCGTAAAGCACGATCATTTTGTTTTCCGCTGGTCCTATCTTCTTTCCAAGATATTCAGGCGTTCGCCCAACCATTAATCCCGCCAGAAACACAGCGATTGCAGCGGCCATCACCATGCTGTAGAGGCCTGTCCCCAGACCTCCGAAGACGAGTTCTCCCAGCAACATGTTCACGAGCAAGACCATGCCGCCCAGCGAGGTGTAGCTGTCATCCATCGAGTTGTTTGATCCCGTGGCCGTGTTGGATGTAACGACAGCGGTAAGCGTCGAAGCCCCTATACCGAAGCGTACTTCTTTCCCTTCCATGTTCCCGCCAGACTGCAGGGGGCTATGTCGGAAATCCACGTTTCCGATATGGGGAATCCCCTGTCCTTCAAAGTGATGTACGAAGAACAATCCGCAGACAAAGAGAAGGACCATTACGCAGTAGACAAGCCATCCTTGTCGAGGCTGGCCAACCATCCGGCCGAAAGTGTTGGTGAATGCCGCAGGCAAGAGCACGATCGCTAGCATTTCTAGAAAGCTCGTAAGCGGCGTGGGGTTTTCATAGGGATGAGCCCCATTTGCGTTAAAGAAACCGCCGCCATTCGTCCCCAGATTCTTGATGATCTCTAGTGCCGCTACTGGGCCTTGCGGTATGACCTGATGAACGCCCTCAACGGTGGTGGCGACGGTGTAGGGCCGGAAGTTCATCGGAACGCCCTGCCCCACGAGCAGCAATGCACCGATCAATGCTCCGGGCAACAGGATCCACAGCAGGGCACGTGTCAGATCAACCCAAAAGTTGCCCAGCGTGTCAGAAAGTTCTCTGGCGAGCCCACGGATGAAGGCAACGCCCACGGCTAACCCCGCCGCGCCAGCCAAGAAGTTTTGCGCGCAGAGTCCCACCATCTGGCTGAAATAGCTCATCGTGTTCTCTCCGGCGTAGGCCTGCCAAGTCGTGGTCGTTGAGAAGCTGATCGCGGTGTTCAGAGCCAAGTCCGGGGACAACGGCGTTGTGTGGTACTGCGGGAAGAACCAGGGAAGGTGCTGCTGCATTCTGAGAATGGCATACAACAGGAACGTGCCAATAAGGCCAAAGAGAACGAAACACGTCGCATACTCCTTGCCGGTCATCTCCACATCAGGATCAACGGCCGTTATTCGATAGATAAGCCGCTCAACAGGAAGGCATAATCGATCAAGCAGGGTGCGTTGCCTGGAGAAGACCCGTTCCATGTACCCGCCCAAGGGCTTCACGAGGATGGTGACGATGACCACAAACAACACGTATTGAATTGCGCTGTAGAAATCCACCAGACCTACTCAGGAGCATCCCGACCGAGGCATCGTCAAGACAATTAGCGTTCCGTACCGCGCTTCGCCTTGCTTGAAGCATTCTAGTTCCGCTTCGGTGTGTTTGGAAGAGAACAACTTCGACGAGGCGATTCTGAGGGCTTCGAGGCCGTTTTTCGCAGGCTCAATTTGACGCAATGTGCTCCCCTTTTCTCTTTGTATGCGCTGTCGGACCCACTACACTTGAACCGATAAAGCCGTGAGCAAGAGCCTACCGTTGATGCTTCGCCACGCTATGTATAACTTGCGTGGCGGCTTTTTGATTCGGCCGCTCACCATCGCGCTGACGCTGGGCGGCGCGGGCGCATTCCTTTCGTGGTTGGAAGAGGAGTTTCCGGCTGCTAGCGCCTGGGTGCCGACAGTCCTATTCCCCTCGCACGCCGACCCGCAGGTCGCCCAGGTCATTCTGGCGGGCATCGCCGCCTCCATTATGACGGTGGTTTCCATCGTGTTCGCCATTCTATTGATGACGCTCACCCTGGCATCGATGCAGTTCTCCCCGCGCATCATCGTCAGCTTTTCCAGAGATCGCGTGACGCAATGGACGTTGGGCATCTTCCTCGGTACTTTCTCGTACTGCATGGCGGCGCTTCCGGCGGCGCACTCGCTCCCTCAGCCCTTCGCGCCAGTGGCTACTGTCTTGGGCGCTATGGTGCTGGCTTTGGTCTGCGTCGGTTTATTGCTCTTCTTTATTCACCATATCTCCCAGGCAATCAGTGTCAATCACATCGTTGACAGAATCGCAGCAGAAACGGAAGCAATGATTGATGAGTTGATGCCCAGCCCCCGTAGGCAGCTGTCCCTAAAGGATGCTGAACCGATCAGGCCCAACCCGAGCGAGGTGGCTGTCTTGAGTCATGAGTCCGGCTATATTCGCTTCGTCGATACGCGACGTCTCGTCGCCCTTGCGAAGCACTATCACGTTACCATCCGCGTTCTGCGCCGGGTTGGCCACTTCGTTCCGGCGGGAATCCCGCTGATGATGGTCTCGAAGGGGACGCGTCTGCTGCCCGAAGGAGTTGCCGAGCTGGTTGCGGCGCTCGACTTGGGCCCGACCAGAACCTTACAGCAGGACGTGGAGTTTGGCGTCTTGCAGATTGTCGACGTTGCGTTAAAGGCGATCTCACCCGCCGTCAACGACCCCACAACTGCCATCAATTGCGTCGATCAGTTGAGTCGCATCCTGATCCGCTTCGCGTCCCGCGAGCCGCCCGAGGACCTGCTCTACGATCCGCCCGGCATCGTTCGCGCCAGCATCGGATGGATCCACTTCGAGCGCCTGCTGGAGGCAGCCTTTGAGCAGATCCGCATGTATTCGAAGACAGACGTGGCCGTTAGCTTGCGGTTACTGCGAGCCCTCGGTGACATCGCTGCCTCGACACCCGATCTGGAGTTCCGCCGGATACTCGTCGAGCGTGGAATGCGGACAGTGGCGGGCTGCGCCGAAAAACTGGGCGAAGATGAACAAAGAGAACTCCGCGCCCGCCAGGCTGCTTTGGAGCAGCTTTACCTCGATCGCTCTGCCGTAGCTTTAGAATAGCTGGCGCTTATTCTCCC
>JBEKRE010000054.1:0-35220 GCA_049519055.1 Candidatus Sulfotelmatobacter sp. | reverse complement strand
CCGCGAGGCGGGGCCGGAAGGAAGCGTGCAGCAAAGACGCGAGCCGATGAACCAGAAACCGGATATGAGGCCTACGGTGACGGGCGAGCGAGCCAAGGATTGCGAAGCCCCTATCCATCCAGTGCACGGGTGGTAAATCCGGCGGTGGCGCGTCGAAGGCGGTCGAACTTAGCTCGGGAGATCTGCGGCAGGTCAGGGAATCGTGACTGAGGATGAAGCGACTCATTCTGGGAGTGCCGCAGCAGTCAGCAAAGGGCGGGCGTAGTCGGTCATGCAGTCGGCAAGGATATGGAGGCACTCCAAGGCCGAAAGGCGGAGCAACCGATAGGCCAAGCCGGGAAACGATGAGCGAAGGTCCGCACCGTAGCCCGCAAGGGGAGTAAAGGGAAGGGCAAGTAAGCAGCGCGATCTCCGGGACGACAGACGGCAGAAAAGCCAATATTGTTTGGCCATGCGGAGGCCAGTAGAGGCGAAGCCCCGAGGGGCATCCAGGAAGGGACCGAATCGCCTTCTGGCGACGCACTATGCAGAAAGCTTGGCTAGTTCACACCTAGCTCAACCCGCCGAACCGCCGTATGCGGACCCGCATGTACGGTGGTGTGGGCGGGGAGGACGTGTCCCGCTATCCCGATTCGAAACCCCGAACACGCAGAGATCCGCCCTCAGTGCAGGTGAAACAGAGTTTCCAGCAAGAAAAACATCCCCGCACCTACGAATACGAGAAGGGCCATCTTCATCGCGGGTTCCTTATTTACTTCGGGCACCAGATCCGACGCGGCGACGTAGATCGTCACGCCCGCCGCCAGCGGCAACCCCGCGCTCACATGATGTCGAAATACAGCCATCGTGAGAACGCCGGCCAACGTCGCTCCGCCCAAAATAACGGACGCGCCCCAAGCGGTCCCCCGGCTCCGGCCGCTGGCTAGCATCACCGAACTCACTGTGAAGCCCTCCGGAATTTTGTGCAGGAAAATCGCGAAGAAGATAAGCCAGCCCAGAGCATTCGAAACCAGAAATCCCGAGGCGATTGCGATGCCGTCAAAAAATGTATGGATGATCAGGCCGAGCAGCACCGAATATCCCTTGTGCGCGTGGATGAATTCATCTTTATGCGTCTCTTCGCCAAAGTGGAAGTGAGGAGTAACAGTGTGCTCGAAGAAATGAATGATCAGATAGCCCAGCAGAATTAAGAACGCCGCGCTCCGCCCGCGCAGTTCCAGGCTCTCTGGAACCATCTCGATCAAGGTCGTGGCCAGCATGAATCCTGCGCCCAGCGCCACAAAATAGCGCAAGTAACGCCGCTCCCAATTGCGCTGCACGATGATCGCGCCGCCAAACACGTTGGCGGCGGCGGCGGTAAGGCCCAGCAGGATGCTGATGAGAATGGCGCTCATGTGCAGTTGGCGAGGATGATATCAGAGGAGGTCACCACGGAGTCACGGAGTCACGGAGAAGACCAAGACCTGTTTTTCTTCGTGACTTCCGTATCCCCGTGGTGGATTTAGGATCTATCCCGAGTGCCTGATGTGCATCACGTCCCCGTCTTGCACAATATAGTCTTTGCCTTCGAGCCGGAGGGTGCCCTTGGCGCGGGCGTTGGCTTCGGAGCCGGCTTCCAGCAACTGATCCCATCGAATGGTTTCCGCGCGGATGAAATGTTTTTCCAGATCAGAGTGGATCGCTCCCGCCGCTTCCTGTGCGCGTGAGTGCGCAGGAACCTGCCAAGCTCGGCACTCGTCTTCGCCGGCGGTGAAGAATGAAATCAGTCCGAGTAGTTTGTACGTGGTCCGAATGAGGCGGACGAGGCCGCTTTCCGTCAGCCCGTAGCTGGAAAGAAATTCCGCTGCGTCAGCGTCGCTCATCTCGGCAAGTTCCGCCTCCACCTTGCCGCAGATGGCGGTGGCCGCGGCATTTGGCCGCGCGGCGATTTCCGTGAGCTTATATTTGCTCACCGCTTCTTCCAGTTCCTTGCCCAGTTCGGTTGACTCGCCGATGTTGAGCACATAGAAAATCGGCTTCTCGCTCAAGAACATGAAACCCTTGATGCGCTTCTTGTCTTCCGGTGTCATCTCCATTTCGCGCAGCGGTTTGTCCGATTCCACTTGCGCCTTGGCGCGCTTCAACAACTCGAATTCTTTTTCGAGTTCGGGAGTCTTCATCTTCTTGAGATCTTTTTCCAGACGCTCCAGCCGCTTTTCGATCTGACCGAGGTCGCTCACCAGGAGATCGAATTCCACATTCTTGATGTCTTTCAGGGGATCGATTTCTCCCGCATGTGGCACCGAAGGATCGTCGAACACGCGGACCACGTGGGCCAGCGCATCCACGTTGCGCAGATGAGCTGCGTAGGCGCTGTCTTTCAGCGCCTCCTGCCCAATGGCTCCTACATCCACATACTCCACTGAAGTGTGTGTGAGCTTCTTCGGGTTGTAGAGCGTGGCCAGGCGGTCGAGGCGATCGTCTGGAACTTTCGCTACGCCGATGTGCGCCTCGCGCGGATTCGCGCCCGCCTGATCCGAAAGATGCGCCTTGGTCAAAATACGAAACAACGATGTCTTGCCTACTTGAGGCAGGCCGATAATCCCAGTCTTCATAAGATAGCTTCCAGCTTCTAGCTCCTAGCTTTTTGCGAAAGGGTGACGAAACTAGAGTAGCTGCGCACTGTGCGCTCCAGCTGTCGTCGAACAACATTTCAGCATAAATGATCGAGGACACAACTGCCCAACGGATGCAAGAGGGGTGGGCCAGCAGCCAGCCGCTAGAAGCTGCGTGCGGTCAAATAGACCACCAGTAACCCCAACAGCAGCACCGCGCCTTCTACGCGCGTCGACCATACATGGAGAGCATCGAACTGAATCCGCTCGGGATTGTCGATCGGCACGGATCTTACCTCGACGAGCGAGTCACGAAGCGCGTCCATGCGCGGAATAATGCCGAACTGCGAAATCAACGTGAGTGCGAGCATTAAGCAGAGCAGTATGTGGCGCGCGGCAAAGACGTGCGCGGCGCCGTCTGTGAGGCGGCTGTAGAGCAGGGAACTGATCAGGAAGACGATTGCGGAGATAATGGCGATCCAGTGCAGCTTGCCGAGCGCGCGTCCAACGACATTACCGGCCAGATGGGAGGTTGGCAGAACGGAGAAAGCCGTAGGCGCCAACACGAAGGCAAAGAAGATCAGCCCCCCAATCCACACGACGAGCGACAGCAGCATGAGAAAACGCAGGAAAGGCATAGCGGAGAATTATATGCTCGCGCGGGGAGCTGGAGTCACGCTGAGGGCTAAGGTCCTCTTTCTATCGGCGCTGAGCGGCCTAAACCGGCACGGCGACATTCTCTACGATGTCGCGCAGCACCTGGTCGGCCTGCTCGGACTTTTTCATCGTTGAGGCATACTGACCGTTGACCACCACGCGGTGTGCGAACACTGGGACCGCCAGCGGCTTGAAATCTTCGGGAGTGCAGAAGCTGCGGCCATCGAGAAATGCCATGGCCTGGGCCGCACGATAAAGGGCCTGCGCGCCGCGCGGCGATACCCCCAGGGAGAGATATTCGGAATTGCGCGTGCGGCGCACAATCTCCAGCGCGTACGTGACCAGAGACTCATCCACACGAATCAGCTTCACGGCTTCTTGCATCTCGAGGACATCAGCGCCGGTCAGCACCGGGCGCAAATCGTGCAGGTGGGCGGCACCGGCTTCGGAGCGAAGAATCTCGCGCTCCGCGGCTGCCTCGGGATAGCCCATTCTCACCCGCATCAGGAAGCGGTCCAACTGTGATTCCGGCAGAGGATATGTGCCGTGATGCTCCACCGGATTTTGCGTCGCAATCACCAGAAACGGCTGCGGTAATTCGTAGGAATGCGCATCGACCGTAACCTGGCCCTCGTTCATCGCCTCCAGCAACGCCGATTGTGTTTTCGGCGTGGTGCGGTTGATCTCATCCGCCAGCAGAACATTGGTGAATACTGGACCGCGCTTGAATTCGAATTCCTGTTCCATCGACGAATACACCGAGATGCCAATCACGTCAGAAGGCAGCATGTCGCTGGTGAATTGGACCCGCTGAAAGGTGCAATCGATGGCGCGGGCGAGAGCCTGTCCGAGTGTGGTCTTGCCGACGCCGGGCACACCTTCGATCAGCAGGTGTCCGCGGGCAAAGATGCTGACCAGCGCGAGCCGCACCACATCGTCTTTGCCGCGAATCACGCGGCGAAGAGATTTTTCTAATTCGACGGCTTTGTGGGATACAGCGATGACGGTCTCGGAAGACATTGAATCGATTCTACTATCAGGCATGCAGGTGGCGGAGTTACCGATGTCACAGGACTTCAGCGGCTGCTAGCTCCCGCCCGATATGCGCAGCTGCAACGGTAGTCTCATTCCGAACCTTCGCGCCGGCGCGACCACAAAATGAGAACGCCATCATCGCCACGTCTTGCATAGATTCAAGCTAGAGGCCAGCAGCTAGAAGCGCTCTTACTGCATAAACTCGGCGGGCCGCCCAGTCAGACGTTCGATTCGCTTTGCAATTGGCGGATGCGTCGAAAACAAGTTTCCGAAATTCATGCCCAGCAGCGGCTGGATGATAAACAGATGTGCCGTCGTGGGCGAGGCGGCCATCGGGATGCGCCTCGAATATGCATCGAGCTTCTGCAGGGCGCTTGCCAGGGCATAAGGATTGCCAGTGAAACGGGCTCCGGTAGCGTCCGCCTGATACTCTCGCGAGCGCGATACCGCAAGCTGAATCAGGCTCGCCGCGATGGGAGCGACAATCAGCATAAGCAATCCCGCCAAACCTCCGCCGCCGCGTTCCTCACGTTCGCCGCGTCCGAAGCCGCCAAAAATCATCGCCCAGCGGCCCATGCTGGCCAGCATGGTAATGGCGCCGGCAATCGTTGCCGCCACCGAACTAATCAGGATGTCGCGATTATTCACGTGGCCGAGTTCATGGGCGAGCACGCCTTCGAGTTCCTCATCATTCAGCAAACCCAAAATTCCATGGGTCACAGCCACCGATGCGTGCTTCGGATTGCGGCCAGTGGCAAACGCGTTTGGCGACTCGGTGGGGATCACGTAGATCTTCGGCATCGGGATCCCAATCTTTTGGGTCAGTCGTTCCACCGCCTCATAGGCGCGCGGCAGTTGCTCGCGGGTCACAGGCTGAGCGCGGTACATGGCCAGCGCAATCTTGTCCGAATAGAAATAGGAGACGAAGTTCATCACGGCGGCAAAGACCAGCGCGAGCACCATCCCATTCTGTCCGCCGAAGTAGCGGCCAATGAACATCAGAAGCAGCGTAAGCGAAGTCAACAGAAACGCGGTCTTGAATGTGTTTCCCATAATCGATCTCACCTATTGGATGTTACGCCCTCGGAGCGGATGCAGTGAGCCGTTTCGGGAAGAACGGATTCGGGAAATGCCCGGTCCGTACCCCCCGGGACTGATACCCTCCCCCGGTCTATAGCAACCAGGATGTTGGAGGGAATAAAAAATCTGAGCGCTGCAATAGCTTAGGGGCAAAATATTGAAACTAAAACATTTACGCACGGCGCGCTCGAGCACGGCCGCACCCTGCCGCTTAGGGGTGATCGTCTGGCTTGGGTGTGGATGGCAAAATCAGATGTCACGCCAGTCCGTCCGGTGCTGGCCATAGGCAATACCCCGCGAGACCGCGCGGTCCGGCTCTTGAGTGTCTTGCGAGGTCGGGACCGCGGAATCTCGGTGGACCGAGATGGAAGTTATGCGGTGACCGAAACTCCGCTCATACTAGACTGCGACGTGGACTCGGTCTGCACTGCACCGGTCTGGGACGATTGCTGGAAATGCTGGACCAGTGAGCTGTAGGGCTGTTGCGCCGTGGAGAGGTTGCCGGATTGCAGCGCGGTGGCCGAGCCGGTCGAGGGGCTCGCTGATCTCACTCGATCCGCTGCCGCCGTCATGCTCCGAGATTTTGCAGAGTAGCCAAATCTGATTGCGACGCGGATAGGTTGCCGGACTGGAGGTCCTGGCCGAGTTGCTGGAATTCCTGACGAAACTGTTGCGCGATACTTTGAACGCTCTGCCTGTGGTAGAGACTACCACTGGAAATGCCTGGAACGGATATGAAGTTGTCTCCTTAAGGGGAACGGTTCGCTCCCACCGCCTATCGGGAAGTGATCGGGAGTTTTCTTGCCGACCTTGAGGCGCCGATGCATCCTGCAATAGGGCAGGTCGTGTGCTATAGACTTCACGGAGCTTCCGGACTCAGATCGATCACATTCGACAATACTTAAGCGATCGCCACTTGGATTGATTTCCGGGAAAGGGTTTATCCGGATCCATTGAGATGGCCAAAGGCTGCCGCTGACTCGGCAAGAATGGACGAATCTCGAACTCGCGCAGATGTCAGTTTGGTTTTATTTTGTTGCGCGGCTGGAACAGTGGCGCGCCCCAGGCGCTCGCTGCCAAGAGGGCTCCAAAGAGGATGATGGCGTCGATGCTGGATCGCCCTTCAGCGGACCAGTAAACATCGCGGAGATTCAGCCAGAGGGCGAATTCGTCGAGCGTGAGGGCTGCGCCCACGCCGTAAAGGATGGACATCAGGCGGCTCAGAAGGATTGACGAATCGTCGACGCCCGTGCCGATATCGGCCAGCCACCCGTAGCCAACCACGAGGAGAATGAGAACTCCGAAAACCAGATGGTGAATGTGGCGGCCACTCGGCTGGATAATAAAATGGAATGGCGGGATGTGGTGTTCGATGGCATAAACCACGGCCCGAACGCCGGCGAAGGTAAGAAAGAAACTGACAGAAGCGACAAAGAGGCGACGGCGTGGACGGTCGGGAATGCGTTCGTGAACAACGGTGCCGAAGGCAGTGCCCTGCAGCAGCAGCAAGAGAAAAGCGGTTCCCGCGATGGTAAGCAGGAGGATGAACCAGGAATAGGCCATGGGGAGAATTGTACCTAGTACCGAGAGAATCATTTTTGCTCGGTACTCGGTACTCGCAACTTTAGACTGCGGAGGCTACGCCTTCTGGGCTTCGCGTTTTAGCGCGCGGTCCAAGGTTTGATCGAGAGCGGACTTGGCTTTCTCATAATCGGCTTGCGAGATTTGGCCTTGCTTGCGCTCGACTTCAAGTTGGAAAAGTTCTTCCTTGATGCCTTCCATCAGCAAGGAAGTCGGCCGCGCAACGGCCGATGAGCGCGATTGCAAAACGCTGACTGCTGCGGGCTCGTAGTCATCCTCTTCTTGCATGATGGAGCCAGCCCTTTGTGATCTAACGGCGCCGGCGGCGGACTGCTGACGGGACGCCACGTATACGCCGCCGATGAGCAGGACCGCGGCGAAGCCGCCCAGAATCCACCAGCGATATTTCTGCAGTGGATCAGGAGCGTCAATCGGCGGTCCCAACCCGCCGCCGGGACGATTGCTGGACTGCGCGCCGGGTGCGGAAGTTGGCCCATCTTCGCCGGTGCCTTGCGCTCCATTCTCCTGGGCGGTTTCGAGCGTGCCTTCGCCGGAAACTTTGAAGGCTAGATTTTGTCCGGGGGTGGTATTGGACGCGACTTGCACGCTGGCGGTGGGCTCGCTGGGATAATTAATCAATTTGAAGCCGGCCGAAGTTGCAGCTGCGTTGAACTGCATCGCCTTGGGCAGCATGACGACGAAGTGCTGCAAGGGATAAATCGACTTGGGATCCAGATTCGCGCTGCCACTGTAGGGGAGCTGGTAGCTCACTTCGAAGCGCGTCAGTCCTGGCCGGAGGGGGAAGATAAACGAATAGCGATTCTTCTCGCCTTCGGGCACGGGAGCGGACTTCAGCGGGTTGCCTCCTTCGGTGGTGGCCGTTGCGGAATCGTCGATGACGTGGGCACCGTCGGGAATGTAAAACTCGAGATTGCGCTCATTCATCTGGGTGCGCTGGGGATTGGAGGTGTTCTGCACTCCAAATTCCCGGGTCACCAGAATCTGGCCTTGCTCGGCCTGGATGCGCATGATGTCGGCGACTACCTCGATGCCGTCAACTTTTTTCGCGGCGTCATAAACCTCGATCGCCACCGAAGTCGTTCCCGGAGGGGCCATGCGGTGATAGGTGACGTCCTGATGGATGGCGCGAATTAAGTGCGGCGATTGCGAGTCGAGCTTGAAACTGAATTGGCCTTTGGCGTCGGTCTTGGTGCGGCCGGATTCTTCCATGCCCTGACCGAGCTTGAACATGACCACATCGTCTCCGGCGGATGGCTTGCCGGTGGTGGAATTTTTCACGGTCCCGGTGAGGGTTTGGGCGGAGGCGAGGGAGGCGAGGAGGAGAATGGCTACTGAGGCCAACAAAGGCTTTCTGACAACGACTTGTCTACGCCGACGGATTCCGCGTGCGCGCGAGGGATCCCCTTCGACGAGCTCAGGGCAAGCTTTCGACTGTGTGCCTGCTTCGCTTCGCGAGGTAGGCACTTCGCTCAGGATGACAGTTGACGATTTCAAGATCGTTTTCCTTTTTGGGGCGCGGGAATTTTTTCCAGGCGGTCGATCTCGGCCAGGATGGTGGCGGCCTCGTCCTGCAGAGAAGATTTCAGGGAGGCGTAGTCGACGTCGGGAACCTTGCCGGCTTTGTACTCGAAGTTGAGATCGCGCAGGTTTTCGTAGACCGCATCCTTGCGCTCGCGCAAATACCCGGCGCGCGTTTTCTCCGGGCCTAGAAAAAGTCTTCCGGGAAGATAGAAAACATAATAGAGAGAAGCGACGCCGAGCATGATGCAGAGAGGAAGCCAAGTCATAGATCGGTCTCCTTGCGGGCCTGGTCGCGGAATTGTTCGAGCTCGGGGCCCGGAATGGGAGTCAGCCCGTCGGCGATGGCGGGAGCGGGCCGATTTTTCCAGGAGCGAATCACAAGCGCGATCAAACCGAAGCCGAGAAACAGAGCGGCGAACGGCATGATATAGGCGGCGCGGTCAAAACCTTTTGTGGTGGGAGCCGCGAGAACCGTTGGTCCGTATTTTTGCACAAAGCCTTGTTCGACCAGGCTGTCACTGTCTCCGCGGGTGAGCGATGCCATGAGTTCGTTGCGCATGCCGTCGGAGGCGGGGCAGCCAACATGATTGCATTCCAGAAGAATCTGATTGCAACCGCAGATGCACATGAGTTGATGGCCGAGTTCGGTGAAACGGGTGGCGGGATCTCCGGCGCCGAGCAGGGTGAAGACGGCGGCAGACAGCAAGAGGGCTTGGAAAGCTTTGCGACGAAACATGCGTGCCCATAAAGAAACTGCCGCGCGCCCGGCGGACAGCCGAGGGCGGCTGTCCCCACATTTAATTCTGCCCATTTGCCTGTTGTTCATCAGTCTCCTGTCACCGCGGGCTCGGCATGTGGGTGCGTCATGCGGGCGCGGGCTGGGACCCGGACCGGAGCGGGCGCATTCGGGATCAGGGCGAGAACGGTTCCGATCAGCATGATCCAGACGCCCATCCAGATCCACATGACCAGAGCGTTCAAATGCGCCTTCAAAATCGGGTGACCGTTATCCTGATTCAATCCCTCAAACACAACGTAGAGATCCTCGTTGAGGGTGGAGCGAATGTCGGGCATGGTCGAGGTTTGCTGGCTGGCGTGGTAGAAGCGGCGCTCGGGCGTCATGGTGTCGATCTGCTTGCCGGCTTTGAAAACGTCGAGAATTGCCCACTGGCTGTAATGGTCGGGGTTGTCGTCTTCGGTGGAGGAGCGGCAGATGAGGGTGTAAGGACCGATGGTCATCTTGTCGCCGTTCTTCATCTCCATTTCTTTGTCTTGATTGAATGCGGCGCCGGCGAAGCCGATGATGACGACCACCACGCCAAAGTGGACGATGTAGCCTCCGTAGCGGCGAGTGTTGCGGTGGGTGAGTTGCACCATCGAGGCGAACATGCCTTGGCCGGTGTGCTTGGAGATGACGCGGCCGCCGCGGTAGAACTCGCTGGCTACGGTGAGGGTCACGAGCACCGAGAGTGCGATGGCCATCAGCGAATAGAAGTAGGAAATATCCCGCCAGGGCTTGAGGCCGAACGCCGATCCCCAGCTTTGCGGCGTGCTCATCAGGAAAACGACGACCACGATGGCGCCGACAGTCGGCCACATGAAATTGCGCTTCAGGCTTTCGAGAGAAGTCTTGCGCCACGCCAGGAGGGGGCCGACGGCGGTGAGGATCAGGAGCAGCAGGGCTACGGGGATGGCGACGCGGTTGTAGAAGGGAGCGCCGACTGTGACTTTGTTGCCTTGCACGAGTTCGGAAATCTTCGGGAACCAGGTGCCCCAGAGCACGGTGAAGCAGAGCAGGACGAAAAGAAGATTGTTGAACAGGAAGCTGGATTCGCGCGAGATAAGGGATTCGAGTTTGTGCTCGCTGCGCAGGTGCGATTTGTTCTTGAAGAAGAAAAAGAGGAACACGATCAGGGTGATGGCGAGGAACCAGGCGAACCAATCTCCGATGGAAGATTGTGCGAAGGCGTGGACGGAGCTGATGATGCCGCTGCGAGTGAGGAAGGTTCCGAGGATGGCCAGCCAGAATGTGGCGAAGACCAGCCACATGTTCCACATCTTCAGCATGCCGCGCTTTTCCTGCATCATCACGGAATGCAGGAAGGCGGTGCCGGTGAGCCAGGGCATGAGCGACGCGTTCTCGACGGGATCCCATCCCCAATAGCCGCCCCAGCCAAGAACGGAATAGGCCCAGTGGGCGCCGAGAAAGACTCCGCAGGTGAGGAAGGCCCAGGTGACCATGGTCCAGCGGCGGGTGATGTGGATCCACTTTTCGCCAGGATACTTCATGATCAGCGCGCCCAGCGCAAAGGCGAAGGGGATGGTGAAGCCGACATAGCCGAGATAGAGCATGGGCGGGTGGATCACCATCTCGGGATATTGGAGCAGAGGATTCAGGCCATTACCGTCGGCGGGAATGGTACCTTGCACGATGGCGAAGGGATGCGCGGCGAAATTCAGCAACAAGAGAAAGAAAATCTGCACGCCGGATAGAACCACCGAAGCGTAGGCGAAGAGGCGTGGGTCCGTTTTGTAACGGAGACGGAGAACGAATCCGTACGCTGCCAGCAGCAGCGACCAGAACAACAACGAACCTTCCTGGCCGGACCACAGCACGGCAAACTTATAAGGACCGGGTAGAGCGCGGTTGCTATGGTGAAGAATGTAGGCAATAGAGAAATCGTCGCGGAAGGCGCAGATGACGAGGACCATCGAAGCGAGGAGGACAGCGGCGAAGGTGGCAATTCCGGCGCGCCGGGCGGTTTCGCCGATACGCTCCGATGCCTGGCGGATGGTGGTGATCAGCGGGCTTTCTTCCAGAGAAGCCGGAAGGGCCCCGCGGCCGGCAGTAGCGCCCGCCGGTTGCAAGGAAGTCCGGTTCTGGAAAGCCAGCGCGATGATCCCAGCGACGAACGAGTACACGCTCAACGCCAAAGCGAGGAGAAGTGAGAAACTACCTATTTCCGCCATGTGCAGGGAACCCCACACTATTTTTTCAGAAATACCCCTGCTAGGCAACCAGCCCAGACGGAGGAGCGGTCTCAGATCCCCGCGGAAACCAGCAGGCGGCAAGAGCGTCTGGCCGACGGCAGATCGGCATTCGCTACTAATCAGTTACATTGATGACTGCGGAACCCAGCCCAGGCGGCAGCCATAGTCCTACCGCCTCTTTCATCATTCAAAGAGCCACTACGCTGAGTGCTGACGGTAGCGCTGCATCACTTCACATTCCGCAGTGAACCAGTCCTCGGCCTCGCTGCCCGAAGCGGGATCGCGGTGCTGGTAGAGCTCGTAGGCGCGGCGCCGGATCTCGTCTTCAAGGTTAATGGGAACCACATTCTTACGAGGTTCCGTTTTGAGAACTTCAAACTTCTTAGGTTCTGGCGTGCTCTTGGTCTCTGGCCTGACTTCGGCGGCTGCCGGTTGAGGTGTTGCGACTGCGTTTACAACGGGAACACTGGGCGTGCTGTTGACGCCGGGTTGCTCCTTGCTCGTACGACTCGATTTGCCTGATGTGGATCTTGGTCTCGCCATATCGGATACTCCTTCTATAACTAAGTTTAGGAATGAATGGTACTGGCCCCCACATACACTTTTGCCCCGCAACCTTTAAGAGGACGATAGAACTAAGTTGTAAGAGTTAAGCTCAGTATAAGCCTGTCGAGGCTGTGGAAACCGCGCTTCGGAGAAGAAAATGGCGAAGTGCTTTGTGCTGTTACGGCACTCGTCCCCTGTGACCGGTGTCATGGAAAGGCTGCGCCGCGCAAACGATTCGAATTGAATCAGCCAGGGCCAATGAATCCGTAGAGTCATACCGTCATGGAAGCCGTGCCGACCGCGAAGCCGCTGTCAAGGAGGTGTCTCCATGACTCACGTTGCCTCGTCTTTCCATAATCTCCGGTCCCGATTCCCAAGACATCCACGCCTTCGGGCAATGCGGCAGCACTTGAGTGTTGATGGGGCTGGGTGTACATTCTTGCTGCCCGATTAAAGCAGTCCAAGGAGCAGCGTTATGGGAATTCTGGCGTGGATCGTGGTTGGGCTGATCGCAGGCTGGCTGGCTGGCAAAGTCATGAAGGGCGGTGGATACGGCATAATTGTGGACATAATTCTCGGAATCCTCGGCGGCATTGTGGGCGGCTGGGTTTTTGGGCTTCTGGGAATTTGGCCGGGAGGTGGCATGATCGGCTCCATTATTGTGGCATTTGTTGGCGCAATAATTCTGGTATGGATTTCGCGCTTGCTGAAAAAAGCCTAACCCCCAAGAGGCAGTGGGCGTACATGGCTGTCGGAAAACCGAGTCGAAATCCGATCAAACTGATGTAAAATTGATGGAAAGCAAGTCTGATTCACTCGTGGCGGCCGGCGCTTAAGGCCATACACTTCAATATTCTTGGCGCTATCGTCTAGGGGTTAGGACGGAAGATTCTCAATCTTCAAACCCGGGTTCGATTCCCGGTAGCGCTACCATACCCTCCGTTCCTCGCTGATTCCAAGCGAGATGCTCAGTCCCTCAGGGCGCTTGTAGTCTTTCCCAAAGGCTTTGTCCGCATTCGCCACTTTGGCTTCCTCGCCAACCGGCGGCGCGCCACCCTCCTGCCGCTTTGCCTTCAACTACTCGGAGCTGTACAGCCATCGCAGACCGAACCAGAAACCTCTACTGCCCGGGAACCGAGTCCACTTTGGCTCTGTCCCAAATGTGGCGGCCGCATGGTGGTCATCGAGAGACTTACGCCTGCCCAGATCCAACTCCGTTCTCCGCCCTCTCTCGCCGGAGTAGCCGCATGAAACCAATTTCCCAAAACCGCAAACCTCGATCCGTCTTTCGGCTCGATCCGCCCTCGTGCGCCTTGCCGCCGAAAAAAGTTCTTCTCCCTGGCCCCAGAATCTGTTCCAACCGCGACCAGCTTCTACTCCATCACCGTCTCCAAGCCATACTGCTCCTCTCCCACCAAGCACACCGGTCCATTGCCTACGTCATGCCACCCATCCACGCTATTGAAAACCCATAGCCACCGGCGTCCAACCCACCACGGGGCGGCTTCCTTCAAGTCGTTGTATCAAAAGCGACCGCCGCAGATTCTGATGAGGCCACCAACTTCTCCTCTGCGGTCGCTTCTGATACAACACTAGGACTTCTGGCCCGCGTCGTTGGCTCGGTAATCATCAATTGTCTTGGGAACTTGGTTCACTTTTCAGGCGGTGATTAGCCGTTCTGCTGAACGGCAAGAACCTCTGCACTCCTCGCCCCGCCCAACCGCTGCAAGAACTTCCCACCATGCTCCCGCCGGCCCACGAACCACCCTGACGAAAAAATGGTTTTCGCCGAAGCGAAAACCATTTAGCGTCGAAGCGTCCCCCCTCGTCCGCTGAGCCGCGAACTAGACTTTCTCTTAGAGCAATTCCGGGATCGTCGTTTGCATGGTGATGCGAGTCGCCGTGATCGTGCCGATGATGAAGGCAGTCGTCTTCCCTGCGGGATCGGTGGCTCTCAGCGAGAACTTGCCGCTGAAAGAGTTTCCGTCCGCCGACAAAGTAACCGCTTCGATGATCCGGGTCGGCCCGGTTGGATTCCCAATCCCGGTCGGCGCATTGGTGGTATCGTTGCCGCCCCAGGCGAAATGATTTACTCTGTATTTGTTCCGCGCGACTTTCTTCCAAATGCCCATGCAGAAATCCCCATCCTGAGGCGGCCGCCCCGAGTTCATGATCTCCGTGCCATCGCCATGCCAGACGATAATGGCATTGTCGATTGGAGTGCCGTCCGGTGGTGCTTCACTGTTGCCCTCGGCAGTGAACATCACATGCCACATCCCCACGATTGGCTCTACCGTGTCGGCAGCTTGAGTCAGTAGCGCCGTCGGATCGCCCACCCGCCAGGCCTGCTTATGAAGCTTCGCCGTCGGAGTGCCACACTGGGCCGCGGCCATCGCGGTCAAGAAGGCTCCGATCAAAACGAAGCCCAGACCCGCACGGAACATCTTGGAAATTGTTTTCATAAATCATCTCCTTGTAATTCTTGTTCGAAAAGTTCGCTCGATGAGAACTTCTTCGAACTCCGGGCCGCATCCTGTCGCGGATGCCAAAAAATCACAAGGACGGCAAGGTAAAGATTGGGTGAAGAAACCTGAAGCCCTAACCAATTGACCCCAAAAGCCTTTACCCACGCGACCCCCGGCAATGCTATAGTTTTGTGCCTCAGTCGTGGGGCGGTATGTCTGAGTCGCAGTACAGATTCGCTGAATTCCAGCTCGATTGCGCCAGCTTCGAGTTGCGCCGGCAGGGACGCGCCCAGAAAAGCGAGCGCATTTCCCTCGAGCGCATCCCCATGGAGCTGCTGATCCTTCTTCTGGAGCGGCAAGGTAGCGTCGTCACCCGCCAGGAAATCGTCGACCGTCTCTGGGGCAAGGATGTTTTTGTCGACACCGAACACGGCATCAACACCGCGATCCGCAAAGTCCGCCAGGCCCTGAAAGACGACCCGGACAACCCCCGTTTCGTCCACACGGTATCGGGCAAAGGCTATCGATTCGTAACCGAAAAAAATGGCCGGCCTGAAACACCCGAACTCATGGAGGGGTGGACGCCTCCTACACCCAGCGGCCCAGACTCATCGGGCCGCAGTCTAACCACCAGAGATACAGCTGCGCCGCGCCGTGCCCTAACCAGGAGAAAGACTGCCATCGCCATCGCCGCCCTCAGTCTACTCGCCGCTACTCTCATAGTCGTCCTGCGACCCCGCCTCTTTCCCTCCACCCACGCCACCCAAATCCACTCCCTGGCCGTAATCCCGCTCGCCAACCTCTCCGGCGACGCCAACCAGGATTACTTCGCCGACGGCATGACCGATGAACTCATCACGGCCCTGGCCAAGAATCGAACTCTCCGAGTCATATCCCGCACCTCGGCCATGCAATACATAAGGAGTGAAGCGTCCTCTTCCCGAGATCGCGCGCGAGCTTGGCGTCGATGGCATCCTTGAAGGTTCCATCGAGCGCACATCCAACCGCGTGCACATGACGGTGCAGTTGATCTACGCACCTACCGACACGCATGTTTGGGCCGAAAGCTACGACCGCGATCTCAACCAGGCTTACTCGCTCCCCGAAGAACTTTCCCAGACCGTCGCCAAAGAAGTGAAAGCCGCGACCTCGCGCACGCCCGCGCCCCGCTACATCAATCCCGAGGCGCACGACGCCTATCTGCGCGGGCGCTATGTCTGGTTCCAATTCGACGCCATTCACAGCCTCGAATATTTCCAGAAAGCGATCCAGATTCAGCCCGATTATGCGGCCGCATGGTCGGGACTGGCCGACGCGTATGGAATCCGCGCCGTCGACAACGAATGTCCTGCCAGCGACATAACGGCCCAAACCGAAGCAGCTGCCCGCAAAGCCGTCGAACTCGATGATTCCCTGCCCGAGGCACACCTTTCGCTCGGTGCCTGGTACTTTTTCGAGGCCTGGGATGTACCCCGCGCCGAAGCAGAATTCAAGCGTTCTATCGAACTCGATGCCGGCCTCTCCGACGCCCATCACCTTTATTCCTACCTGCTCGTCGCCACCAATCGCCGCGAAGAGTCGCTGCAGGAGCAGAAACGCGCTACCGAACTTGATCCCCTTCTCCGCAACTGGGGATTGGGATTCGAGTACATCCAATTGCGTCGGTTCGATGCTGCCATCAACGATCTCCAGCTTCGCGCCCAGGTTCTGCCCAACGATTTCTGGACCCGCGTCATGCTGTCCTACGCCTATCTGGAGAAGAGTATGGCGCCGCAAGCGGAGCAGGAACTCGAAAAAGCGTTTCAAGTCGCCAACTGGACCGATGCCGCGCAAGGCCTCGACCGGGCCTTCGAACGCGGCGGCGAAAAGGCCGCCAATCAGTGGTTTGTGGATGCTCTCAAAGCCCGCGCTCGCACCAGATACGTCTCACCCATGGAGTATGCCCAGGCCTATGCTGACATGGGCGACAAAGATGAAACCATGAAGTATCTCGAAGAGTGCTACCGGACGCGCGCGCCCTGGCTCATCATGGTGCAGAACGAACCGCGCTTCGACTTCCTCCACTCCGATCCTCGCTACCAAACTCTGATCAGGAAGATCGGCCTCCAACTCGCCCCATGACCACATCCTCCCAGTTCGGCGAATTCGAGCTCGACCGCTCTCGCTTCGAGCTGCGCCACAAATGCGATAACTCCCGGTTGGTCCAACAGGAAGTTAGCCAGAAACTGGCTTGTCGGAAGTTGGCGCCGGCCTTGCAGGTCCAAGCCGCTTTACGTTGGCGCTTGTGGTGGGCCCGCCCCCGCGGTTAGCTTTTTTGCGAAGGGCGGAAGTCGGAAATGCCGGCGCCAAGTGGGTTTGCTCAGGCGTCCACAACAAAATCAAATAGCACACGCAGCATCGCCCCCACCCCTTCGACAACCTCAGGGCAGGCTCTTGCAAGAAAAGCAATTATGAGACACCTCAGTTTTGTGATTGTTCGGACCACTTACCGAAAGGTGGGGCGCAGCTATCTGACTATCACGAAAGATCTCACGCGCGTCATGAGTCGGATCAAAGCGCTGTATCGCAGCTGGGCCATACCCTGTAGTGGTGCCACCGTCTATGCCCCGCGGCATCGTGCCGAATGGCTGGCCAAGATTCCAGAACCTGGGGTTCGTAGGTTTCGTACAGTGAGGAAGCGGTTGGGTGTAGGCAGCGTAGGCAAAATGACAGTAAAAACTCTTGTCTGTCTCCCGTGAGAAACAATAGGAAAATGCCTACACTACCCTACGCCCTACACTGTTTGGAACCGGGTTATTGATTTCCCGCCTACCCTCCCAACGGAATTCAAGCATCATTCACCGACAATGAGGGACGGTCCACAGACCTTCAGAACCGCTGATAGAGGCGTGGATTCACTTCGGTTCCTAATTGCCAGAATGCAGGAATTGCCATGAACATTGAACAAATCCCCGCCTGACATCGCGAGCGGCGCGTAGTTGATCTTGCTGCGAACGAGGTGGAATCACTTTTTCGGAGGAAAAACTAATCGTATGAATGCACGACGTGAAGCGGTGGCTGATGATTGCGAAACATCCATTCATGGATAGAAGTTGCCCCACGTGGCGGGCGAGAAAGAACTATCAGCGGCTCTGCGCTCGGTATCCAGCAATCATGACAAAGTTGGGCTACGATGAGTTCTCGGCCTTTTAGCGAATCGTTTGAAATGCACGTCCACGCTTGCTGTGCAGATTACCCGGAGAGGTTTTGAGTGCTATGCCCCGATTTCGACAAACGGCAAACGGGAGTAGAACGGAAGAGGATTTAGACCCTTGCCTTCGCAGGCTTTAGCCCTCGCTTTGTTTTGCGATCAGTAGCAAGTTGGGCTTCTGCCGCAAGACTTTCTTTCTCGTATCCGGACATCGTGCACGGGTAATCCAAAACTCTCGTTGAGTGCGCCTTTACACGCGACTTCCGTTTATTCGTCTTGCCGTGCATGAAACTGGATGATAGCGCGAAACAGTTTTGTTCGTCTGTACGCAAGCGCACAAGAATCCCTTGGCTGATCGCTCCGGTTTGAGAAAAGAAACGCAGGGGCGGACACGGTGAGGATTCATCGCCCCTGCGCCCCGCCACCGTAGAGTTGACAGAATGGCGGGACATCCCCGATTCAGAGGTCATTAGCAAAATGGCTTCGGACAAATCAAGCTTGTCCGTGACAGTCAATCACACATTCTATGCTGTGTTAATTATGCAGTCGTCAGAGCGAGCGCACGGCGCTTAATCTCTTCGCACAACTGCCAGAATTCCTTTACGTCAACGTCGGTTAGCAATTCTGCCTTAGCGTGCACGAGCACGCGGGCAAGCGCCTGCTCCAGATCCTCATCCGTGTAACAGCCTAGGTCGGTCAGTTGGTTTGTCATGGATGAAACAAACCAAGATATTCACCCCGAGAACCTCTGACTGTTCAAAATTGCTCACTTCTTCGATTATTATGTGCGGTAGCGCACATTGCGGCGATGCTTTCACAAGCGCAAATAGCAAAGGTCAGAGCTGAAATTGAGGCATTGGAAAGAGGTCGCGCGAATTGCACCGATAGCGGCATCCGGAAACTGATTGTGTCTTTCACTCTTTTGCAAATCGTGCGCTGCACGTTTCGGGCATGAAAAAATAGAGGATAGCGAACGCCGCCTCCGCCACCCCGGCGAGGAAAAGGAAACCAGCGCGAAAGCCCGTGTGGTGAACGATACTACCTGCGATGACTTGGCTCAGAGCTGCGCCGATTCCGACCGCAGTGGTGATGGCTCCCAGCGTGAGATTGAATCGGCCCGTACCTCGCGTTAGATCGGCGATCACGAGCACGGACACAACGCCGAAAATTCCCGCTCCTACGCCGTCCATGATTTGGATGGCCACGAGCAAGTCCGTACTGGACGTGAGGGTGTAAAGAACGCCACGAATCGGAAGTACGCCGAACGCGATCAGTAGAAGTGGCTTTCGACCTCACGTTCCGGCCGTTCGTCCCGGCCAAGACGCGATCAGAGTGATGACGAACTGCGTCGTTACTACGCACGCCGACATGAACATCATTGAGCTTCGCCCCTGCCCCTTTGCCAGCATCTCGCCAAGCAGCGGCAGCATCGCTGCGTTCGCGAAATGGAACATCACGGCGCAGACGAGGAAGATAACCAGAGGGTGATCCTGAAAGAGCGCCCAGACGCTCTCCGCTTTGCCGCCTTTCTCGCCATCAGTTGCGCCACGGGCGACCTCGTAGTCGATGTCTGTGGGTCTGATTAGGAGCAGGACAGAGTCGTGGGGACAGCGAATGCCGCGACGAAGAAGAATATGCTGCGGTCGGAGACGAAATAGCCGAGTAGTCCCATCGACACGGCGGCAATCACACTCCCAGCCGAGTTGAACGTCTGATTGCGACCTTGGCGAGTGTCGAATGCGGCACGTCCGACGATCCCGAGTGACATGGCGCAGATGGCTGGGAGGAAGATGCTCGACGTGCCGCCAATCAAGACCTGAGCGCCCATGACAGGCCGGAACGACGGGACCAGAGCGATTCGCAATGCTCCCGCAGCCAGCGCGGCCACCGCCACACCGACTAGCGATCGCTTTGATCGCACGGCGTCAACGAACCCGCCAGCCGGGGTCTGCGTGAGAATTCCTGCGACCCCGCCGACCGTGAGCGCGAGCCCGACGCTCCCTTCGTTCCATTTATAGCCAGCGAGGTAGATCGCAAGGAACGGTCCCAGCCCTGTCTGCACGTCGGCGAGGAGGAAGTTGACAATCGAGGCCAAGCAGCGTTCGCCGTGAAGGGGAGGGCTTGGTCTCGATGGAGGCGTCGGGCTCTGGCACGCTCTTAATCAGGGATCTCCTTTCTGTGCTCAGCCCTTTCGCGGAAGAATCTATTTAACCCACTCCAGCCACGCCCATCCCACGATCAACGTCATGACGGTAATCGGCAGCCCAACCCGGAAATATTCCCAGAACCCGATCTTCACTTCCGGCTTGGCGCTCTCGACCACAATGATGTTCGCCACGCTGCCCGTGATCGTCAGGTTCCCCGCTAGCGTCGAAGCCATCGCCAGTACCAGCCACGCCGTATGCGGATTGGTAAAGTTCGGTGCCAGCGATTTCAAGAGCATCACCGCTGGTACATTACTCACAATATTGCTCAGCAACGACACGGCAATCGTGAAAACCCCCAGATTGTGGAGATTCCAATGGTCCGCGATCCGCAGAAACTTCCCTATAATTCCGGCGTTTTGCGCCCCGCCAACAATCAAGAACAGCCCGACAAAGAACACCAGAAGTCCCCAGTCCACTTCCTCGTACAGCTTTCGGGGCTCCAGGGTTCGGGTAATCAGCAATACCGCTGCGCCTAGAGCCGCTGCCATCGCCGGAGGCACACCTACGAAAAATGCGATCACAACTGCGGTTACCACAATCGCGGGTTTCGTCAGCCGTGAAAGATCGAGCGGCGGCAATGGAATCCCGTCGTCCACTAATCCCGCATGCTTCACCTTCCGCATCTGCATCCAGTGCAGCACCATCCAATCTAGGAACAAACCCACCACTGCGACAGGACCAAGATGTCGGAGGAAGTCACGATAGGCAATGCCGGAGAACGACCCGATCAGCATGTTCTGCGGATTCCCCGTGATACTCGCCACACTGCCGATATTCGATGCGGTTGCCACTGCTAACAGATACGGCAATGATTCAAGCCGCAGCCTGCGCGTAATATTCAGCACGAACGGCACCATCACGAGGCAAACAATATCGTTCACGAAAAACGCGGAAAGCACTCCCGATGTGAAGACTACCGCAGGCAGCAAATGCGACGGCTTTAGCCTTCGCAGTACAATTTCCGCAGTCCACTCGAAGAATCCCACCAGATGAAGGTTGCCTACAATCAGCATCATCGAGAACAACAGCACCAACGTGGGGAAATCTATGAAGCTTAGCGCGTCGGCAGGATGTGCGATGCGGAACGCCACCATGCCCACAGCGCCGATAATCGCCGCGCCCGCACGGTCAATTTTTAGTCCGGGAAACTTTCCGAGCGCAAAAACCAGATAGCTCGCGAGAAAGATGACGTAAGCAGCCAGAGTTTGAACGTCCAAAACTGTCGTCGGCGAGAGATGAACCATGTTGTTCGCAGCCGCTTGTGCAGGCGCAACTCATGGTAGCAAAAGGGATCGGCGACTTCAGGGTGAACACGGCCGACATTTTTCTGCGGCTTGCACCAGTTGGACGGCTTGGCCAAATGCGGTGACTGCCGCTGTCCACGACCGCATGCCAGCCATCCTTGATCCAGACAGCTACGAGTTTGTGGCTTGATCCGGGCATGAGGGATGTGAGTGCGGCGTCCGAACTGCTGAAGCCTTTCGATGCTCGGCTGATGGGGTGCTATCCAGTGAGCACTCGGGTTAACCATGTGGCGAACGATGACGAGGAATGTTCCGCACCTGTAGGACTCGCACAGATTCAGAACGATCTTTTCGCATAGTTGGAAGTGCGCAGCCCCGAACATTCGATAGCACGTCGGAGCCATTCCACTCGGCAATCCAGGCTAGCCTGTTATTTGAGCAGACTTCGGGGAAGGGCTGTTCGACGGGCGTCCTTGACTCTAAATGAGTCTGAGGCGCTTTGGTTTGTATGGTTTTAGTGTTTTTGCAATAGATCAGTACCGACCGGGTTCTCAGGCTGCATCTTCTGCCGCTTTCTTACTCGCTTGACTGTCTTCTTCGCCTTGCAGGTTTTGGTCGTTTTTCGCATCCGCACCAGTGTCGTCCGCGACAGGCTTGATGCCTGGCAGCAGTCTTTGGTATGTCGAGAGTATCTTCGTGAGTTTCCCTTTCGCCAGATGTTTCTGCTATCGGGTTTTCCGTGGTCTTCGGCGACTCTTTCTTAACATCCTGTTCAGCGGTCTTCATGGCGGACGAGAGTAGGTAATCGACCCTTACCCGAACGGCAAGCCATCTGACGCTGCTCGCTTTTCCCGCCTGCTCGAAATGGGCAGCAAGTTCTTCCTCATTGCCTATTCCCTTGTCCTTCAACAATTGCAAAAGGGCGCGCTCTGAGTCTCTAAAGCCTCAAAGGCGGGAAACAACTCGTGGAGTATCTCCTGAGCGATTTTCGCGTTCATAACTTCGTTCATAATTTCAGCTCCTCCGACACTGTTGGATGCAAATTATCCCCGCCTCAAATATCGCCTGTCCTTGGCGAGTTAAGACTGTGGAACTACGCACTTGCTGACTTGGCAAGGGCATGAGCTTTCTTGGTGACCATCTTGAGCCAAGGTTGGTGCAGTCTCATTCGACCGTCGTCATCCCAGTTTACGAGCGCGTCGTCTTCGTTCGTTTGCTCAACTGTTCCGAATTTCTCCAGTCGGCTTTCCGAAATTAGCCAAACCCTCGACGCGATCACCGGGATTCAGTTCCGAGTCGGGAGCAGTGGGCTGGACGAGCGGTGGCCTCTTGGCTCGATCTGAGTCAGCAGTTGCTCCGGCGTATGACAGAGGCGGTTGCGGAGCTTTGTGCAGTTTTCGGGTCAGTTTATTGATGCGGCTCATAATCTCCATGTTCTTCCCAGTGTCGTGTTCATCTTCTCGTTATCTCGTTAAGCCGAGCATAGGCTTGGAAAGGATGGCTTGGCCGATCCAAAGTGCACACTTTTGACAAGTTAATTTGGCTAAGGCAGAGACCGTACGAATCGAGCGGTTAAAGTGATCCAATGTGCTCAGACGTGCGTCTTCGCCACTTGTAGCATGAGGGTTTTGCTCGGTGGTGGGGGCGCTGGGGATACTCTCGTTGGCGCGGCTAGCGCGATCACACAAAACGCCTGACCATGCTGCTTGATTCTATTTTGCAGCATTTATGGGGGATGTTCGACTCCGGAGATAGACCGGTGAACTCCCTTTCAGGTTTCCTGAACTAAGTCAGCCCACCTGAAGCGTTGTTCTCCCTTAGATTTTCAGGAAAGCCGCATACCCCATGGATTCGAATACGATCCTGCACGAAGTTCAGCAACTCTACAATGTGAGTGACCGTCTTGACTCGCTGTCGGAGGAACATCCTCTCGTCTCAGAAGCACTCATCACTATTTCAGGAAGCGTTCGGAACACCGCGACGTTGTTAGAGGTGCCGCTGGCCACGAAAATAGCGCCGATCGCCCGATTAGACCCAGCAAGCGCCTGATTTGCTCACTTGCGGTGGAGCCTTTGTTTGTAGGAGCCGGAGCCGGACGCTAGTCGTGAAGGACGATGTTGAGAAGCGAACTGTGAACCTGTAATTCATCGCCAGCGTGATAATCAATGAATCCCAATTTTCTAAACCTGTTCATGAAAAAGCTCACCCGCGAACGGGTTGTACCCACCATTTCTGCCAGCGTCTCCTGACTGATCTTCGGGATCACAGATTCGGGCTTTCCGTCCTTGCCGAAGTGAGCCAGCAATAGCAACATCCGGGCAAGTCTTTTTTCGCTGGAATTGAAAAGCTGGTCAACCAAATCCTCTTCGTATCGGATGTTCCTTGTCAGCAAATATGCCACGAACATGTCGGAAAACGCGTGTTCCCGATGAAGCACTTCCATCATGTACGTCTTGTCGATCTGCATCACGGAGCAATCGGTCATTGCGGCTGCGGAGCACATGCGGAGAGGCTGCCCTGTAAGGCAACCCTCTCCGAAGAAATCGCCCTCGTTCAGAATGCCTATGGTGGCTTCCTTCCCGCTCTGCGACACAACGGTGAGTTTCACTTTTCCTTCCTGAATATAAAAAACACAATCGGACGGGTCGCCCTGAACAAAGATGGTCTGCTTTTTGGGAAAAGCTGCGATCTTCCTACCGCCGTCCATGGTCAAAAGGAATGCCGTGGGATTGAATTTGCTGAGTTTCTTGGCTGGTACCACGGGTGTCATGACCCTCCCTCAAAAATTGAGAATGCGTAGAAGGCAAGTTCCTAGAATGAAAGAGTGCGGATGAGGGCGAGAACAACGTCGAGTTGGCGGGCAAAACCGCGATCCACTCGACACCAACAATGATTTCACTCTTGATGTCGAAAGTCAAGACAGGCGCAGACTTTCGAGCGAAGCGCGAGCCGCCCCTCGACTGATGTCGGGCACAATGACCAATTCAAGAGCGGTGACATCCGACAGTTCAACCTGATATTCCTCGACCTCTCGTGTCGTCTTAGGGGGACTGAAATTCCACTGCTGGCGCACAATTTCTCGGAAGGCGCCTCCGCCATCCCTAGACCATCGCAGAACGAACTCTTGGGTACGCTCTGTCTCGGTTTCTTCGAAGACGAGCGCGATGCGTGTGAGTCTTTGTGGCTGATCGAAGTTTAGTCGAATGGTTTGAGTGCCGGAATTGGCGGCACGCCAGCCCCGCACTTCCGCTGCGGCCAACGCAGACTCCACCGGGTAACCCTTATCTTCCGATGTGACCTCGACCACTGCGAGACGGTCGAGGTCCAGCCAACCTTCGCCCCGCGACGGCACATCGAGCGGAATTGGGGTCATCAGGCGCTTGCGCATGACGCTAGTTTACCTCTGGTCCTGCTTTCTGATGATCTGCGATTGAGAACGGGCTCGCCTCCGGAGCCATTTCTCAGGTCGGCGTGTACGTTCTTACGATTATCGTGACCGTCATTCTCGACTGAGCCCCCAGACGGCATTCGATTTTCCACAGGAGCCCGGTGGAGCCATTCCTCACCGCCGTAAAGAAGAAATAGCCTGTGATCGAGCAGCACTTGCGGGAGGGCTGTTTGACTGAGCGTTCCGTGACTCGATTGAGTTTGGGGTGCTTTTGTTTATGTCACGGGGAATGATATGAGTTTGTTCGGCAAAGGACCAAGAGACCCAAGTATTCAAATCGGACTCGGGTCAGTTCTTTCGGTGGTGGTTCTTTTTGTGACCGTTAGCTTCTGCAAGATTTTCCGGTATTTCCTGTGGTAAGCCGCAGTGATGTCACGTTGGCACGTCCGAGGCGTTCCCCAGCACATATGAGAACGCAGACTGGTTGTGAGCGGTTCAGAGGCGGGCTGTTTGCCTGAGAGTCCCATGACTCGAAGGAGTTTGGGGCGCTTTCGTTTTTTAGGCTGTTGTCGCTGTGAGACCGTCTGCGATGGAACATGTTTTCCCTGTGGCATGTTTTTGCATTGCCGTCAAATGCTGACTGTTTGTATATCAACGCGAAAGAGAGCTTGGCACTGAATGCCGCTTGTCCGCTCGCAGTCGGCTAAACCCTCTCGCTATAGCAATCCCGGCAGGCCGTTATACAGGGCAACGTCGCGCTCCTCCTCGGCAGGAGGAAGTCTGGTTTTGGCATTGCAGTTGCTCTTGTTCTAGCCGATAGCCAATTTGGTGCCCCGAGAGACTCCTTTCCCCAGATTCCCGATTCACCCGAGAAAGCCCCCGAATCGGCAAGATCGCTGACGCGGAACGCCATCTGGCGCTCAACAAAGGGAGAACGTGGATGACACTTAAACTGTACAACCCTCAGCAAACGGGTGCTCGTTTGCCTGCACGCCAGATGCAGAATCCTCCATGTGGAAGGGACTGTGCGCGGAGACTCCATCGGTGATCCATAATGACAGGGATTGGCTCGACTTTTATAGAGCCGCGGCGATGGAATTCGATCGGAACAAGTTGCCAGCGAGCATCGACGTGGCTGAGAAGGCTATCCAACAACGCCTACGAGGATTGCCGATTGCTCACTCTAAGGAGCATCGCAAACTGAGAGATGCACTCAACAGCCTCGCGGCTCTCAAGAGAATGCTCTAGCAGATTTGGCGTCCATTCCACCAGCCCACGACTGACTCCCCGAAATCGGCCTACCCTTCGGTACCCGTGGCTGCTTTCCCTTGGTTGAGTATATCTTCCACCTTACGTAGGAGTTCCGAAGGAAGGAATGGCTTTTCCAGAACGTTTGCGCCGTATTCGCGCAGCTCGGGGAACTGATCCCCAAATCCCGTTATAAACAAGAACTTCATTTCGGGGCGTGCTGTACGGATTCGGTCGGACAACTGAAGTCCGTTCAGGCTTGGCATGACAATATCACTTACCACAAGGTCTACTGAGTCATCCTGTTGCTGACACAAACGGAGTGCCTCTGCACCATCGGCGGCAGGAAAGACTGAAAACCCAACCCGTTCGAGCGTCCTTTGCAGAAGGTTTCGAAGGTTGCTGTTGTCTTCGACCAAAAGGACCGTGGCAGGAGGCTGACGGCTGGGTGCAAGGTGGATTCCAGTCCCGGACGGAGCCTCTCGTGTGCGGCGTAGTTCCAACTCGTACATGATTCGTCGAGCGAGAATCTGCAAGGCATCTATTTGCTCGGCAGTCAGGAGGTGAGGCACTCTGTCCATTACAGCTAGCGTGCCTAAGGAATGGGTATCAGCGGCAATTAGTGGTATCCCGGCATAGAATCGAATACCGATTTGCTTCACCAAGAAACTGTTCATGAATCTTCTGTCAGAGATTGGATCGGGGACAATCAGAACGTCGGACTGCAAGATTGCGTGGGCGCAGAACGAGCCATCTCGCGGAATCTCATTCATTTCAAGGCTGATTTCAGCCTTAAACCATATCCTTTGCTCATCCACGAAAGCGATGACGGCGACCGGCGTGTCGCACATAAGAGCGGCTAGATGCGCGATGTCGTCGAACCCTTGCTCGCGGGATGTTCCCAGAACTCGAAAGCTACGAAGACTTTCGAGACGGGAGCCTTCGTTTTCTGGCAGAGGCGACTCCACTGACGCTTCGCAAAACGTGAAGCGGTCCGCTCAGGACCGCCCGGCACCGACGCGAATTCTAGCAGCGCACTATTCCTAGAAAACACGCAACCGTCACCCTATTTTATTCGACGTTCGGCACTCAACCCTCTCATTTTGTTTGGTGTTACGAAAACAGAACAAACTGGTTTGCAGGGTGGAAAGAGCCCTGCGTTCACCTTGTCGGGTGCTGGATATCTCTTTAGGTTGTCCTGAATCGAAATTTACAGTAGAAACCACCGAAGAGCTTTATGGCACGTGTGCTTGCCATAAGGTACGGGTACCTAGCTAGGCGCACCATTGGACATGAGCAAAACACTTCCGGAATGCCCCGACTCAGGCACTTCTGATCGCTCGGTCGCTGCCGATGTTGTCCTCGACGGGAGCCAGTCGAGGAAGAAGATGAAGAGGAAAACGAAGACGACGGCTACTTAGAGTGAGCGTGTCCCCCGAGATCGGAGCCAGACCACGCCCATTGATCCCAATACGAAAAAAATATGTCCTCAAGCATTAGAAGTGCCTGTTCTTGCGTAGTCCAAGCATCGAACCTCCGAGGTTGACTGCTTGGGTCCTGAATGCCCGACGGACTGAAACTCTCTGTTCAACTCGTTCAAAACCACACTTGCATACACCAAGTCTTGTAATTCTGGCTCGCCGTCCGCAGCCTCCCGGATCAAGTGGACTGCGCGTTCCCCAGCAGCTTTTCGCGCTTCAAGTATTCGTCGAGGGACAAGTTCCATGTTTGTTTCAAGGACGGCAGCCCTGTATAACTGCTTCCATGATTGGACATCTTGAGATCGTCGGTCGCTCTCATTCATAGAGGCTCCTCGTCATGGGAAATGAGGGAACACAATTCAATTTAAGAAGACGCATTATATACACGATCTTGGTAGTCTGTCAGTACGTTGACGGACTTACGACTCTGCGGCGGTGAGAAGGGCAGTACAGCGACTACGAATTGCCCGGCACCCCTCAATCGGGCCGCACGACATCCTGAACTCGATCACAGGGTCACTGTTGCCGACTACGTTCAGTTGATGTCGAAACACGGGCCGAATCATCTAGAGCAGATCGAGCGGCTGAAGAAAGAAGCAATAGAGAAATAGAGTCTAGAGACTCGACCACCATCAAGTTTCGTTTCAGGAATGGAGTGGCACATGCATTCGTTTCTTTGCAGAAGGCTTCGTTCTCTCCTTCGCCTTCTGGTCATCGGACCCTTGTTGATCGGCTGTGGTCCTACGCCCGCTGCGGCGAGCGAGCGTAAGCCAAAAATTCGCACCATCACCGCTTTTGTGCGGATTGACTCCTCGCAGTACCGACAGCAATTTGAGGGAGCCGTTACCGTGCTTCGTCAGGCGAAAACCGCGTTTGAGCGAGGCGGGTACGAAGTCCAAACCATCCGAATTACAACCCAGCCGTTCACCCAATATGTGGGCGGCCGATCCGCAGCGGAGGCTCTGGATTTCTTCAAGAGTCTCGATGACCTGTCGAAGCGAGACTCGTTCCTGCTGAATATCGGACCCCTGACTGTGGCGGACTCATCGGACGCCGCCCAAGTTGACTTGCTCAGCCATGTCCTGGCCCAGACAAGAGCGAACGCGAGCTTGGTGGTGGCAGATGAAGGCGGGGTGTCTTGGAGCGCGATCCGAAGTGCCGCGCAGGTGATCAAGTACGTGGAAGAACACAGCCTCAATGGCACGAACAATTTTGATTTCGCCGCTGTCGCCATGGTGCCGCCCAACGTGCCCTTTTTCCCCGCGTCCAATCACGACGGTGAGGGACATGAGTTTTCGGTTGGCTGGGAAGCGGGCGAATTCGTTGAGGATGTCCTGGCGGGGGCTAATCGAGATATGAAAGAGGCGAAAGAGCTACTTTCCAGAGCATTCGAGCAGCAGGCACGGGCGGTGGATGCAATTGCCACACAAGTGGAGAAGGACTCCGGATGGAGCTACATGGGGCTTGACCCAACGCCTGCGCCGAATGTGGATTCATCCATAGGAGCCGCGATTGAGACGCTTACCGGGGCTATGTTCGGTTCCAGTGGCACGCTTTCGGCTGCTGCCATCATCACGGAAGCCGAACGTTCTATTTCGGTCAGGCGGATAGGTTACTCCGGTCTCATGTTACCCGTGCTCGAAGACCCCGTGCTGGCGCAACGGTGGAGCGACGGGACATTCGATCTCGACTCTCTGCTGGCCTACTCGGCCGTGTGCGGTACTGGGCTCGATGCAATTCCATTGCCCGGCGATGTTTCGCGAGAACGATTAGAACGAATCATGGGGGATGTGGCGAGTCTTGCCTTCAAGTGGCACAAGCCGCTCACGGCCCGGCTGATACCAGCACCGGGCAAAAAGGCAGGAGATCGAACGGATTTCGATTTTGGAGTCGCCAAATTCCCGAACACAAGTATAAAGCCGCTGCGATAGCACGAGTCTAGAGGAGGACGATATGCCAAGTTCGCAAGACACCCTCAAAAGACCGCCTCACCCGCTATCGCCAGATTAAGATCAGCGTGATCGGCAGAAGATCCGGGAAGACGATCTCGATTCCGGTCTGGTTCGTGCTTGAGGATGAAACGCTGTACCTCCTAGCGTGCAAGGCTCCGAGACCCAGTGGTACAAGAATGTTCTCAAGAACCCGTCGATTCGTATTAATGCGCGGGGCGTGGAAGCGGAATTCCGGGCAAAGCCAGTTACCGACGCCGAAGGTCTGAATTCCGTGATCGAGAAGTTCCGCGAGAAGTACGGGGCGAAGGACGTGAAGAAGTATTATTCGAAGTTCGATGTGGCGGTTGCGGTAGAACTGGGCTGACAACCGTTTCTTGAGAACCAAATAGAGCTACAAATCGAAAGGCGTACGCGGTTCCGATTTCCTGAAGACGAGCCACCCCAGCAGTCCGACACACAAGAGCACAGCACCAAAAGCTGCTACAAGTACCAGCGTGTGCGCCGACCACATGCTTGTCACGAACCGCCTGCCGAACACAGATGCGAGGTAAGCCAAGACGGAAAAGCGGCACAGCCGTCCCAGGCCGAAGGACAGCACAAACGCAATGAAGGGATAGCGCGTTACCCCAGCGGCGATTACAAAAGCGGATGTCGGAAATGGTGGCGGAAGGAATGCGGCGAGCGACAGAGAAAGGCTTCCAAAACGATGTAAGAATGCTGTGACTCTGTCGAATACCGCTCCCCTAATACGTCGATGGAGGATTCCAAGACGTGATAGGCGGTAAGCGGCTGAAGCCCCGCAGACCGAGCCTGCGGTGCTGCACATAGAGTAATAGGGCCATCGCTCTGGGTGCAGGGAGGCCAAGACTACGGTGAGCGCGTCAACTCCACCGAGAGTGGGTAGCACAGAGCTATCAAGGGCCGCAAGAATGAACACTCCAATCCCACCCAAGTGCCTCAGCATTGAGATAAATGATGTCACTGGTTCGATGATACGGCTTGATCAGCTTTCCTTCGCGCCGTGTTCCGCTTCGAACGATTCTTCCCGCCCGTGCATGGGAATGTCTGCGTTTGCCAAAGAGTACCAGGCGTACCATTGAGCATGAGCAAAATACATTCAGCACGCCCCGACTCAGACCGTTCTGATGGGTTGGTAACTGCCGATGTCCTCCTTCGACAGGAACCAGAAGAGGATGAAGAGGAAGAGGATGAAGAGGAAGACGACCGCAAAGAAGAAGATGACGATGATGGCACAGACGAAGGCTACTCGGAGTGAGTGGCTTCAATGAGTGAAGGATGAAGCGAGAACATTTCGTCAAGGTAGTCGAGGAGACGCTGGACTCGCTCCCAGAAGAATTTCGCAGTCGCATTCAGAATGTTGCTGTCTTGGTGGAGGATTTTCCGGCGAACCAACGATCAGTGAAGCCGGGGCGAGGTCGGCTGCTTCTAGGCGTCTTTCATGGCGTGCCCACCACCAAGAAGAGCATATTCGACTTGCCGAGCGGACCCGATCACATCGTCCTCTATCAGAAGAATATCGAAGCGGTTTGCTCAAGTGAGGCAGAAGTCCGCGAACAAATCCGCCTCACTGTTATCCATGAACTCGGCCACTATTTCGGGATGGATGAGGAACAACTGAAGGACGTCTAGATGCTCCGCTGGAGCGCGGCGACGTGAGTAATCCGCTTCGCACCGTGAGAGTGTGATGCCCTTCATAAAAGGGCGTCCAGACCAGCTAGGTCTGGACGCCAGCAAACCTGAAGGGAGCGTCAAGAGACTCTCCTACATGCAACTTAGATCGAAGCCTTGGGATACGCAAGATTCCCGTCGTACCTCAATCCACGTTACCTGACGGGTCTAATTCTGTCAGAGAACACTGCGCTCGCCAACTAACGCCCGGAGCCCACGACCAAGGACGTGTCATAGATTCTTGAGTAGCGGCGATAGCGGACGGCGACTTGTGTACCGGGTCTGTGATGTTTGATCTCGGTGTCGAGTTCCTCAGCGGTGAATCGGTAGTGATCATCGACTGCAAGAATGACATCTCCTGCCATTATTCCCGCCCGCTCAGCGGGTCCACCGGGCGTAACGCGGTCGAGAGTGATTCCATCGTGTCTGACCTTGGGATTCTCGTCCGTTGATGCGCCGATGTTCGCATTGCTGAACACTGGGGTGGAAACGGTCCCGTCTGGACCCGCCCGCGCATCAGTTTTGCCTTCGTCCTGAGAGAGGGTTCCCTTTGTCGTTTCACGGTCTTCTGCGAGCACACCAAATGTGTATATTTTCCCCGACGCAGAAATGCTCGCTGACAAGACGCCAGGTGCTAAAAATCCGTACTCGCCTACTTCTAGGCTGCCGAGTCGCACACGCCACAACCGATCCCCAATCTTCTCAGGCTGAAAAGATACTTCGTCTCGTTGAGCCCCTCCCGATTGATGCAACACCCCACCCGTCACCGAACGGAACTCACGTCGCTCTCCCTTCTGGTGCAATCTCAAAAGCTGGTACTCGGTTGCGGACGTTCCCTCGACAGTCTTAATGAGGAACTCAAGAGGAGCTTTCACCTGCGTCGGGCTTGTGGGCTTCAATACCTTGCCGTTAATGTCGCCTTTCACGATAAAGAGGGTTGCATGACTCTTCGCCACGCCCCCGGTCTGCCAATTGACAACCTCCGGTTCCAGAAAAGTCGCCTGGCCATTCAGCACCGTATAAACTCCAGCCTCCTCAGGCAGAACGAATTTGCCGATACTTGGAGATGCAGAAGCCGGATTGCCCGGCATCGCACTATTGCCATGTGGATTTATCATGGCGCGGATCACGGCATCAGAGACTTTGCCGAGCTTCAATGTCTTCAATCCCGCGACACTCGTGTCAAAATCGGTCGCGTCGGTGGCGTGGATTTTGTCGATAACCACATCATCCGATAGACCCAGCGAGACCATATCGATAACATCCTGATTGGTCATTCGGTGCGTCAACTGCTGGCCGAGACCAACAGCGGCAAGCAGCAGCACCGACACCACCGCGCTCAGATGACGCATCTGTTGAACTCTAGAATGTGGCTTTCGGTGCAAGCGAAATTATAGCCCAAGCTTAGAATCAATCCCTGCGTGCCCTCCGCATCCTCGCCGCGGCCAAGTCGATTTCTCCACTAATCAGCGCATCCGAACTGGGTGATAATAGTCGAGCATGTGCGCCCTCTCGGATGACCCCTCTGTTGTCTTGGATCGCGAGCCTGATCTAGAAAAGAGCCAAGAATCCGGCCCACGCATCCGCTGCCCGCTCTGCGGCTGGTCGCCCCGCAAAGAAGACCGCTGGTTTTGTGCCTGCGGACACGAATGGAACACCTTCGATACGGGTGGGGTGTGCCCGGCGTGCCTCCATCAGTGGACTTCAACACAGTGTCTCTCTTGCACCCGCTGGTCGCCGCATTCTGATTGGTATGCTCAGTGAGACATGCGGCGCAAAATGATCACAATTCGTTCGAACTGCATCCTCCCTGTGACCACGCTCCTTTTTATTCTTCTAGTAGGAGCCAGTGGAACTGTTGCGGCCCAGTCCGCCACGAATGAATGGAATGTGCTAAAACCGGGGGTGAAGGAAGTTCAGGCTCCGTTTCCTTCGTTGAAGCCATCCGCGACGATCAAAGTTGGTGGAACGGCAGACTGGGTTCTGATAACCGATGACGCTGTTTGGGTCGCAAGCACGAAACCCTATGCCGTCCACCGGATTGATCCGGCAAGGAACAGGATCATTGCCACGATACGTGTGTCCGGCGAAGTTTGCTCAGGCTTGGCTTCCGGGTTCGGGAGCATTTGGGTTCCGCTCTGTGGGAAGACGCCCACCCTTGTTCGCATCGACGCAGCTAAGAACAGGATCACGGCGACACTCCCGATTCCGCCAGCGGGCCCGGAAGGTGGCATCACAGCCAGTGACGATAGCGTTTGGATGCTGACAGACAAGAACGGCACGCTCAATCGGATCGATCCGTCCACGAATAGTGTGCGCCAGGAGATTTCAGTGCCACCCGGTTCCTATAACCCACTTTTCAGCAATGGCATTGTCTGGATCACTGGCGTGGAGAGCAGTGTCCTGACTGCCGTGGATGCTATTACCGGCAAACTACTGGAGTCGGTACCTGTGGGGCCAAATCCCCGCTTTCTCGCTGCTGGCGGTGGTTATGTTTGGACGCTGAACCAAGGCGACGGAACTGTCAGCCGAGTTGATGAGAAGAGTCGGAAGGTGACCGCCACGATTCAAGCGGGTATTCCCGGAGCTGGCGGCGACATCGGGTGTGGGGCCGAATCAGTGTGGCCGACTGTCTTAGGCGTTCCGCTCACTCGTATCGATGCCACCACGAACAAGGTCGTGAAGCAATGGGTAGGAAAGGGCGGGGATTCCTTGCGCTTCGGTTACGGTTCGATCTGGCTCACGGACTACAAGAAGGGTTTGCTCTCGCGATTTCCTCTTCAAGAAGTCTTAAGTCATTAGTTCGGCCGTTTCCCCGACAAGAGACCGATTCTTAGAATCGCTGAAGCCGGAGGAACCCCTGTGCAAAAGTGACCATTCTTAGGGGCGGCTTTGATATTAGAGTGACTTTTGCCGCAGAAACTTTTGCGGTACTCAAGCAGCAACCGAGGAAGCAAATGTCAAACCAACATTCTGTCACGAAGCGCCACCGACGGCCGAAGTCGGACAAGCGCGTAGACTTCACCGCACGAACGATGGCGATTTTGAAGCAACTGTCACAGGCGGCGAAAGTAAGTGAATCTCATAGGGTGCTGCCGAAAAGCGTGTGACTGTTCCGGGTTTCCGTAGGGACGCATGCAATAGCAGAATCGTAGAACAACAACAGGAGGGTTTATGTCTCGCTTTCGTATGTTGCAAGTCTGGATGGCGACAGCGATGCTGTGTATGGGATTGACAGTAGGGCCGAAAGTGGCCGCGGGTGGCACCCAGACCTTCACCGGAAAGGTTAGCGATGCCATGTGTGGAGCCAAACATTCAGAGGGGAATATCGCTCCCGCAGACTGCGTTCGAGCCTGCGTGCAAAAGGGCGCTAATTATGCGCTTGTGGTTGGCGACAAGGTATATACGCTTGATACAAAGGATCAAGCGGTGTCGGCCGAACTGAACAAGCTGGCTTGGCAGCAAGCCGAAGTTACGGGCACAGCCAACGGAGGCACGATTTCGGTGAGGGCGGTGACTCCCGCCGCCAAATAGGAGTCGGGAATAACGGCTCTCCGCAGTGAAGCCAACCGTGAGCGACTTCTATGGGTGATCGGTCGAGGCCCGCCCTGCAGCAGGCTGGAACCAATGCGAATGGCAAACATGACGATCCGGCAATGCGTGAGTGGGCCAGAAGAAAACAGCGGCGAATGCGGGGCGGGCTCAGTTCAGGAAATCGCCGAATGATTGGCTGCGAAGCACCAGGTGGGGGACTACAGTTTGCGCAACATCGAGAAGTGGAAAGCCATGAATGGCCTCCACGCTCCGATCCACGTGCCTCTGGGTGTGTCCTGAGTTGAGCCGCATCGCCCTTTGCCCTGCCGCCCGTGCCGGAATCTCTTCTTTCCCCGTGTTTTCCTTTTATGTGAAGCGCACCATGTCGGGTTCGGCTCCCAGGCGGATCGCAGCCGCTCAAAAAGCACGGGGGGGCGAAGATACGGGCAGAGAAAAAGAAATAGACTGTTTAGTGGATTTGGAAGCCTGCTGCGAGGTATGCGGCAGGCTCTCGTGTTTGCCAGTGGTTAAATCCTCTCGACCTTAGTTGCAAGTAATGCTGGGGGTCTCCTTCGGCAATTCGAGACAAGCCGTGCGTTGCTTTGTGCTCTACTGCTGATTTGCGATCGACTCTGGAGTGGAAGCCCTCAGGGGTCACATCAAAAGCGGCCAACGAGGGTCACTTCAAAACCGGCCATCTCTAACAATGTCGCCCCCTGTCAAGCATTTTTTAAGCGCAGTCCTGCGTGCACTCTGGGAAGCGCGCCATTTCGCTCTCGCTGAAAAAATTTCCATC
>JBEKRE010000053.1:0-41294 GCA_049519055.1 Candidatus Sulfotelmatobacter sp. | reverse complement strand
CGCTGACGCGAGGAAGTCATCGGACGATAGACCCCCTATGCCTTGAAAATCCCCGCCCCGCAGGGGCGGAACCTACACTAACGGAGAACGTCGCTTCTCCATTTCAGGCTGAACCAAGACAATGTCGGGTGGTGGGTGCACCGGGCCACGAGTGGATCCACCGGCGCATGGTCTCGACGTCCAACTCAGAAAGGCGAGCAACCGGGGGCTTCTGTTGCGCACACCAGTTCAACAGTCGATCTTCCAGGGTAAGGCGGTACTTTGCGCGGGTCGCCTCTTCACGGTTTAGACGTTCGACTTCTTTCAAAAACAGCGCAACAGCATCCGAGATCAGGACTTCGCGGGCCTCGCTCCTTCGGACTTTTTCTTCCAGTTTGCGCTGAAGGGCCTTCAGGGGACTCCAGGAATCGCGGATTTCCTGTGCCCGCTCCTCCGCCCTTTCCCAACTGCGCGTCTTTGCGCTGACCTGCCGCGAAGTATTCTCGCGGTAAACGTAGAGGTACTTCATGCAGTGACACCGCTTCCAGTAGGGCTCGCCGTTTTTGGGGCAGGATTCTTGGTGGCGTGTGTAGACGGTGACGGTTTGGGTGGAAAGCGAAGCGGGCGAATTGCTGTCCGCCGCTGCTTCTAGGCCGACCGGATGAGACCCCATCGACTCAACTCCACAAATCGAGTTTGGAGAGCAGCTTTTTGTATCGCGAAGAGCCGAAACTGGCAAACGGCCAAACGCTCAAGGATCCTTCATTCAGTTTTCATTCAGTTTCGGGAGGGGATCTGTAGAATTACTGAATATGTGGACGTTTAGGTTGGTTGCGGGGGGTGGATTTGAACCACCGACCTTTGGGTTATGAGCCCAACGAGCTACCAGACTGCTCCACCCCGCACTTCGATCATAATCAATGGTTACGACATCGTCAAACTTCCGTCATTTTCTTCCGTCATTTTTCAGGCTGGCAGCCAAGCACTTGGGTCATTGTGACTGGTAATTCGCGGATCGTTCATCAACATGGCTGGAACATCGACCTCGGCACTGCCGCTTCCCAGCTGGTTCGGGCCTCGGTTTTCCCGAAGCTCTGTAGTCAGATTGCCGCATCCAAGATCTGAATCACGGCATCGAACAGGCCACCAGGGTTTGTATGTATTCGGAATCTGAGATTGCTTTGCAGTTAAGGAGAACATCAACTATGGCCAAGAAAGATATCAACGCAAAAGCACCCGCCGGGGAGCGAGGGAGCGTCAGCGCGCAGCCTCGACTTCATCAGCGCGCCACCGAAATTCAACGCTATGGCACTGTCACGCACATGTTGCCGCTCGACTTGGAAGAGCCGGTTCGCCTGGAAATGACCGAGCAGCTCAACCTTTTGTTAGCCGACACGATGACCCTTCGAGACCTCTATAAGAAATCGCATTGGCAGGTGGCGGGTCCGACCTTTTATCAGCTCCATCTCTTATTCGACAAGCATCACAGAGAACAATCGGAACTTGTGGATACGATCGCCGAGCGGATCCAGTTGCTAGGAGGAATTTCGATTGCTATGGCTGCCGACGTGGCCGAGACCACGCGCATTGAGCGCCCGCCGAAGGGCAGGGAAGAAGTTCCTGTGCAGATCTCCCGACTCCTCGATGCTCATCAGATCATCATCGGTCATTGCCGCGAGCTAGCGAGCCGTGCGGATCAACTGGGCGATGACGGCACCAATGATTTGGCGGTCAGTGATGTGCTCCGCACCAATGAACTGCAGGTCTGGTTTCTCAGCGAGCACTTGGTGGATGAACCACTTGTGCACGCGGAGGATTCGCGGCTGCGCAACGCAAGCTAGAAATTAACCAAAATGAAAGGAGCAGGCTTCTTCGCGAAGTCTGCTCCTTATTCTCATTGCCTCACGGTTGCTGTCCCGGGCAGCTACGTCCGGCTCGCGGCTTGCAGTTTGTCGTGATCGTAGTATTCGTAAGCCGACATTGGTTTATCGCCGCCCTTTTTCCACGTGCGCGAGTCCTCGGGTAATTTTCCCAATACTCTCGCCATTTCCCGGATGTGTATTGCGACCGCGCCACAGCACGCGCCGATGAAGTTGATCCCGATGTTGCGTGCCTGCAGCGCATACTCTCCCATTTCCTTTCGTGTGAGCTGCAGTGGGTCGAGCGCATAAGGAAACTCGGGCAGACTCGTGAAGTCTGGCCTTGCTTTCGGAGTGCGGTAGGCGATCGGTTGACATGCCAGATATCCCGACACCGCTTCGCGCATCTCTTCCATGGGGCCGAGAATATGCTCCGGCGGTCGCAGGCAGTTCATGCCGACAATATCGGCGCCGGCATCGAACAGCGCTTTCGCCGCGTCGGCTGCGTTCTTACCGTCGGTTGTTTCACCTTTGTTCTCGAAACAGATTGTAACCATCGTGGGCAAGCAGGTTTTCTTTCCGCGCTCTACTGCGATGAGCGCTTCTCCCAGCCAGGAAAAGGTTTCACCGATGATGAAGTCCACACCCTCCTCAACCTGCACGGCCAGTTGCTCGTCGAATGTTTTCCGTACGCGATCCGCCGCCGACGCGCTTCCGGGTTCGTACATCCAAGTCAGACTCAGGTTTCCGGCGACCAGGCAGCGATCTCCCGCAACCTCGCGCGCAATGCGGACGGCGGCGCGATTCAAATCCTCCAGTCGATTTTCGAGTCCCACGGTTGCCAGCTTGTCGCGGCTAGCGTAAAACGTCAGCGCCTGCAGCACTTCAGCTCCGGCTTCGCGAAATTCCACGTGCAATTCGCGTAACGCCTCCGGATGCGTAAGCACCACCTCCGGCGTGAACGGACCCGCGCGCACCCAGCCGCGTTTCTCCAGTTCCAGCAGATATCCGCCATCCCCCAACACCGGTCCTTCTTTCAGCCTGTCCAGAATGTTTTTCTTTTTCATGCTCCCTCCTGACTCGCTAACTAATACTCCTATTTTGCCGCAATGCTTACGCGGCCGCCTTGAATCGTCCCTTCTTCCAGTCGCGCAGGGCTTGCAGCGCCGCGTTCCGCCCCGGAGCGCCCGTAACCCCACCGCCGGGGTGCGCTCCCGCTCCGCACAGATAGAGCCTGTGAATCGGCGTTCGATACTGCGCCCAACCCGGCACCGGACGCATGAAGAAGAGCTGTTCCAGCCGTAAGTCGCCGTGGAAAATATTACCTTCGGTCAAACCGTAGGTTCGCTCCAGATCCAGTGGCGTAAGCACCTGCCGCGCCACAATCGCGCTCGGGACGTTGGGCGCATATTCGGCAATCTTCTTCACCACTCGCTCACCCAGCAATTCGCGCTTCTCATCCCAGTTGCCCTCGCGCAGCTTGTAAGGGACATATTGCACAAAGCAGGTCAAAATATGTTTGCCCGGCGGCGCGAGCGAGCTATCCGCATTCGAGGAGACCACGCAATCCACCCACAGCTCTTCCGGAATCTCGCCAAACTTTGCGATGTCATAACAGCGTTCCGCGAATTCGAGCGATGGTACCAGTGTGTAAAACGTACGCTCCAGCGGCGTCGCTTGCGGCGAAGTCCCAGTAAAGCGCGGCTCTTCCGCCAGCACAAAGTTAACCTTCGCGCATGGTCCGTCCATCCGAATGCCACGCACCGCAAACAGAAAATCTTCGGGCAACTCGCGCTCCGCTATCATTTTCAAAAACGTCCGCTTGGGATCAGCGTTGGAAAGAATCATACGCCCGCGAATCTCCGTCCCCTCCTCCAGCACGACGCTGTACGCGCGACCGTTGCGGACTTCCACTTTGGCGACCGAAGCGGAGGTTCGAATCTCCACGCCCAGCTTTTTTCCAGCCGCCGCCAGCGCTTGCGTAATCGATCCCATCCCGCCCATTACGTGCCCATAGAACCCCTGCAGTTCGCGCTCGCCTCCGCTGAGCAGGTGAAACAGTAATCCGATCGCCGTTCCCGGTTGATACGGCCCGCCATGCTTGCCGTACACATTGTTCGCCAGGAACATTGTCTTCATTTTTTCGGATTCATAGTTGCGATCGAGAAACTCTCCCAGGCTTCCAGTGAGAAACGAAATCAGCTGCGTGATCTCCGCGCTTGAAATCCCGCAAAAGCGCTTGCCCACGCGAAACAAATCGCTCCAGCCGGCTACCGTCGACGTATCCAGTTCCGGGGGCGGCTCCATAAAAAATGGTTGCAAATACCGCGCCAGTTTCTTCAGCTGATCGTCGACTACAACAAAACGCGCGGCATCCTTTACGGAGATCTTCCCGAACTCCGTTCTTGCCCGATCGCGATCGGCCCACCATGGAACGACGTGTCCATCAGGGAAGGGAACCTGAATCGCCGGATCGCAGGGGATCATGCGCAACCCGTGATCGGCGAGGTGCAGCTCCTCGATCACCTCGGGCCGCAGCATGCTGGCAATATAAGATGTTGTCGATACCCGGCAGCTGGGTGCGATCTCTTCGGTCACGCAACATCCGCCCACAATGTCGCGTCGTTCCATCACCAGCACGGAGAGTCCGCCGCGCGCCAGATACGCAGCTGCCGTCAGTCCGTTGTGGCCGCCGCCAATCACGATTGCGTCATAGATGGAGTTGGAACTTTGCTTTGCCAAGTCTGACCCGAAGTCACACCCCGTATGCCCGGACGCAATAAGTTACTTCATCACGCAACAAAATTGAAGTTGAAAATTATTGCTCTCTTCGGTATGCTCCCGTGACTTGGAGTCATTCATGGCTGGAATCGCTAGCAATGCCGTTGAACTGCCGCGTTACATAAATCGTTCCGCACACCGGCCTCGATCCGAGGCCAAGCGTTCTCGCATCATCGACGTCGCCACCCAATACTTTGCGGAGAACGGATATCACGCTTCCCGGGTCGCCGACATGGCGGCAACCTTGGGCATTGCCAAAGGCTCGATCTTCCAGCACTTCGGCAGTAAGGACGGGCTCTTTTTCGAGGTCTACAAACGCGCCGTGCGCTCCTTCCCGAAGTATCTGGACGCGCCTGCCGAGGTGCGAGCGGCAGGCTTTTTTCATGTCCTGCACTATTGGCTGGTCCGGACCGAACATCTGCTGCGCGAAGACTGGATTCCCTATCGCATCTCTCTGCTTGGGAACTATGGCACCGATCTGACGTTGAAACGCGAGATCAACCGCTTTCTCATTGCGGAGGACCCCTACGGCACGGTCGCCTTCGTGCGCTTTGGCTTGGAGCGCGGTGAGCTGCGAAAAGACATGGATGTAGAAATGATTGTTTCCATCCTGGATTGGACCATGGAGCGGTTCCAGGACGCTTTGCTTACGGCCGAACTTGATCCCGGTCTGTTCCGCAAGCAGGGGGAAATGCCGGAGAAGAAAGAAGCTCGCATTCTCCAGTTCCTCGCTGTATTGCGGCGGGCGGTCGGCATCGTTTCTGCGACTCCGGTCTCCGGCCGCAACGAACCGCGGAGGATCGTCGTGGCAAATCTTGTCGGCAAGCCAAGAACATCGTAACTCGACTGCCTGGAACAGAAATCGGCAATCAAAATTCACTCAGGAAGCCCAGAACATGCAATCGTCAATCGAGCATATCCTTTCCAGCTACGACGACCGCGCTCCACTGTCGCAGGCCTCCACCATTCCTGCCAAATGGTATGTCGATCCTCGCATCGCGGAACTTGAGCGACTCAGCGTGTTCAGCAAAACGTGGCAACTCGTGGCGCGTATCGACCAGGTGCAAGCCGCGGGGCAATTCGTCGCCACTACCGTCGCGGGAGAGCCCATCGTAGTGGTCCGCGGTAACGACGGTGCCCTGCGAGCCTTCTACAACGTTTGCCGTCATCACGCCGCCGCCGTAGTGACCCAACCTTGCGGTCGGGCCGCGATCTTGCATTGTCCGTATCACGGCTGGAACTATGGTCTCGATGGCTCGCTAAAAGGTATGCCCGAGTTCGAAGGCGTTCAAAATTTCGATCGCGCGCAAAACGGCCTGGTTCCCGTTCGAGTCGAAACCTGGGAATGCTTCGTCTTCATTAACCTGGACAATCATGCCATGCCGCTCGCCGAATTTCTTGGCGGCCTGGTCAAGCGCGTCGCCCCTCTTGGCATCAGCAAGCTTCACTATTTCGACCGCCGCACCTACAACATCCAATGCAACTGGAAAGTCTTCGTCGACAACTTCCTCGACGGTGGTTACCACATTCCCCATCTGCACAAAGGCCTGAACTCGGTCCTCGATTACAAGCAATACACCATCGAGAACGAAGACCGTTATTGCCTGCAGTCCAGTCCGATGGTGGCCTCTGAAGAGGATGCGGCGACGGGCGCGGTGCGCAAGGGCGACCGCGCCTGGTATTTCTGGCAGCATCCCAACCTCATGATCAACTGCTACCACGGCTACATGGATACGAATCTCGTGATCCCCGTTGATGCCGATCACTGCACCGTGATCTTCGGTTTCTATTTTGCCGACGTCAGCGAGTCGACCCGCGAATATAACGAACAGTCGGTGAACATCGGCAATCGCGTGCAGGAGGAAGATCTGGGCATCTGCGAAGACGTGCAACGCGGTCTGAAGTCGCGAGCTTACGGCGCCGGACGCCTTTCGGTGCGCCGCGAAGCTGGAGAACAACTATTTCACCGTCTCCTCGCTGCCGATCTCAAGCGCGGTTTGGAGCCCTCGTCCGCCGCGGTCGACTAGGGTTGCATAGTAGGCTAAGATTGTTTTTCTGACCGAACGTCACTGATGATCCCTGGCAATGGTCTCCTGCCAGGATTTTGATTTGATGATGGTCCCGTCTTTTAGCAGCTCCCGCGTGTACTTGTAATAAAAATTCTTCTGATCCGTCGTCAGCAGCAGGTGCCCGCGCCAGGTTAGCGTGCGGCCCTTCAGAGCGAACACAGTCTCCGCGTCGCCCCGCACAGAACTCGTCTCCGGATGTGCGTCATCGGCCTCATACGTCAGATTCTCGTAGTCCGTTTCCGTCCCCCACGGATAAGTGCCTCCCTCTTTCCCTTTCCAGTGAACCGTGGTCTTGTGCCGAGCCTCATCGCGCTCCACGGTCCACTCACCCGGCCACGGAAAGCCTTCGGTCTTAACGTCGGCCCGTTGTTCAGAAGGTTCTGGTGGTGAAAACGGAGGCGGAGCAACGCCGTGCTCCGGAACGACCGGGAGCACAATGCGCGAGCCATCGCTCCCGCCCAGCTCCAGTGAAGTTATCATGGAGTAAGGCGTGGGCAGCATCATCGGCCACAATGCATTCGAGATCGCCACCCGAATGCGATGGCCTTTGGGAAAGACCCACGACGTCAAATGCATCTCAATATCCAGCGGATAAATCTTCCCTGGTTCCAGATCCCGCGGTTCGCTCATCGAGTCGCGTTGCGCGCCATTGATCCCCGCTCCGGTGATTTGCGTGACCGTTCCGTCCGGGGCAATATCCGATAGACGCGCAATCCAATCCGCCAGGGGCGCCGTAGTCGAAACCAGCAACAAGGCGTGCGGACGCCCTAAGATGGCCACATCACTTTGCAACGGCGCAGAATCGTACACCAAACTAAATGCGTCCACGGGACGCACATCGCTCAACAACTCGCCCCACCAGAAACCTGCCTCTACGCCCACCGACGGCAGGTATTTCAGTTGATGCGTCTCAGGCGGACTCGAAGCCTCGGCCAGCGAGTGATTCGACTGCAAGAATAAAGTTGACGGCTGCGCTTCTTTCGGCGGCCACGCATCTTCTCCTCTCCATTCGCCCGGCACGTTTTCTAGGCTCGGATCCGGAGGATGCCAGTGCTGCATATAAATGAGCAGCCGCGGATCGTGTTCCACACCCGTGTCGCGTCCCTTGAGCCAATGATCGAAAAATCGCACCGCCTGATTACGCCACTCGATCTGCGGACCCGGTACGGCGTCGTTCGGAAACGTATGGTTCCATGGACCAACGATCGCCTTCACCGGTCCACTGGCCTGCATCAGCATTTCAGGCACGTTGTCGCGATAACCGTCGAGCAATCCGCCAATCAGGAAACTCGGGATCGTGATTTCCTTCAGTGGCCGCACCCTCTCCCTCCAGAACGGTCCGTCATGCTGATGCTTCAGATAGAGCAGCGACCATGGCGGCGTCTCAAATCGCGGTCCCAGAACCTTTTCATCAAGCGTGTAGTCCGGCGCCCCTGTCCATCCCTGCGCCATATCCATATTCAACTCGAATTCATCAAGGTGCGCGATGCCATCCATGTAATGCACATCATCGTGAAACAATTCCGCCGTCCCATCGACCGCCAGAATCGCCTTCAATCCAGGCGCATGCCGCATCGCCATCTGCAGCGCAGTAAATCCTCCCCAGGAAATCCCGAACATTCCCACATTACCGTTCGACCAGTTCTGATGAGACAGCCACGCGATGACCTGCTCTCCATCCACTTGTTCCTGCTCGGAATACTCCCGCTCCGGCGGCGTTCCCTCGCTCGCGCCAAATCCCCGGATATCCACGCGTACACTCACGTAGCCGCGCCGCGCAAAATAAGCATGTTTGGGATAGTCTTCGGCGGCGGTGCCATCATCCTTGCGATACGGCAAATACTCCAGCAGGGCAGGGAACTTCTCTCCCGGTTTTGCTCCGTCCGGCGTGTAAAGCGTTGCCGCCAGCCGCACGCCGTCTTTCATTGGAATCCACACCTGCTCCATGCGGACGCCATAGGCCGGTGGAGAAGGCGGCTCAGTGGCAACTGCGGCGGCAGGAACTAAGAGAAAAATGAATGACGTCGCACAAAAGTGCGAGGCTGCCCAACGGCGCGCTGTCCAGATCAACCCAATCTCCTGAATACTTCGGTGAAAAAGAAAATCATTCCGGCGCCGAGTCTTGCTCCCGCCGCATCGCACGCAGATCAATTCCCAAATGCTCTGCCTTCTTATAAAGGTGACTGCGCTCCAGCCCCAGCGACTTCGCCGCCAAGCTCATGTTCGAATGGCTCCGCTTCAACTCGGCGAGAATTGCCTCGCGCTCGAACGCATCCACGCGGCTGGCCAGCGGCCCCGACGAGAATGTCGAAAAAGCCGGAACACCCCCACCCCCAGTTCTCGGCAGAGCGCTTTCCACGGTCGCAAGATCGACCTGGCCGTCGGTCGCAAGCAGCATCAGCCGCTCCACCATGTTGCGCAACTCGCGCACATTGCCCGGCCAGGCGTACGACTGCAAGGCCGCCATCGCTTCTCCAGAAAATGGAACTGGCTTCCACCCATTCTGCCCACTTACCTGCGCCGCAAAGTGCCCCACCAGCGCCGGAATATCCTCCCGTCTGTCGCGCAACGGCGGCAACACCAGTGGAAAAACATAAATCCGATGAAACAGGTCCTGGCGAAATTTGTCCTCACGCACCCGGGCTTCGAGATCGCGATGAGTCGCTACCACTACTCGCACATCCACATTCAGCGGCTTGTCGCCACCAATGCGCTCCACTTCTCCTTCTTCCAGCACGCGCAGCAATTTGGCTTGCATGGCCAGAGGCATGTCGCCGATTTCATCGAGAAAGATTGTGCCGTGACCCGCCTGCTCGAACTTTCCAATATGTCTACCGGCCGCGCCGGTGAACGATCCTTTCTCGTGTCCGAAGAGTTCCGACTCAATCAACTCCGCGGGAACCGCCGCGCAATTCAAGGTTACAAACGCTCCTCCGGCGCGCGCACTTCGCTCGTGAATCGTTCGCGCCACCAGCTCTTTTCCCGTACCGGTTTCTCCGAGGATGCAAACTCGCGTCTCACTTGCCGCCACCCGCTCCAGTTGCGCCATCACGCGTTGCATGGTCGCGCCCTGCCACACAATCTCGTGTTTGCCCAGCCGCTGTTTAAGTTGGCGATTCTCGCTTTCTAGTCGCTGGAGTTTCAGCGCATTCTCCACCGTCAGCAAAAGTTTTCCGGTCGAGATCGGTTTCTCTAAGAAATCCAATGCGCCCAGCCTGGTGGCTCGCACCGCCATTTCAATGTCTGCTTGTCCTGACATCATTACGACCGGCGCCGTCACGCCCTGTGCCTTCAACTCTTCCAGCAGCGCGAGTCCATTCTTACCAGGCATCACCACATCGGAAAGAATCACGTCAAATTTGTCCGCCTTGGCCAGTTCAAGCGCCTTGGCTGCGTTGTCGCACACCGTGGCCTCATGCCCGGCTAGCCGGAAAGCCCGCGACAACGATGCCAGCGTGTTCGCTTCATCGTCCACAATCAGCAGATGTGCTTTCGTTGGCAACCATCCTCCATCTTTGAATCATTTCACCGCGTCGATCTCACGCTCGCTGTAACTCGATCACAAAAATGGTGCCGCGCCCGGGTTGGCTCTCCACGCGGATCCTGCCTCCATGATCGCTCACCACCGACTGCACAATCGCCAGTCCCAGTCCCGTGCCGTGCTGCTTGCTGGTGTAATAAGGAGTAAAGATGCGCTCGCACTCTTCCGGCGTGAGCCCCGAGCCGGTATCCGCCACTTCGATCAGCACTTTTCCGCCTTCACCACGCGTGCGTAACGTTAACACCCCACCTTGGGGCATCGCGTCCATGGCGTTCAGCACCAGATTTGAAATTGCCCGATGTAGCAATTCCGCATCCGCCACCGCAGGTTCGAGGAAAGGATCGAGCTGCAGCTCACAACTGATCTTCGCACGCCCGGGTGCCTGCAGTTGCGCCTGAAAGAGGTGGGCCACCGCCCGCATCACGTCATTCACCTGCACCGGCTGGCAATGCGGCTGCGGCATCTTTGAGAACTCGCTGAACCGTCCAATGATCCCTTTCAGATTCGAGATCTCCGCCAGAAGCGTTCTCGAACTCTCGCAGAAAACTTCTTCGAACTGTTCCGGATTCTGCCGCGCCCGAACCAGATTCTCCACCGTAAGCTGAAGCGGAAACAGCGGATTCTTCAATTCGTGTGCAAGCCTTCGTGCCAGTTCGCGCCACGCCGCCACTCTCTCGGCTTGAACCAGCCGCTCTTTTTGTCCCAACAACTCGGCTGTCATTCGATTGAACGAATCGGCGAGTTGCGCTAGCTCATCCCGACCGGGCACCTCTACCCGCGCATTCCAATTTCCCGCCGCGACTTCCTGCGCGGCCAGCGCTAATCGCTCCACCGGCCTGGTCACCCGCGCCGCAGCCCAACTGCTCAGAAGGATGGCCAGTACAATTCCTCCGCCTCCTACCAGTAACGCCGCTGAGCGGATATGCCTCTTTACCTCGACGTAAGTGCGCCGCGAGTTACCGACGAGCAGAATCGCCAGCAGCGGACAATTTGTCCCGGTGTCTGCGCCAAGCAGCGGAATCCCACGGAACACCTCATCGTCGGCCTGATTCGCCGACCACGCTACCACGGCGGTCATTTCCCGCTCATACTTGCGCACGGCGTCAATCAATGGCTGCAGCTTTTCTGGTTCGCTCACCTTGTCGGGGGAAGCGGTCGAAGGATCGATCAGCAAATCAGTGGAGAAGCGGTCTCCGCGGTTCTGATACAACAAAGCTCTCATCCCCGCTGGTAAGTCCAGTCCGGAGAGAAAGTTTTTGTCCAGGCGTCGCCCGCCGATCACATAAACGGGACGCTCCCCCACCCGCGTCGCGCGCACGGCAAACAAACCGAGCGCCGTTCCCTCCTGCAACGGCTCCTGCCTTAAGAACGGCCCCTGCTCGCTCAATGCTGGAAAACTTCCGAACGATTCCTCCGGGTATCCAAACTTGGCCGGCCACTGCGCAGAAGAAACGATGGTTCCATCGTTTTCCACGAATTCGAGAAAATCGAGTTGGCTGTTCTCAGCTGTCGATTGCGCCAGCTCAAAATAAGGTCCCGAATCGGCCGGCGCGTGGCTCAAGGCTAGCGCCATCCGATTTACTGTTTCCGATCCAGAAATGGACCCCACCCTCCGTTCGACCTCATCGCCCTGCCGGTTGAACTCATGCCGGAACTGAGTCACTAGGGCCGCGGTTCTTTCATCGTCGCTCCGTATGAAAGCCCGCCGCGTCACCTCTGACACCAACCATGCCACCGCCGCCACCGACAAGAACACGGTCAGCGCAAAGACGGCCAGCAGTTTGCGGCGAAACATCATGGTTTATCTTTTGCCATCCAGACTTCATCCAGCCGCCAGCTTCCGTCCTTTGCGAGCCCCCAATCCTTCAGCGTTGGAGCCGTAGCGTATTCCTCGGGAAGATGAAATAACGGAATCACTCGCTGCTCCGCCAGCAACGCGAATTCAGCGGCATAGAGATCCTCCATTGATTCTCCTCTCGCGTTCGGCATTGACATCCCCAAAGTTCCCGCTACGTAGGCCAACGCGATCCAGGGATCCGCCGAAGCCAGGGGGATTCTTACCAACCGCAGATCCACGGTCGCCGCTGTCGTTGGCTGCAACACCAGATCGGCATCCTTCGCGTTAAGCGCCACACGCTCCGCGAGCAACCGCGCCACGGAATCGTTGGCATCATATCCCAGCGTCCAGTTTGCCGCTGTGCGAACCTGATCGCGTAGCTGGCGGGCCTGCTTCAAATCTGCATCGGAGGAAAACACGAATCCGTACCCGCTCATCCAGTTCGGCAAGAGACTCGCTGCTGGTTGTCCCGCGCCCTGCAGTAGCGCACTCTTCATCGAACTTCGGTCTATGCTACGTGCCAGCGCTGACCGCAGGAGCTTGTCGTCAGCCGTCTTCGGATCGCCACTGAAAACCAGAGCCACCAGTTCCACCGGTTGCGAACTGCTCACTCGGCAACCTTCGATGGCCACGCGATGCGCTTGTTCGGGCGCTACCTCCACCAGATCGGCCTTTCTCAATTCCAGTTCGTTCAGCTGCTCATGAAAGTTCCTGCCCATTTCAATCTCAATCGCGTCCACGAACCCTCTTCCCCGCCAATGATTTTCTTCCGCTCCCAACGTCAGCTTTTTCCCGGGCTGCCAATCCTCAATGTAGAACGGACCAGTCCCACTCAACTTGCCTCCGCCCTGTTTCTTGACAATGCTGTTGCGAGTGAGCGCAAGTGCCGCCGGCAAATCCGCATCGCCATGTTCGCATTCCACGATTACGGAGTCTGCTTCGGCAAACACTTTCCATGACGGATTCGCCATCCGCAGAGAAGACGCAGCAATTTCCGCAGTCAACGACGATCCGTCGTGAAACTTAACGCCGCGCCGCAGGTGGAATTGCCATCGCTGGTTCCCCGGCGCCGCCTGCCAATCCACGGCCAGCCCCGAGCGCATTCGCCCGCGATCGTCCACGGTGACCAGCGTCTCGAAAATCAGCGCCAGCAGATTTCGCCGAGCAAACGAGTCCGCTTGCGTCGTGTCGTTCGGATCCAGTGAGATCGGCGCCTCCCGCATGGCAACATGCACGGTCCCACCATATTGCGGGCGAATCTCCGCCGCGCCCGACCGTATGAGCGACGCCGTCAGCAACAGACTACTGACTGCACGCCACTGCCAACCGAAACGCTTCATAATCTCCCGTCTCCAGGTTTCTGACCACCGCGATGGCACTGTCGCCTTTCGCCTCGGTCCACAACGCTGTGATCTCGCCGGAAAACTCCAAGGCGGCACTCACCGGCGCCGGATCGCGGTCCGCGATCTCATATGCCCGTACGGAATCTGCGCCGCTGTCGGTCATGTTCTCTCCCACGCCCGTCGCCAGAACCTGCCAGTTTGCTCCGCACGCTGTCTTCACGCTCGCGACAGCGCTGCCCCATCCCGGCTTCGCAGCCTGATCCGTGATTCCATCTACCAGATGAACCTGTCCGTCTGTTCCTAAGAAAAGCCACAACACATATTTGTCCCGAGGCAATGGTGCAGCCGAGTAAAACTTACCCACCGCTGTCAGTCTTCCTACCCCTGGCGTTAACGCGCCGGTAAAGAAGTTTCGCGTTGCTGAGAAGAACGCTCCGAGCGGCTGCACTGCCGGTGCGCCGCCGAATGACGGAAACGTCACGGGAGGAGGTGCAACGAGCGGCCAAGGATCGTCACTCTCGCGGCAATTCAGTGCGAGCGGCAAAGCAGACGAGCTCCGACAAAACACGCCGGGAAGGTAAACATCCAGCAAGTGATCCTTCGCAGCCAACATGCGCCCGCGCAAATCTCGCGGCCACGGCCGCAGATGCGTAATGCTCAGACTCTGCTCCTGCTGCCACTTGCTGTTCATTAGGCGGTAAATCGCAACTCTCTCGCCGTCCAGAACTGCGATTTGTCTAGGCGTGCCGTCCTCCTGGAGAACCAGCACATCCAGAATCCTGCCCTCCTGCGTCCATAGCGGAATCTTGCGAAGGCTCATCGGCATGGAATCGTCCGCCAATTCAGCTTCATCTCCGCGCGGCACTGTCACTATCACGACTGTCGATTCTGCCGCTCCCTGGTGAATCTCCGCTACCCACACATAAAACCGCGGATTCTCCGAAAGCCACACCGCTGCCGTGGCAGCCGCTTGCTCCGGCTGGGCAGGGCGCGCCCCCAGCGCTTCCAAGTTCACGCGCAGGATGCCGCTAATCGTATCGAAGTCTTTCTTGCTGAGGGAGGATCGATTCTCTACGATGACCCCAACTGCTCCCGGACCGGTGACTGCCACGATCTTTCGCGCCAGTTGCTGCGTGGGCTCATTCCAACTTGACGCTGCATTCGCAAGCAGACTGCAGCACCAGAGTAGAACCGAGAGTAGAATTAAGATCGGCTTCGACACCCAGGGCGAATTGCAGCTTGCGAGGCGCATAACATTACGTGCTGTCCTCATTGTTCCAGAGTTGCGTGAAGCAGCCAGTGACCAGACAGATACTGACCATTGGCCACCGATCACTGGTCACTATCTTTGCTCCGCCTGCCCGCTCTGGTTCGCCACGTTCATGCTGCGCAGCACATCATTGGCGAAGAAGAATTTACCGTCCGCAGGCACCATCATGATCTGCAGCTTGTCCGAAAGCCGTTCGGCTACGATTTTGTTAATCAAGAGCGGGTTGTCTTTCAGAATTGCGGCCTCACTTTTCAGCCGGTCCGCATCCGCCACCGCCGTCACCCGAATACGGTCCGCCTCCGCGTCCGCCAGCAGCTTTCGCCGCTCACCTTCAGCTTTGCTGTCGATCACCTTGGCCTGGGCCTCCGCTTCCGCATTCTGAATGGTCGCTTCCTTGCGCGCCTGCGCCTCCAGCCGGCTCTGCTGGATCTGCTTTTCCTTCAAAGGGAGTGTGTACTGCATCGCGTCGGCCTCGCCCTTGGCCTGCAGCACATGCACCTGCGCTTCACCTTCAGCCTGCTTGATCTGCTGCGCCTTCGCAGCTTCAGCTTCGAGTTCAGCGATTCGCACTTCTTTGCCTTTCAATTCCGTCTCCACGCCCATGCGATCGTTCTCTTGCTCCTTCAACAAAAGGGCCTCGAGCCCCTTCGCATATTCCGGCGGTAATTGGATGTCGCGCAGCATGACTTCTTTCACCACAATCCCGTCTGCCGCCAGCTTCTGCGTAATCGTCCCTGCCGCCCGCTGACGTATTTCTTCGCGTTTCGCCGAGAAAACATCTCGTACCGTATAGTTCGGCACGATTTCCCGCCAAACGCTCGCCACGGTCGCCGGCACAATTTCCTTTTCCACCGAACGCGGCAGGTTCCCCTGGATATAATCCAGTCTCTTCGCATCCAGGCGATACCGCACCGTGATCGCCAACCCTAGCGTCAATCCCTCCTTCGCCTGCACATCCAGAAGCTGTGTCTTCGGGGCGACGTTCGCCGCCGCGGTCTTTCCATCCTCCGAAACGCCGGTGGTAAAAATCTGATCCCGCGTATCGAACAGCGCCACGCTTTCTACCAACGGCATCACCACATGCGCACCGGGATAAAGCGTGCCCGGCACCGTCCCGCTCATCTCGCTCACTCGGACTGCAGCCATTCCGCTGGGCACGACGACAATGCTGAATGCCACCAGCAGAGGTCCCCACGCCAGCATCGCCAGCGCCAGCGAAGTCCGCCACCGCACCACTACCGGGGCCGCGCCGACGGCCCCACCCGGCGTTTCCAGCGCCCGCCGATACACCATTTCTCGATGCAAATCGTAGATGAGCATGCACAAGGCCGCGAACATCATTCCCAATCCGCCCGTGATCAGCAAATACTTCAAGGCCAACATGGTCGTTCTCCTTTGCGCCTCAGCGCTTCTGTCCTGATTGCAACGGAACCGTCTGGCGGACAAAAAACAGACGGAACACTTGCCCGAAAATCAGCTCCTCCGCCAGCAACGCGACCGCCAATGAAAAAATCATGCCTCCCACCACCGCCATGAATGTGATTGCCATTTGCATAACTCCTCCCCAAGACGCTGCTCAGATTTCGAATCTCAAACACAGTACTCGGCACTCGCCACTCCTACTGTCCAACGGTTTCCGCCGTCACTCCTTCCGTAGCCACATCCACCGTTTCCCCGAACACCTGCGCGATCTCCTCATCCCGCTCGCCACGGATCTCCACGATGTCACCGACGCGCAGCATTGCGTACAGCCGCTCCACTTCACGATTCCTCAAACGAATGCATCCATGCGATGTCGCGTGCCCGACCGACCCCGGTGCATTCGTTCCGTGAATCCCGTAGCCCTTCACGTTCAATCCCATCCAGCGCGTGCCTACCGGATTGCTTCTGCCCGCCGGCGTCACCAACCCATCGTGGTAGTAAGCGGGATTGGCCACGCGGCTCAAGATCACGAATTCGCCAGTCGGACTCGGACTGATCGCCGCACCCACCGCAACCGGAAAGCAAGCCAACACATTCCCGTTTTCCAAAACCGCCAGCTTGCGGTCCGGAATGCTTACCAGCACCACGCGTCTCACTCGCTGCTCAGGAGAATCCTGGGCGAAACAGGGAAGGGCCAAGGCCAAGATCAGGAAGGCTCCTATCCCTGCTGTTCTGCTCGTCGTGATGTGGCTTGCGCTTTTCATTGCTGGGCTCCTGCCGCATGTCTACAGGGCAGGGCAGGAACCAAACCGTATGTCATTGAAATCGCAAGAGTTGAGGCAGGCCCTGAAGTAGGGAAAAGTGGTTCGCAGAGGACAGTGTGTCAGGGTCGACACGTCTGAATGCCTGCAAAAGCCTTTCTGGGCGAGACTTCTTGGATGCAAGAAGCGGAGGCAACAAAAGCGGACGCGAGACAGGGAGGGCAGGGGAGGGCCGCCTCACTCATCTCTTGAATCTCTTTATTTAAGGCGCCCGGCCCCTGCCGTCTGGGGTAACGGCTCTGTGGGGTTCTGTGGGTTAGGGCCGGGCGATCTCAACTAGAAGGCCTAGTTCAATGTGAGCATTCTGCCATTGTGATTTTTTCATGTCGGTGATCGCAATCACGCCTTCGCGTGATCCTCGTCAACATTTTGCCCGCTCTGGTCCTGACCATTTTGGTCTGCCGCCGTTGCGCACAGAGCCGTGTGACGACCATCACAGCCTCATCCCTTTGCCCACCCCTACACTGGCAATCGAGCAGCTAATCCACTTTGATTTTCGGAGACTTTCATCATGGCCTATGTAATTACCGACTCCTGCATCAAGGATTCCCTCTGCGTCGATGTCTGTCCCACCGACTGCATTCACCCCAAGCAGGATGAGCCTGATTTCGAAGAAGGCACACAGCTTTTTGTCGATCCGGCGGAGTGCATCGACTGCGGTGCGTGCGTTCCCGCGTGCACATCAGATTCGATTCTTGCCGTGGACGATGTCCCGGAGGACAAGAAGCCGTTCATCGAAGCCAACGCTGCCCACTTCAAACGCTGAGCTCCTCCTTTCCTCCTGGGAGTTCAGTACCGGCGCTGGGCGTGAGAACTGATCTCGCAAGGTCGATGCCGGGCCCGGCGCCGGTTTTTCCGATTGTTTGCTGGCTTTCCTAGCGGAGTCACAGAGAAGATTAATAATCATTCTTCCTTCCGCTCTTCTCTGTGACTCTGTGTCTCTCTTATAAGAACCTTCCCTTAATTTGACTTCTCCTTCTCCCCATCGCTATCGTTGCCCGCATGAACGTCGTCAAAGCCACCCGCAATTTCGAAGAATGGCTGGCCCAGCGCACTCATCTCGATAAGAAAGACCTTCGTCTCAAGCACGCTCGCATGAAGGCGGAGCTCTTTCCGTTCTTTCGCGCCACCTACTACCGCTGGGTGCAACTCTGGCCGCAGATCTGCCCCGATCTCGCCAAGGCTCCGTACGTTCTCGCCGTCGGTGATCTTCATGTGGAGAATTTCGGCACCTGGCGCGACATTGAAGGCCGTCTGATCTGGGGGGTGAACGACTTCGACGAAGCCTGGCCCATGGCCTACACCATCGATTTGGTGCGGCTTGCCGTCAGCGCTCATCTCGCCGTCGAGGCCGGAAGGCTTCCCCTCAAGCGCGAAGACATTTGCGACACGCTGCGCGACGGTTATCGCGAGAGCTTGTGCGAACAAGGTTGCGCCTTTGTGCTGGGGGAAAAGCATCAGTGGCTGCGCCTCATAGCGGAAGGCGAGTTGCGAGATCCCATCCGCTTCTGGCAGAAGATGGACTCGCTTCGCACGGTCAAGACCGAAGTCCCCATCAGCGCCGTCGATGCCATCGAACATCTCATGCCCGCACCCGGCATTTCCTATCGCATCGTGCACCGCGTCGCCGGACTGGGCAGCCTCGGCCATGCGCGCTACGTCGCCATCGCCGATTGGCACGGCGGACGGATTGCCCGGGAAGCCAAGGCCCTAGTCCAGTCTTCCGCGTGCTGGGCGGAAAGCACCGCGACGCAGAAAGATAAAGGCCCCGCCGAAATTCTCTATCAGACCATCATCAACCGCGCCGTCCGCTGTCCCGATCCCTTTGTCCAGCTGCGCGGCCGGTGGATCGTTCGCCGCCTCGGCCCGCACTGCTCCCGCATCGAACTCGCTTCTTTGCGCGGCCCCAATACCGAACTCCGCATGCTGCACGCCATGGGATGGGAAACCGCCAACGTCCATCTCGGCACACCTTCGGCGCGCAAAGCGATTCTCCGTCATCTCGATAAGCAAGAAAAAAAGTGGCTGCACCAGGCCGCCGAAGCCGGACTGCAGGCCGTGCGCGCCGATTGGGAGGTCTGGAAGAAGAGGGGCTACAGCTGATCGCCGCTATCGCCTCAATGGCCGGTATCGGCATCATCCGCACTCCAACCTGCGTTACACTGTTTCGCCGCCCATGTCGACGCATCTCTACGGTCCCGATGAACTTCTCTCCCAACTCGAAGCTGCCAAGAATCGCTTCGATCCTGGACACGCCTCAGTCATCGGCAGGCTTCTAGCTCAACTCTCAAAGCTCCACCTCACTAACCCCCACCAACTGATCCGCTTTCACGAGAGCCTGCTCTTTCTCCGCGCATTTCCCCACGTTCCCGCCTTGGTTTCCCGCGTCGAACGTCTTCTCAACACCTTTCGCGAACGCGTCGAGAAAATCCGCGCGGCAAACGCCGGCATGTCTCTGTTCGACGACTTCGACACTTCGGGCATCGCCGGCACCACCATGCAGGACACTCTTTCCTTCGACGTGGTTCGCTGGCTCGTGCGTCGCATTCCTCGCAATGTGGAAATCGCCTGGGACGATTATTGGGATGACTATCAATCCGAACGCACCCGCGGTTCCATCTGGCCGCGCTCCATTCCGCTCCTCGAAGAAGACGCCGACGTCGAAGCCAACATCCCATGGCAGCGCTGGCTCGACGCCGCCCGTGGCCGACAGAGACCGCTCCCGTGGCTGGTCCGCAACTTCGAGAAACTCACTGTCCCCGATCGCCAGCGTGCCGAACTGTACGAGTCGCTGCGTCTCCCAATTCGCTGGAGACTCGAGAATCTCAAGCTTTCCCGCACCCGCAACTGGACGCGCCCTCGCCGCTTCTACTTTCACAACAGGCCGCTCATCCAGCGCAGCGACGTTTCGCTCGCGGAAGAACTGGCCCAGCCTGCGCCCAAGTTCGAAAAACTTTCCCGCGCCGCTGGAGATTCTGTCATGCACGCCATTCGCGAAGTCATGGTCGTTCGCTACCGCGAACTCTACGGCACTACGCTCGGCGATCCGCGTACCGTCGTCCGCGCCGACCTCGGACGCGGCGTTGTCATGCATTTCTGGGGGCTACCACCCGAGCGTAGGTTGCCACTCCGTGCATATCTGGCGGGCTATACCTCGAAGAATGGCGTCCCTATCAACTACATCGAAGCGATCGGACTGTGCGAATGGATCGAAGTGGGCTTCAACACGTTCTACACCTATCGCCAGGGAGAGACCGCTTGGATCTATGCCCAAGCTCTGCGCTGCTTGCGCGCTCTCACCGGTGCCAGTTGTATTTCGATTTATCCCTATCAGATCGGGCAGAACAATGACGAAGCCATCGAGTCTGGCGCCTTCTGGTTCTACCGGAAACTAGGATTCCGTCCCGGCCGCGCCGATTTGCAGAAGCTGTGTGAAAAGGAAGAAGAAAAAATAGCTGCCAGTCGCCAATATAAAACTCCGGCGCGAATCCTGAAGCGCCTCGCCGAAGCGCACGTGTTTTATGAACATCAACCTCATGCTGAGGGACGTCCGGGCGCCTGGGACACTTTCTCCGTTCGCAATCTCGGCATGCTCGTCAACCGCCGCATGTCGCGTAACTTCGACGGCGACAGCCAGAAAATCCGCCGAGCCTCCTTCGACGGCGTGACCCGCGCTCTCAGTGTGAATCCCGCGCGCTGGACTCAGATCCAGCGCCAGTCGCTCGAAACCTGGTCGCTAGTCCTGTGGCTAATCCCCGACTTGCCTCGCTGGTCGCCTGAAGAGAAACGACAACTCATCAAAATCATCCGCGCCAAATCTGCAACTAACGAAATGCTCTACCTTCGTCTAACCCAACGTAACGCGCGGCTGCGTTCTGCAATCCTCCGGCTCGGCTCATGAACTCGGATAATTTTCTTTAGGAAGCCGACGATTGGTGGTAGAAGCACTCCAGGCTCGCCTGAAGTTTGTGGAGGACGAGATTCTCCGCTTCACCAAACTGGCCGCCCAGGCAAACGAAACCGTCGAGCAGGACAACTACTGGCGGGTGGCACAGGACCTGCAGCGCGAAGCGCGAGAGCTACGCTCGCAGATTGCGAAAACCCCAGAATTCTCAGCTCCTGATCACAAATCCTGGGGCCCACTCTGCATGTCCCTTCCCTCTGGCGCCTCGCGCAACAACTCGTGCAAGTCCAGCGAGCGCGTCTACATCTCCAATTTTCCGTCCGCAGGTCCGCGCCCACTTTTCCTTAGGCTTGTCGCAGTAGAGTTCGACTCCGTTCTCGTCGGGATCATTCACTCGTCGCAACGCCGTTGCCAGCGCCGCATGCGACGGATAAACAATTGCCGTGTGGCAAAGGCCGGTCGTTCCGGGCGGCGAGCCTCCCAGACTCTTCCAGGTGTTCAAAGCAATGTGATGGTGATATGACGCCGGCTGACGGAACACCGCGCCATCGCCATACCGCTGCATCACTTCGAGTCCCAGCACTCCGGCATAGAAGCGCAGCGCCCGCTGCAGATCGGCAACCTTAAATGCACATGCCCGATCCGCACTCTCGGATCGAACTTGGCCGTCACCATTGTTCGCGAAGCCGGGACCGACTCTTTGCTAATTGCCGGTTACTTTTTCCGCTCAACCAAATAGCGCGCCAACTCCTTGAGTGTTTCCGCACGCTCTCCGAAGCTGTCCAGTTCCCGAAATGCAGAATTTACCAAAGCATCCGCCTTACGCAAAGATTCGTCGATTCCGAACAGAGCCGGGTACGTTGCTTTTTGCGCAGCAGTATCTTTTCCCGCAGTTTTGCCGAGTTGCTCGGAGGTTTGAGTTACATCCAGAACATCGTCAACAATCTGAAATGCCAAGCCAGTCGATTGCCCAAACGCGCGTAGCTTCTTAAGTTCTTTGTCCTTTGCTCCGGCATAAAGGCCGCCACTCACTAGGCTGGCGGTGATCAGCGCGGCGGTCTTTGCGCGATGGATATACTCCAGCATCTCTGCCGTGGGCTGCGAATGCTCAGCCTCAAGATCCACTACCTGTCCGCCGAGCATTCCATCCAGCGTGCCCGTGCCTCGCGCGATCTCTTCGATAATGCGCACGCGCCCCTCCGCGGGACATTCCAGCCGCGCCAGAACCTCGTAGGCCTGGGTCTGCAATGCATCTCCGGCAAGGATGGCAATTGCATCGCCGAACACTTTGTGGCAAGTGGGACGCCCTCGCCGCAGATCGTCGTTGTCGAGGGCCGGAAGATCGTCATGGATGAGCGAATAGGTATGCAGCATTTCCAGGGCTGCACCCAGTTCTTCGATTCTTGGGGGCAAAGATCCCGCGATCATACGGCCGGCCTCCATGCATAATACCGGCCGCAGCCGCTTGCCACCGGCAAACAAGCTGTGCCGCATTGCCTTGTGAATAGAACTGGGATGTTGGGTTTCTAGCGGGACCAGTCGATCCAGTGCCGCGTCCGTTCGCACCTGTCCTTGCTCGAGGGTCTCCTGCAGCATTGCGCAGTGAGTATAACAAGGTGCACGTGCGCACAAACATGGTCGCAGTTATAGCTAGGCTTCCTTTAGCTCTAAAGTACCCCTGAGATCCCGCCGATGAAAACATCGTTGATCAGAATGAGGCTGCGCGAGTCGTTTTCAACCTCTGGATCTGCAAAATATCGGGAGCCAACTCGAACTGGATTCCGGCGTCAAGACGAAGGCTGCCACGGCTAGTGCAGGCTAGGCGGGACGTTTCTGGCAAATGCAAAACGGAGGATGCCGTGAGAGGCATCCTCATTTCGAAACTTCATCCCTGACGCAACCAAGTGTTACGCTGCGGCGCTTTGCGCGATGGCTACGCTGCGTAGGACCGAGGTCAGAACATTTTGCACTTCATCGGCGCGACAAACATCGCTCGCGCCAGCCTCCAGTGCATCAATCCACAACTGCTCATCGGGGATGCGATGCGTGCAGACAATCGGCAACAATGGAAAATCGTGGTGCAGGCTTCGCACATCGGTCAGGCGTGAGTACTCCATGTCGAGGACCACGACTTCCGGACGGTTCTTGGCGACGCGCTCGCGGAATTCGTCGCCAGAGTGCGTCAAGTGGACCGCGTGAAAGTGGAAGGAAAGTTTACCAGCCAGACACTGTGCGACTCTAGGGTCGGTTTCCAGAACTACAACACTCAAGCCCATAGATCCTCCTGACCTAACACCGTCAGAAACGGCGGACTAGGGCTGCGGGGAAGGGTTCGAAACCACTACTCCACAGACATTTAACAATTAAGCCCCAGCTAAGGATCAGCGGCCTACCTGCGCGCAGGCGCCCCTTCCATCAGCGGCTCAAACGGCTCAGCTTGGAGCTTCCCGTTTTTCTTCAGCAAAATCTCTACCTTGCCCTCCGCCTGCTCGAGTTCCTTGCGGCAAGCAGAGGAAAGATTCATGCCCTCTTCAAAGAGGGTGAGAGACGTTTCGAGAGGCACATCTCCCTTTTCTAGCTGCTGGACAATTTTTTCCAGTCGCTGAAGGCATTCTTCAAACTTGGCCAACGGGGTTTCGCTCCAACTCTATTGTAATGCACCCATCTACGCAGGATGTCCAGCCTTTTATTGTAAATAGTTAGTGAAAATGGACCTTTCGTGTTCAGAAAGGGAATTCTAGGTCGAAGCGGGAGTCTTTGTCCCCAGAGCCTCGAGAACATCCACCGCGGAGCTATAACGCCCTTGTGGCGCACTGATCTGAGCGCCTTGAACCGTGTGCCGAACCGCGACCAGCATCTCTCGCGCAATCGCCACACCCTCGGCTCTGGCTGCTTCCGGTGACGGGGCGCGGCCCATGCGCTCCAGAATCGCGTCCGGCACCGAGACCCGCAGCTCATTCTTCATAAACTCGGCATTGCGCACGCTGACCAGTGGCCAGATTCCGGCGATAACCGGGATCCGACAGTGCTCGATGCGCCGCAGAAAGTTCTCCAGCAGTCGGATATCGAACACTGGCTGGGTCACCGCATACTCCGCTCCGGCTGCGACTTTGAATTCAAAGCGCCGGATCTCCTCGTCGAGGTCCGTGAGTCCCGGATTCGCTCCTACGCCGATCACAAAGCCGGTGCCGTTTCCGATCGGATTGCCCCCGAGGTCCAACCCTCGATTCAAGTTGTGGACGATGTTCACCAGACCGATGGCATCTACATCAAACACAGCCGTGGCATCAGGATAGTTGCCCATCTTCGGCGGATCTCCGGTAATGCATATCAGATTCTTAATCCCCACGGCAGCCGCTCCAAGAAGGTCACTCTGGATGCAGAGCACATTGCGGTCGCGGCAGGTGTAGTGCAGAATCGCGTCGATTCCTGCTTCGCGCTGCACCAGCAACGAGAGCGCTTGATTGCTCATGCGTGCCGATGCCCGCGGGCTGTCGGGAATGTTGACTGCATCCACTCCGACGGATTTCAGGAATCGTGCTCCTTCCAATTCTTGGCGAATATCCGTTCCCTTGGGAGGGACAACCTCCACCATCGTGACGAATTCTCCACGGGACAATTTCGCTCCCAGAAAGGATCTCTCCTCCAGAGACTGGGCCGGAGTCGCTCGAAGTGGCGCTGATCCTACGGACACATGACCCGAGGCCGTCTTTCCTCTGGCCTCGCCGACTCGAAGCGCGGACTTCATCACTCGGATGTGATCGGGAGTGGTCCCGCAGCATCCTCCAACGATGCGCACTCCGGCTGCCACAAATTTGCGCGCGTAACTTGCCATGTACTCCGGCGAACACAAATAGATGTTTCTGCCCTCCACCGAGCGCGGGATGCCGGCGTTGGGCTGGGCGGCCAAGGGAAGGGAAGTGGCGGCGCGGACGCGTTCGATGGCATCGAGCATCGCCACCGGACCCACACTGCAGTTGCAGCCGATTACATCCGCTCCCCACTCTTCCAGTCTGGGAGTGAATGTCTCTGGATCGGAACCATCGAGGCAATTGCCGTCTTCGTCGATCGTAACCTGCACGACCAACGGCAATTTTGCTCCCACGTCCTTGGCGGCGAGCATGGCCTGATGAAGTTCCTCGAGGTATCCGAAAGTTTCCAGGATCAGCAGATCGACACCGCCCTCCGCCAATGCCTCGATCTGCTCGCGGAACGCCTGACGGGCTTCCTCAAACGAGGTTTTTCCCAAGGGTTCGATTCTTGTACCGAGCGGGCCAACCGATCCCCCGACCCACACATCGAAACTCTTGGCGGCTTCTCGCGCCAGTTTTGCACCCGTCCGGTTCACGTCCCGTACTTTGTCGGCCAAGCTATGCCGGGCCAGCCGGAAGGAGTTCGCGCCAAAAGTATTGGTTTCAATAATTTCCGCTCCGGCCTGCAGATATTCGTGATGAATGCCACGAATGAAATCTGGCTGGGAGAGATTCAACTCGTCATAACAGCGGTTGATGAAGACGCCTTTGGAATACAGCAGTGTTCCCATCGCGCCATCACAAAGCACGGGGGACTGCTTGATGCGTTGGAGGATCTCGTCCACCATATAGTAGAGAATACAAGATGAACGCGAATTCTTGCATCTCGCGCCGAAGCACGAATGTCGAGCATGGTTCTTTTCGAGGCTCTGCTATAATCCGCTATTTCACACTTAAATCTCTGGTTTCCCTGTAGTTAGGAGCTTGACGTTTGAAGAAATCCGCTCTTTTACCCGCCGTGCTTGCAGTCGCCGTTCTAAATTTTGTCTCCTGTGGAGGAGGAGTGAGCATAACCACGCCTCCGAGTAAGTTGACTGAGCGCGTTCTGGCGTCGCAAAGCGCCTCCACGCCTACGGCCACCGGCGCGCTGGTCATCATCGACGGCGAACTTGATACCTTGGGACGAGGCGGAATCGGCGCCGGTACATCTCCCGGCCTCATGGCGATAAGTCCGCAGCGGTCCGTTTTGCTGGCTTTTGATTCGGCGACGGACAAGGTCGACGTGATCAACACTGCGAAAGAGTCGCTGACCGGTACTATTCAACTTCCCGGGGCCACGACCAGCATCGTTGTTCCGGTGCCCGGCGCGGGTTACGCAGCCGTCCCATCGGCTGCGCTGAACGGAACATCGTCCGGTGCGGTGGTGGTGATGAATCTTACGTCCGGCGGCGTCTCCGCTACGATTAACGTGCCCAGCGCGCAGACTGTAGTATCCAATCCGAGCGGGACGCAGGTTCTGGCTTTCAGCAACGACTCCAATGCGGTGACGGTCGTTTCACCTGCTCTGATAAATAGTGGCAGTCCGGTCACGACCGCGGTGGCGGGGTTCGACCGTCCCGTGAACGCGGTTTTCAGCACGGATGGAAGCGTCGCGTACGTCTTGAACTGCGGCGCCGAGTGCGGAGGCACACAAGCCAGCGTGCAGATTCTGAACATGGCCACGCTGACGGCGGGCACGCCGCTACCGGTGGACGGAGCCACCGTAGCATTTCTGAGCGGCTCAACCCTGTATGTCGCCGGCAATTCGCCGAGCAATAACTTGTGCACGGGTCAGACCACAGCGGCAACCACCTGCGGACGTCTCGATATCGTGGACCTGGGTTCGATGACCGTCACCGGCCCCGGCGCTGTCATCACCGATGGCTACCACGACCGTATCGACATGGGCTTGGGCGGCCAGTTGTTCATTGGCTCGATGGACTGCACCAACATCGGCAATGTCAATAATCAACAGGGAGAAGTGCGCGGCTGCCTCTCGATCTTTAACACCACCAACTCAAGTGTGGTTGTTCCTCAGGACAACGGAGATGTGACCGGCCTGCAGGGCTTTACCACTCGTTTTGCGGAATACGTTGCCGAAGGCGGCAACCTTCGCGTGTACAACACGACGACCGATACTTTATTGGACACGGACTACATCACCACCGGCACGATCATCATTACCGGGGTGATCACGGACCTAAAGGCGATCGACTTTTTCTGACGACGTTCTCTTGATCGCGCGCCGGTCCGGTCTATCTTGCCGGTTGCAAAACCAACCGGTGGGCGCCTGAGTTCTCTACAGCGTGCGGCGTGAACGGCAACAGGAAAGTCGAGCCTTCATACCAGGCTTTCCATTGATCCATGTAGTAGGGACTTAGAAAATTTCCACCCTGGCCCGTGACCGTGTTCAACGTGGATCGATCGAGGTCGGCGAGGTTGGCGGTAAAGCGTTCTGATGGTCCGTGATGGCGTGTCACGGCCTTTACCGTGTAACCGCTGCCCGATTGTGGATTCAACCCTGGTGCACTCCAACGTCGCAGAAGAGCGATCCTACTTAATACCGGATGCTCAATCTCCACGGCGTTGACGCTGCCCCAATGCCACGAAGCCAAGTCCTTCGGAGCATCCGGACTATTTACCGCCGCTTCCACCGCAGCCGTTAATAGTTCCTCGTAGTTGGGATATTTGTCCGTCAGCCAGCGCTTGGGCTGGTGCAGCATGACATTCTGCAGCCAGACAGTTCGCATCTGCCACTCGTAGCTCTTCCAACTCAACGTCGTTTCCATCTGCTCCGGGTCTTGTCGCTTGGGATCGGGCGCGGGTCCCAAACGTGGTTCGAGCAGCAAGCGGGTCAGTTCCTGGGAGGAGCGCACCGCAAGAGTTGGTGCGGCGGCGGCCGCCAGCATGCGGCCGTCCCAGTTGCGCATTAGGTCAGCGGCTTGCTTTGCCCGCTCGGAAGGCTTGGCTGCGTGGTCGACGGCATACACAAATCGTTCGCCAGCGAAGAGATCATTTTCCGACTGAACATCATTCTCCAGCGCCAGCATGTCCGACGCGGCGAACTTTCTTCCAGATTCCAACACGTGATAAATACGGGCCGTCCGCCAAGGCGCCTCCCACTCCACACTGATGGAGTAGGGATAGCCGTCGGGTGTGATCCGCCCGTTCGCAGTCGCGATCACGCCAGACGCCGGATTGTAGATGCTGGGCAGCTTGTCGAAAGGGATGTAACTGGTCCATTCGTGGGCGTCGTCGGCGCCCCTGACGGGGAGACTGCCATCGTCAGAGGCGCGAATCGGAACGTGCCCTGTTGTCTGGTAACCGATATTGCCGTCGACGTCGGCGTAGACAACGTTCTGTCCGGGAGCGTCGAGTTGCGAAAATGCCTTGCGGAATTCGTCCCAGTTCTGTGCCGTGTCAACGTCGAAAAACGGCATGTGCAGGCCGTCGTAGAGCGTCCAGCGCAACGCCACTTGCCGCGTCTCGCCCGGAATTAGTTCGCTGATAATCGGCCCGTGCCGCGTGATCTTTACATCCACCGTCACATCCGGTTTCCCTTTGACGTGAATCACTTCTTGGCGGTGCTCCGGTTGTTTCCAGCCCTGGGGAGTCTGATAAGCACCTTCGTTTTCGTTGAAGTTCTCGATGAAGGCGTCGGTCACGGTGGGGCCGACATTGGTGAATCCCCAGGCGACGCGCTGGTTGTGGCCAACAATCACGTACGGCATTCCCGGCAGCGTTACGCCCGCCACATCCAGCGTGCCCGACTTCAGATGTGCCTCATACCATAAGTTTGGCATCTGATGGCCCAAATGCATATCGTTTGAGAGCAGCGGCTTTCCTGTGACCGTGTGTGCTCCTGAAACTACCCAATCATTCGATCCGTTCACTGCCTCCGGAGCGTGCTGTGCCCAGATGTCGAGAGCACGGTCACGTTGTGTGACGGCATTGTCCGGCCCGGAATCATCATCCTCATCATCATCGTCATCGGAATCGCCCTGGTTCTGCTGATCGTTGATGTCTTCTCGCATCACGGTCGGAGGACGGTCGTGCCACGACCGATTTACGTAAAGATCAGCGGTCAATTCCGGTCCCAGCTTGGCCAAAATCTTCTCTCGCGTGAGCGCGTCCTGGAAGGTGTAAAAGTTGAGATCCTTCACCATCTGGTTGGCGATAACGATGGAATCCTCGGCCTGCCACGGCTTCGGCCGATACTTCAGAATCCGGAACTCGATAGGCAGCGCGCTTTCATGGGCTTCAATGAAGGCATTTACACCGCGCGCGTAGGCGTCAAAATAAGATCGGTCGCGCGGGCTTGCCATGCCCAGAGACTTCTTCGCAGCCGCCCGCAGTCCGAGAATTCGCTGCTCGCGGTCGACTTTGAGTGTGCCCTCGCCCAGAATCTCAGAGAGTTCTCCGGCGCCAAACCGCCGCATCACGTCCATCTGCCAGAGCCGGTCCTGCGCGGTGACATAGCCCTGAGCGGAAAATAAATCCTCCAGAGTGGAGGCGTCAATTGCGGGAACGCCATGACCGTCCCGCGTCACCTTCACCGGCGCCGACAGGCCTTTCACCGAGAGGTTTCCATCCAGCTGAGGCAGGGCGGCACGGGCAATGAAGTAGGCGTAACCCACTGCGCTGGCGGCGGCCAGCAGCAGGATCGCTAGCAGCCACAGGAAAATCCGAAGTCCAGTGGAGCGCCGCGCGATGCGGACTCCAGTCGCGGTGAAAGTGTTCATGAGCAAATTGATTCTAGGGGAGACGGGCATGCGGCACAAACGAAGTTAAGTTGCTTGGCTGCGCGGTCGCTGAAAATGAATTTCATTTTCAACTTGCCCGGGTGCTATCCTGACCTCGCATGTTGCAGAAGCGTATCGATGACCAGCCTTCCATCTCGCGCGAGATGGTGCGCGAAGCTCAGGACATCCTCCACCAGCATCTCAAGCGCGTTGGCCTGAAGCAGACGGCGCAGCGCGACACCATCTTGCGCACGTTTCTGGAGACCCGCGACCATCTCTCCACCGACGAACTGCATCGCCTGGTGCAAAAGAAAGACGCGGGTATCGGCTACACCACGGTTTATCGCACGCTGAAGTTGCTGGCCGAGTGCGGACTGGCCAGCGAAGTCGCCTTCCACGATGGCATTGCCCGTTTCGAGCACCAGTACAACCGGCGCAGCCATCACCACATGGTCTGCACCGGGTGTGGCAGTTCGGTGGAGTTTTTTTCTCGCGAAGTGGACCTGTTGGAACAGGAAATCGGACGCCGTCACAACTACGCTACCACCCGCCACACTTTTCAGATCTACGGTGTGTGCGAGGACTGCCGCAAGAGACAACGCTCCTAGGATGGGAAGCGGGCAGCACTGACTGCCGGCTCAGCCTTTGTTAGAATCCTCTCGCCATGATTGATACGGTTTTAGTAAACGACAAAACGGTAGTGAGTGCGAAAGGCGACGGTCCGGCTGTCGATATCGGCGGCGCGGCCAGTCGCGTGTTTCTGCTGACCTTGGAAATCACCAAGATCATCGAGCAGGAGTCGCTCGATCTTGGCATCCATGGTTCCGCGGATGGCGCGACTTGGGGCGCGAAGCCGCTGGTTTCTTATCCGCAGAAGTTTTATTGCGGGCAGTCTCCGCTTCTCCTCGACCTGACGGCGCATCCCGATGTGAAGCTTGTGCGCGCTCACTGGGAGCCTGCGCGCTGGGGGCGCGGCGTGGAAACGCCGATGTTTGAGTTCGGCGTGAGAGTGAAAGAGATTCCGCCGGACATTCTGCGCGAGGCTACCGCCGAGGCCAAAGCTCTGGCGTAGGAATTGCCAGTTCGATTCTCCGATGAAAAATGATTCACAAATAATTGTGCGTCCAGCGCGCAACGTGCGCGGCAGTGTCAGTCTGCCGGGCGATAAATCCATATCGCACCGCTACGCCATGCTGGCGGCGATCGCCGACGGGCCCTCGCGCCTGGAAAACTACTCGACCGGTGCGGATTGCGCCAGCACGCTCGGTTGCTTGCGCTCGCTGGGAGTGAAGTGGGAGCGCAAGGACGGCGTCGACAACACCATCGAGGTGCAGGGAAGCGGGCTGTCATTGATGGCGCCGAAAGAGGCGCTGGATTGCGGCAATTCCGGTTCGACGATTCGTATGTTGGGCGGAATTGTGGCGGGGCAGAACTTCTGCAGCGAAATGGCGGGGGATGAATCGCTGTCGCGCCGTCCCATGGAACGCGTGATTGTGCCGTTGACAGCCATGGGCGCAGAGATCAGATCGCAGAACGGACACCCTCCGCTGCATATACGGGGCGGCAATCTGAAGGGAATCAGCTATCAGATGCCGGTTGCCAGTGCGCAGGTGAAGACCTGCCTGCTGTTTGCAGGCCTTCTGGCGGACGGCGAAACGCGCATCGAAGAGCCGCTGCGAACCCGGGATCATGGAGAAGTGGCGCTTCGAGCCTTCGGCGCGCACCTGGATCGAAAAGGAAATGAGGTGCGGATTCGCGGCGGCCAGCGTCTGCGCGGCGTCCAGGCGCGAGTCCCCGGCGATCTTTCCAGCGCTGCGTTCTTTCTCTGTGCGGCAGCTCTTTTTCCGGGCTCACAACTCACGGTCGCAAACTTGCTGATGAACCCGACTCGCGCGCGGCTGCTCGATACTTTGATGCAAATCGGCCTGCGCATTTCGGTCACGCAACTGGAAGAGATTCACGGCGAGCTGGTAGGTACGCTTCAGGTCGAGGGGGCACGGCTGAAGGGAGCAACAGTCGCTGGAGCCGACACGGCCGCGCTGATCGATGAGATTCCCGTGCTGGCAGCAATCGCTCCCTATACCGAGCTGGGTATCGAGGTACGGGATGCGAAAGAATTGCGGGTGAAAGAGTCCGATCGCATCGCATCCATTGTCATCAATCTTCGAGCTATGGGTGCAGAGGTGGAAGAGCGTGACGATGGATTGAAAATTCCCGGCGGACAATCGCTTCACGGCACCGAACTGGAATCTTTCAACGATCACCGCATCGCCATGGCCTTCAGCATAGCGGGGCTGCGAGCGCAGGGCGAGACGCTGATTCATGGCAGCCGATGTGCCGCGATCTCCTATCCCGAGTTCTTTTCCGTACTGGAGGGCCTCGTCGAGCGCTGAAGAGCGCGACCCTTCGACTGCGCGGGTAACCGCCAGTGCCCCCATCGAGGTTACGTCTGTTCGATACCTGCGTAATCTAACCAACGCCCGCCAAATTAGAAACAATTCATGACGGATGTCTCAGCGGGCCGGCGAGCGGCCGGGTCGGCGGGACCTTCGAATAAGTGCGCATACTCTCGGGGGATCTCATGCCATACAAGTCACTCATGCTGGCTTTGCTCTTGTTAGCGGCAACAGCCTATGCCAAAGACCTCAAGGCCTATCAGGACGGGAAGTTGCTGCAAATGGATTCCGTGCAATGCGGGACGAACGAGAACGCCAAGAAAGGGAAGACTCAGGAACTTCTCTGCCAGGAATACCTGATACAGACCGATCAGGTTCTCTACCGTATTCGCCCCAAGGATGATAAGCATCCCCTGCTACTGCCGATCGGGCAGAACGCACAATTCCGCCTGGAGAAAAATAAGATGCGGTTGCGTGTCGAAGGCGAAGGCAAGGAGCGCGAATACGTCGTAGTGTCCATCAAACCGCGTGCCGACAGCGCCGCCGCCGATGCGAGCCCGGCCCGCGTGAACCACCTGCAGTAAGACAGGTACTTGATGTTCTGGCGGGTACGGCGCTGCTGGCGGTGCGTATCCTCCGAAACCCGTGTCCAGCAGCCCTCTTAGGCCCCTCTTCATCTGAATTGCACGTTCCGCTCCTGCGTTCTCTCCGCAGCCTCTGTCAGGCAGCGGGAGCAGTGTGTGTGGAACGAACGAAAAAGCGAAGAAGGGTCAACCAACATGAAACGCTGTTTAGGATTCGCCATTATCCTGTTGTTGCTTGGGGCACCAGCGCTGTTAGCGCAAGACCACGTTGAGATCGGCGCCTTCGCCGATTACTTCTGTCTGGACACAACCCCGTTGGAAAATTTTGCCGGCATTGGCGGGCGAGCCGCGGTCGGCAGTCGACCCACCATCCAACTCGAGGCAGAGATGGCTTACGACTTCCAGCGGAGTTACACGCAAACCTACAGCAACGGGATCTCCACGGAACTCGTGAACACAAAACTACGGACGCGGAGCGGCTTCTTTGGTCCGAAATTCCAGACGGGATCGGAGCCGTTCCGAGCGTTTGTGACCGGAAAAGTCGGGTTTGAGAATTTCGGCGTCACCAACAACACCGCGACCGCTCGCGGTGTACCCAGGCGGCGGCTTTGAGGCTTTTGCCGGTCCGATCGGCGTGCGCGCCGAAGTTGGCGACGATATCTACTTCTTGAACGGCGCCCACAACAACCTGGGGGTGAGTTTGGGACCGCAATTCCGCTTCTAGTATCTCTCTGTTTTACCCGCTGGCGGCCTCTCGAGGCCGCCAGATTTTCTTGCCTCGCACGCACGCTAAAGGCGCCGCCGGCTTCATCCGGTTGTGGTAAAGTAGGTGCCACCTGAATGGCCGGGCCGTGGGGGTCTGGGCTGCCTCGTCTCATCCTCGTGTGAATTTCTCCGGGAGGGGTTATGCTGACGCTGCGCGAGCTGTTAAAAGACCGAAAACTTTATTCCATCGATGCTGCCAACACCGTGCTGGAGGCGGCTCGCTTCATGATGGAACACAACATCGGAGCCCTGCCGGTGCTTCGAAACGGCGAACTGGCAGGCATTTTTTCCGAGCGCGATATCATGAACCGGGTCGTGGCTGTGGGGCGGACGCCGGGTCACACCGCAGTCGCAGAAGTGATGACCGCCAACCCCCGTGCCGTGAGTGTGGATGAGAGCGTGGAAGAGTGTCTTTTCATCATGCACGAATTCGGATTCCGGCACCTGCCGATTGTCGAGGGCAAACAGCTCCGTGGATTGGTTTCGCTGCGCGATGTGGTCATGCAACAAGCTGCCGAAATGCAGCGGCAGACTCGGCGCGCGGTTTCGTAAGAGCAAGTTTGCAGGCTCCGCAGTCCGATTACTCCCGCTTTCGCAGCAGGAGTTCGCCTGCCTTCGGAGGCAGCTTAAATGGGAACTCGAAGATTTTTCCGTCCAGCGGCAGGCGCAGAATGAATTCCTCCTGCGCCTTCCATCCGCCGATCCATTTATTGGCCGTATTGAAGAAGATCCAGCCGCTTTCTTCCTGATTGCCGGGGTCCAGATGCGCTGTGGGCAGGCTGCGCTTACCCAGGAACTCGATCAGTTCGCTCACTGATTTCTGGTAATCCTGCAACCGCGCTTCGCGCGCCTGCTTCTGCTCGGGATGCTTCTCGATGGTGCGCCGGGTCTCGTCATCGACCATGTCGGCATCTGCTTGAATCTTTTGGATGTAATCGTCAGGGTCCAGCGAACTCTGAACGACCTTGAAGTGCTTCATGAACTGCAGTGAGATTCCGTCAGTGGTCACGTCGAGGCCGCCGGTTCCCCGATAACGGATGGTCAGAAAGACTCCGAAGATCGGTTCAATGCGGTGGCGAATGATTTGCTCCTCGCGCGCATCCACCGCTAATACGATGCCGAGGTCTCCGGACCACAGGCCGTAGCGGTACTTGCCATCTTCACCGGAGGAGAAAGTGCAGCCGGGCTGGCTCTCGCTCCAGCGCACAGTGACGGGAGCGGCCTTACCTTTATCGTCCTTGGCAGTCGCGGTGGAGGCGAGCGCGCAAACCGCTATTGCCAAAGAGAGAAGGACTTGCAAGCGACGGCGCGTGCCCGTAACTGCGACCGCTTGAGACGACGCCGTACGGAATTGCGGTGCCGTCTGGCGCATCTTCATCTCGACGACCGTGTCAGTTCACCGTGAGGCTGACGGTCGCCGCAGTGGTCGTAGTCGTGGTATTGCTGGGAGATATGCCGTTTGCATCCACACCCGTCAGCGTAACCATGTAGGTATTCTTCGGAGTAACCAAGCCATTGCTGTTGTTGGATATCGTGTGAGTAGAGCCGCAGGACGGCAAAACGAGTATGCTGGTCGCCAGCACGAGCAGCAAAAACAACCCCAGCAGTGTCTTCCTGCATCGTCCGCCGGCGCCGATTCCTGCAAGCGCCAAGCCAGGGACAGCGAGCCAGAGGGCATAAAAGATTCGCGGGATCGCTACCTCACCCTGGTTCTGCAAGATCCCGTAAGTTGAGATCGTGAGAGTAGCCGTAGCTGGCACCCCGCTCGATACGGATACGGTAGGCCCGGTATTGCTTGCATTCTTGAACGAGCAAAAAGGAGCAGCCTTCACGGGAGGCGTGATCGAGAGACAGGAGAGCGTGACGTCTCCGGTATAGCTGGCTATGGGCGTTACCGTGACCGTGGCGTTTGCTCCAAATCCCGCAGACACTGTGCCGGGGCTGATGGCTGTCGATACGGTCAGTGTGTAGGCCTGGGGGACGTCAACCACGTTGAGATACAGCGTGATGCTTTGTGGCGTTGCAGAACCGGCCGTGCCCGTGACGGTGACCGGATATTGACCAGCCGAGACTCCCGCCGTCGTAACTGTGATCGATGGCGTGGCGTCGGGCGTGACAGAAGTAGGGCTGGGGGTGCACACCGGAAGAAGAACAGGAGGTGGGGGGCCCTGGACGGTACAAGTTAGCGCGACCGACCCCGTGTAATTGTTGGGGGGGGCAGGTGTACTGACAGTGATGACGGCCGTCGCCTGGCTGCCAGGGTCCACGCCCGCCGCCGGAGTGAACGCAGAGGCGGTCAGGGTGAAGTTCTGTGCCGCGGCGAGCGGCATGTGGGCTGCAGCGAACAACGATAGCAACAATGCGAAGACAATGGCGTGAATAACCTGCCTAAAATTCAACATGGGTAGATGGGGACTCACTACTTTCGATTCCTCCGATGGCGCAAACGCTGCCCGCCCCTGGCGGGAAAGAATCCCGCCGGCCCGAGGTACCCGCCAAAACGATGTTATATGAGTCCTCTTGCAGAGTGCGTCAGACAAGAATCTTAGACTAGAGTGGCCGCTCGCGCCAATCGCGGGTGCCAAAAAAACAACGGCCGCCTCGGGTGAGGCGGCCGGAAAGTTGGATCAAAGCTGGATCAGTTGACTGTTAACGTTACTGTGGTGGAGTGCGTGGTGGTCGCCGGATCGGTGCCAGTGCCGGTGATGCTGACGGTATAGCTGCCGGCGGTTGTGCATCCGGTGCAACCTCCTCCGCCGCCCCCTCCGCCCCCGCTATTGCTGCTGCCGCCACAAGCGGGCATCAAGAAGAGGGCAGTCAGAACCATCCCAACCATCAAGAAACCGAGCAACTTTTTCCTACGGGAGCGTGCGGAGCTGAAGCCCATCCCGACCAACGACAGACCTGCGATCGGTAGCCACATCGCGTAGAAAAACTTCGATGGACGAACCATCGCGGCGGTGGCGCCTGTGGTTTTGATGGTAACGGTTGAAGTGGCGCCACTGGCGGTCGGCGTCTGGGGGTTGGTGCCGGTTACGCTAATGGAGAACCGGTGCCCGTTACAGCGCAGGTCAGGTTGACGGGCGACGCATACCCGTTAACAGCCGTCAAAGTGACGGTCGAGGTGCCAGAGCCTCCGGGGCTTACCGTCGCGGGCGCGGTGGCAGAAATTGTGAAGTCCGGCGCCGTTACCGTCAGGCTGACCGAAGCTGTTTCAGCTGTGGAAGAGGCGGTGCCGATCACGTTGATCACATAGGTTCCCACCGTTGTCGTGCCGGTCGTTGAAACCGTGAGTGCGGAAGTTCCACTTCCTCCGCTGATGGTCGGTTGCACGAAAGTGCATGTCGGGGCAGAGGTCGGATTCGATGGCGCGGAGGTGATCGCGCACGACAGGTTCACGGTTCCGTTGAAGCTATTCAGCGGCGCGATGGTTACCGTAGATGCTGCCTGGTTTCCCCGATTCAGAGTGGCGGGGCTCAACGCCGTCGCCGAGAGGGTGAAGGCCGGCGCGGTTACGTTCAGGCTGACCGAAGCGGTTTGAGTTGTGTTAGGACCAGTGCCAATTACCGTGATCGCGTATGCGCCGACCGTCGTTGTGCTGGTAGTCGAAACGGTGAGCGTTGAAGTTCCAGCGCCCCCGGTAACCGGTGACGGCGCAAACTGACATGTCGGCGGAGAGGTCGCGCTTGTCGGCTCCGAAGCAACCGTGCACGACAGGCTCACGCTTCCAGTGAAGCCGTTCAGTGCGGTGATAGTGATGGTAGAAGTTGCTGAGCTTCCCTCACCCAATGTGGCGGGGCTTAACGGCGTCGCAGCGAGGGCGAAGGCTTCTTGTGCGTATTTGGCCACGAAGGCGTTAATCTCTTCGGAGGCAATGCTGCGGTTGGTCGACTGATACGGCGAGACAGTCGGAAAGTCTGTGGACCAGGTGTTCCCAGTGACGTAGATATTGGCGCCCGGCCCATCCACCGCAATGGCACCCAAGGCACCCGACCCGCCGCCATTAGGAGTGTTCTCATTGAGAGCACCGCCCAAGTAGGTAGAAAAGATCAACTGCGAACCTGCTGAGTTGACTTCGCTCACGAAAGCATCGTTCCCTCCACTCAAAGTGCTCTGCGTCGGACTGACCACTGGAAAGGTGGTAGATCCGGTTTGTCCTGTTATATAGGCGTTATTGCCTCCGTCGAGCGCGATGGATGTGCCCACATCGTTTGCACCGCCACCGAGGAAGGTCGAATAAACCAAGGCGCTTCCCTTGGGGTTCAGTTCCGTGACGAAGGCGTGAACTTGTCTCTCCGGTTACATAAGCGTCACCCGAGGAGTCAACTGCTATGCCTAAACCCTCATCATTCTGAGTGCCGCCCAGGTAAGTCGAGTACACGTAGCTGCTTCCGGCGGCATTGATGACCGTGACGAACGCATTGTAGAGACCGCCGGTGCAAGAGTTACATGCGGTCTGGAATGCCCCGGACGTAAACGGGAATGTCTTGCTTCCCGTGCCGCCGGTGACGTAGACGTTGTTAGCAGAATCCAGAGCAACCGCGCTGGCAAAGTCGGCGGGCCCGCCGCCTAGCCACGTCGAATAGACGAGAGCGCTTAGGGAAGGATTCAGTTTGGTCACGAAACCGTCGTGGGTTGGGACGAAGCTCGTTTGGATCGGATTCTTGACGGGGAAAGCCGACGAAGTCGTGGAACCTACGAGGTAAACGTTCCCGGTGCCATCCACAGCGACACCGTTGGCAATGTCACTGCCGGGACCGCCAAGATAGGTGGAGTGGAGAAGCACATTTCCAGAGGGATTGAGCTCAAAGACGAAAGCGTCAAGACCGCCCGCATTAGAGTTCTGAAATTCTAGCGGCGTAAATGGAAGAGTTGTCGATGATGTGCCACCAGCCACGAACGCGTCTCCGGAAGCATCCACGGCAATAGCGTTTCCGCTGCTGCTGCCGGTGTCGGTGTTGCCGCCGTCAACGTACGTGGAATAAACAAGGGGGCTTTGTCCGTTCGCGGCAAACTTGGTCACAAAGACGGCGAACACGGTACCAGCCACGTTGGGTGTCAAGCCCCCGACGGTGGGAAAGTTTGTGGAGTCGGTCCGCCCCGTTACATAAGCCGCGCCGGTGCTGTCAAAGGCAATGGCATAGGCATCGTCTTCAGTATTTCCACCCAGATAAGTGGCATATGTGACAGTCGGGTCAATCACCAGCTCGCGGCTGCGGTCGTAGCTGGCCAACTCGAAACCAACTTGATTGTCGGCTTTCAGCACGAAGCGCACGTCCACGGGCTGACGTGTGCCGCTCTGCTGCTGGTAAGCCACCGGCTTGTGGAGCACCACGTCGCCTGCGCCGGATGAGACGATTAGGTTGCCCGACGCGTCAGTCGCCAAGTGTTGAACCCCGTTGAAGGCAAGATCGATAGGAGCGGGATTCGATTCCGGAGCGACGATGAAATCGAACTCCAGCTTGCTTTGCTCGCCGTGATACGCCAGGTTGATGCCCGGATAGATATTCTTATACGAGACGCGAGCGTAGTGCGAAACATCCGTATGCCAGTTCTTGGGATCTTTGCCGCGAATGTAGTTGCTCTTGCCCGGAAGTTGGTCAGTCGCAGTCAGTGTCGCGTTGGAGTTTCCCCCAACCAACCGCATACGAACCACTGCTTCCGAGTTCGGTTGAGCGTGCGACTCGCTCTTGGCCTGCAAGGCCAGAGGGCCGTGCCCCGTAGCCCGTTCGCTCGCGGACGACCTGGCATGAAACGCGAACACCGCATCACGGTTCGTCAAAAACAGCGTGTAGCCGTTGGCGTGGGCCATGTACTTCACTTGCGGGTCGGTCTGGCCATAGTTCTGCTCGAACCCTAATGGAAGGCTGGCGAAGCTGGCTTTCACGCGCTCGCGTGCAGGAGGAGGAACGGTCTTCGACTGGGACGCCAGAGACGGGGATAAAGCTGCATGTGCCGCTCGATGTTTGGCCGGGGAAACGGCGAGAAGCGCGACCGCAATCATGGCAACAGCGGCGACGACGCAAGTAGTACAGATCCGTCTAGAAGCAGATGGTTTCGACACCAAAGACCCTCCTGTGATGACACGGTAAAACCCTACTGAGCCAAACGTAACTGGAAGCGATTTACGCTGACAGAACTCACTTGTTCCCAATCGCCAGCCTGCAAGTACAAATTTTCTATGGCTTTTGCGCGAGTATGGTCTGGAACGCTGGGGTTGTCAACGAACTCAAAGATAGCAACTTAGATGCCGCCCGAGGCAAGTTACTAAAGTTTCAGGGAGGTCCCCGAAGTGTTTAGAACAATGACAGTTATCGTCGCGGCGTGTGACGGGATCTAACGCGCGCCGGGGCCCCCGTCGCACTCGGACAAAAGATTTGCATCTCGATTCCTTATTATTTCTTAAGCAGTCCGCCCAAGCCGCCCAGAGGATTTTTCTGCCCGTTCTTACCCCCCAGAGCGTTATTCAGCAAGCTGCCCGCCATGCCTTTTACATCAGGAATAAACTTTGGATCAGAAGTAGTTCCCTGGATGACGAAAGGAATGGCGTCTGCCTTCATTTTGAAATCGAGGGCGTTAGTGGGACTCACCGTTCCAGCTCCCGTGAGCGTCCCGAGCGTTGGAATGGTGAGGTTGATGTCGTCAGCGCGCGTTCCATCCGGGGCCACGCGAACGTTCGCACTAAAGTTCTGGATTACCGTGTCTTTCTCTCCCGAGCCCTTGCCGCCCAGCGACGAGATGGCGGAGAGACTCGAGCCCAGACTGAAACCGGCCAGAGTGGAATTCTCCAGCCGGATCGTACCCGTGGTGACCAGCTTGTCTACGGGGCCAACGATTGTAAAATGGGTCGCCACCGTACCACCTTTGAGCTCCGATTTTGGCGGCAAAGTAACCCCGATCGCCGGCAGCATCGCCTCCAGGTCGTCCACCGGCATGCCCTGTCCGTCCAACTTCATGTTGATGGAAGTGGGAGTTGCATGCGCATCATAGGTGCCGGTAATTTGCTCCACGGCCTTGCCCAGAGCGATTTCGCCTTGAGTTATAGCTCCGGTCTGCTTCGCCAGATCGTAAGTAACGGAGTACTTTACTTGTACCGGCCTTCCGGCGGGCGCTCCCTTCTGCACCACCTGCAACTTTTCAACGTTGAGCGTGCCGACGGTTTTTGCCTCATGCCCATCGCAGGAAACCGTGCCGTCGAAGTCCGCGATGCCGGCAATCCCTGACGCCGAATCGATGAATCCTGAAGCTGCGAGATTCATCTTGCGCACGGTAACTTTGGCCTGCAACGGAGTGAGGGCTGCATTATTCGCGTCGATGGGTCCGGCAGTGCCGTCGAGATCAAGAGTGCCTCCCCCGGGCAGGTTTGCCGTCATCTTGAACGGAAACGAATTGGTGAAAGAAAAATTTGTAACGGTAATGTCCACTTTGTCATAAACTCGCGGCTTCTCAGACGAACCGGCGCGGCTTATGGTCAGCCCGCCGTCACTCACCTTCAGCTTGGAGACAGATAGGTTGGGATTGGAAGACGCGCCTCCGCTTGGTGTGGGCTGCGTTGGCTTCGCCGAACTCTTGGCGCCCAGGCTGGAAAAGTTCCATCTCTCTCCATCCTTCGAACGCACCAGACTGATCTCCGGCTGGTTGAGGGTAAGCTCCGTAACGTTGAGCGACTTGGAAAAAATCAGCGGGATCAGTTCGACGCCAACGCTCAGAGACTTTGCTTGCACGAAAGCGGTCTGGCTGAAAGCGGGATCATCCGCTATGGAAATATCGTCCGCCTTCACCGCGCCCGAAAACAAAGACAGGGAAAGGGTTCCTACCTTCACCGGGCGCCCCAACGCATCGCTCAACTCGGATTCTAACTTCGGCCGAAAGGCATTAGCGTCGATGAAGAAGGGAATTGCGATTACGATCAGGATCAAAACGCCAATGATGATCGCTGCGATTTTGAGGTTGCGATTCATGGGTTAGTTCTCCTGCACAGGTTATAAACACCCGTCGATGCCGCGGGAAGTCAACGTTAAGCCATTCAGCTTTATTGCTCCTCCCCAAGAAGTTCAGGCGACGGTACGGAACCGGTCTCCACTTGTTTCTGGCGCTCGGCCCGGCGTTCGTTGTCAATGCGGACCGAGGTTTCCAGTTCCTTCTTACCTTCCTCTTTGCGTCCCATGTGAAGCAGGATCTGTCCTCTGA
>JBEKRE010000052.1:0-35889 GCA_049519055.1 Candidatus Sulfotelmatobacter sp. | reverse complement strand
CTTCCTCCGGATCCCGCCTCGCGATGGGCACCCTTGCTGTTCGGCTAACACTTCCCCTTGCCGGGTGTGTAGAGGACTTTCACCTCCTAGTGAGTGCGCCCTGCCGGGCGCACCAAAAATAAAAAGGACCGGCGCTGCCGGTCCTTTTTGTTTTGCTATGTAGTTACAAGCTATGCCGCTGCTTTGGCTGCGTCGCGGAAGCTCTTCACCTGGTCGTGGGCTTTCTGCCCGCTCTCGGCCTGACGCCGAACGACTTGAGCGATATTTTCCGGCAAATCAGCAGTCACTGCCTTTTTGGTAGCTTTCCCCGGAATTGTCCTCGCCTGCCTCCACCGACTCCAGAATCGCCTCGTCCCCGGCACCCAGGCTAACCTTGGTATCAATCCAGGCGCGATGCAAGGACGCCGAGACCGACCCGGAAGCTTTCTTATCTGGTTTGCCCAGGCGGATCAGCTCCGCTTTCGAGTTCGCCGGCAAAGCGCGAGCGCTCCGGGCTCTGCTCGTTGGAAAATGTTTCAGATCAGACCTCTTCACGTGGGAAGCGGCGTCCTGATAGCCTTTTTGCCCATCTTTGCAGGTTTCAATCAAGTCTTCAATTACGCTAATCGCATCATTTTCGTTCATTATTACCTCCGGCCATTAGATGCCGGCGAGGGAGTGGGGTTAGGCGGCGTTCTTTCTTGCGTAGCCAGCTCTGAACTAGAAACAAAGTCTGAGCTACTCTAGAATCGATCGAGGAGACCTATGACCAAACGGAAATCGAAAGGGGCGTACATGATTTCCGCCGTGGCCGAGATGTATGGCATTCATCCCCAGACGTTGCGCCTTTACGAGCGCGAGGGTCTGCTGAAGCCATCGCGAACCGAGGGAAACACTCGCCTTTACACGGACGAGGATCTGCAGCGGCTGGAGTTCATTCTCTCGCTGGCGCGCGACCTGGGCGTGAATATCAGCGGGATGGCGATCATCCTGCAAATGCGGGAGCGCATGGAGGAGATGCAGCGGCAGATTCAGGAGTTTGTGCAGTATATCCAGCAGGAAGTGCTGACCCGGGCGAATGCGGCCGCCGATCCCTCGAAGGGCGCAATCGTGCCCGTGCGCCGGTCGATGCTGGCTACCACGATTCATCCCCCGAAGAAGCGGTAGCACTGCGAATTCTTCCTTTCCCGCGTATTATATGAGGTCCTTCAGCAGCCGCTCGCCAGTGCTGAATGCTGAGTGTGGAATGCTTCCCTTCAAGTTGATCTACAGCGACGGTTACTACCTTCCGATTGGCGCACACGTATTCCCGGCAGAGAAATACCGGCGCATCCGCGAACGGCTGTTGGCCAGCGAGGTCGCCGACCCGAACGACTTTCTGGAGCCGCAACCGGCCAGCGATGACGACATTCTGCTGGTGCACACGCCGGAGTATGTGGACAAGCTAATGACTGGAATGCTCAGCTCGCGGGAAGAGTTAGAGCTCGAGGTTCCCTTCTCACACGAATTGGTGGAGGCATTCTGGCTGGCGGCCGGAGGATCGACGCTGGCGGCGCGGCAGGCGTTGGCCGATGGCGTGTCGGTCAACATCGGTGGCGGATTTCATCATGCCTTCCCGGATCATGGCGAGGGATTTTGCATGATTCATGACGTGGCTGTGGCCATTCGGCGCTTGCAGCGTGATGGCAAGATTCGGACTGCGATGACGGTGGATTGCGACGTACACCAAGGAAATGGCACGGCTGTGATTTTTGCCGGAAAGCGCTCGCCGGGCGAAGCTCTGCCCTCGGCTTCGGGCTCGCCGGTGGCCACACAAGGAATCCGGCGGCGTAATGCGAATGCCGGGGACGTGTTCACCATCTCTTTGCACCAGCACAATAACTATCCGATGTGGAAGCCGCCGTCGTCGATCGATGTGGATTTGCCCGATGGCATTGAAGACGATGACTACCTGGCATGGCTCGACAACGCGCTGAGCTCCGGGCTGCGCCAGTCCCAGCCGGATCTGCTGTGCTATCTCGCGGGTGCCGATCCTTATAAAGAAGACCAGTTGGGTGGGCTCTCCTTGACGATTGAGGGATTGAAAAAACGTGACGAACTTTTGTTCCGCGTCGCGCGGGCGCGAAACATTCCTGTGATGGTGACCTACGCTGGCGGCTACGCGCAGAATGTGGAAGATACGGTGACGATTCATTGCAACACAGTTATCGCGGCGAAAGAGGTATTCACCGTAACGAAGTGAGCGCGTGAAACGTTATACTCGATGAAATGATCGTAAGTCCTGCAGACCTCTCTCACAGCGAGCTTTACGGTATTCTGCTCAATTCCGTGGCGCCGCGGCCGATTGCGTGGGTGTCCACAATAAGCGCATCGGGTCAGCCGAACCTTGCACCCTTTTCTTTCTTTAACGCTGTCTGTGTCGATCCGCCGTTGCTGGCCTTTGCGCCTGGACTTCGGACTCCTAAGATGCCGGGAGTTGGGCATGGCGAAGCTAAGGACACATTGCGGAATGTTCGCGAAACGCGGGAATTCGTGGTCAACCTCGTTACCTACAATCTGCGCGAGGCAATGAATGTGACCAGCGGCGAATACGCCGGGTCCGTGAACGAATTTGCATTGGCGAAGGTTACTCCAGAGCCGTCGAAGATCGCGCGGCCGCCGAGAGTTGCCGATTCTCCTGTCAGCTTTGAGTGCAAGCTTCATCACATTCTCGATTTCTCTTCAGCCCCAACCAGCAGCAGCCTGGTGATCGGCCAGATTGTTTCTGTTTACATGAACGATGCGTATCTCAAAGAGGGACGGCTGGATCGGAATTCGTTGGATCTCATCGGACGCATGGGTGGGATCCAGTACACAAGAACGACGCAGCGATTTGAGATGGTCAGGCCGAAAGTGTAGCCGGCGGCGGCAGACCGATCCTTCACTGCTAAAATAGATCATCACTTATGTTCGAGAACCTTCAGGAAAAACTCCAACGCGCGTTTAAGAGCCTTCGCGGCCAGGCCCGCCTGAGTGAGGAAAACATCGCGGAGGCGCTGCGTGAAATCCGGCTGGCGCTACTGGAAGCCGACGTCAACTTCAAAGTGGTGAAGGAGTTGATCGACCGCATCCAGGCCAAGGCCGTAGGCCAGGAAGTGCTGACCGCGCTTTCTCCGGGCGAGCAGGTCATCAAGATCGTGCGCGACGAACTGGTCGAGACTCTCGGCAAAGACACAGCGCGCATGAAGTTCGCATCGCAGCCGCCTACGGTGGTCCTGCTGGCTGGACTGCAGGGATCCGGCAAGACAACTACTTCCGGCAAGCTGGCGAACTGGTTTAAGGTGGGCGGGCATCGTCCGCTGCTGGTTTCGGTGGACGTCTACCGTCCGGCAGCGCGCGAGCAGTTGAAGGTTGTGGCGCAGGCTGTTAAGGCGCAAATCTACGAAGGCGAAGTAGGTGAGGCGAACACAGCGACGGTGGAGAGGCTGGTGAAAGAGGCCCGCCGCGAGGCCATCGTCTCCGGCTGCGACGTGCTGATCGTCGATACAGCTGGCCGGCTGCACATCGACGACGATCTCATGAACGAGATGCAGTCGCTGAAGAAGCTGCTGAATCCATCGGAGATTCTGTTCGTCGCCGACGCCATGACCGGGCAGGACGCGGTGCGCTCCGCCGATGAGTTCCACAAAAAGCTCTCGCTCACGGGCGTGGTGCTCACCAAGATGGACGGCGACGCCCGCGGGGGCGCGGCGCTTTCCATCCGTCAGGTGACGGGGCAGCCGATCAAGTTCATCGGCGTCGGCGAGAAGTACGATGCGCTGGAGCCGTTTCATCCCGACCGCATCGTGTCGCGCATTCTTGGCATGGGCGACATTCTGTCGCTGATCGAGCGTGCGGAATCGCAGATCGACAAGAAAAAAGCGCAGGAGATGGCCAGCAAGGCCCTCAGCGGCGACGGCTTCTCGCTCGAGGACTTTCGCGACCAGTTGCGGCAGGTGAAGAAGATGGGATCGATCAAAAGCCTGATTGGCATGATGCCGTCGATTGGTCCGTTTTCAGGATTGCAGAAGGCTGCCGACAACGTGGACGAAAAGCAGATCAACCGCGTCGAAGCCATTATCAATTCGATGACCACGCACGAGCGCAACCACCACGAAGTAATCAATGGCAGCCGCCGCAAACGCATCGCCCGCGGCTCCGGCACCACGGTACAGGAAGTGAATAACCTGCTTCGCCAATACGCGCAAATGAAAAAGATGTTCAAGCAGATGGGCAAGCCCAGCTTCGCGCGGAGGATGGCGGGGATGAAACTGCCCGGGATGTAGAAAAAACCGTTGCCCGTATCCGGTTGCCAGTTACCAGTCTTGGAGACAGACGGCGGTTTTGAATTTTGGCAACTGACCTAGCAAATAGCGACTGTTCCTATGAAGTGGCGCTCCCTCGAAGAATTCAGTCGGGATACTGACGTTCGTCCTCTGCGCGAGATCTTTGCCGAGCGCAAGGAACTGATTGCCAAGTACGTTCCGGCGGAGACGCAGGCTGTTCATGTTCGCGCAGTCGCGGAGCTGAAGCAGAAACGATTCGCTGCTAACATTCTTCCCGTCGGCGAGAGAACTCCAGAGTTCCAGCTGCAAGATCAAGACGGCAAGAACATCTCTTCTTCCGATTTGCTCGGCAAAGGTCAGCTCGTGCTTTGTTTCATCCGTGGGCGCTGGTGCCCGTTCTGCGTTGGACAGATGGAGGCCTTGAACCTCATCCTGGCAGAGATCGAGCAGGCGGGAGCGACGCTCGCAGCGATTTCACCGCAGACTGTGAGGCAAGCTTTCTTCATGTGTAACCAGCACAAGCTGCGTTTTCCGCTGCTTTCGGATGGGGGCAATCAAGTGGCGCGGCAGTTTGGACTCACCTACCGCATCAGCGACGAACAAAAGGCCATCTATCAACGCGCCTTGGTCAACCTGCCATTCGTGAACGGCGACGAGAGTTGGGAGCTGCCGATTCCTGCGACCTACGTCATCAATCGCGATGGCTCGGTGCTCTACGTTTCTACGAACGAAGATTACACGGAGCGGCCTGAGCCAGCAGAGATCGTGCGCCTTCTGGACCATCAACCCGGCGCTTGAGGCAACCGGGGCGAGGGCGCCCGCGCCACGCCGGCTTTCGGTACACTGAATACTTCATGAACTATATCTACGGCATTAATGCGGTCAGCGAGGCGCTGAAGGCTCGGGGACGGGCTTTCCAGTGGGTGGGCATGGCGAAGGAGCGGCATGACATTCGCTTGCAGCGGATGATCGAGGACTGTCGCAAGCTGGGCGTACCCGTGCGGTTTCTCACTCGCGTGGAACTCGATCGCATGGCGGGCAACGCGGCGCATCAGGGCGTGGTGGCAGTCACTTCGGCCAAACAATACAGCGATCTCGATGATGTGGTGGGCGCGAAGCGTGGGCGGTATTCATTCGTTATAGTGCTCGACGGTGTGGAAGATCCACACAATCTGGGCGCGGTCTTGCGAACCGCCGACGCCGCCGGCGCCGACGGAGTCGTGATTCCGGAACGACGTGCAGCGCCCGTAACCGGGACGGTCACAAAAGCCTCAGCAGGAGCAAGCGAACACTTACCCATTGCGAAAGTCACCAACATTGCGCGCGCGGTGGAAGAGCTGAAAGAGCGCAATATTTGGACGGTGGGCCTGGACGAACGCGGGAAGCAGACTTATGACGTCCTTGACTACAACATGGATTGCGCCCTGGTTCTGGGCGCGGAGGGTAAGGGACTGCACGACCTGGTGAAGAAGAAGTGTGACTTTCTGGTTTCGATTCCGATGCTGGGAAAGGTGCCTTCCCTGAATGTGTCAGTCGCGGGAGCGGTGGTGATGTACGAAATTGTGCGGCAGAGACGCGCCCGCGACAATAAAAAAGAGGCGTCCGCGGAAGCGAAATGAAGTTGCTCTGCGTGCGCTTGTGCTTTCTCTGTTTTTTCTGCGCGTCCGTGTTGAATGCTTTTTCTCTCGACCGCGAAGCATTTACTTTCACCAGCTACGACATCAATGTCCGCCTGGAACCCGATCAGCAGCGCCTGGGAGTTCGGGGCAAGATCACTCTTAGAAACGACTCTGCCACAGCGCAGAAGATCGCCGTGCTGCAGATTTCGTCTTCTCTCAACTGGCGCTCCATCAAGGTGGGCGACAAGCCACTGCAGTTTGTCGCCCAAACCTACACTTCCGATATCGATCACACCGGAGCGCTTTCCGAAGCCATTGTTACTTTACCGGAGATGGTCGCGCCCAAGGGCACCCTCGAAGTGGAGATCGGCTACGAAGGAGTGGTTGTACTGGATGCGACACGACTCATGCGGATCGGAGCGCCTGAAACAACCGCGCGCAGCACCGACTGGGACCAGATCAGTTCGAAATTTACGGCGGTGCGCGGAGCGGGATACGTGGCTTGGTATCCGATCGCGACCGAGGCGGGAAATCTTTCCGAGGGCAACAGCGTATTTGACACGGTGGGCCGATGGAAGACCCGAGAGGCCGCCTTCGCCATGCACTTGCGGGTGGCAGTGCCGAGCGAGGATGAAAGTGAAAAGCTGGAGCTTCTGGTCAACGCAACGGCGTGCCCAACGGTGCTCGAGGTGAAGCACGAGTTTGTTGCAGATTGCTCTTACAGAAGCCTCGGACTCGCCGTGCCGACGTTTGTGATGGCTGACTATGAGGTGGCGGACCGGGCGGACGTTGCAGTCCATTACTTGCATGGACACGATGTGGCGGCGGTCACCTACGCTGACGCTGCGGAAAAACTGACTCCACTGATTACCGAATGGTTTGGCGCGCTGCGAAGCAAGGCGCAAACGGCTGATCTCGACGACTCGAACTCCGCTCCCTTTGAGAGCGGCTCACTTTTGCTGATGCCACTGACGAATACGGATTCCAAAGTGGCGGGTTTGATCGCCGCGCACCAACTCACCCATGCGGCGATTTCGTCGCCGAGGCCTTGGATCAACGAGGGGCTAGCTCATTTCGCCCAGGCCCTCTACGTAGAACATCAAAGCGGACGCCAGGCTGCGCTGGATTATGTGTCGACACACCGAACCACGTTCAGGGCGGTGGGGAACGAGAAGGATAAGCAGACAGGCGTGCAGCGATCTGAAGATGAAGTGAGCCGGTCTTTAGTGAACGCCACCGACGAAGAACTTTACCGCAGTAAAGCGATGTGCGTTTGGTGGATGCTGCGTGACATGGTCGGCGATCAAGCGTTGAAAAAGGCTCTGGCGTCGTACCGTCCGGAGCAGGACAAGGACCCTTCCGACATGCAGAAATTGATTCAGGCGCAGACGCAGAAAAATCTGGAGTGGTTTTTTGACGACTGGGTTTATCGCGATCGCGGTCTGCCGGACTTCAAAGTCGAATCGGCGTTCTTGCGCAAGTCCATGAATGATGTTTACCTGTTGACGGTTACCGTAGACAACCTGGGACTAGCGGGAGCCGAGGTTCCTCTCACCGTGAAGTTTGCCGGTGGTGAAGTTATGAAGCGGATTGAGGTGCGGGGCAACAGCAAGGGAGTGATTCGAGTGGAGACGGCAAAGGCGCCGGAGGAAGTTGTGGTCAACGACGGCAGCGTGCCGGAGAGCGACACGACGAATAATAGGTTCAAGATTGAAGCTAGTGGATCGGATAAGTAGTGAGGATCCAATCGTCCAGGCTGCCAGCGTCTTATTGTTGCATAAAGACTTGATCTGTGACTGCGGAGTGCACCGGATAGCGTGAGATGATCAGACCGATATGCAGCCCTCCGAGCAAGGATAGGAGTTGATAAGGAAACGCATCGCGTTGGAACACCGCATCTCGATCTTCGACGGGAAAATCCAAATCCATGCGCTCCAAGCCCGGAAAATCTCGGAGACGCCTCAGTTCCTGCTGATTCTCTCTTAGAAATCCAACCGCGGCCTCTACCTGACCGCTTAGATCCGCAATCTCCCGGGTGCTCACGCTTGCGTTCATCCCGGAAGAGCCACTTCTGCGGGTTAGGCTCGACGTAGGAAATTGCACGGCTCCGCGATGAAATCCAGTCAGTGCATCGAGCGATGAAACTTTCAGGAATTCATCTACGTCAAAGTTGGAACCGCTCGCTCTCAGCACACAAGACATGGCAACTTATACCTCTTTTCTCGTAATGCTTACCAAAGCCGCAAGCTTGGCTGCGGCTGCGCCGGAATCGATCGATTGCGCGGCCAACGGTATTGCTTCACCCAGGTGATCGGTGCGACTTGCTGCCACAAGCGCGGCCGCTGAATTGAGCAGGACCACATCGCGGCGCGGAGATTCCTTCCCACTCAGAACTTCTCTCACAATCGCTGCATTGTCGGCCGCGTCGCCACCGGCTATGTCTTCGATCGGTGAACGCGTCATGCCGAACTCTTCCGGATCCACCTCGTAGGTCCGAACGATTCCGTCGCGGGCTTCGGCCACCCGGGTTGGTCCGGTAATGGTGATCTCATCGAGGCCATCCAGTCCATGCACCACGAGAGCACGATGCAGTCCGAGCATGCAGAGCACCTCGGCAAGCTTCTCAACCATATCCAGCGCATAGACACCCACGACTTGTCCTGATGCGCGCGCGGGATTGGTCAGCGGACCGAGCAGGTTGAACATGGTGCGCAGGCGTAGGTCTCGCCGAACCTTCTGCACCTGCTTCATGGAGGAGTGCAGATCGGGCGCATACAAGAAACAGATTCCGACTTCGCGTAGGCATTGAGCGGCGCGCTCGGGAGATAACTGGATGTTGACTCCCAGCGCTTCCATTACGTCGGCGGAGCCGCACTTCGATGTGAGGCTACGATTGCCGTGCTTGGCCACATGCACTCCGGTTCCGGCAGTTACGAATGCAGCGGCGGTTGAAATGTTGAAGGTTCCGCTGGCGTCGCCGCCGGTGCCGCAGGTATCGACCAGCGCGTCACGGCCAGTGCCGCTGAGGTAGAGGGCATTGGAATCGGAGATGGTAGCGTCTCCCGACTCGGCGAACGAGAACGGCAACGGAGTGGCGGCGGCGCGGATCGCTTCCGCGAAGCCAACTATCTCCTCCACGGTTTCACCTTTCATGTGCAGAGCTACGAGGAGAGCCGCGATCTGTGAGTCGGCGCAGTTTCCCGCGAGCACTTCCGCCATCACTTCACGCGCTTCGGCGCGCGCTAGGGACTGGCCGTGATTAGCAATGCGATGAAGGGCGTCGAGAATCATCTCACTCGGAATTGTAAGGATAACTCACCGGGTGATGACGATGTGCAAGGAACTAGCCGTTAACGGCAGGGCCACTCAGCCTGGGCAAGAAGTACTCGCGCCAGGCTTCCGGCAAAACATCCGTCGCGATCGCCTTTTGCAGCAGGCTGTGATTGTATTTCTCACGAAGAAAGAGCCGGTTCATTTCGGCGATGGTAATACCTTCGTGATTTTGCGAGATCACCTCGAGCGAATCCCCTTCTCCCACCTCACCTTCCTGCTCCACCGAAAAATAGAGTCCACTGCGTCCACTATGGAGGAATCGCTCGATCATATCGTCACGTTGAAACTTGGCCGCCAGCTTGTAACAGGGCATGCGCGGCTGACGGACCATCACAATGGCAGAACCAATTCGAAGCCGGTCTCCAACATGAAGCTCTTCCGTGAGGCCCTCAGTCGTGACATTCTCTCCGAACATGCCCCAAGGCAAAGCTGTATCGGGCAATTCCCGCCGCCAATATTCATAGTGCTCCGAGGGATAAGCGTAGACCGCCTTGTAGATCCCTCCGTGAACGCTGAGATCCGCCTGCTGATCGCCATCGAGGTTCAGCGTGCGAAGCGCTACCCTGCCCATGACCGGTTTCTTGAAGATACCCGTGCTGATGGTCGCTCCCTTATAGACAGTCAGACGCGGCCGCGCAACGTTCAGTGAAAGCAGTTTCATCCCTTGTTCCTCTCGGCATTCCGGAGCGGTGCGTGCGCGGTCCGGTCTCCACTCCCGATTGGGCTTAGATGAACGATCAGTCCGAAAAGAAGCGGCACGCGTTTGCCCTAATCCGTTCCTCTCTATAAAATTGAAGGTTTGCTGCCCTCAGTCGAAAGCCGCAAGCAGGTTCCTTCCGATTCTTAGTTGGCGAGTGTCATTATGAAAATCCATGAGTACCAGGCAAAAGGGATTCTTAAGAAATATGGTGTGACCGTGCCGCGCGGGACGATGGCGACCTCGCGTGAAGAGGCCGAGGCCGCCGCCAGAGAACTGTTCAGCGCGGGGGCGACCGGAGTCGTGGTGAAGGCTCAGATTCATGCGGGCGGGCGCGGCAAGGGCGGAGGCGTGAAGATCGCCAAATCTGTGGATGAGGCGGGAGAACTCGCCGGCAAAATGCTGGGCATGAAGTTAGTGACGCATCAGACGGGCCCGGAAGGCCGCGTAGTGCGGCGACTGCTGATCGAAGAAACTCTTCCCATCGACAAGGAACTTTACCTGGGAATTCTGGTGGACCGGGCCGAAGGCAAGCCTGTATTCATGGCGTCGGCCGCCGGAGGAATGGAGATCGAGCAAGTCGCGGCGGAAAATCCGGACGCCATTTTGAAACAGCACATCGATCCCGGCATGGGCCTGGAAGGGTTTCAGGCTCGCAAGATGGCTTTCAAGCTTGGGCTCAACGCCAAGCAGATTAATCCTGCGGTGCAATTTCTCTCCAACCTTTATAAGGCATTTCTCGATACCGATGCGTCTCTGGTTGAAATCAATCCGTTCATTACCACTACCGACGGCCGACTCTTCGCGCTCGACGCCAAGCTGACGTTTGACGACAACGCATTGTTCCGGCATCCGGATATTCGCGAATTGCGCGACATTACGGAAGAAGATCCGCTCGAGGTTGAGGCTTCGAAATACAGCTTGAACTACATCAAGCTCGATGGCAGCGTGGGCTGCATGGTGAACGGCGCAGGGCTCGCCATGGCCACGATGGACATCATCAAATACGCGGGTGGGATGCCGGCAAACTTTCTGGACGTCGGCGGAGGGGCCAGCGCTGACCAGGTCGCCCACGCGTTTGAGATCCTTCTGAGCGACAAGAACGTAAAAGCGGTGCTGATCAATATTTTTGGCGGTATCCTGCGCGTGGATACGCTGGCAACGGGAGTGGTAGAAGCCGCGAGAAAAACTAACATCAAGCTTCCCGTGGTGCTGCGACTGGAAGGCACGAATGTGGACGAAGGCAAGAAGATACTGATGAATTCAGGATTCAACTTCGTGGTAACGGACACCATGAAAGACGCAGCCGACAAAGTGGTGGCAGCCGCGCGGGGTATTCATGGCGTAACCGAATGGCGATAAAGGCAGCGAGGAATCATAATTATGGCAATCCTGGTTAATAAAGAAACACGTTTGATCGTGCAAGGCCTGACGGGACGCGAGGGTACTTTTCACGCCAAGGCCTGCGCGGCTTATGGAACGCAAGTGGTGGGCGGAGTGACGCCAGGCAAGGGCGGCACTACCCATGAAGGCTGGCCGATTTTCAACACGGTGGTTGAGGCGGTTGAGAAGACAGGGGCTGACACCACTGTCATCTTCGTTCCTCCGCCGTTCGCGGCGGACGCGATTATGGAAGCGGCGGACGCCGAAGTCGAACTCATCGTCTGCATCACCGAGGGCATTCCCACGCTGGACATGGTCAAGGCCTGGGAATTTCTGCAGAATCGGCGCTCGCGGCTGATTGGGCCGAATTGTCCCGGCATTATTTCTCCGGGCAAGTGCAAGATTGGCATTATGCCGGGATCGATCCACAAAGAAGGCTCGGTTGGCATCGTGTCGCGCTCCGGCACCCTGACTTATGAAGCGGTGCATCAGCTGACGCAGCGCGGCATCGGGCAGTCGACCGCGATCGGGATCGGCGGCGATCCGATTATTGGAACCAATTTCCTGGATGCGCTCGACCTGTTCAATCGCGATCCGGAGACCGAAGCCGTGGTCATGATTGGCGAGATTGGCGGCGACGCCGAGGAAACTGCAGCGGAGTTCGTGAAGACGAAGATGAAGAAGCCGGTGGTCGGCTTCATCGCCGGACAGACTGCGCCTCCGGGACGCCGCATGGGCCATGCCGGAGCGATTATCTCCGGCGGCAAGGGGACGGCAGCGGAGAAGATCAAGGTCATGGAAGCGGCTGGGATTCGTGTGGCAAAATCTCCCGCGGATATTGGGGAAACCCTCGTGGCGGCGCTGGGAGTACGAGTCTAGTACCGAGCACCGAGCCCAAACCCAACAACTAAGGACTGAAAACGAACGATCAACTATGAAGACTCTGCAACGCACTCTTACCCTCGTGAAACCGGATGCCGTCGCCAAGAATGCGGTCGGCGACATCATCGAACAATTCGAGAAAAACGGATTCCGTATTCTCGCCATGAAGATGCTGGAAGTCTCCAAGCATCAGGCTGAGCAGTTTTATGCCGTTCATGCCAGCCGGCCGTTCTATGGCTCGCTTACCGATTTCATGTCGAGCGGACCGATCGTCGCTCTGGCCCTGGAGAAAGAAAATGCCATCGCCGATCTGCGCAAGCTGATGGGAACCACCAACCCGGCGAATGCGGAGGAAGGCACGATTCGCAAGAAGTGGGCGTCGAGCATAGAGCACAATGCGATTCATGGCTCCGATGCCGAGGACACCGCACGCTTCGAGCTGAGTTTCTTCTTCGCGGGCTACGAACTGGCGAAGTGACGGCGCCTAGCGGGTATGAGCGGAGCCTGAGCCCGCAGTCGTCATCCTGAACGCCGTGAAGGATCTCTCATGCCTCTAGTCCAAATCACGATGCTGCAGGGGCGCACTGCCGAGCAGAAGCGCAAGATTGCGAAGCGCATCACCGATGCGCTGGTGGAAGAAGCAGGGGCACGGCGCGAAGGCGTCATCGTGGCTTTCCACGAAGTGTCAAAGGAGAGCTACGCCTCGGGTGGCGAGCTAATGGTGGACAAAGTTAGGTAACAGCGAGTCGCGGGCGTGGCGCCCGCCCACATGAGTTACCCTAGCGGTTCGAACAGGTGGCCTTCCACACGCTCCGCGATTCGGGGTAGGTCTTTGCGGGCGTACTGCAAAAAGTGTGGAGCGTTTCGGTGGGCTTCGAGCGCGGCATCATCCTGATACTGCTCGTAAATGAAGAAGCGTCGCGGTTCGGTCTTGTGACGGTGGACTTGATACATCGCGCAGCCGGGCTCCTTGCGCGATTCCTCGGTGAGTTTTGCAAACAATGCAGCGACCTCGGCTTCGCGCCCAACCTTCGCCATCCACGTTACCGCCAAAACCACCATCGTGCGCTCCTTACCTAGTCTTGCTGTCTGACCAATGGGAAGTCAATTCTAGACGTTCCCCGACGACGTTGTCTTCAATTCATTCACGAACTCCTCTATAAAGATGGTATGGTCGCGGTCCGGGCCGGTTGAGACCAAGCCGATCTTCGCTCCGGTCTCCTTCTCCACGAACGCCAGATAGTCGCGAGCCGCCTTGGGTAGCTGGCCGAACTCCGTGACGCCGAGCGTGGAGGTCCGCCAGCCCGGCAGCTTCTGATAGATGCACGCAAGCTTGTCGTAACCGCTAGCCTGGGCGGGGATTTCCATGGTCTTCTTTCCATCAACGATGTAGCCGACGCACACCGGAATCTCCGCCAGTTCGTCGAGCACGTCGAGCTTGGTGACCACCAGCCACGAAATGCCGTTGATCATGCCGGCGTAGCGCAACAGTGGCAGATCCAGCCAACCCGTTCGCCGCGGACGTCCTGTAACCGCACCAAATTCGTTGCCGCGCACGCGCAACTGTTGGCCAGCGTCGCCCTTCTCCTCGCTCGGGAACGGACCTTCGCCGACTCGCGTGCAGTATGCTTTGGTGAGTCCGATGACCGAATCGATCGCGTTAGGCGCAACGCCCGTCCCGGTCGCGGCGCCGCCGGAAGTGGAACTGGAAGAAGTCACGAAAGGATACGTCCCGTGATCGATGTCGAGCATCGTGCCTTGTGCGCCTTCGAAGAGAATTGCCTCACCGTTCGCGAGCGCTTGATTCAGCAGTACTGCCGTGTCGCAGACAAATGGCGCAATTTTCTCCGCTGCCTGAGCGTAGTCGGTATACATCTTGTCGGCGTCGAGCGGATCTGAATTAAAGAGAGCGTGCGCGATCATGTTCTTCTCGCGCACCGCATTTTCGATGTGTTTCTTCAGCAGTTTCAGATCGAGCAAGTCAGCGACTCGCAAGCCGCGGCGGCCCATCTTGTCCTCATAGGCTGGACCGATGCCGCGCGAGGTGGTGCCAATTTTCACTCTGCCGGGCGCGCTCTCCGCCGCCAACTCGATCATGCGATGGTAGGGCAGAATTACCTGCGCGCGGTTAGAGACAAAAAGATTTCCATCGACCCGCACACCGGCTTCGCGCAGCGAGCCGACTTCCTTCAAAAAAGCCATGGGATCGAGGACTACACCATTCCCGATCACGCTGCGGCACACCGTCCGCAGCACTCCGCAGGGAACCAGTTGCAGGACGAACTTCTTGCCATTGATGATGACGGTGTGGCCGGCATTGTGGCCGCCGGCATAGCGGGCAACGACGGAGAAACTCTCCGATAAAACATCGACGATCTTTCCTTTGCCCTCGTCGCCCCACTGAGCACCGACGATTACCGCGGTCTTGCCTCGTTTCACTGCCAACTCCGTCACAAGGATTCGCGAACGCGCAACTGCGCCGCGCGTACATATGAACACCGGGGTCGCACACGCCTTGCCGCGGCAAAGATTCTAAAGGCTTACTGGGATGAAAGCGGAGAAGATGTGTACGAAATATCTTATCGCGCCCGCATGGCGGATAGCAACGCGAAGGCGGAGTGCATCTTAGTCGCTCAGGTTAAGATGTGAATCATGCCCAGATTCGAGAAGCACATTTTTGTATGCGGTAACCAGCGGCCTCCGGGAAATCCTCGGGGATGTTGCGATCCCGGCGGCCAGGCGAAGTTGCAGAAACTCTTCAAGCAAAAACTGGCGGAACGAGGGCTGAAAGGCAGAGTGCGGGCCAACCAATCGGGGTGTCTCGATCAATGTGAGCACGGCCCGAATGTTGTAATCTATCCCGACCAAGTGTGGTACGGACACGTCACCGAGGCTGACGTGGACGAGATCGTCGAATCTCACATCATCGGCGGGAAGCGGGTGCAACACCTTATGCTGGCCGACTCCTGCCTAAACACGGACACGTGCGAACACCGGAAAAACAGTGGTCAGTGAGCATTTGGCCAGCGGTCAGAAACTCAAGGAGAACGTGCTGCCGCTGCATGCGCGACGGACCACCGATCACTGCAACCAGCCACTGCTTCTTTGGTAGGCGCGGCAGGACTTGAACCTGCAACCGCCGGATTAGAAATCCGGTGCTCTATCCAATTGAGCTACGCGCCCACGTGAGGCTAACAGATTGATTTGGCTAGGTTAATGCACACTGTAACTTTCATCCTTCGCACTGGATTTTGAGGTCATGGTGCCAGTACTGTGCCGTAGTTTTCGGTCCCGCGCCTTCTGGTTGAGCTTTGCCGCAGCGTCCGCAAGGTCTTTCTCATCCACGATATTGTAGCGGTCGAACACCGACCTTGTCTTCCAGCCGCCAATCTTCATGATCGTTTTTTCGTGCACCCCCAGCCGCGGCTGATTGCGACATCCAGTTTCGCCGTAGATCGTGTACCAAGAGGCCGACGTAATGCAGGTTGCTAACGCACTCACAATTGCTTCCCGTCACAGTACGATCACAGACGCGCACGCCATCCTGCCAAGTCCAACATTGCAGCACATTTTGTGCCCAGTTTTCCGAAATCTCCGATGGGCTTGCCGTTTTCCCGTGTGAACACCCGGTCATCCGGTGCGTGGATAGCAACCTGCCCGGCAAGGCAACCAATCCCGTCACTCAGGCGGCATCAGCGGCTCATGAAGGCGAGCCCATCAATTACAATCTCTAACCGAGGGGAATTCATGGCAAACATAAAGGGACTGGCATCGATTGTGTCGGAGTTGAGGGTCGAAAGAACGAATCTGGTGGCTCAGCTTCGGCATCTGGATGCCGCTCTCACCGTGTTGGGCAAGTTGAACGGCGGTTACACCAGACCGGGACGTACTCTGTCGGCGTCGGCACGCCAACGGATCAGCCTCGCGCAGAAAGCGCGGTGGGCAAACGCGAGTGGTCAAGCCCCGAAACCCAAGAGCACGCGAAAAATCTCAGCAGCAGGCAAAAAAAGAATCGCCGCCGCTGCCCGTCAACGCTGGGCGAAGTTCCGGGCGGCGAAGTAGAAATAGACGGGATTGCTAGCTCCGGAGCCTGCCGCGAGGATGGGGCAGGCTTTGGTGCTTTGATTTCAGCCTATGCTGGTTAGGGACGTCGGGGCGCTTGAATGAAAGCCGGAGGCAGCGATGGTTCAGTATGGCCCCTACGAGTTCAGTGAGACCGAAGTGGCAAAGCTCACTGAATACCTCAAGAACGTCGCAAGACAAGAGAGGGTTGTCCACTACGATGATGCATATGATGTCGTCCGACAATGCGGTTCATACTACCCCTCACGATCAGCGGCTCTGGCACTTGCTGGGGCTGATTTCGGAGACTGAGGTCGGGCGACATGCTCTATTTGCAATCGTGGTTCTTAAGAGCGGAGATGGTGCAAACCGCCCCGGCTATGGATTCTTTGAACTGGAAAAGACGCTCGGCAGATATGAGTCAGATGACGACACCACTTGGTCATCGCAGGTCAAGGGACTCTTGCAGTGTTGGGCGAAACACTGAAGCCGAGGAACGAGGAAGATCGCGGCGGCACAGCGGGCAAGGCGGGCGAAGGTGAAGGCGCGGCAGAAGAAGGCGGCTTAAGAGTAAGCGCAGCCAATCACTCGCATCGTACTGTATAGCTGCTCTTCAGAAGATCATCGGCAGCTTTGTTGCCTTTCATCGATGCAGCGTGTAGGAGCGTGTGTGCCTGTTCACAGTTCTGGGGGACGGCTTCTCCCTGCAAGTAAAGGTTGGCTAGTGCGACTTCCGCGCTTACGCTTCCTCGCTTGACCGCCTTCCACAACTCGACAGGATCAGCTTCTTTCGCTGCGTTGGTTGTCTGGGCGGCTCCCAGCTTTGCCGTAACGAGGTGCTGAACTCCTCTGACTGGATTGTGTAGTACGTGTCGTTCAGCAGCGTTTTCTAGATTGATCTGCTCTGATGTGGCGGTAAGTGTGGTTCCCAGCTTTCCTGCGACCACCTGCTGAACTCCTCCGACTGGATTGTGGACGGTAGGTCCTCCACCAGTGTTTTCTAGCTTGATCTGCTTTGATGTGGCGGTAGGTTCGGGGGCTGCGCCGGATTCTTTAGCCAGTTGGTCTTTGCGGCTCTTGTAAAAAAACGCTGTAACCGCCATCAGCGCGATCAAGACAACGACGACGGGCATCAATCCCCTGAGCCCCGGTCCGAGAGTTCTCTGACCATCGGAACTCGACGGTCGGACTTCGTGACGGGCTCGGCCGAATTTGTTGAGAACAGCCCAAAGCGGCTCGAGGGGTTCTGTCCCGCACATCGGGCACGTTTTTTCACTCAGGGGATAGCGATATTCACACGAGGCGCAAGTGATGGTTTCGTCGCTTACGGTCTTGGACACGGTCATCCTCCTCGGGCAGGAGTTTTGTCTTCGTGGCAGTTAGATCATATCTAGACGTTTCGAGTAACGGAAGTAATGTCCACTGAACCGCATCGCGACCAAGGACTCCGTTCGAGGGCTTGGCTTCGAATCGAACAGGTCATCGGCGATATTCAGCTGAGGTAGTCGCTATGGTGGTCACAAAGGCTGCCTGAACTTCTGAAACGCCCGACCCGACCTGACCCCCCTCCGGGCAGCCAAATCCCCTGCAAATCGGATTTCCAAGGGTGACGCAAGGACGGGTGGGTCACGGCTCATCCTTCTTCCTGTACCCATTCCCGCAAACCTAAGGGGAGGCGGAACAATGGTCAAGAACTGGTCAATTGTGAGCATTCAGGAAGGCATTGCGTGGCGGATCATCGGGTTGTAATGATAAAAGATATGATTTTCACTCGCCCGCCTCCGTCCCCCATACTATCTCCCGCACAGCAATTGGACAGGTTTCTAAACTCGATCCGGGAGAAGAACGCGTTAGTCCTCGGGGAAAAACGGGGGGCATCTGATGAGCTATACCGAAGCGAGAAGCCACTTTGAGAAAGCGAGACTCAATACCGTTGATAAAGGCGTGATAGAGATGTTAGACGGACTCAAACATTTATCGCACGCGATTGAAGAGGACCTGAGATCGTTGGAACAAAGCATACGGAATATCCGCGACATCCAGAGCAGCAAACAAATCCCCGGCTCTTTTACTTAACCTCCACGTCCTATTCACCGTCACGAAGTTTCTTGCATTGCGGGACGCTCATTTTCGCCATACTGGTGTCCTCGGCTCTCTCCACTGCTTACGCCCTCGGCTGGGCTGCTGCTCATCGTGCACATGGCGGCTGGGCCGTTACGGGCTTATCGCTACGTCGGGGTGCAACGGCAGGTCGGAATGGATGCCCGCACGACAGAACCACGTCGCACCGCTTCAACGAGATCGGTCGGAACGATTCGTGACCTGCGGCTTCGGCAAGACAAACGGTGCTGCGGCGGGGCGACGGTGAACTGAACTTCAACAGCAGAACAAGGCTTGAGGATCAAAAGGCAAGGTGAGCGACTGAACTTTTTTGCCCATTATTCACTAGCGATCACTGCACGTGAGCGGCTGTACAAAAGGCTGTACAAAGAGTGTACGACAACACCCCTGAACACCCTTTTTCGCACTTCAACAACCAACAACAATCAACAACTCACGCACGGTTGAGCGAATTAGAAATCCGGTGCTCTATCCAATTGAGCGATGCGCCCCTTAGCAAAATTTATCACAAGGTTTGGGTAGAGTATCATTCGGTGTCCCATTGACCTCCGTTGCCCCATCCCGGCTGGCCTACATCGACTGGATGCGCGGTCTGGCGTGCGGCCTGATGTTCCAGACCCACTGCTATGACTCCTGGCTCAGCTCCAGCGCGCGGCACAGCAAGTTCTTCATGTACTCGCAACTGGGAGGAACTTTTCCGGCGCCGTTGTTCTTGTTACTGGCGGGAATTTCGTTTGCCTTGGTGACCGAAAAGCTGTGGAAGAAAAACCTGCCGCCCGCACAGATCGCCCGCATAACGATTCGCCGTGGAGCGGAGATCTTTGCCTTTGGGCTGCTCTTTCGATTGCAAGAGTATCTCATCGCCTGGGGCTGGGCGCCCCTCAGCGATTTACTGCGCGTCGATATACTCAACATCATCGGCCTCTCGATGATGCTGATGGGACTGCTCTGCTGGCTAGCGCTCTCGATTCACGGGGGAACGAATGCCAGGCTGGCTCTCGTTCTGGGCTCTACCGCGACGGCTCTGCTGATTTCCGCATTGACTCCGCTGATGTGGACGAGTTGGAGACCGGACTGGCTGCCATGGCCAGTGGAATCCTACATTAACGGCGTGCACAATCTGGGCGCGCCGCAGGCCTGGCTCTTTCCGATTTTTCCCTGGACTGCCTTCGCCTTCGCCGGACTCGCGGCAGGATTTATTTTGCAAAGTCAGTGGGCACGTCAACGGGAGTCGATCATCTTTTCTCTCGCGGCTGTGGCTGGTGTTCTACTTGTGGAAGCCGCTCGCTGGCTCGATGCACAACCTGCTCAGCTATACGCGGTCTACGATTACTGGCACACCAGCCCGAACTTTTTCCTGACTCGCGTGGGAATGCTGCTGGTTATTTTAGCGGCGAGCTATAGCTGGTGCCGCTGGGGCGCCGGACAGTGGGGATTCAGTCCTCTTATTCAACTAGGTCAGGCTTCCCTGCTGGTTTACTGGGTACACATCGAATTCGTATATGGACGTTTTTCGATCTTGCCCAAGCACGTCCAGACCATAAAAATGGCATCGTTCGGACTGTTGACGATCTTCCTCGCCATGCTTCTCCTCGCGTTCGTTCGCACGAGAATGAAGGGCCGGGGCACTGAACTACTGGCTTGGTTTCGGCGTCCAGCAACCGCTCATTGAAAAGTGCCGCGCAAAGACAGTGTGCAACGCTCAGGCCAGCGAATGCTGAAACTGCCTGGCGAACTCGACGACCTCACGTTCCGCCCAACGGCCGTCATAGGTCGAATTGCCGTCCCGCTCGCCCACGAACGCACAGTGGCCGCCATCCTCGGTTTCAACATAGGTGATGTTGGGGTTGGAAAGGAGCGCTTGGCGGGTTTCCGGCAAAATTCTAATGAAGGGATCGTTGACCGCATGGATCACGAGTGCGGGACGCGTGATGCGGTCGATCACATTGGCGGCGGCCGCGCGGGCATAGTAATCGTCGGCTCCAGTGAAACCGCAGTAGGGGGCGGTCACGCGATCGTCGAAGTCTCGCAGCGTTTTGACGCCGCGGAGGCGCGAGGCGTCGAAGTCGTGAGGAAACAGCCGTACCTTGCGGCGAAAGCGGTGGAACAACTGCAGAAGAAAATAGTATTCATAAATCCGGTTGGCGGGCTCATGCAGAGCGTCGGCGCCCGCCGCCAGATTTATGGCTGGACAAACCGCCGCTGCAGCGCGAAATTCCGGAGGGCCGTCGCTGCCCCATTCCCCGGCTAGCTTCAGAACCAGATTGCCGCCCATCGAAAAACCGATGAGTACAAAACCAGAAATTCCATCGCGTTCGACGATATTACGCGCCACGGCCGCTACATCCTGGGAGCGACTGGAGTTGTAGAGCGTGGGTGCGCAATGATCCATGCCGCCGCAGTTGCGCTGATTCATGCGCACAACATTCATTCCAGCGACCAAGCCGTTTCGCGCGATCCCAAGCATGTATTGCGATTCGCTCGAGCCCTCAAGTCCGTGTACGATGATGAGAGTGAGGGCGCTGGACCGCTGCTTCTGCCAGTGACAGTGGCAGAGCACGGGAATACCGTGTTCCACTTCGATTAGGCGCTTCTCGGCGGGCGGAAGATCGATTCGGCGCGCAAGGAAAAAGGCAGCAAGGGTCTGAATGTGTCCGCCTCGCAACCAGGGATTGGGCCGAAAAACCCGCTGGCTGGAAACTGATGGCTTTTCGATCAAGCCATCCTCACGCTTCTGTGGTTGGACACAGCGAGCGTCATCGCTCCCATTTGCGAAGTTCTCACAATTTGATTCTAATAGGAGAAGCCCGCTTGCCGGAGAGTGATCAATATGCCGATTTTTGAATATATTTGCCAGGAATGTCAGCACGAATTTGAGGCTTTGGTGTTTGGCCGCGACAAAGCGCAATGCCCCAAGTGCGAGAGCAAGAAACTCAGTCCACAACTGAGTGTCTTTGCTGTTTCCGCGAAAGGCTCGGCTGGTGCCGCGGTAGCCGGCAGCGGTGCTTGCGGATCTTGCGGCGATCCTCGCGGGCCTGGGGCTTGCTCGCTCGGCGACCTGGATTAACTCACTGAGAAATACGTCAAGCTGGCTAGCCTACCGGCAAACTTTAGGTACTCTTCCCAGGTGACTGCGGGTACCTTTGCTTCTTGTCTCTGCCCGCCTACGATCCCTTGAACTCGCCAAGAGGCCGAGGAGAGTCGAGATGGATAGGCGCCGTCAGTCGCGTGTGTTCGTTGACCTTCCCGTACAGATCTGGGGCATGGACAGCTATTCCCGTCCGTTTATGCAGCCCGCGAGCCTGCGCACCATTAGTGGTCGTGGCGCCACTTTGCAGTGCGTAGACGCTCGATTGAAGCCAGGCGATGTGGTGGATGTTCTGTACGAGGGCACGAAAGCACAATTTCGGATCGTGTGGTGCGGCAAGCCTGGTACGGAAATGGCCGGGGAAGTTGGGGTAGAGAATCTCTCCGACGAAGGTGCGCTTTGGGATGTCGATCCGCAGCGTTGCGCGGCGGCCGCTGGACAGGGGTAAGCGCTTCCAGACTCGACTTCACCGAGGCTACGATTTCCCTCTTAGCAGAACGCAACTGCGCACGAGAAACCCAGCTGATCTGAATTCCTAAAGAAACCTGGGGGGGAGGGCGGGAGGGCTGCCGCCCGTCCGAACCGGGCCTATGCAGTATGAGGGGGAATTGCAGTCATGGCAAGAAGAAAAGATTAGAGAGATGCAGAATCTTTCATATTTGCTCCAATAGTGAAGATCCCCGAGGCTAGCCGTAGTACATGTAGCCAACGCGAGCCGTTCCTGCGAAAGCATCTCCGGCATCAGTTCCAAGTTGTAAACTCGCAGAGATGCAAGTGAAGATTCTCGGTTCGGCGGCGGGCGGTGCTTTTCCTCAATGGAATTGCACCTGCGCGAATTGCCGCGCGGTCAGAGTCGGCACCTTCCACGGAAAACCGCGCAGCCAGACGCAAGTTTCGATGACGCAAGATGGCGAGTCCTGGTTTCTACTGGGCGCATCTCCGGACCTGCGAGCGCAAATCGAGGCTACACCTGAGTTGCATCCGGGCAAGGGTTTGCGTCAGTCGCCCATAGCCGGCATAGCGCTTGCCAATGCCGACCTTGATCACGTCCTCGGACTTCTTCTGCTGCGCGAACTCCAACCGCTGCGCATCCATTCCACCCCCTCCATTCGCCGCATTCTCCGCGAGGATAACTCCATGTTCGGCATGCTGCACCGTGTTTCGGATCAGGCCATGTGGACTGATTTTGAATCCGGGAAAGAGTTTTCGCTGCGCACCACGCAAGGCAAGGATTCTGCTCTCCGCTGCCGGCCCTGGTCGCTGAGCACTCACTATCCCGCCTACGTCACGGCAGAGCGGCAAGAACAACTTTCGCCAAGCGAAGCTTCTCTGGGTTTCTTTATCAATTCAAACTCCAGCGGGCGCTTGGCCTATATGCCGGCGGTACCTCAAGTGGACGACGCGTTGCTCACCGAACTGGATGCCTGCGACGTCCTGCTCTTCGACGGGACATTCTGGAGCAACGAAGAGCTGATTCGGGTGCAGGGCAGCGGGCAAACCGCTCAGCAGATGGGCCATGTTGCGGTGCAAGAAACTCTCGTCAAGTTGGCGGGAGTGCGCCGCCCGCGTAAAATATTCCTACACGTCAATAACACCAATCCCATGCTGGACGGGGCGAGTGCGGAATATCGCCAGGTGCGGGGCGCGGGCTGGGAAATTGCGGAGGATGGATGGGAGTTCAACCTGTAGCAACTGAAACCGCGTCGCAATCCGCCCAATTGCTTTCGCTCGAGGAGCTCCGCGCCGTATTTCAGACGACGGGTGAGGAGCGCTATCATCACAAGCATCCTTTTCATTTGTTGATGCACGAAGGCAAGCTCAGCCGTGGACAACTCCAAGCGTGGGCGCTGAACCGCTATTACTATCAGAGTATCATCCCGATAAAGGATTCGATCATCCTTTCGCGCGGTCCGGACCCAGTTTTCCGACGCGCCTGGCGCAAGCGCGTGGTCGACCACGATGGCGACGCCACCAGTGAAGGCGGCATCAAACGCTGGGTGAAACTGGCGGAAGCGACAGGTCTTGATCCGGCGCAGGTTCGCGCGGGGAATGGCATTCTTCCAGCTACGCGCTTCGCGGTCAACGAATATTTGAACATCGTTCGTAGCCGGTCACTGCTGGAGGCCGTCGCCTCCTCGCTGACAGAATTGTTTTCCCCCAAGCTGATCACCTTGCGCGTGGATAAGCTGCGCCAGCATTATCCGTGGCTGACGGGTGGTTTGGATTATTTCGAAGCCAGACTCTTTCAGGCGCCGGAGGATTCGCAGTTCGCAGTGAACTACGTTTATGACAATGCCAAGACCCGGGCTGAGCAGGAGCTAGCGATCCAGGCTCTGCGCGACAAATGCGACATTCTGTGGGCGCAACTCGACGCACTTTATTTCGCCTACGTGCAGCCGGGATGGCCGCCGCCCGGAGCGTTCCGCATCGAGGACAACTAGGATGGCTCCTCCGGAGGATTCCAGCCAGCCGCGTTTGGCGACGGGCTGCCGCTGGGGCGGCACCGAACAGGATCGCATGGTTCTTTTTCCTGAAGGAGCGATTCGGCTTCACGGTACGGGACTGCAGATACTCGAGCGCTGCGACGGCCAACGCACATTCGGGCAGATGATCGAAGAATTGCAGGCGCAATTCAGCGTTGCCGATCCGGCTAAAATTCGAGCGGATATCAGCCAGTTTCTCGAACAGCTGCAGCACAAGCGAATTGTTGACTATTGATCGAACGATTCCGCATTACTCATGATTCCCAATCCGCTGGCCCTCATCGCCGAGATCACGTATCGCTGTCCCCTGCATTGCGTCTACTGCTCCAATCCGCTGGACCTGGCCGCCGTGAACTCGGAGTTATCCACCGAAAAGTGGATCGATATTTTTCAGCAGTCGGGCAAACTCGGGATGTTGCACGCTCACTTCACCGGGGGTGAACCGCTGGTGCGGCCGGATCTGGTGGAGCTTATCGCGGGAGCGCGTGCTTCCGGACTCTATACCAATCTGATCACTTCCGGCGTTGGGCTGGGGGAGGCACGACTGCAAGCGTTTGTGGATGCCGGACTGGATCACATCCAGATCAGCTTTCAGGATTCGCGCGAGGGCGCGGCCAACTGGATTGCCGGCGCCAAGGCGCACGCACACAAGATTGAATTATCACGCACCATCCGCCAGCACAAAATCGCGTTCACCGTGAATCTTGTCATCCACCGGCAGAACATCGATCACCTCGAAGAGATGATCGCTTTCATCGAGCAGCTCGCGCCCGAGCGCATGGAGATCGCCCACACGCAATATTATGGCTGGGCGTTGAAGAACCGCACCGCGCTGCTGCCCACGCGAGCGCAGCTCGACAAGGCGGTGGAAACTGCAGCTGTAGCGGAAAAGCGTCTGGCTGGACGAATCCGCATCGATTCCGTGGTCCCCGATTATTATGCGCGCTTTCCCAAAGCCTGCATGGGCGGATGGGGGCGTAGATTGATGCTCATCAATCCAACGGGAAAGGTTCTTCCCTGTCATGCCGCGGAAGTGATACCCGGCCTCAAGTTTGAAAATGTTCGGGAGCAAAGCCTGGAGTTCATCTGGCAGCAATCTTCCTCGTTTCAGCGTTTTCGAGGAGAAGCGTGGATGCCAGAACCTTGCCGTAGTTGCGAGCGGCGTGCGGAGGATTTTGGCGGATGCCGCTGCCAGGCGCTATCGCTAGCCGGCGATGCGGCCGCGACGGATCCTACCTGCTCGCTGGCGCCCACACATCACATCGTGGAGACAGCGTTGGCCGTGGCAAACTCCAGCGCCGCTGTCTCGCAGCCTGTGTCCACCACCTCATTCGTCCAACTGCAGCAGTCCGCGGGTGAGCTTTGGATTTATCGCACGAATCCAGAGTAATCAGCCCGCTGAAACAAAATCATCACAACAAAGGACACACAGGTTCAGCGGGTAAAGCTGGCCCTGCACTGTTCGTGCTACCAGCGCACGCCGATCGTGATTGGACGCACGTCGGTGGTGGTGCCGTTGGCAGATCCATGCGTGAGACGGTATTCAGCGTAGATTTCGACGCCACTGGGCATCTTGCGCGTAATGCCTCCTCCGACGTTGTATCCAAATTGGTTCTGGCTGGAATTGACGAAGCTACCGCTGAGAGGAATGCTAACACTCGGGCACGCCCCCCACCATTCATAGAAGCCATTGCAGGTCGAACCCGGCACAGCATTGACGGAGCTCAAGCTACCCATGCGATGGTAATAGCCCGGCCCGAAGAGGATGTATCCCCCATAGAGTTTGGTGACCGGGATGTTGATGACAGGGTCCACTGTAAAGGCGAAAAGATAACTAGAGGCGCTTCCGGCCTGCGCCAGTTGCAGCGAAGAATCGCGCAGCGGCAGGTCCGCAAAAAAGAAGTCCCCGCGCAGTCCGAAGTACTTGTTCGCATTGCGAGCCACGCCGGCGCTGGCCACGCCTCCTCCGCCCCTGACAAACGTCTTAGTCGTGCCACTGTCCAAATTGGCGCCGAGGCCGACGTTGTAGCTCCAGTTCTTGTAGTCGCGGGGCTTCGCTTTTCGCCGAGAACTGGATTCTTCCTCAGCCGGTTCTTGATCACTGGAAGGTTGCTGCGCTGCAGGCTGCTGTGCGGCCGGCTGCTGTTGGGCCGGTTGTTCTGCCGCAGGTTGCTGCGCGGCGGAGTCTGGAGGGGCAGTCTGTCCCGATGGCGTCGTCTGGGCGAGTCCTCGCCCTCCCAACAAAATTATGAACATCAGCAGCGACAGCGCACTGTCAGTGGCGGACTTTCCAATCATCCATTCTCCTCCCATACACCGGGCGTGGTGGCGGACCGTAGCGCTCGGCGTGGAAGGGCGCTGTTAGTAAAGGTTCCGCGTGTGATTCCTCGCAGGAAGGCATTGCCTTGTTTGCGGTGAGATCGCATTATATTACCAACTTTGATGCTGATTCTGCCTGGCAAGCCGCCTGCCTGAGTAATGCGTTGGTTCTCTGGGTGATCTCGAGCCGTTACTTTCGCGTATATTTCCCGCACGCCGCATTCGCTTTCTATTTCGTGCTGGCGCAGGTCACACGTATTATGAACATGATCTTTTTCTTTCGAGAATAGCCTTGCACAAAACCTCGTCAGACAAGCCCGCAGTCAGCCTTTCTATTTCAGAGTCGAAAGCGTCCGCTCCACGGGTTGCCCTCGTAGGGTTCGGAACCGTTGGCAGCGCCGTAGCCAAGATTCTTTGTGAACGCAGCGATGGCCTGCTGCGTTTGACACATATCTGCAATCGAAATGTAGAGCGCAAGAAGCAGCCGTGGGTGCCGTGCGATGTCGTCTGGACGGAAGACTTCCGCACCATTCTCGACTCCGACGTCGACATTATTATTGAACTTATCGGTGGATTAACGCCGACAGAAGAATTTGTACGCAGCGCCTTGAAAGCAGGCAAGTCGGTGGTTACGGCGAACAAGCAACTCATTGCTCGTCATGGCCCGGATTTGCTAGAACTGGCGAGCGCGAACGACTGCCGGCTTGAGTTTGGAGCGTCCGTAGCCGGCGGTGTGCCGGTGCTGCCCGCGCTGCGCACTGGGTTGAGCGGCGACCGGCTGCACGGCATTGCAGGCATTCTGAACGGGACGTGCAATTACATTCTTAGCCGGATTGAGACGGATCGCATTCCTTTCAGTGAGGCCCTCGAAGAGGCGCAGGCTCGCGGCTACGCGGAAGCGGATGCCAGCGAAGATCTCGACGGCGGCGATGCTCGCGCCAAACTTTCCATCCTGGTGCTGGCTGGATTGCAAGTCCGGGTTTCTCCGGGGGATATTCGTGCCCGCACCATTCGGGGCATCGACGCGGTCGATTTCGATTATGCGGCCGAGTTAGGTTGCACCATCCGGCAGATTTCCCGCGCCGACCTAAAAGAGGCCACGCTATTCGCCGAGGTCGGGCCCAGCCTGGTTCCAGCATCCTCGCCGTTCGGGCGGGTGCAGCGGAATCTGAATCTGGTTTTGACTTCGGGGGAATACGGAGGCGACGTGGCCTTCCTCGGGGCGGGTGCGGGAGGAAATCCGACGGCCGTTGCCGTGGTTTCTGACTTGATGTTTGTGGCAGAGAATCTTTCGGCTGGACCGCGCGCGCACCGTCCGTTACGGCTGGTCTCGCCGAAAGTGAGCTGTGACTTTGAGACGCCCTGGTATCTGCGATTTGTAGTGAATGACCAACCCGGAATCATCGCCGGACTGGCAGCGATTCTCTCGGCGCATCAGTTGAACATTGATGCCGTGCTGCAAAAGCCGGGCTTCGACAAAGCGGCGCTGCCTTTCGTGATCACGCTGGAGCCTTGCCGTGACGCACAACTCCATCCGGCACTGCAAGAAATGTCCGCGCTGGCTTTCGCTTTACGACCCTGCCTTTGCCTGCCAATCCTGCGCTAGCGGAGTAACCGCTACTTCCAGAATGGATTCTTCAATCCAGCGGGCGCGAACGCACTATCTGCCTTCGCCTCCGTGCCAGAATTGTCCGAGATTTTCTCATCGAGCAAGCGGGATGAAGGTGCGTTGAGTTCCTCTGGGCAGGAGGGCGATTTGGGTGGAGTAGGAAATTCTGATTTCATGGGGGAACCTCCTTAAATTTTTATCATCTAGGTTCATTGGAACACTGGATGGGTGATCGCAGGCTGCAAAATCATGATGCTTTGTATCGAAAAATCAGCAGGCGGGAATTTTCCTTTTTGGGCTGATTTCGAGCGGCCCGGCAAAAACTGCTACGATGTCAGGTTAACCTTTTGGAAATTCATCGACTTATCTTCGAGGAAGACTTTTCATGAAATACCGCAAGCTGGGCCGGACGGGTTTTGAAGTCAGCGATATTGCCTATGGATTGTGGGGAATGAGCGGCTGGAGCGGTTCCGACGACCGGCAATCGCTCGATTCTTTGCAGCTTTCGGTCGATTCGGGGTGCAACTTTTTCGACACTGCCTGGGCGTATGGCGACGGCAAGAGCGACGGTCTGCTTGGCGAAACGATGGCGCGCAACTTCAAGAAGCGGCTGTATGCCGCATCGAAAGTTCCTCCCGCCAACGGCCAATGGCCTGCGCTACCGGAATACAAGTATCGCGAAGTATTTTCCGCGGATCACGTGCTCAAGTACGCAGACTTGATCCGCAAGAAACTTGGCGTCGAGTCGATCGACCTGCTTCAATTTCACGTATGGGATGACAGTTGGACGGAGGATCCGGAATTCCGATCGACGGTGGAGAAATTGAAGGACGGTGGCTGGATTCGTTACTTCGGACTTAGCCTGAACCGCTGGGAACCGGAGAACGGCATTAAGGCCCTGCATACCGGCTTGGTCGACGTAGTACAGGTGATCTACAACATTTTCGATCAGGCACCCGAGGACAAGCTTTTGCCTCTCTGCCAGGAACTGAACGTGGGCGTGATCGCGCGTGTGCCCCTAGATGAAGGCAGCCTCGGGGGAAAGATGACGTTCGAAACTCGCTTCCCAAAAAGCGATTGGCGCTCTGGCTACTTTGGGCCGGAAAATCTGGCGAATACGATTCAGCGAGTGGACAAACTCAAGACAATTCTGCCGGCCGGCATGACACTGCCGGAACTGTCATTGCGCTTCATCCTGTCCCATCCCGCGGTCGGTACGACGATCGTCGGTATGCGCAGTCCCGAACATGTACGCCAGAACGTAGCTGCCAGTGATGCCGGACCGCTCGACGCCCGCCTCCTTGCTGAATTGAAGAAGCACCGCTGGGATCGTACTCCGCAACGCTGGTCGGATTAGTGGTGGCGCAACCAATGGCCTCTCCCTACGACCTCTGGTAGTAGCTCGCGCTGCAGTCTAGTCTCGCTTCTATCCGCAACCATGAAAGCATATTCGCGCCAGACTCCATTCACTCTAGCCCTGTTCATCATCTTGATCACTACAGCCCTTCAGGCCCAGAACCCGCGCGGATCGTTGCGGGGCACGGTGCAGGATGCCGGTGGTGCCCGCGTTGTATCCGCCAAGATCGTAGCGCAACTGTCGGGCTCGTCGCTGCTACGCGAGGCGACGAGTGAAGATCGAGGCGAGTTTCGTCTGGATGACCTGTTGCCGGGAAATTACCGCATCACCGTGAGCGCGACGGGCTTCGCTCCGGCACAGTCGGAGGTCCCAGTCGCCGTTGCCACGGTACGAGATATTACGGTTACGATGAAACCCGCGGCGACCTCGGAAACCGTCAACGTGCAGGGGAGTTCTTCCTCGATTACAACAGGAACGATCGACACGTCGAGCGCAGTGCGCGGGGGCGTAGTGGGCAGTCAGGACTTGGATACTCTGCCGCTCCCGGCGCGAAGCTTCGCCAACATTGCCTATCTCGTGCCCGGAACCGAGCCCGTCGAGCCTTCCGACCCCACGAAGGCGCGCATCACCGCCGTCTCGACCGGCGGAAGCTCCGGCTTGAACAATGAGCTCTCGGTCGATGGCGCGGAAAACTCCGACGACTGGATTGGCGGTTTTCTGCAAAACTTCTCGCCGGATGGGATCCAGGAATTTGCGGTGCGCACGTCGAACGAAGACGCCGATACCGGCTGGACCACGGCGGGGTCGATCGTGATTACCAGCAAGCGCGGGACCAACCAATGGCACGGGAGCGGGGCGTTTTATGACCGCCAGGCCGCACTGAATGCACGCTTTCCCATCGAGAATCCGGCGCCGAATCCGAAGCAGCCATTCTCCCGCCAGAACTATGTTGGAACCTTCGGCGGTCCCATCGCGAAAAACAAAGTCTGGTTCTTCACATCATTCGAAGGCGTTCACGAGGATGCGAGCATCGCCTATAGCCCGTCCAGCGCTACGCAGTTTGACGCGCTGGCGCGATTGGCGTCCGAGGGATTGATTACCGTCGTTCCTTCGATTGCGGTCCCCGCCACTGTTCCGATTCCCTTTCGCGACTACCTCAGTTCGGTGCGCTTTGACTGGGCGCAATCCTCGAAATCGAACTGGTTCTTGCGCCTGTCGGAAGACAGCTACCTCACGCACAACGCGCTGGTCGAGCAGGGCACTTTGCCATCGACTGGCCTGACCACGCATAACAATTACTGGAACGTGGCGCTCAGCAATACCTATACTTTCAATCCAACCTGGCTCGGCACTCTGGTTCTCGACGCCAGCTTGTTGCATCTCACGCAGACTCGGAACTCAGATCTGGGCTTCGCGCTGGCCTTCCCTTTCAGTTCCACGGCGCTGACCATTTCCGGCTTCGAAACTTTCGGCGACAACCAATTCGCTACTCCTATTACTCTTTTCCCCGATCTGCGCAATCAGGAAAAATATCAAATCCGCTACGACCTGAGCCATGTTATCGGTGGCCATGCGCTCAAGTTCGGGGTCGACTTCATTCACGAACCGGTGCTGAGCGGGGCGTTTGCGTCCACGGCCGAGACTCTTGCCAACTACGTTAATAACCCTACCTATTATGTTCAAAACCCTGGAGTGTTTGGCACCTTCAGCCCAGAGTGCATCAATTTCACCGCTTCGGACGGCTCAACTTGCACTTCCACTCCCGCCGGCGACGGCAACTTTTCGCAGAATATCCAGCGTTTCGCGTTCTATGCCGAGGACTCCTGGCGCGTCTCGCACCAGCTCACCGTCAACTATGGCTTGCGTTATCAAACAACCTGGGGGCTATTTGAGGGTTCGGGACGAAGCGAAGGGGATAACGCCGCGTATGTGACGCTGCAGGCATTGCAGATTCCGATCGTGCCCGGCTTACCGAGCGACGATCGCAAGCAGATCGCGCCTCGTCTTGGCATCGCTTACTCTCCCGGCGACAGCGGGAAGACCGTAATTCGCGCCGGCTTTGGCATCTACTACGACGATCTGGCACAGAACGGATGGGCGACTGCGTTCCAGGGCGTCAACAGCTCGAACTACACCAGCGGAACGTGCAGCCTGACTGGAGGCCCTGGCAGCTATGCGCTTACTGGCACGGGCTGCCTAGCTGGCGGCAGCGGGGCTACGGGTGATCTGGTCGGATCCCCTTACAAAACGCCCTACGCCATTCATACCACCGGCGGCGTGCAGCACGCTTTCAACGAACATTGGCTGATGAGCGCCGATTACGTTCACGAGCAGGGCAATCACGGATACCGCGCCTTCCCCTATACCAGCGGCACCAACCTGTTCACTCCGCTCATTTCAACGGCTGACCCGAACTATGCTACCGATCAAACGGACGTAGTTCCCAATGTCAATGTGTTCGAGTCTGACAACCGTTCCAGCTACGACGGGCTAATGCTGCACATGCAGGGCAATATGCGGCGCTTTAATCTGGTCGCCAACTACCAGCTCTCCAAGGCGCAGACATGGGGATGCCTGCTGGGCGAGCTGTTTGACTATGTGGACGGCGTTTGCCAACAACAACCCCCGAATCCGCCCTTGCTGAATGCTTTCGGACCCGGCGACTACGGTCCGTCTGGCGAGGACGTACGTCACCGCTTCGTGCTGGCCGGCACGGTCCACATCCCCGGGGGTTTCGAACTGAGCACGGTCAACCAGGTCGAGAGCGCCCGCCCTATCACGATTACAAACGCAGACAACAATGGCCGCATCTATGTAAATGGAGCGTACACCAGCCTCGACGAATTCCGCGGCACGCCTTACATCCAATCAGACCTGCGCGTCACGCGTCCCTTTAAGATCAAAGAGCGCTGGCAGATCAACCCGTTCATCGAGTTTTTCAATCTTTTCAACCGCAATAATCCGGGTGCAAACTTCGCCGTCAACGTGGTCCAGCTTCCGGTTCCGGCAGCCCAGATGGCGCCTAATGCACAAGGCATCACCAGCGTGACAAGCATCTGCACCAATGCAGCTTGCTCCCAAACCGCCCCCATCACCAGCCTGAAGCAACTCGAGATACCCGAGGGCGCATTGGGAGATTTCTTCGGGCCCGGCACAACCGTAGGCATTCCGTTTGCCGCACAGTTGGGCATAAGGGTCACGTTCTAGTTGGTCTCGCCCTACTTCACGGAAGAGAAGTTTGGATTTTGGGTGGCGCAGCGCTTCCGGCGCTGCGATAAGGTCCGGGATGACCGTGGGCTTTAGGCCTCCGAGGTACTCGGGGTTCAAACCTACCGTACTAGCCACTCGGTGGCCGCGTGTACCCTCACTAGGAGTTCGGAGTAATAGACGGCCATCATGGCCAGCATGGCCAGCATCGCCGCCATAGCGCAAAGCGAACCGCCAAACCAATATCGGTTCGCCGGTTGCTGCTGCCGTTCCGTCCAGGCGAGCAAGCGTTCCACGCGCGCATTTACTGATTGCCCCGGGCTGTGGACCAAGGCGGTGGTCAGTTCGACGGGGAGTTCCGACGGAACGATCCGTGAAAGTTTGATCACCGCAGCCGCCAGATCCAGGGCTTCGGAGGCGTTCGAGACTGCTGCATCGTCGGCGGCCATCTCCGTCGCCTCTCTCCACGCACTCTCCAAACGCGACATTCCCAGAAAAGGCACAAGACATAGCAGCAGTTTTCTCAGGTTGTCGCGGCGGCGGACGTGGGCTACCTCATGCCGAAGCGCGCTGTGAAGTTCGCGCTGGGTCAATAAAAATTCCGCCGCGCTTGATAACCAGAGACGGGGCTTGAGAATGCCCGCAGCAGTCAACGGCACTGCTGCCGCTGGAGCCCGCAGCACAGAGATGGACTTACCTGAGTCGCTGGGGCTGCAACCGATCGTACACGCTTCGCGCGACCAGCGTGCGATGGTTCTCGAAGCCCGCACTAAAGCCGCCGTGGCCTTCCACACTCCAGCCAACATCAGGACGATGCCGCAGAAGCCCAACCCCAGCGACAGCACGCCCGTAGATTCCTTCACGGCGCGCGGTTCAAGCAACAGAAAGGACGGCACCGCCACGAACAGAGTGCCAGCAGTGGCCACCACGAATGGGACGATGCGCAGGGCAAAAAGCAAGTCGGCACAGTGTCTGGCCGAGCCCTTCTGCCCGTAAAGCCACACTCGCCTCCACAGGAGGCAGACGGAGAGCGAAAGAGCGCAGTACAAGATGAAGAAAATCGAGAAACAGACTGCCATGCCGCGCACAGCGAACATTACTCTTTCTCCTTCGGGCCTGCTTCTCGTTGCGCCAGTTCGCGGCGCTTTCGTTCTACCAATTTCCCCAAATCGCCAAGCAATTGCGCATCTCTCTCGCTCAGGATTTCCACGAGAAACGACAGCGGCAAAGACGACGCCGGACTCACATCCAGCAACTGTTGGAGAGCGTGGCCGGCCGCCTCGCGATGCAACTGCTCCCGGCTAAAGCGCGGAGCGTAGCGGAACGCCTTGCCCTCCTCAGATCGCTTGAGGAGAGCTTTCTTGAACAACCGATCGAGCGTGGTCATCACTGTGGTATAGGCCAGGTCCCGGCAACTGTCGTCGACCAGTTCCCGGACCGTGGCCGTGCCTCTCGCCCACAATGCGTCCAGCATTCGTTGCTCGAGTGGGCCCAGTGGCCCGGGAGGTCTACGAAATGGATGAAGAATCCGCTTCATGCGCTTGCAATTGAATTCCGCATTCTACCGTGAGTGGGAAAAGCCTGCCTGAAAATTTCTTCCGACGGCGGCTGAGGAGCGATCTCTGGGGTGGGAAACGGGGATCGAAAACACCGCAAACCCTGAATACGACAACATGCGGAGCGTCGGGACGCCCCAAATAACGCTGTAAGACATTAGAGGAATCGCGAAAAGTCAGTAACCGGACAGTACGAAAGATGCGCGAACTCCCTCCCTATGTTCGGGGCTGGCGACTGTCCAAAAGGTTCAACTAGGATGCTTGTGGGCATAGTAGTACCGCTTTTCCTTACCCCAGCCTAGGACTCTTGGGTAGACCCTCTCCCAGTTTGGAATAGCATGCTGTTTGGTCCGATCCGTGCACCCGCGACGTACCATCCGATCTTGCAATGCTCTTGCCTGATGCCTGAATAGACGCTCATATTCTTCGCGCTCTGCACGGATATCAAAGCGAAATTGCGGCTCGTGATATGCCCAATCCACCAGCAGTCTATGGCCTTCGTCCTAGTTTGGATTATTAGGTTTCAGCAGCCTTTGTGGTGTCCAAAGATTTTACTCCGGCGCAGCGCACCACAATGGCTCTTAGGGCGAACAACATGCGAACATAGTACTATGTTCTGCATGGCCATTTAGATTATCCCGAGTGCGTTCGATGGTTCGTCTTGTTTCTGTCGTCGCCTCGACTGCCCGGGTAAAGTTGGTGTTGCTAAAGCCAACCAACCAGGCGCGGGCTGCATGGTGCAGTGTGCTCGAAAACTGCTTGACGCCGCCGACATTGTCCGAGAGGCAATTTTTACGTCAATAGAGCTGAATCTCATTGGGCTGCTTTTCGGGAGGGTTTAGTCGCAGCTCCCGCAAGAGCGGAAGCTGCGCTGCAAACGCGGTCCGGTTTGAAAGGCGGGTTCGTGGTCGCAGGCCGAAAGAGTCAGTGGCTACCGACAGGTTTCTGGAGCCAAGGAATCCATAGAATCCTGGGGGCGATGATAGTGGTGCATCCGTGCTCACCTGGACCCGCGGGACATCCCCAATAGTTCTCGGTCGCATCGATTGTGCCGGTACATACCTTAGAAGCGTCGAGTGCACAGACGTCCCCCACTCCAATGCCGCTTCCGAGCAGAGAGTTCAGATGGATGTCGACCTCGGCAGGAGTATTGACCGCTATGTCGATATCCTCATCGCTGATCACGTTCTGGGAAATCACGGTGCCGCGAACCGGGGAAGCGCCATCGCCACTATTGATGTTGATTCCCACACGGCCGGGAGTGGCGGTGTCTGCCTGATCTGCGAGATTACCGGCAATCGTATTAAGGATGATTTTGTTTCCACTCATGTCGTCGGCGGGAAGCCCAAACGCGGGTCCAACGTGCGTGTGCAGTGCGACGCCTCCCAGTCCATTATGTATGAGCGTGTTCCCAATGATCACGTTGTCTGACACGCGGCCGCGGCCCATGCCATCGGAAAACATGCCCGCCCCCGAACCACCAATTTTCACGCCGTTGTCGTTAGAAATGTTCTCCACCACGGTATTGTGATCCACCCCAAAGTGCGGCGCGAAAGGTGGCGAGGTCTTGCCCGACGGCGGATGCGAGGCAAGCACGATACCGCACTCCAACGGATTGTTCGTGATTGTATTGTGGATGAGGAGGTTGTCATGGCTTTCGGCGGTCTCGTCGCTGATCAGCACACCATCGGCATTGCCAGTGATGAAGTTCCCAGAAACGATGGAGTTGGCTGTCCCGATCAAATGAACAGCGCCGCCGCAGTCCCCTGTTTCATCATCCTCATAAACGCCATCACCAGGCTGATTAGGGCAACCGGTTGCGGCTCCGGTGAACCCCAAGCCCGGTGTGGCATCGTTGTTAATCACGCTGTTGTCTTGGATGGTGACATC
>JBEKRE010000051.1:0-44688 GCA_049519055.1 Candidatus Sulfotelmatobacter sp. | reverse complement strand
CCTGTGTGAAGATTGTTTGCCTCTCGGCAAAGAACAGGACTTGCTTCCCCTCACCGACCGTCGCAAGGAATTTCCTCGGGTCGAAGTCGCCCTGCTTGGTCGCTACGATGTGTCGCGAGCGGTGCGGCACTTTGGCTACCTTGGAGTTGTTGGGGATACGAATTAAGACCATTCTACTCTAATGTACGATGCCGTACAGAAGATGTTCTAATTAGGTACACAGCGGCGGCTGCAATTAGCGGAGGAATCGGCTAAAGCAAGAAATCCAAGGTTGGTCCGTTCCGTCCGAGAAGCTGCATGGCGATCAGTCCCGCTGCGCATCACAGTTGGTCGAAGACGATATCCGACCCGCCGCGATAGCAGCGGGCGTCATCAGGGTCGAGAACGGCGTGACCTAGGACCGCGACGGGGAAGTTGAAAAGCGGTTCGGCTTCCACAACCTCGGGCGTCATTCTCTGGCGACGTTCCTCATGGACGAGCAGGAAAATCCCGCCGTGGTTCAGGCAATCATGCGCCACGCCAAGATGGATATGACCCTCTACTACTCGCATTCCCGGCGCAAAGCAAAGCGTGCCGCGCAGGAAAAAGTGCTTCAACACTTGATTCCAGCGAAAGGAGCGCGGGTGCCAAGGCGGGAGCCAGGGACGATTCAGTGAATGCGGAGTGGTTCGGGAACTTGTGTATAATGATCAACTTACCGCATCACAGTGGGCGCTTAACTCAGCGGTAGAGTGCCATCTTCACACGGTGGAAGTCATAGGTTCGAATCCTATAGCGCCCACCATTGCCATCTTCGTACCGCACAACCACCGGCGAGTGGCGGTTGTTCTGTCGCCCTCGAAATTCCGGCCCGATGCCAACCCGATGGTGGTCATTGGGTGGCCTCCGATGCGGGTTTTGTCGCCAGCAGTTGCTCCATGTAGTTCCGCTGTGCCTCTAGTGCTTTGTTGAAATTTCCGTGGGTGTAGATGGCCGTCATCTCGGGCTTGCTGTGACGGAGCAGGGTTTGCGAGACCGTAATATCCTTCGTGATCTCGTTTGCCCACGTGCTCAGACTATGGCGGAAACGGTGCCAACCAAAACGCTCACCCTGCCACCAACCCCAAAGCCAAAGCGGCTGGCTTCACGAAATCGGCATTCATGGTCTGACCCCATTACCAGTGATGCCGCCCGAGGTTGGAGTCTGGGCATTCAACGAATTGGGAGGACATACCGCAATGAGCAGCGCTAGGAATCGAAGGGTTTGGCTGCGTAGTTTCATAGATGCACTCGCGAGCCGAATTCAAGCCGTGCACGAACCGCAGGAAGGACAAAGGCAAGGCACAATCGCAGCAACGCAGATGAAGCATTCTAGGAGAGCGGAATCCGATAGATGTTTCGTCTCGTGCTGCCCTTCGTGTACGAGTATAGGGATGGGCTGATCGCCGAATCTACCGTCTGGGGAATTGCCCAATTGCCCTGATAGCTCTTGAGAAATTCGGCTCGACCCAAGCCTCCAGGGGCCGAACTGGGAAGGCTGCGCCCAGGGCGAAGTGGCAGCATGTACGTATTCAGATCCCCGCTTGGGGGAACCTGCAAATAGAAGAATAGCCCGCTGGTACTCCAATTGCCCGTGCACAAGGAGTAGCACAGCTGCACCGGCTTACCTCCATCGAGGGAAAAGGCGACCACGGAATAGGGATGCTCCGCGTCAGGACTGTTGGCGTGCGCTACCACCCAGCGGCCATCAGGGGAAACAGACCGCAAGTCGAAGACCGGGTCGGCGACAACCTTGCTTCGAGCCGTACCGTCTTGCTTTATACGATAGACGAAATTGAGATCGCCTTCGCTCACGCGAAAAATGAGGTCACCGTTGGGTAGAAAGAATGGAGAATCTTCGTTTTCCGAAGACGGAATCTCGCGAGGGGCAGAACGGTGGTCGGTCGCGCCAAGCCACAGATGAGAAATTCCCGCCGCATTTTTTCTTGCAAACGCCACCTGTTTCCCATCCTTTGAGACCGAGTAATAGGTGCTACCGAAACCGGGCTGAATGCCATAGCCCGGCAAAATGCGATCGCGTTTCCCGCTGGCCAATTCCGTGACCCAAAGTTCCCAGTCAGGAGTTTGGCCGATTTGCATCAGGTAGTAGAGCTTTTGTCCATCACTGGAGAAAGTCGACGCGCCAGTATTGCGCTCGGACGATAGCTGATGATCTCCGCTCGAGTCGTGAATCCAGACAGTGTTATCCATGATGCCGACCGAAGTAAGCAATGACTTGCCATCCTGGGCAATGGCGATTCCGTTTTCCTCGGTGGGCCCGAATGTGACTTGTTCTGGGTTTCCCCCAGGAAATCTCTGTCGCCAGATGTGAAATTTGCCTCCCTTATCTGAGCTCAGGTATATCCACTTGCCATCGGGAGACCACGCGCCCGCCGTGCAACTAGCATCGGGCGGCCCGACCGTCTGTTCCTTGTTGCCACCACCGAATGAAACTACGCGGCAGGGAAGCAAGTTGCCATCGTTGCCCATTACGACTGCAAGAACCCACCGACCGTCGGGAGACAGGTAGGAATGGTGAACCATGCTACGTTCACCGGTCGGGACGTAGACGTCTCGGCCTTGTCCGCGGCTTTCGTCCGTCGTTACAACCGCCATGTGCACGCCACTCTTGATTTCCGAGAATAACAATCGCTTGCCATCCTCGATCCAGGAGAGAGAGGAGGCGTTCGCGAGGAACAGACGTGACTCACCCCCGAGAACAGTTACTTCCCAAGTGTTCCAAGGGTCAATTGTGCTGTAGACAATGTGAGCACCGTCGGGCGAGAAAGCCGGGCTGAGTTTATACAACGAATCATGGGTAAGTTGAACCGGATCGCCAGATGGGAGTAACTGGACGTAAAGGTTCCCCGGACCGACGAACGTGCCGCCTCCGCGGATGTAGGAGAGCATGCGGCCATCGGGAGAAACCGTGGGATAAACAGCTGAATCCGGGAAGAAGGTGAGTTGCTCCCATTTTGTTGTCCCTGGAGTGCTGCGATTCGAATAACGGAGCAGTGCGATCGTGCTCAGAACAAGTACCAACGCGACAGAAATCCCCAGCATCAAAATCCGGCTCAGACGCGACGGATGCGGAATCAGTCGATCAGTTCGAGGCGCGCCAGAGGACTTCGTTTCACGTTCGAGGCGTTGCAAGTCGGACAGCAGGTCCGCCGCCGCTTGGTACCGAAGTTGACGGTCTTTCTCCAATGCCTTTGAGATGATTCGATCCATCTCTGGTGGCAAGGAGCGGTTCAGAGTAGTCGGTTTGGGTGGTTGCCCATGCAAGATACTGTCATAAATCAAGGCCGCAGTATTCGCATCAAAGGGCGCCTTTCCGGTGGCCATTTCGTAAAATACTGCGCCCAGCGAAAAAAGATCGGTGCGGGCGTCAGTTTTTTCTCCCTTCGCCTGCTCCGGGGACATGTAACCGAGAGTCCCCATCACCACACCCGGGTTCGTTAGCTGCTCTCTAGAGGTTGCCAGCGAGAGTGTGACGGTGGGTCCGGCAGGGTCGTCCCAGCGCAACTTGCTGGCAATACCAAAATCGAGGATTTTGGCATGGCCTTCTTGGGTGACAAAAATGTTCGCGGGTTTGATGTCGCGATGAATGATGCCCTTTTGGTGCGCGGCACCAAGTCCAGCGGTCAACTGCAGGGCGACATCCAGCATTCCCTCGAGCGGTAGAGCGCGTCCGGAAATCCGAGAGCGCAGTGTGGTCCCCTCCAACAGTTCCATGGCGATGAAGGGCTTGCCCTGGTACTCTCCGACGTCATAAACTGTGCAGATATTGGGATGATTCAGGGCAGAAGCCGACTGAGCCTCGCGTTGAAAGCGGCTTAATGACTGCGGATCTTTTGCGACGCTGTCAGGCAAGAACTTCAACGCCACAAAACGGTGTAGACGCGTGTCTTCGGCCTTGTAGACAACCCCCATTCCGCCACCGCCGAGCTTTTCAATGACGTGATAGTGGGAAACTGTACTGCCGATCAGTTTCGTTCCGCTGTCTGTTATTGCTGCCTGGCTCGCGACCAATCTGCCCACAACCTCGAACGCGGGCGATTCGATGAAATGCTCAGCTTTTTCCTCCTGAGCTAGCAGCGACTCCACTTCGCGACGAAGTTCGTCGTCGTCTCCGCACGCGCTTTGCACGAATTCAGCGCGGAGGCTATCCGCAATCTCCAAAGCCTGGTGACACAGTTCTTCGACTCGTAACCAACGTTCAATGTTCACGGCCAATCCCAGTCTGCAACTCCCGCAAGAGCCACATCTTTGCAAACTTCCAGTCCCGTAAAACTGTGTCGCTTGAAATCCGTAACACTTCGGCGGTCTCTTCCACGCTCAACCCGCCAAAGAATCTCAACTCCACCACCTTACTTTTCCTTTCATCGAAAGTAGCGAGCGCCTTCAGCGCGTCGTCCAGTGGCAATAAGTCCGGATCCGCCTCCTTGCACACCGATGGGGCCTCGTCCAAGGACATGTGAGCCACGCCAGCGCCCCTTTTCTGATAACCGCGTGAGCGAGCAAAATCAATCAGAATGCGACGCATCAGCTGCGCCGATATTGCAAAGAAATGCGCCCGATCCTGCCAGTTCACCTTTCCGCAGTCCACCAACCGAAGATATGTTTCGTTAACCAGCGCGGTCGTTTGCAGGGTGTGGTGGGATCGCTCCCCAGCCATGCATCGCTGAGCGACTCGGTGCAATTGCCTATAGACCAAAGGAGTGAGCTTTTCGAGCGCCTGGTGGTCCCCGGCAGTCCACGCCTTAAGTAGTTGGGTCACCTCATGGGTTGAAGGCAGGCTCATCAAAGCCTCGATGGCTTCAATACATTACAACGAAAGTAAGGAATGGCCTAGCCTCAGGGCTGGCTGATTCTTATTCGCTGTGAAGTTTTCATTCCTTGCGGTTTCTTGTCCTCAATTCCCGCCTTACTAGATAGAGACATTGTGGGAGGCCCCGCGACAAGGTGATCTTGAAAGCGTCCGCTGGTCACCGCTGAAAAGAACACTCAGATGTTGCGTGTGCTCGCAAACTCGAAATCAACACCTAGGGAGAAGTTATGAAGAAAAAGGCTGGCAAGGCAGCATTCTGCGCGACGGTTATTTTCACCCTCGCACTAGCACTTCACTCGGCCGTGCAGGCTCAAGCCAATGACAACGACGGCTGCACACTTTCCACATTAAAGGGCGATTACGGTCTCCGCATTTCGGGACAGGTCTTTAATTCCGCTGGTGTAGTCGTCACGCAGCGGGATGGTGTTGTCAAGCAGCATTACGACGGTGCAGGCGTCGTTACACAAGAGGACTATGTTTTTGGAAACGGCGTCTTGGTGCCCGGACCGACTGATCCTGCGACGGGCTTCCATTTCCACGAGCAAGGAAAGTACACCGTAAATTCAGATTGTACGGGCACTGCTACGATCGACTTTCCCTCGCCCCCGGAGCCTGGTACGTCGGGAGCCGTCATCGAGGTGATGTTTGTGCTTAGCAATCACGGACGTACCATCCATCAAATCGTCAGCTCGCTGACCCCCCCGGGTCCTACGGGAGGACAAACGACTGTTCCCGCCAACATTCACGCAGATGGCGAAAAGCTCGGGCGGATTCCCGATGCCGACTTTTATGAGTAGCTGGGGCGCAAGCGGAGGCCGGGCAAGGTTTTGCCCGCCTCCGCCTGAGCTTTGCTTCGTCCGCCGCCTCCCACCTTAACTGGTGACTGGGGTGACTGTAGCCGTTTCAAGAATGCTGGCCATTGATTCCATGGGAGGGAGACACGATGAAAAGTAAGGCACTGGTCCAGTCCATTCCAGAACCGACAGAAAACCGGGCCAAGTGGTGCAAGCTTCCGGGGCACCCTCCGCTCTCGGCTTCGCGGATCGAGGCTTCTGTTCGACCGGCGAACCGGAGGCGGTTCGTAACTTCTCGGACCCGCCTGATCATTTTGTTGTTCCTCGGGCTGCCCGCGGCGCTCCGGGCTCAAAAGCAGCAGGGCTCGTGGTCCGACCTGCGTGGCCTGAAGGTTGGCCAAGGCCTTGAAGTCATCGAATCCAGTATGAAGCATCACGGTGGAGAATTCGTCAGCGTCTCCGATGATGTGCTCACCCTGCAAGAAAAAGGCTCCGACGTCTCTGTAAAGCGTGAAGACATCGTCCGCGTCTCGACCGCATCCGGCGCTCGGCGCGGCGAGCACGCCGCGATCGGTCTGGTGGTCGGCGCGGCCGGCGGGGCGGGCATCGGCGCCGCTGCTGGCTCCGGATCGAAGGGCTGGGTGGGACTCTCGGAAGGAGTGGGAGCCCTTGTTGGCATCGCAATTGGCGCCACGAGCGGGGCGATAGTGGGCGCCGTGATCCCCCGCCCACACAACCATCTACCGCGCTGCCCCTGCGGTCGCTACGCACTAGACGATATTGCCAACGGCTTCATTTCCTCGGCGATGACATCCTCCCAGCGTGGAAGGATCAGGTTGTTGATGTGGCACTGGTAAGTTTCGATGGTGCCTCTGCTCTTCCTACGACTGTCTTTCTTACGAAACGGCAATCCGTCTTTGACGTAGGCTCCGCAGAGTTCACCAAACGTTGGTTTACCAGAGAGCGATTGGCTGATGTACTGTTCGATGAGACCCAACTCACCAACGCGCATCCAAGCGGCATTTTCATCTCCCTAACGTAGCGCAATACGAATGCGAGCCCGGACTGCATTGCTATAACTGCAACCAGTTCATCCACAGCACCTATGGTCGGCACCCCGGCGACTTTGTGAACACGCAACAGCCGATTGATTTCAGTAACCACAAACAGCATCTTGATTCCATCAACGAACGGGTCATGCGCATTGCCCACTGGGATGAGGCGGCAGTCATTTACTTGGAGCCGGAGACGGACGACGCCCATCTGTGGTACGCCGCCGAGGATTTTATCGCCGAAGTTCCTCGCATGGTGCGGGGGAAATGGTGGAAGCAGTCGGCGCCATCATTCACGAGCACCAAGGTCGGGCCGTGGCCGGGATTCTGGATTGGGGAATGGGCTTCGGCGTTTACGCGGCAGGAAAGCCACCAGCCTGATAGTGATGCGGGGCGATTGCCAATCCGCATGGACCCACGAAGTCCCGAAGGAAAAGTCGTGCCGCAACCACTGCCGATGACCACCTGAGTTTTCACCGCTGTCCGCATGAGGAGCCTGATCAGCCCAGTACCGTCGCCTACCGACGCCGTCCAGAAGTAGAGAGCCACAGTTTTGAATCTCGTCCTAACAAGGCCGCATTTTCACCATGAAGCGCGTCGCTTACCTTGGCATCACCCGCCCGTCTAAGGCAAACACAGCAGTTCCGGCTCGCGGATTCCATTCCGACGCTTCATCCCAGGGTTGTTGCGGCCGAATCGGCTGTCCGATTCCCACCATAGAAGAGGAGTATCCATGCACAAAACTCGCCTGCTTGTTTTGTTATGCAGCTTTTTTTCGGCAATCAGTTTTTGCCGCGCGCAGACAATCATGCTCGACCTGCCCCGTCAGAGCCAGCATGCGGTGGTCACGCAGCGCATTGGCATCACTGATATCACCGTCAACTACCACCGTCCGCTGGCCAACGGCCGCCCAATCTGGGGCAAGCTCGTGCCCTACGGCGAGGTCTGGCGTGCCGGAGCCAACGAGAACACCACCGTCTCGTTCACCGATTCGGTCACGATCGAAGGCCAATCGCTCGACAAGGGGACCTATGGTCTGCACATGATCCCCGGCGAAACCCAGTGGACGGTGATTTTCTCGAAGATATCAACCGCCTGGGGCAGTTTCAGCTACAAGCAGGATGAAGACGCGTTGCGGGTGACCGTGAAGCCACAAACCGCCGAATTCCACGATGCCCTGACCTACGACTTTGACGACGTCAAGCCCGACTCCGCCGTAATTACCCTGCGCTGGGACAAAGTCGCAGTCCCCTTCAAAGTCGCGGTTAAGGTAAACGATATCGTCGAAGCCAGCCTTCACCGCCAAATCCGCGGCCTCAACCAATATTACTGGGACACCTGGGACGATGCGGCCAGCTACTTCCTGACCAATAAAACCAATTTGGACGAGGCCTTGAAAGATGAAGATCAATCGATCCAGGTCGAAGAGCGCTTCGACAACCTGATCAACAAGTCGCGCATTTTGGAAACCATGGGCCGTAAGGATGCCGCCACGGAATTCCGCAATAAAGCATTGGAGAAGGCCTCCGCACAGCAACTTTACTTTTATGGCCGGCAACTTCAGGGAGAGAAGAAGCAGGAAGAGGCGTTCGCTCTCTACATGTCAAACGCGAAAAAGTTCCCCAACGATTGGACGGCCCATGTTGGTATGGCTCGTGTTTACAGTGGTCAAGGTGACTTCGACAAAGCCGTCAAAGAGATCCAGACCGCCCTCACGACCGTGCCGGATGATGCCAACAAGTCCAACCTGGAGAAGTACGTGAAGCGTTTGCAGTCGAAAGACGACATCAATCGCTAGCCAAGATCGAAAAATATAAAGAATCGGGATAGGGGGGGACGATCGCTCGTCCTCCCCTCCCACACCACCGTACATGCGGGAAGGATTCGGTCCCTTCCTGGATGCCCCTCGGGGCTTCACCCCTACTGGCCTCCGCACGGCCAAACAATATTGGCTTTTCTGCCGTCTGTCGTCCCGGAGATCGCGGCTTACTTGCCCTTCTCTTTACTTCCCTTGCCGGCTACGGTGCGGGCCTTCGCTCATCGTTCCCGGCTTGGCCTATCGGTTTGCTCCGCCTTTCGGCCTTGGAGTGCCTCCATATCCTTGCCGACTGCATGACCGACTACGCCCTTTGCTGACTGCTGTGGCACGGTCAGGATGGATCTCTTCACCCTCACTCACGTTATGTGACATGCCGCAGATTCCCGAGGTAAGCTCGACCACCTTCGACACGCCACCCGCCGGATTTACCACCCGTGCACTGGATGGATAGGGGCTTTCGCAATCCTTGGCTCGCTCGCCCGTCACCGTAGACCTCATATCCGGTTTCTGGTTCATCGGCTCGCGTCTTTGCTGCACGCTTCTTTCAGGCCCCGCCTCGCGGCGGGCGTCATTTCACCCTTGCGCTTCGCTATCCCTTCACCTCCATCAGTGGTTCATGTCGCTTCACGACATCCGCAAAGCATGAAAATGGATTCAGACCGGGCTATGCGTAATGCATCCTGCGCAGGATGTCGACGTATCACACCAGGCAACCGCTGGCTGAAACGGACTCTTGTGCGGGCGGCCTGGGCGGCGAGCTCCACCAAAAACCAGCTACTTGGCCTCCCATACCGAGGCCTGGCAGGACGGCGGGGCAAGAAACGCGCTCTCGTCGCTGTGGCGCACTCCATTTTGGTAATTCTCTACTATCTCTTGCAAGAGGGTAGGCAGTATGCGGATCTGGGCACCGACTTTTTTGACCGCCTCGAACCCCAACGTCTCACCCGTTATTACGTCGAACGCCTTCAAGATCTCGGACACGAGGTCATACTCGAACCCCGCGTTACAGTCTGACCCAAATTTTCAGGGCAGGTTGGGAAGACGACTTTCACCTCTAAGCTGTCGCCCATGCTCGGCACACAGAAAAAAGGTCCAGCCCCAAGGCTGGCCTCCATATTTGCACTCTCACCAAACTCGGCAAGCATTCGCCCGAACCATCTTCTGCCCAGCCTTGCAGCCAAACCCCTGAGCAAACTCGGACATATTCGAAACCACGTTGTCGACGCGGAATAAGGGCAGCGAATGCGGATTCGTCGTGACCACCAGGCGGGCTACTTCCGGTCTCACGTTGGAGCACCAGGAGTAAGCATTGGAGAGGAAAAAGCGCTGGAGATACGTCCAGCCGTCCGGACCTTTCTCGTCGAGCGATTTCCCTTGTTTCTTGAGATCCGCCTCAAGCGCCATCAGCGCGAGATGGATGCCGCCGTTATCCGCCGTGTCCTCACCTTGCGTAAGCAAGCCATTTTGCTTGACTCCGGCGCCGGCATCGGGAACCTCTTGCGTGTACTCGTCAGAGATGCACTTGCCGCGCTCTTCGTACTGTTTTGCATCCTCGGCGGTCCACCAATCGCGCAAGTTGCCGTGAACGTCGAACTTGCGCCCTTGATCGTCAAACCCATGAGTGAGTTCATGGCCGATCACCATTCCGATGGCGCCATAATTCACGGAGTCGTCCATGTTCTTCTCGAAAAACGGCGGTTGCAGAATGCCAGCGGGAAAGTTGATCGTATTCAATTGCGGATCGTAGTAGGCATTGATGGTCGGCGGCGTCATCGTCCACTCACTGCGGTCGACGGGTTTGCCGATCTTCCCCACCCAGCGCTCAAATTCGAACGCCGAAGCCTGCTCCACGTTGCCCAGGTCGCTGTCGCGAGTGACTTTCAAGCTCGAATAATCGCGCCAGTTCGAGGGATATCCGATCTTGTTTTCGATTCCCTTCAGCTTGATAATGGCCTGTTCCTTGGTCGCGGGCGTCATCCAGCTCACGCTCTCGATATCGTCGTGCATGGCGCGCTCAATGGCATGCACCATTTCAAGGGTGCGCACCTTGCTCTCCGGCGGAAAAGCCTGGTCTACATAAGCTTGCCCGAGAGCTTCTCCCAAATCACGGTCCGCCCAATGAGTGCAGCGCCGCCAACGCGGAAGTTCTTCCTCCTGACCGGCCAAGGTTCGGGAGAAAAAGTTGAAGTTTTCATCCACCATCGCCTTAGTCAGATAGGGCGCGGCGTTATGAATCACCTGCCAGCGCATATAGACTTTCCAATGCTCCAGAGGATGTTCTGTCAGCAGCTTGTCTTCCGTGCGAAAGTAATCAGGCGAAGTGACGATGTAGTGATCGCTGGCCGGAGCATTCACCGCCCTCAAGTAAACATCCCACTGGATGGACGGAGTCAGTTCGCGAATCTGAGCCAGGCTCATTCTGTTGTTGATGTTCTTGGGATCGCGGCGCTTGATGTTATCCATTTGCGCCTTAGCCATCGCGGTTTCCAGTTCAACCACGGTAGCTGCATCGTCGCCGGCCTGCGCCCCCGTCTCGCCTGCCAGCACCAGCATCCTCTGCACGTGGGCGCGATATTTCCCCAGAGTCTCTCCCGATTTCGCATCGGTGTTGATGTAATAGTCGCGATTCGGCAAACTAAGGCCGCCCTGATCGATCTGCGCGACCACTTTAGAAGCATCGTCATAGTCCTGTTGGCCGGTAAATCCAAAGAATGGTGCATCCGTCTGATTGTCGCTCTGCTCCCAGGCGCCCGGAAACAGACGATGGAGATGCGCGATTTCAAGAGTAATCTCCTGCTTGGACTTGAGCGCGGCGATGCGGTTAAGTTCCGGTTGCAGCGGCGCCAAACCGGCCGCTTCGATCCCACTTTCGTCCATGCAGGCCGCCCAGTAGTCGCCAATCTTCTGCTGCACCGCGCTGCGCTTGGGATCATTCTTGCTGGCAGCTTCCAAAGTCTCGCGCAGTACGTTATCGTTCCACATTTCCAAACCGCCTCCCGTGCTCCAGTACACCTGGTCGGCTGGAATGGGATTGGCGGCGATCCATTTATTGCAGGCGTATTTGTAAAAGTCGTCGCAAGGATTCAGCGATTTGTCGACCAGGTTCGGATCGAAATGATCCAGCTTAGGAGCGTCTTTTGTTTCGTCGTTCGCGGTGGTTGCGGCGGCGGAATTAATTTTCGCATCTTGCCCAAGCACGGCGAGTGGCAAGATCAGCAATAGAAGACCAACGATGATTCTGGATATAGGCATGCGGCCTCTTTCACGAAGTGAACGGGATGGAAGAAAAAATGACGATGACACCATAGGCACGAACATCTGAGATGCCCACACCAATACGCGCCGCTTCCGTCTTACGAAAGAAGGAAGTGCGCGCTCCCACATTTCACGTAGAACAACATACTACAGACGGCCCGCAAGCCTCGTGGTTAGCAGAAGGTCCGAACTTATCCCGTGTTGTGCAGTCCGGCAGCGATGCCGTTGATGGTCGCCCCCAGGGGATATTCCAGCTCCGGCGCCTCTTGCCCCGCCTGCTTGCGCCGCAAAAGTTCCACCTGAATCAGGCTCATCGGATCCACGTAAGGATTGCGCAGATGAATCGAGCGCGCCAGCACCCGGTTGCGAGCCAATAACTCGCGTTGACCGGAAATGCTGAGGATCATTTTTCGGGACCGCAAGAATTCATCTTCCAGCATGACGAAGACTCGTGCGCGCAACGCCGCACTCTTTACCAACCCGGAATAAACGCGAGCAATATGTAGATCCGCTTTGGCCATACCGAGTTCGACGTTGCTGATCAAATCCCCGAACAGGGCAAACTTCTTTAGCATTTCGTGCAGCAGCCGCACGTGGCTTTTCCCCTTCTTGGCGAAACTCTCGAGTCCGTGGCCTACGCCATACCACGCCGGCACCGCGTGGCGGCTCTGCATCCATCCAAACACCCACGGAATCGCTCGCAGATCCTCCAGTCGGCGGCCCTTGGTCCGGCGGGAAGGCCGTGAGCCGATGCGCGCCGCGTCCAGTTCATGAACTGGCGTGGCCTGCTCGAAATATTCCAGCACGTCTTCGTTCTCCGCGATGTCGCGGCGATAGACGCGGTAGGCTTCCTGCGACATCTCCTCCATCGCCTCTTCCCAGCGCGTCTGATCTTTCGCCTTTGAGGCGCCCGGGCGTGCGAGCGCTTCCAGGCTGGCCGCGATCATCAATTCCAGATTCCATTCCGCGAGCACTGCATCGGCGTACTTCCAGTTGAGAACTTCTCCCTGCTCGGTGATGCGGATGCGCCCGGAAAAGCAGCCTTCCGGCTGCGCCAGGATCGCCGAGTGCGTAGGCCCGCCGCCGCGCCCCACGGTCCCTCCACGGCCATGGAAGAGACGTAACTGCACTCCGCATTCTTGCGCCGCGTGATGCAGATCGCGATGCGCTTTGTGCAGCTCCCATGTGCTGGTCAGCATTCCTCCATCTTTGTTCGAATCGGAGTAGCCGAGCATCACCTCCTGCCATCGTCCCCAGGAATCGAGCAGCGGTTGATAATCCGGATTTCGCCAGAGTTGCCGCATCACGCCACCAGCCGCGCGCAAAGATTCAATCGACTCGAACAGCGGCACCGGCATGAGCCCAGGATCTGCTACGTTTCCATCGTCGCCCGACCCAGCCAAGCTGGCCCCGCAAGCCTTTGCCAGACGGACCACGTTCAGCACATCCTCCTCAGATTCCGCCCCGCTGATGATGTACTGACGAATGGACCGTGCAGGGTAGGTCTGTTTGAGCTCGTGGATGGTGTGGAACGTATCGATCAACTCCCGAGTCTGAGGAGATCCCCTCTCGGCGCTATCGGGCAAAGTGGCACCTGCCGCCGGGGCCGGTGCGGTCTCACGTAATTCAGACTTTCTTAATTTGGTCTTCCTTAATTCTGGATTTCTTGGTTCGGCTTTTCTCGCGTCGATCTTCTGTGCACTAATTTCTTGCAAAACTTCGGCGTGCACACGCGCATGCTGGCGGATATCAAGCACATGCAGATGAAAGCCAAACGTCCGGAGTTCCTGCAACAAAGGATCGACAAAAGCCACCGCCAGCCGCTCACCGCGATTCGACATCAGGCTGCTGCGCAGCACCAGCAAGTCGGACTCAAACTCCGTCGCCTGCTGATACGAGTCTCGAGTACCAGGGCCTTCACGGCTGCTCTGCAAGCGACGACCCAGGTAGGAAAGAAATCGCCGGTAATGCTCCACGGTATTTCCCGGCCCCCAGAGCATCGTGACGCCGGGCATCGAGCGTTCATACCGCGCCAGCAGCGAGAGCAAGTCCGAGGAAGCTCGCACCTGCCGCAACGACGAACTCAGGCAGTCGCTCAGGAACTCCACGCGCCGGATGTATTCGCGGAGAATCACCGTTCGTGCCAGCTCAAGCGCATTCTTGACGTGTTCGGCCTTGACCAGGGGATTGCCGTCGCGATCGCCGCCGATCCAGGATCCGAAACTCAGCAGGTTCGGCAACTCCGCCACGTCGAGAAGGGTTCCGTAAACATCATGAATCGATTCCGCAACCTCGGCATAAATTCGAGGCAGCGTTTCAAATAGCGAGAGCCGGAAATATCGCAAGCCCATGCGGATCTCATCGTCGACGGTGGGTTTAGTCTGCCGCACCTCGTCGGTCTGCCACAGCGCGGCAATTTCGGCGTGAATGATCTGCTCGCATCGCAGGGCCTCACCCACGGTGAGCGGAAGACGATCGAGCCTCTCCAGTTGCTCGGCAATGCGACGACGCTTCACCAATATCGTCTGACGGGCCACTTCCGTGGGATGGGCTGTGAAGACTGGGGTTATCACGATTTGCCGTAGAGCCGCCAGCGCCGCCTCGGGCGACATTCCAGCTTCCTTCATGCGCAGCAAAGTTCCGTGGAACGATCCGGGCAGCGCCCGTTGCCGGTGCAATTGGCGAGCCCGGCGGCGGCGCTTGCGATGGTTGGTCTCCGCCAGATTCGCCAACTCGAAATAAATCGCGAACGCCTTCGTGACTTGATAAGCGCGCGTCACATCCATCTCCGAAATCATGGCCCGGGCCTGGACCATGAGTTCCCCGTGACCCCCAGCCGCAGGACTGTGCGCGACCCGCTCGCGGTGCCGAATCATCAGCCGTCGCAACTCTTCGACAGTATCGAACAGCTCTGGACCCGCCTGCTCCACCAACACTCGACCGAGCAACGCACCTAAAGAGCGCACATCCCGCCGCAAGGCGTGATCTTTGGCGGAATCGTCCGATTGCGCGGTCAGTTCGGACAAGCGGGCTTTTTGATCGTCCGCTTTCCACAGCGGTTTGGGCCGGGTCATGGTTGGCTGCAATTTCGAGTGTGGTTAGACGACAGGATAAACCAAGACACCAGTTCTCAGTTCTCAGTTCTCAAGTTCTCAGTAAAACCGAGCCTTCATTCCGAGAAGTGAGCCTTTAGGTATCGCATCGCGAGTGGCGAGTAGAAATCAGGTTGGACGGGAAACCAAGAACTGAGAACTGACAACTAGTTCTTTACTTTGGAGACTCGAATCGGTAACCGATGCCGCGCAGCGTCTTGAGATACCGCGGGTGGCGAGGATCAGTCTCAATTTTTTCCCTCAGCCGGCGCACGTAAACGTCAATCGAACGAGGCGTGACAAAGGGGGTCTCTTTCCACACCGCATCGAGCAACTGGTCGCGGGTGAGCACGCGGCCGACGCGACTGGCCAAGCATTCCAGCAAACGGAACTCGCGCACCGTCGTAAGTATCGGCCGGCCGTGCACCTGCACGGTCATCGAAGCTGCATCGATTTCCAGATCGCCCACACGTAGCACTTCCGGAACCATCGCCGGCTGGCGAACACCTCGCAGCACGCTGCGCACCCGGGCCACCAGTTCGCGTGGGCTGAAAGGCTTGGTAATGTAATCGTCCCCACCCAATTCGAGCCCCCTGACGCGGTCGGCCTCGGCGGTTTTGGCTGTGAGGAAGATAATGGGCGTCGCCGAAAGAGGTGCCGTCTGGCGAATCTGGCGGCAAAGGTCAAAACCGTCCGCACCCGGCAACATCACGTCCAGAAGGAATAGCGATGGCATCTCCCGCAAGGCTTCCGAAACCACGGATGCGCCGCCGATGAAGCTCTGCACCTCAAAGCCAGCGGCTAGCAAATTATGGGAAATCAGCCGGGCAATGTCTTCTTCGTCCTCAACCACGAAAACAAGGCTGCGGGATAATCCAGCTACGCCGGCGTCGCCTCGCGACTCGTAAGATCCCATGGGAAGGTGCATTATCAGCGGTTCAGGTTTGACGAACGCCGGACATGATTCTCTTCTGCTGTCTCAGAATGTATTTTGGAAATGTTTCGATTATGTTGCCGGCACGTTAACGAATGATGAATTTTGCAAGCCGCTCGGTTTCTGAGAACCGGGTACCGCTTCTTACGTTGCCGCCCGCTTCTTCGGAGCGTGCCGCAGGCTGCGGCCTTCGATCAGGCTGTAGAGATCTTCGGCGAGATTCGTGGTGTGGTCTCCCGCTCGCTCCAGCGCCTGCGCCATCAGCAGCACTCCAAAGCTCGAAGGATCGCTCTGCGCGGCATGGTTGGTGAGGTGCTTCTGGAAAAGGCCATGACAGACGCGGTCGATATCCTTATCCATCTGCAATACCTTGCGGGCACATTCCAGGTCGAGATCCACGAATCCGCGATACACCAGATCGAGCATCTCCCGCAGGATCGTCGACATTTCTACCAACTGGCGCACATCGGAAGCTGCCGTTTTTGTGGTGCGCGCCTGCACCCGCAGCGACATGCTCATCACCAGATCGCCAATTCGTTCGAGATCGGTCGTGGATTTCAGGCTGGTCAGCAACTGGCGCGCCCGGGCTTCACTCACCCGCGTGATGGCTGCGGGCAGCCGCTCATCGATGTAGCGCTCGATTACGTCGAGTTCCTGCTCGCACTCCTTGATGGCGAGGAATGCCATCCGGGAGGATTGGGTGAACAGATCAGGCACATTGGAGGCGGCGTCCCGCGCTATGAGAAACGCCTTCAAAGCCGTTTGCGTGAGATCGTCGAGCGATCCACCGCCCTTTTTCGCAGCTTTCTTGCCAGTTCCCGAGCTCTGACGCGGGCCGTCAGCGACTTCCGTTTCTTGGTCTGTTGTGCGCGATGAAACTGCTTTGCGGGACATATTCGGAGGCATTCTAGGTGGGCAGAAGGCGATCTCTATTAGAGAGTATCTCACTGCCCAACCAGCGTGCAGTCTACCCGAGAATTGTGAAAGGACCGTTAAAAACGGGTTGCAGATCGCGCCGCCCCCGAACTACATTGTGAGTTCGCGTCCGGCTTGGACGAACCGCTCGACCTCGGGTTTTCAACCTGGTCGCTGAATCATGGATCTTCTGGAGCATCTACGCCGTCAATTTGCCTATGCTGCGTGGGCGAACCGCGAAGTACTGACCGTAATCGCCAGTGGATCTGGATCAGCACCGTCGATAATACTCCTGGCGCACATTCTTTCCGCCGAACGGCTCTGGCTGGAGCGGATCCGCCAGCAGCCGCAAAGCCTACCCGTCTGGCCGGAAATCGCCCTCGATCGGTGCGCAGCGCAAATCGATGAGCTCGCTCAGCTGTGGCGCGAATATCTCGCCCAGCTTTCTCCCGCGGCACTCTCGCACAAGATCTCCTACAAAAACAGCAAGGGCGAATCATGGTCGAGCAGCGTGCAAGACATATTGACTCACGTCGTGCTCCATTCCTCATACCATCGCGGCCAAATCGCCAGCCTGATGCGGGCTGGTGGACAAACTCCCGCGTATACGGACTTCATTCACGCCGTGCGTCAGGGGTTGCTCGAATAGCCGCGGCGGCCCGAAAAGACAAAGAGACGAGAAGAAGAAGAGGCAATTCATGGAAGACCGACAATTCTATGCGTTTACGGCAGTTCAGACCGTTGTCGTCTGCGGACGGTTTTGGTTCATGTTCACCATGCCCGGCGCATGAGATTGGCAGCGCTGCCCGGGCATGGCCCTTATCGTCGCAGGCGTCGCCGGAATTGCGCTCGCGGGCTACCAGCTGGGCAAGTCTTTCGCCGTCAAAGCCGAGGCTCACCAGCTCGTCACCCATGGAAACTAATCGAAATCCGCAATCCCATCTATGTGTTTGGAACGGTTCTGGTTGCCGGGTTCGTCCTGGTCATCCGCCGGCCGGCGTTGTGGCTGTTTCTGCCAGCCATCATCGTCATGCAGACTTTCCGCGCCCGCCACGAAGCCCGCGTATTAGAAGCAGCATTTGGAGACGCCTACCCCGAGCATCGCCGCAACACCTGGTTCTGAAATCTGGTTCTGAAAGTTGGTCCCGAAGATTGCTTCTCCCCAAAACTCAAGACGGCCCGGTGCGGTAATATTCCAGCAATGAAAAAACATTTCTGCGTTTCCCTGTTGGCGCTTTGCCCTTTAATCCTTCTCGGTGCAGACGAGCCCAAGTTCCCCCCGATGCCCGCTGCCGTTTCAAGCAACGCCGTCGCCAGCCTCAAAGGCGGCTTCGAGCTCTTTTCCCTGATGGGCGTTGGCCCGAAGAAAACCTGGGACGATGTCACGAACCAAGTCTATGTAATGACTTTTTCCCACGCGGGAAAATGGAGCCGTGGCCGCGCGGTTCCCGGACCAGTGGGCCGCCTGAATGCGACCGCTGGCGGGGCGAAGGGATTAATCATCCTCATGGGCGGATACGTTGTCGATAACCAGGGGCTTGAAATGACGGTCCCAGATGTAAACGTCTATGAGCCCGGCGCGCGCCGCTGGTCTCGCGGCAAAGACATCCCGGTTCCCGTCGATAGCGCCGTCGCCGGTGTGATTCATGACCGCTTCGTTTATCTCATCGGCGGACGCTCTGCCAATGGCCCGGTGAACAACGTGCAGGTTTACGACGTTGACAGGGACACGTGGACTCCGGCCACGCCGTTCCCCGGCACTCCCGCCTTCGGCATGGCGGGCGGCGTCGCCGAAGAAGAAATTGTAGTCGTGGATGGCGCCAAGCCGGGCCCGTCGAGTGGCCCGCGTTACCTGCCTTCCGACGAGTGCTGGCTAGGCAAGATCGATCACAAAGATCCCACGAAGATCGAATGGAGCAAGCTGCCGGCGCATCCCGGAACCGCTCGTTTCGGCATCTCCGCCGGCGGTGCAGATCGGGATCATAGGATCTATTTTTCCGGTGGCACCCTAACCCCTCACGATTACAAAGGCGCCTCCTACGACGGCACGCCCGCGGAAGTCTCCAGCGTCACTTTTGACTACGACCTGCGTGGGCACAAGTGGGAGACACTCGACGAGAACACTGTCGATCCCCGAGCCGATGGCCGCGGCCTTCTCGAGACCCCGCTCGGTCCTGTGGTTCTCGGAGGAATGGTAAAGAATCTGGCGGTCACGTCGCGCGTCACGCTGTTTGCAAAAAAGTAAACAGCTCCGCTAATAGCATTTGTTGACCGTCGTCCCTTCGCGCTACAATCCCCTCTGATTTGAAGGCTCGTTGCCCGTGGCCTGCGCTCCGTTCGACGATCCGCATCAAGGCAATGACAATGTTTAACCCGCGGTAGCTCGCCATCCTTCTGAGTCCGCAAGCCGGACTTCTGGTTCTGTCTCTAGCAATCGTGTCCGCGTGTTCACCCGATTTTTTTCGGTGACTGGCGTGGAAAGCTCGCAGGTATCTATGGAAGTCACAGCCCCCGTTTCCGAAAAGGCACACACCCTGTGGGCCTCACTGGTGGAAGCCGTTCGCGGCTCGCACCAGGATTACACCACCGGCAATCTCAACCGCGCCATCTTGTTGCTCGCCGTCCCCATGGTTTTGGAGATGGTGCTGGAATCACTATTCGGCGTAGTGGACGTCTTCTGGGTAGGACGGCTGGGCGCCAACGCTGTGGCCACCGTCGGACTGACGGAATCGATGCTGAGCCTGGTCTTCTCGGTGGGTATGGGGCTGAGCCTGTCAACCACCGCCATGGTGGCGCGGCGCATCGGCGAAAAAGATCCGGAAGGCGCCGCCGTCGCAGGTGTGCAGGCGATTGCTCTCGGCCTCTTCGTGTCCTTGGTGATCGGTGTACCTTGCTTCTTCTTTGCTCCGAACCTGCTGCGCTTGATGGGCGCTTCCCCGGAAATCGTCGCTACTGGCAGCGGCTACACCAGGATTTGCCTGGGCGGCAGTTTTGCCGTTCTGCTGCTGTTTCTCAACAACGCGATCTTTCGCGGCGCCGGCGATGCCGCCATCGCCATGCGCCTGCTCTGGGTTTCGAACATCATCAACCTGATCCTCGATCCCTGCCTGATCTTTGGCTGGGGACCGTTTCCGCGCTTGGGCGTGACCGGCGCGGCTTTGGCCACACTCACCGGACGCAGCATCGGAGTTCTCTACCAGTGCTATCGTCTGATGCGCGGCACCGAGCGCATTCACATCCTGAAGCGCCAGGTGCGCCTGCGTTTGGATGTGCTGCTGCGACTAATCCGCGTATCGCTGACGGGCATTCTGCAGTTTGCCATCGCTCACACCAGTTGGATCGGCTTAGTGCGCATCGTGAGCATCTTCGGCGCCGCGGCTCTCGCCGGATATACGATCGCCATTCGTATCGTGATTTTCGTGATCCTGCCCTCCTGGGGATTGAGCAATGCGGCTGCTACGCTGGTGGGACAGAACCTGGGCGCGGGTCATCCCGAACGCGCGGAAAAAGCGGTATGGCGCACCGGATTTTACAACGTGATTTTTCTCGGTGCGGTTGGCCTGGTCTTCATATTTTTCCCTGAGCCGATCGTCCGCTTATTTACGCATGATCCAGCAGTCGTTCCGCTGGGCGCGGCCTGCCTGCGCATCGTGAGCTACGGCAACCTCGGTTACGCCTACTTCATGGTGATGATGCAGGCCTTCAATGGCGCGGGTGACACGATCACGCCGACCATCGTGAATTTCTTCGGCTTTTGGCTGTTCGAGATACCGTTAGCCTATTGGCTGGCGATTCCGCTGCACATGCACTCGAACGGCGCTTTCGCCGCCATCGCCATTGCCGAAAGCTCGATGGCCGCAGCCAGCGCAGTCCTGTTCAAGCAGGGTCGCTGGAAGAAAAAGAGAATCTAGCTCTAAGGATTTCGCAACGGACCACAACCACCCACGTGCGTCGCAACCACCTGAGACCTGAGATGTGCCCTAGCGCGCCCGCGCCAGCACCAGCGTAATGTCATCCGGCTGCTCGTTGTCCCCGATCCAGTCGTCCACCGCGGACGTGACTTCCTGACTGATCTGCATCAGCGGCAAGCGCCGGTTCGCGCTGACCAACTCGATCAGCCGTTCCTCACCAAACTCGCCAAACTCATTTTCCGGCTCCGTGACGCCGTCGCTGTAGGCCACGAAGATTTCACCCGGATGCATCTGCACCGATCCCTCGTCGTACGTCATGTTGTCGAACAGGCCAACAACCGTTCCTCCGGCCTCCAGCCGCCGCACCGCTCCATTCTCGCCAATCAGAATCGGGGGCAGATGCCCTCCATTGCTGTACGTCAGTTGATGCGACCGTCCGTCATAAATGCCCAGAAACAAAGTTGCGTATTTTTCCGGTGGAGTACTTTCGTAGAGTTGATGATTCAGCAGTCCCAGCAGTGCGCCGGGGGAAACTTCAACGCCTTCCGGCCACGCCGCCATGATCCTGCCCGCGCCCGCCACCGCTCCTACAGCGACGGGTTCGCGCATCTGCGGCAAGCTCTCCACACTATAGGCGCGCACCGCCGAGTGGATGGTCGCCATCAACAGCGCCGCCGAAATTCCCTTCCCGCTGATATCGCCAACCGCCAGAATCAGCTTGTGGGAACTCGCCGTCAGAAAGTCGTAGTAGTCGCCACTCACCGTCCGTGCCGGACGGCAGAAGCCATGCACTTCGAGCGACGCCAGTTCCGTCACCTGTCGCGGAAAAAGTTGCGCCTGCACTTCCTGTGCAATCGCAAGTTCGCCCTCCAGTCGCTGTTTTTCCTTCTGCTCCTGAATCAGTTTCTCAATCGACTCAGTCATCGAGTTGAACGATAGTGACAGCTGCGCTAGCTGGTCCGAGGATTTCACCGGAATGCGGTGGCTGAAGTCGCCGCGATCGATGTTTTTCGTGGCGTCGTAAAGTTGAGCGACGGCCCCGGTCACCGTGCGCGTCATGCGCGTGCCGATAATCAGCGCGATCAACTCAATCACCGCGAAAAAGATGAGGATCCCAAGCAGGATGTACTCCACGCCCCGCGCGATATCTCCCAGCGCCGCAAACAAATGGCTGTACAACACAGAGGGCCTCGTGCGAACCCTCACCAGGGCGCCGGCTCGCTCCCGTTCCCCCGTCTTCCAATCCACCACCGGGAGCGGCGTGCCAAAAGTGATTTCGCGGTCCATCATGCTCTGAGCTGCAGCCAGCGAGCCCACGTTGAATGTAGAACGGAAAACGCGTTGATCGCCTCCCGGGCTGGGAGCGGTCTTCCCTTCGCTCACGCCTTGTTCGCCCCTATCCTTGTCCCGATCATCGAAAAGACGGGTCTCAAAACTGCGTCCTTTTGCAGCATTCTGGTTCTGCTCATTTTGTTGTGAGTCGTCGAGCCGTATTCCCGCCGCGTAAAGCGTGATCTCCCCAAGATTCGCCGCGATGTCCGCGACTAGATCCTTATCCAGAGGTTCGCTGGTTACGACCGTCAGTTTCTCCTGCCCCACCTGAAACACCGAAGCCACGCGCAAATACAATTCATCGTTGTCCCGAACAATTTCCTTGAACGGTTGGCCCTCGCGAATCGCTTGGGCAAAATCGCCGTTGTCTTTGTTGAAAAACTCAGGGAAGCTCATCACCAATGGATTCAGGGTTCCGTCGCTGAACAACAAAACTCGCGTCCCGTGCCAGGCGCACACTCGCCGCCTTCCCCAGGCTCGATCACGCTTTCTCAGTCCCGCCAGAGACTCCGCCGCAGGCGACTCGCCTTTTTCGATGCGCGCCGCCAGTTCGTTGCTGACGGCCGCGTTCACCGCCTGCATGCTGCGCAGCTGCGAGTTGATCTCCGAAGTCACCACGTAACTGGCGAACTGCCCGGCGAAAAGATAAATGCTGATGAGCGCCATCGCCACCAATAAAACTGCCGGGATTACGCCAATGAAAACGTAAGTGACAATCAGGCGGTTGCGCAGGCGCCATAGGATTCTCCGCTTTAACCAGCGGAAGGCCAGAATGAAGAACAGCAAAGCCGCGTCGAAAACAAGAAACTTAACCCAGCCCCCAAGGCTATCGCTCGCCGCGGGAGCAATCAGTTTGAGCAGCATCTCCAGGACGAAGAGTCCAATCGCCAGGCCCAGCGAATAGCAGGCCCCGCGCGCGATCCAGCCCTCGGGCCACAAACCGGCAGCCGTCATTCTCGCACGCAATTTCCAGTAAGACTCCCGCATGTTCACTCTCTGTTTACCCCGGACCGCAGCCGGGTGTTTTCAGATCTCCGGATACAGATCGAAGAACGCTTCTAGACTTGTGCGCAACTGTTTCTCGATTTCTTCCTTGCTACCTTCAAGCACGTGCATCGTGACGTGGGCCTCGCGTCCGTTGGTGAGCTTCACGGGAGCTTGCCCCACTTCGGCCACAACTTCTGAGGGCAGCAGGCGCATGCCATAAACCAGCGTAAGATTTGCCATCCTTGGATTCTAACCGTCTTCCCCGCTTGCACAAAACCTCTCCGCTCCAAGTGGTTTAAGGTTTCCGCGCTCATCATTTAGAATTCCGCAGTGCTCCCAAAAACTATTCTTATCCTGGCTGGCGTGCTGCTCACCATTCCGGCCTTTGGCCAGCAGTCTCCGGACGCTGCCTCCACGCAACCGCAGGTAAAGGTCAACCTCCTGAATGTCTGCAGGCCGTCCGCCGAGGAGCAGAGGGAAATCGCGACGGCCCTCGCGCGCATCCCAAAGCAGCCGCTGTTCGGTCCCGACTTCGAAATTTCCCATGGCGTCTCCACCCTGGCCGACGCGCCAAATTTCCTTCAGCCCGGACAAGGCGCGCAAATGTCTGGTGAGCCCTCGGTCGCCCGCTACGTTCGCATCCGCCGCGAGTTCGCCGTGCAGGCCTTGTTCTCCAGCGTGCAGTATTCCTTCAGCAGTGATGGTCAGAGTATGGTCGAAACTCTCGTGCTGCACGTGCGCGACCCCAAAGACTTGATCCAGGTCTCAATGGAAGACAGCGCTTCTGCCATCAGCAGCGTCGCCACCATGGTCGCCTCCAACACTCCCGCCAGCCGCATCCGGCTCGAGCGTTTCGGAAAATCGTCAGTGGCATTGGCCCGTTGCAGTGGCGCTGAAAATGGACCGCCGCCGGATCAAAGTGCGTATGAGCCGCAATTCCGCAGCGCCTCCGAGATCCTGGCCAACTATCGCCGACTTCTCGGAGTCAGTCGCACGGTACCTGCGGAACTGGCCCAGATTCCCGGCGCAGGATCGAAGTCCTCCGCAAAGGCGAAATCCGCTAAGCCTGCCGCCAACCCCTGAAGACAACAAATGAAAGAAGTCCTCTGTGTACTCTGTGTCCTCTATGTTAAGACTTGGTGGTAAGCGTTCGAAACCGGTCAAATGCATCGAAATCTGAAATTCGCAATCTAACGGGTGCACCCAAAAGATCATGAGCGAGACTCGCAATGTCGTCATTATCGGCTCCGGCTGCGCCGGGCATACCGCTGCTCTGTACACTGCCCGCGCCAATCTAAAACCGTTGGTAGTGGAGGGCCACGAGCCCGGCGGCCAACTCTCACTCACCACGCTGGTGGAAAACTTTCCCGGCTTCCCCGAGGGAATCATGGGACCGCAGTTGGTCGAGAACATGCGCAAGCAGGCGGAACGCTTCGGCGCGGAATATCGCATGACCCATCTCACCAGCGCCGACCTCAGTGAGCGCCCGTTCCTGCTCCATCTCGGCAAGCATCAGGTTCACACTCAAACTTTGATCATCGCCAGCGGCGCGTCTGCGAGATGGCTCGGCCTGCCCAACGAACACAAGTTGATCGGTCACGGTGTATCCTCCTGCGCCACCTGCGATGGCTTCTTTTTCTCCGGGAAGGAAATCGTAGTGATTGGCGGTGGCGACTCCGCCATGGAAGAAGCCTTATTCCTGACTCGCTTTGCCTCCAAGGTCACGCTCATTCACCGGCGCGATGCCTTCCGCGCCTCCAAGATCATGCTGGAACGCGCGCAAAAGCATGAAAAAATCCACTTCCTCACCAACACTGTGGTCGAAGATGTTTACGATCCCGTCAAGCACGAAGTCACCGGCCTTAAACTGCGAAACTTAAAGACCAACGAAGTCTGGGACTTTCCTACCAGCGCGATGTTCCTCGGCATCGGGCATGAACCGAACGCAAATGTGTTCGCCGGCCAGCTCGATACCGACTCCGACGGCTATCTGAAGACGCACAATTACGTGATGACTCGCGTCCGTGGAGTCTTCGCCTGTGGCGATGTGCAGGACCGCCGTTATCGCCAGGCCATCACCGCCGCCGGCACAGGATGTATGGCCGCCATCGAGGTCGAGAAGTTTATGGAAGAGCACGGGGCCTGAGTGGGCCTCGCGGTACCTCATAGGTGAATGAGCCTTCGGTATTCCTTTTTCGGCTGGACTTGCAAGTTCTCTTGCACGGGATTACCGATGTAATCTACAACCCTGACTGGATTGCGACTACTCTGCCTTCAGTCCCATGAGACTCTTCCTCTGGCACATCATTGCGCTTGCGACTCTTGCACTATTGTCAGCGCCCATACTAACTTCCGAAAGCCTCCTCGCTCAGGAACACGTTGAAAGCGCGCGCAAAATTGTGATCCGGGTAGCTCCACAATATCCCAACATGGCTCGTGTCATGAACATCCAAGGCACGGTCAAGGCGGACGTTCTGGTTGCGCCCAACGGATCGATGAAGTCCGTCGAAATCAAGGGAGGTCATCCCTTGTTTGTTCAGTCTGTCCAGAACGCGCTGCGCGAGTGGAAATGGGAACCCTCCGCTCACGAAACGCATGAGATTGTCGAACTCAGATTCTCGCTTTAGCCCGCTATTTTTCGTCAAGTCTCCCGGTTCGAATCGCCTTGCGTGCGTTTGTGATCGCCGTCCTATCTAAGCCATGCCCCGCTTGTGATACAACTTTCTGAGATCTTCATGCACCGATTCCTGTCAGCCGCTTGCCATTGGTCGGGTGAGGCATGTTAAGGGCTTTCTTCGTCCGTCTTTCTGAAAACCCATCCCTACGGAATTTTGCCGAGCGGTCTTCACTCGGCCGCCGCGTCTCCGGCCGCTTCGTCGCTGGCACGGGGATTGCCGATGCAGTTCGCGCCACCCAGGCCATCAATCGCGCAGGCATGAGCGTCAGCATCGATAATCTTGGAGAGAACGTCACCAACCCCGAAGAGGCCCGCCACAGCGCCCTTCTGTATCAGCACATTCTCGACGGCATCGTCGCCAACCAACTCAACGCCAACATCAGCCTCAAGCTCACTCACATGGGCCTCGATGTGGACGAGAATTTGGCCCGCCAACTGGTCAGCGGGCTCGTCGCCAAATCGGCCGCCATGAATCCTACCGGCTTTGTGCGCGTCGACATGGAGGGTTCACCCTACACCCAGCGCACCCTCGATTTCGTCCATGAACTTCACCGCATTCCGGGAAATGCCCATTCTGTCGGCACGGTGATTCAGGCTTATCTGCGGCGCTCCGAGGGCGACATCGAGAATCTTCTCGCCGAAGGAATTCGTATACGTCTCTGCAAGGGCGCCTACAAAGAACCCGCCGAGATTGCTTTTTCCGCCAAGTCGGAAGTGGACACCAACTATGTCAAGCTCATGAAGATCTTGATGAAGAGCAGCATCTATCACGGCCTGGCCACGCACGACGAAGGCATCATTCGCCGAGCCAAGGCCTTTGCGATTGCCGAAAAGCTCCCCCGCGATTCCTTCGAGTTCCAGATGCTCTACGGCATCCGTCGGGATCTGCAACAGTGCCTGGTGCGAGAGGGCTGGCGTGTCCGCGTCTACATTCCGTTCGGTAGCGAGTGGTATCCCTACTTCATGCGGCGGCTGGGCGAGCGCCCCGCGAACGTCTTGTTCATCGCCCGCAACCTGCTACGGGCATAAGAGACGTTCGAACAACGCGTTTTGTTTGGATGTTCGAGTCCCCTGTGTCCCCTGTGTTGACTTGCCGGTTCGATCGTCTTAGTCTGCGGGACGAGAGTGAAAGGACAGCATGCATTCTTTAACCCGTCGTGATTTCATGCGCATCGGATCTGGCTCCGTAGCCGCGGGAGCCGCGATAAAGTTCACCCTCTTGGAACCAGCCGCGCTGTGGGGCGCTGGCCGGGACGTTTCACCCAGCGACCGTGTCCGATTTGCCTCGATCGGAACGGGCACGCGCGGCTGCGAGTTGCTGCAAGCCTCGCTCGCCGTGCCCGGCATCGAGTGCGTCGCCGTCTGCGATCTCTACGATAGCCGCCACGAAGCAGCTCAGGAGGCCGTGCAAAAGCAAGTCCCGGCGACCCGCAACTACAAAGAAATCCTCGACCGCAAAGATGTCGATGCGGTAATCGTGGCGGTCCCCGATCACCAGCACCGCCGCATCGTGGTGGATGCCTGCGCCGCGGGCAAAGACGTCTACTGCGAAAAGCCCATGTCGCACACAGTGGAAGACGGTTTCGTCATGGTGGAGGCGGTGCACAAGGGAAATCGCATCATGCAGGTGGGCAGCCAGCGTGTGAGTTCCATCGTCTACGAAAAAGCCCGCGATCTCTACGCATCCGGCGCGCTCGGCGAGGTGTTCTTCATCGAAGGCGCTTCCGATCGCAACTCGCCCAGCGGCGCCTGGGTCTATCCCATTCCGCCGGACGCGAGCGAACAGACCATCGATTGGAATGCGTTCCTTGGCGACGCACCCAAGCGCCCGTTCGATGCTGCACGCTTCTTCCGCTGGCGTTGCTTCTCCGATTACGGCGAAGGCCTGGCCGGTGATCTGTTCGTGCACCTGCTCTCCGGAATTCACTTCATCTCGGGAACGAATGAGGCGGCACAGCGGGCGCAATCGAGTGGCGGACTCTTTCGCTGGAAGGACGGACGCGATTTTCCTGATCTCATCGAGACTCTCTATGACTATCCGAAATTCCGCGTCGTCCTGCGCTGCGACCTGAACAACGCTGGCGGTGAACCCATCAAATTCCACGGCACCAAGGGCACCATGGAAATCATCGGACAGACGCTAACCTTCACCCCGCAGGACATCACTCCCAAGCCGGAAGAATATTCCACCAAGGGCTGGCCGGCGCGGCTTCGCAAGCAATATTTGGCGCAGTGGGGCGCCGACCATCCGCACCCGGGTCCACTCGACTATCAAGCAGTCGAGGCCGAAACTTTCACCGCGCCGCAAGGCTACAGCGATGTATCAGCGCACCAGGCAAACTTCTTCAACGCAGTTCGAACTCGCAAACCTACCATGGAGAACGAGGTCTTCGGTAACCATGCAGCCATCGGCTGTCATCTCGCCAACTACGCTTACTTCAAGAATACAATCGCAACCTGGGACGAGCACGCAAAGACGATCCGTGGATAACCGCGACTTCCTGCCGCTTCGTACAAGATGAATCAGAATTGAGGACTTAATATGATTCGAATTTCGAGAAGAACTTTTTTAAAGACCGCTTCCGCTTCGGCCGCTTGCGCGGCTCTGTGGAACAGCGCGCCCCAGCCGCTGGCCAATGCTCTCGGCCTTCCGCTCGGCCTGCAGTTGTATTCCGTTCGCGACGTTCTTCCCAAGGACTATGACGGAACTCTTCACCAGCTCGCCGCGCTGGGTTATCGCGAAGTGGAGGCCGCTGGATTCTTCGGCCACCCTCCCGCCGAGGTAAAGCAGGCTATGGATGGCGCCGGCCTGCGCTGCGTGAGTGCCCACTATCCCCTGAAAGATTTGCTGCCCAAGGTCGATGAGACCATTCAATTCGGCAAAGACCTCGGGCTGCATTACATCGTTTGCGCCTCTCCCATGCTGAAGGATCCGTCACGCGTGAAAGATCCCGGATCCCGCGCAGCCAGAGAATCGATGACGCTCGACGACTGGCGCTGGAATGCCGATCAGTTCAATCACATCGGGGAAAAAGTGAATGCCGCCGGCATGCGATTCGCATACCACAACCACACGCCGGAGTTTCGCTCCGAAAACGGCGTTGTCTTCTACGACGAACTCTTGCGCCTGACCGATCCGGCAAAGGTGACCATGGAGTTGGATTGCGGCTGGGCTGTGGTGGCCGGTCAGAAGCCCGCGGAGCTCCTATCTCGCTATCCAACGCGCTTTTCGATGCTGCATGTGAAAGACTTCAAGATGACCGCTGCGTCCACGCCTGCGGACCATCCGCCTTCCACGGAAATGGGACACGGTAACATCGATTACCGCCCCATATTTGGGGCGGCGGAGAAGGCTCACATCGAGCATGCCTTTGTGGAGCAGGAGGAGTTCGACATGCCCCAGATGCAAGCACTGAAAATCGACGCCGACTATATGCGCGCGATTGCTGGCTAGGCATTGCCCTAGCGATTGCGGGATGTTCGATGTTGCCTTCGATTTTGGGTGTCGCAGCGCTTCAACGCTGCGCTAACCATGCAAGTGTGAATGCGGCTTTAGCCGCTGAGTTTTCTATCGCAACGCGCTTCGGATCACCAGATCCAGCCCCACCATAATTACGGCCGAAGCGGGAATCACCAGCAGTGCTGTTTTCAACCGCCGCGCGTCACCACCAGCAATCGCCCCGATGATGCGCGAACTGACGGCCAGGCCAGTCCATCCACACGTGATCACGAAGCCAATAGCGGTCCCAGTCATGCGCGGAAAAGCATCACCCACAATCGCCAGGGTCGTGGGAAAGACCGGCGCCATCGAGATCCCCATCAGAAAAACCAGCACCCATGCAGCCCCGGGCCGGTTAATTCGCAACATCAAAAAGGTCGTAACCGCCATCGCGGCAGATCCCACCAGAGTGACCGTGACCGCGGGCGCGCGATTGAGAACGGGCAGGATAGCCCCGCGGCCGATCAGCATGCCGAGCGCGAATCCCAACGAAAGTATGTTCAGTGCGCGCGATTCAGGAATGCCTTGTGCGATGAGATACCGCGGTAGCCAGTTCCATATCCCCACCTCGCAGGTGATGTAAAGAAAAACAAACAGCCCAAGGAGAAATAGCAGCGGGCGTCCGAGCACCGGAGCCGCGTCTGCAAGCAGAAAACGCCCCTCGCCGGTTGGCCCGGGCATCCGGGTGAAGGTCTCAATCACCAGCGTAACCACCGTGAGTGACGCGACGGTGTAGCAAAGTCTTACCGAATTCCGTCCAAACAAATTCGCGGCGATGAATGGTGTAGCTAGCGCTCCCAGTCCAAAGAAAAGGTTGGCCAGGTTCAGCGCAGTTGCGCGGTGGGTCTCGCCCACGTCGCTGGCCAAAGCATTCGCACCGGTTACCATGATGCCGCCACCAACGCCCAGGAGGAACAGCAGCAGCACGATGCTACGGAACCCCGGTGCGCGCGGCAACACGAACAGCGCAATGGCAATAAAACCAAGCCCGAGAACGATGCCGAGTTTCTTGCCCTCGTTATCGATCAGCGGCCCCGCGGCGAGCGACGCGAGGATCAGCCCCAGCGCTTGCGCAAAAGCGATGGTTCCATTCTGACTGGGCGAGAGCTGGAAGCGATCCGATAGTTCGGGCAGGATGGTGCCCAGCATGGCGGCGATCATCCCGTAAATAAAGATGGCAATAATGGCGGCGAGAATTAACACGCGTTCCTTTCACTTGCCGGTTTCAACTGCAGGGACATCAACCCAGCCTCGTGTTCGATGGCTCAGGAACTCAGCGTTAAGAATGCTCAACTGCCGCAGTCCGTCCCCGAACTGCGGATACTCGACCGCGTCGCCCGGGTTCCGAATGGAAGCATAAAAGCGCCGGAACACTTGCTTGAACGTGTCGTCGTACCCTTCGCTGTGTCCACCCGGAAGGTCGGCATAGCTGCGCGCCGCCGCCTTGAGCAGAGAAGGATCCTTAATAACGATCTCATTGCCTGCATCGCGATGCCCGACCCAGAGTTCGTCAGGCCGCTCCTGATTCCAGGCCACGGAAGCTCGCGTGCCACACACCTCAACGCTGAGCCGATTCTTGCGTCCCGCCGAAACCTGGCTCGCCGTGACGCTGCCGCGCGCACGCGCGCCCATGCGGAAAATCACGGAGCCGAAGTCTTCCGTATCTACACCGGCTTCAACATAGTCTTCCGAACCAAGCAGCTTATTCGAAAAAGTTTCCACCGAATGTTTCGGCCTCTTTCGCGTTCGATGGAACGTCTGAAGATCCGCACAAAGGGAAGTCACTCGCAGTCCGGTGACATGCTCGGCCATATCGAACCAGTGCGACCCGATGTCGGCCATGCAGCGCGAAGGACCGCCAGCCTGGGGATCCACGCGCCAGTTCCAGTCCGTGTCATAGAGCAGCCAATCCTGAAAATAAGTCCCTTGAACCACGAGAATGTCACCCAGGTCGCCATCCTCGCGCATGCACCGCATCTGCTGCACCATGGGGTAATAGCGCAGATTGTGACAAACGCAATTCCCCAATCCCTGCCGCTTCGCGAGCGAGATGAGTTCTTCGCCTTCTTCCACGCTCGTAGCCAGGGGCTTTTCACAGATCACATGCTTCCCCGCTTGGAGCGCTTCCTTAGCCATCAAAAAGTGTTGCGCGTTCGGCGTGCAAATGTGGACTGCATCGATCGCCGGGTCACGCACGATCTTGCGATAATCGCCGGTTATCACTGGGATCGAAATTCCCGCGCCCAAGCGTTGCGCTGCATCCGCGTTTCTGCCAGCGACTGCCGCGGCCTCAACAAACTCCAACCGCCGCACGGCTTCCAGGTGCACGCGCCCCATGAATCCTGTGCCAATGATCGCCGTCTTGATCGGTTTCATTTCCATTCGCTTGCTAGACCCACCAAGCTGCGCCCGGCTGTTCCCGGATCACGATGCGGTTGAGAAAATGCGCCGCCTTGGTCAGTCCCTCTTCCGGTGACAGCAAGCTGTCCTCATGTTCGATCGATAGCACGTGATCGTAACCAAACATTCGCAGCGTCGAGACAAACTCGCTCCACCACTCCGCGCCGTGACCGTAACCGCAGGTGCGAAAGATCCAGCCGCGCTGGCGCTCTTCGGTGTAGCGCTTGGTATCAAGCACCCCGGTGCGGGGCAAGTTCGCCGCATAGATCTGCGTATCTTTTGCGTGCACATGGAAGATGGCATCCTTGAGCACGCGGATCGCGGCGATCGGATCGATACTCTGCCAGAAAAGGTGACTCGGGTCGAAGTTGCAGCCCACGCTGCGCCCTGCAATTGAGCGCAACCGCAGCATCGTTTCCGGACTATAAACCACGAACCCGGGATGCATTTCGATAGCAATCTTCACTCCATGATCGGCCGCAAACTTCGCGTGCTCGGTCCAATACGGCGCAACCCCTTCGTTCCACTGCCAATCCAGCACCTGCAAATATTCCGGCGGCCACGGGCAGGTAACCCAGTTCGGAGCGGTAGCATTCGGCGAATCGCCGGGACATCCTGAGAAGTCGATTACCACCGAGATGCCGAGGTTTTCGGCGAGTAGGATTGTCTTCCGGCTCACCTCGCGATCGTGTTGTGCTCGGGCATGATCAGGATGCAACGCATTACCGTGGCAACTCAATGCGCTGATGCTCGCACCGTGATCTGCCAGAACCTTCTGAAATTCGGCAAGGGCTCTCGCATCTTCGAGCATCGACAATTTGCAGTGCGCATCTCCCGGATAGTTGCCGGTACCAAGCTCGACGGTTGTGATCTGGAGTGCCTTGAGTTTCGTGAGAACTGCGGTCAGCGAGAGCTGCGAGAGCAAGGGCGTAAACACTCCAACGCGCATAACGTTTTTCTATCTCCTGGTCCTAAATCTTTAAAAGATTAAATGAACCGTCGACTTTCCAAACGACCGGCGGCGCTCACTTGATTGCCGTATCTTCGGCGGCCAGCAGTTCGTAGCTCACGAATGCCACCTTCGAACTATCCGGTGACCACGACGGAACATTCATGGTGCCTTGTCCGCCGAAAAGCTTGGCCAGAACCGTGATCGGACCGTCGATATTTCCTCCACTCACGTTCGTGATGCGCAGTTGCACATCCTTATTGGGCGGGTGACCCACGACATCGCTCCCATATGAGAGGAAAACCATCCACTTGCTGTCGGGAGAAATGTGCGCGAACCAATTGTTGTAATCGTCGAAGGTGACCTGTTCCTGGTCGCTTCCGTCGGCGTGCATGCGCCAGATCTGCATGTGCCCGGTGCGCTCCGAGTTGAAGTAGATGTACTTGCCGTCGGGCGAATACTCGGGCCCGTCGTCGAGGCCCTTCGCCACAGTCAATCGAGTTTCGTCGCCACCACTGAAAGGGATGGTGTAGATGTCGAAGTCGCCGTTGCGTTCTCCCACGAAAGCGAGCGTCTTGCCATCCGGCGACCAGCCGTGCCAATAAGACGGAGAGTGCTGCGTGACTCGGCGGGGCGTGCCGCCGGCAAACGGCACAATGTACACGCTCGATTTATGGTCGGGCTGCGACGAATCGCTGATCGCTAACCATTGCGAGTCCGGGGAAACGCCGTGATCGTTGTTGCAATTTATGGCCGTACCGGTTTCGATGGTTGTGGGCGTGCCGCCTTCAGCAGGCAGCCGCAGGATGCGCCCCTCGCGGTTGAAAAGAAAATTTGCCCCGTCATGCGTCCAGTTGGGCGCCTCGAAGTGACTTGCATCTGTGTAGACGACGCGGCGATCGGTCGAGGCAATCGCTACCGTCTCCAGCGTGCTGTAGAGCACAGCCGGCGCGGTGGTTACTGCGGGCGGCGCAAGGTGCAAATTTGTGAAGACCGCCCTCTCGGCCGCGTCCTGGTCATGCGAGCAAACTCCAATGCCCACGTAAAACGACCCCTGCATCGGCAGCTTGAGGGAAGCGCCTGAGGGTCGCAGGGTCTCGCCTGAGGCCGCGCCCACAAATACATAGATGAAGTCGCCACGCTTCTCAATCCGCAAGCGACGCGGCGCGGAAATGTTCGATTGAATCTCGTGGGTGGTGGCTCCCTTGGCGTCGCGATATTGCAGTGAAGCAAGCCCGTCGCCGTGCAACGCCGCGTCGGCATAAGGCGAGTCGGGATCAAGATTCTGGCGGATCATCAGCACCGCCTTCCGATGCGGATTGCCGCCCTTCTCCGGAAAGTCAATGTCCGCGCTCAATGCGATATCGCCAGAAACTTGCTTCCACGCAAACTGAAAGGCGTCGGCGGTGAACCACATGTTTTCGCCGCTCCCCGTGAGCGTATAGGCATGCTGCGCGGAATCGTATTGCGCGGAGCCGGCGTGTGACGTCATGCCCACATCAGAGTGATTTTGAAAGGGCCCTAGCGAGGCCGGCGCGTTTTGCCCCCGCATGACACCGCCTACAGAAAGTACGCACAGAGCGGCGCCGAGGAATAAGCAGGAATGTCTAAGAATAATTTTGCGCATGTGACAACGCCTCCAAACCACCCCACGAAAAGGTAGGGCGGTCGAAGGCAATTGTCAATCAAACGAGCCGGCGGGTCAGTTGGAAGTTCGAGGGCCAGCGCTATAAGAAGACAGAAAGTTTTCAATATCGCGGTCACCGGTCAATCTGCAAAGCGGAACCCCCGGCCCGTGAGAGATTCTGTGCGCCTCGATCCGAGGCCGCTTAGCTCGGTCAAATTTCCAGATGAACGCGAGTACGTCGGGGAGTCTACCTATCCGATGCGCTTCTCCCCGTTTGAACAAGCGCCTGATCGCACGCCAGGCGCAAACCCGTTTTGGACGCTCGAGCCAAATCACCAGAGTCGCGCGCGGTAGTCGTATAGCAAAGCTCGCCAGCGCAAAACTGCCCTCGCTGATCCACTCATCCCCCGCATGCGCCTCCTCGATCAACGTTCGGAACACGAGAACGTCCTTCTCGTCCCAATGCCGCTGCCACATTTCATCGAGACAGATGACAGCCGCGCCCGTGCGTTCGGCAAGCCGCCGTGCCAAAGTAGTTTTTCCGCTCCCGGCGCAACCCAGAATGACGATTCGCACCATAATCCTTGGCGTAGTCGATGTTCAACTTGCGTCCGGCGTCCTTCAAAAACGTTCCCTCTTGCAGTTCCGTAAATGCTCGCCGCAGTTGTTCCTGCGTGTTCATTACAATCGGTCCGTACCAGGCCACCGGCTCTTCCAGCGGCTTCCCTGAGACCAGCAGAAACCGGATCCCGTCATTCCCGGCTTGCAGCGTCACTTCGTCGCCGCGATCAAAAAGTATGAGCGAGCGGTTGTCTGCCTCCACCGGAGGCGTGGTATCCGACCACTTGATGGCTTCCGTTGGCACGGCCAGCGGCCCAGATGCGTTGCAGAAGGTGCCCGCCCCGCCGAAAACGTAAGCGAAGGCATGGCGAGTCGTCTCCACCGGCAAAGTTTTTCTCTTGCCCGGCGCTACCGACACATCCAGATAAATCGGATCAGCTGCGATCCCATCCACCGGTCCGCTCTTCCCCCAAAATTTTCCGCACACGATTCGCACGTGCGTTCCGTCGTCATCCGTAACCTCAGGAATCTCTCCGGTCTTTACTTCCTGATAGCGTGGCGCGGTCATCTTCAGCGACGAAGGAAGATTCGCCCACAATTGAAATCCATGCATTCGCCCCGCCGGGTCGCCTTTCGGCATCTCCTGATGAATGATCCCGCTGCCCGCCGTCATCCACTGCACATCGCCCGCCGCGATGGCCCCGCGGTTTCCCATGCTGTCGCCATGCTCCACGGTTCCCGCCAACACATAAGTAATGGTCTCAATCCCGCGGTGCGGATGCCACGGAAAACCGGCGAGATAATCTTCCGGAACATCGTTGCGGAAATCGTCGAGCAAAAGAAATGGATCAAATTCTTTTGTGTTTCCGAATCCGAATGCTCGGCGCAAATGCACCCCCGCGCCTTCCAGAGTCGGCTTCGCCTGAACCAGTCGCTTCACCGCTCGAATTGACATATGTGCCCTCGCAAGAATTCTTTGATGTCGAGGCCATTAGCCGCGATTCTCAGAGCAATGCGCCGCCTCGAGCCTCAAGCGTCTCCGGCCGCCGCCAAATCAAGATGCAAAAATATGATACATAGAATCGAAATTGTGCATCGTCCCGCTTTCGCCGGCAAGGTTGACGCGCTGCCGGCTTCACGTTAGTATCTGCGAAGCATGTCCAGTTTCAGCAATTTTCGCCAGGAGTGCATGTGTGCATGTTGTTGTTGCGCATGCGTGTGCTCTGGAGCGGGTAAATTGCTGATTTAAGACTTTCATAACATCGGCACTTATACCCACCGCCAGAGAGCAATCTGGCGGTGGGTTTTTCTTTTTGGCGGCCAATATGAGCAATGCAGTGACAGAAACCAAAGCACAGAAGTCCGAGCGCCTGAAGCGCGCCAAGAATCCGTGGGAGGGTCTCGCCGAGATTCGCCGCTTCGCCCGCGAAGGCTTTGACTCGATTCCTCCCGAATGGATTGGAACCTACTTCCGTTGGTGGGGAGTCTACACCCAAGGCGATGGCGCCGGCGTCGTCGGCGGCCAGGGCGGCATGGGACGCGCCCTGCCATTCTTCATGCTGCGCGTTCGAATTCCCAACGGCCTTCTGCGCTCTGACCAGCTACGAACCATCGCTAGCCTCGCTCGCCGTTACGCCCGGGGGACCGCCGATCTCACGGTCCGCCAAAACATCCAGCTGCACTGGATCACGATTGAGGCTCTCCCCGAAGTGCTCGAAGAGCTCTGGAGCGTCGGCCTCAACACGATCGGCGCCTGCGGCGACGTCACTCGCAACATCACAGGTTGCCCCGTCGCGGGCGTGGACGCGGACGAAATTTGCGACGCATCTTCCCTCGCGCTCGAAGCCGATCGCATGCTGGCCGGCAACGCCGAGTTCTACAACCTCCCGCGCAAGTTCAAGATCTCGATCACCGGATGCCGCGTCTGGTGCCCCTACCCGGAGATCAACGATATCGGCCTCACCGCGCTCCAGCGGATCGTCGAGGGTAAGCCTGAGATCGGGTTCTCCTTGCGCGTGGGCGGCGGACTTTCCACCGAACCCTACCTCGGCGTGCCTTTGAACGCTTTCGTTCGCTGGAATCAGGTTCTGCCCGTGATCAAAGGAGTTGCCGAATTGTTTCGCGAATCCACTCAACTTCGCGAACACCGCGAGCGCGCGCGCCTAAAGTTTCTCTTCCTTCGCCACGGTTGGACTGCGATTGACTTCCAGAAAGACCTCGAGCGGCGCATCGGATTTCGACTCGATCCTGCCGAACCTGAGCGCGCACCCTCCGACGTTTACCGCGATCACATCGGCATTCATCCGCAGAAGCAGCCCGGCTACTGCTACGTGGGCTCCGCGGTACTGCGCGGTCGAATTACGCCTGAGCAAATGGAAGCTGCAGCCGATCTCTCCGAGCGCTTCGCCAACGGCGAGCTGCGCACCACCAACATGCAGAACCTGCTGATCGTCAACGTTCCTCGGCTGCAAGCTGACGAGTTGGCTAAAGAGTTAGGCGAAATTGGTCTGCCCGTAAGTGGCTCTCCGTTTTTTCGCGGAGCGATCGCTTGCAGTGGAAGCGAATTTTGTAAGCTCGCCATCACCGAGACGAAGGCTTTCTCCCGCTGGCTCGTTGAAGAATTGGAAGAGCGCCTGCCCGGCTTCGATCAGCACCTGAAGCTGCACGTCACCGGTTGCCCCAACAGTTGCGGGCAGCACTGGATCGCCGACATCGGAATCGAAGGCAAGAAGTTAAAAATCAACGGACAAATGGTCGACGCCTACTACTTCTGCCTAGGCGGTGCGGTCGGTCTCCATCAGTCGATCGCGCGCCCGGTCGGCTATCGCTGCCTCGCGACCGAAGTTCCCGAGGCCATCGAGCGCCTTCTGCGCCGCTATCTCACCGATAACAACGGCGAAAATCTCCGGCGGTTTTTTTCTCGCCACACCGATGCGGAATTGCGCGACTACCTTGCGGGACAAGTCGTTGCCCCAGTCCCCCGCGACTTGCCCGAGGGACGCGTGCCCGGTGGCGTGGAAGGCTGATGCCATGAGCAACCTGTTCTCCATGTTCTTGAAGCTCGAAGGCAGACGTTGCCTGGTGGTCGGCGCCGGCAAGGTTGGCGAGCCCAAGATCGCCAGCCTCATCGATACTGGTGCCCGCATCCATGTGGTCGCGCCGGAAGCCGCCGCCGCGGTCCATGCCTGGGCGCGGGCAGGCAAGATCACGCTCGAGCTCCGCGCTTTTAGTGCGAAAGATCTCGATGGAACTTTCTTGGCCGTCGTAGCCACCGCCTCTTTCGCTCTCAACGAATCCATTTATCTCGAGGCACAGCGCCGCGGAGTTCTCTGCAACGTGGTCGACGTTCCGCAATTTTGCGACTTCTACTATCCCGCTGTCGTACGTCGCGGAGACCTTCAAATTGCCGTCTCCACCGGCGGACAGAGTCCTTCCCTCGCGCAAAAAATTCGGCAACAACTCGAGCGTCAGTTTGGTCCCGCCTACGAGCAGTGGGTCGCGGAACTGGGAGAGACGCGAAAGCTCGTGTTGGCCAGCGATCTTAGTTCGGAACGCAAACGTGAACTACTGCACTCACTGGCAAGCCGCGAAGCCTTGGACGCGGCGCTGGCCGAGGAATCGGAAAAGAATGAGTTCTCGAAGAATGACAGGAGAGTAACCGCATGAAGGGCAAAGTGTATTTAGTGGGCGCAGGCCCCGGTGATCCCGAATTGCTCACCGTGAAAGCTCTGCGGCTGTTGCAAACCGCCGACGTGGTGCTTCACGACGACCTCGTCCAGCTCGAAATATTGCATTTGATTCCGCCCACGGCCCTCATCCAGAACGTAGGCAAGCGTTGCGGAACCACGACCATGCGCCAAGAAGAGATCAATTTTCTGTTGGTGACGCTCGCCGCTTCGGGGCGCGAAGTGGTGCGCCTCAAAAGCGGCGACCCTCTGATCTTCGGCCGCGCTGGAGAAGAACTCGACGCCCTGCGGCGATCCAACATTTCTTACGAGATCGTTCCCGGCGTCACCTCCGCTCTGGGAGCCGCTGCCGCCGCCGGCATTCCACTCACTCACCGACACGCATCTTCCACCCTCGTCCTGACGGCCGGTCATCGTGCTTCTGAAAAAATCGATCCCGATTGGAAAAACTTTGCCGGCGCCGATTCGACGTTTGTGATCTACATGCCCGGCCATGATTACGCCGCGGTTGCCGCCAGGCTCGTGACCTCTGGATTCGCGTCCGAAACTCCGTGCGCCATCATTTCGCGGGCGACAACTCCGGAGCAACAGATTCACCAAACTACAATCTCGCAACTCCCTGGATCGCCAACACTCGCGGCTCCAACGTTACTCGTCGTTGGCGAGGTCGTGAAGTTCGCCGATCGTCCTGATAAACCGGCAGCATTCTTCTCCGGGATGGAAAACGGGTTTGAGATCGTGCTTGGGCAAAGTTTCTCTGTCCCCGAACGGCCCAATCAAGAGGACCCGCTTTCATGAAAGAACGAATCCAACAACTGCAGACCACCGCCGAGGCCTGGGGCCCAGAACGTGTTCTCCGCTGGTCCTTCGAAACTTTCGGCAGCTCGGTGGCGATCTCCTCCGCCTTCGGTGCCGAGGGCATGGTCCTGATCGACATCGCCTCCCGGGTCAGCCAGAATTTTCGCCTCTTTACCCTGGATACCGAATTCCTTTTTCCCGAAACCTACAACCTGATGGACCAAGTCGAGCAAAAATACGGCATCCCCATCGAAAGGGTCTACTCGCTCCTGTCACCGGAGGAACAAGAAGGGGTTCATGGTCCGGTATTGTGGCACCAGCATCCTGATCAATGCTGCAACCTGAGGAAGGTCGAGCCGCTTCGGCGCAAGCTGACAGAACTCCAAGCCTGGATTACCAGCATCCGCCGCGATCAGACCGCGACTCGAGCCGCCGCCGGCAAGATTGAATGGGACGAAAAGTTCGGTCTAGTAAAGATCAATCCTCTCGCCGACTGGAACTCCAAGCAGGTATGGCAATACATCCGCGCACATGACACGCCCTACAACGCGCTGCACGATCGCAGCTTCCCCAGCATCGGCTGCACCCATTGCACCCGCGCGGTGCGCCCCGGCGAAGACCCGCGCGCCGGCCGCTGGTCCGGAACTTCCAAGACCGAGTGCGGCCTTCACATCATCCAGCCGCTCCCTACTCCACCCGGAGCAGACGCATAAAGATTGAATCGTGGCGGCTCTCCGAAGTACAGGGATCACCAGGCTTAGGAACTGACCCAACTGGTCCAACTGGACTACGACCACTGACATCTATAGCGCCGGCGTGGTGGCCAATAGACTGGCGTCACTCGGCGTGAAACCTCACAGCTACAGTTTCTTCGGAAATAAGCTCAGCCCTTGCGGACTCCGGCCGGGTCTTTGCGGCTTCGTCCTCGTTCTATTGGCCTGCGCCGGACTGGCGGGTTGCGGGTTATCGACTTCGTCGAAGTCGACCTCCGGAGCAGCCTCCGCGCCAACAATTACTTCATTTACAGCGAATCCGACAAGCATAAATTCCGGGACAAGCTGCACCCTCAGTTGGGCGGCAACAGGTGCGACGAGCATTGCCATCACGCCGGGAACATTCACCTCCACATCGGCAAGCGGCTCAACCAGCATGAGTCCAACGGCGACTACTACCTACACGTTAACCGCAAGCAACACCGCTGCCTCGACCACCTCTACCTTAACCGTCACCGTAAGTACGTCCGGCAAACCAACGATCAGCTCCTTCACAGCTAGCCCCGCAGCCATTACTTCTGGTTCCAGCAGCACGTTGAACTGGAAGACGGCGGGTGCGACCAGCGTTGCCATCACTCCGGGAACATTCACGGCCTCATCCGCGAGTGGCTCGACGAGCGTGAGTCCCATGGCGACCACCACCTACACGCTGACGGCAACCAACGCCCTTGGCTCGAACACGTCCACGGCAAAGGTCACTATAACCGCGCCCGGTGGTCCACTGTCGATCGCAACCACTTCATGCCCCGACGGAAATCAGGGTGCGGCCTACGCGGGCTGCACCCTAGTCGCCAGCGGCGGCTCCCCCCCTTACACCTATTCCGTAAGCCCGAACGCCAGCCCGTTACCTGAGGGGATGTCTCTCAATTCATCCACGGGAAACATCACCAGCTCATTGGTCGGCGGTCAAGGCACCTACACGTCCGAATTTGTGGTTACGGACTCGACCACCGCACAAGGCACTCAGAACATCAGCATCGCCATCAACGGCAACAACGCTTTCCTCGCCAATATCTTTCCGCCAACTTCCATCTTTCACCATCGGGTGGACGCAGCCACCACCAGCTTGCCCGTAGATACTTCCCCCGCAGCTCCGATGTACAGTGCCTATTTGCCGGCGACCGTGAAACCATTCTTCGGGAACAATTCGAATGCTCCCTTTCCGAATGGGATACCCGCCATTGAAGTTCCGTACAATCAGTCGGACGTATCCGTTACAACCACCGAATATCAATCCTACTTCACCACTGGCCCGATTCCAGCATATGCTCCGGTAGAAGGCACCAGCAGCTCGGGCGGAGACAGGCACGTTCTGGTCTACCTGGAGTCGGGCGGCGGAAACAACCCTGCTCTCTACGAGATGTGGCAGGGAATTTACCAAGACGGTCCCTGGACCGATTCCTCGAACGCCCTTTGGCCCGACGCAGGTTCGAATGACCTGACGCCCCAAGGGAACGGAACATCCGATGCCGCGGGACTTCCAGTAGCCCCGCTCCTCGCCAACGCCGACGAGGTCATTGGCGCCGGCACACCCAGCTCGCCGACCGGTACGATTCAGCATCCCATCCGGTTCACACTCAACCACATGTTGAACTACTGGGTCTGGCCCGCTACCGAAACGGCAGGCGTAGGAAGTTGCACAGCCACCGGAGGGAGTTCCATTCCCACGGAATCGCAAATTTCGCAATCTTCCCCTCCCGCAAGCTGCACCATGTCCGGACCCGCTGGCGAAATCTATCGACTGAAGGCTTCAGTCGCAACCCCCACGTGTGCCTCCACCAGTCCACAAGCGGCCATTATCATCACCGCATTCCGAAACTATGGCATCATCCTCGCCGATAACGGAGACAGCGGCGGCCTCATCGGCACGCCCGACGCTCGCTGGAACGATAACGATCTTTCCTGCATTACCAGTCTCACCCTGTCCGACTTCGAGCCGGTCAACGTCTCCAGCCTTGTGGTGAGTAATGACAGCGGAGCCACCGGCCACTAGCCAGACTGCTCCGCTCAACAATCGCCCCAGCTCACCCTCACAAAGTTTGACCACAAGAAACGGAAGGCGTCTGAACCAGCGTGGGCCGTAAAATACCCGCAGGAGATGACCAATGGATCAGAAAGAGTTTCGCACCTTGGGCCACCAGGTCGTAGATCTGCTAGCTGACTACTTTGACCACATCGAAGAGAAGCGAGTATTTCCTGACGTCGAACCAAGGACGGCGAACCGGCTTTTTACCGAGTCGCTGCCTCAGGAACCAAGTTCCCCAGATACTCTGCTGGACGAAGTCCAGAACAAGTTGTTTCCCTATTGCACCAATGTCGGCCACCCCGGGTATATGGGACTCATCACTCCGTCACCGAATCCCGTTGGCGTGATCGGCGACTTCATCTGTTCGGCCATCAATCAAAACGTAGGCGCATATTCGATCGGGCCATCGGCGGTTGCAATGGAGCGGAGGGTCGTGCGCTGGCTGACCGACCTCTGCGGCTACGACGAAAACGCGGGAGGCAATTTCACCAGCGGCGGAATGATGGCGAACTTCATCGCACTCAAACTCGGACGCGATGCGGTCACCCGCGATGACGCACAGCACAACGGAATTCACGATCGCTGGGCGGTGTACGCATCTGAAGAGCGCCACGTTTCCGTCGACAAAGCCGTCGATTGCATCGGTCTCGGCCGCAATGCTCTGCGTGCGCTACCCACCGATTCGGCATTTCAAGTTCGGTTCGATGCTCTCGAAGCCGCGATTGCCGAGGATAAGAAAAACGGCATCCGTCCCATGTGTGTTGTAGCCATGTTCGGAACCACGAATACGGGTGCAGTCGATGATATCCGCGAATTGCGGCGCATCGCCGATCGCGAAGGCATGTGGCTGCATGTAGATGCCGCCTATGGTGGAGGCATGCTGCTCTCTCACGAATGGCCCATGCGCAACCGGGGGCTCGAACTCGCAGACTCCATCACCATCGATCCCCACAAGTGGTTCTATGCTCCGCTGGATGCGGGCGCCGTGCTGGTCAAGGATCAGCGCCGGCTCACCGCATCCTTTGGCATGAAGCCCTCTTATCTCACCGATGAGTTCGACCAGGACAACGAGCGCTACCAATATTATGTTCACGGATTCGAGCAATCGCGGCGTTTTCGCAGCCTGAAAGTGTGGATGAGCTTCAAACGATATGGTGCGCGCCAGATCGGCGAGTGGATTGACAACAATGTGCGTCAGGCAAAGCACCTTTATGCTCTGGCCGCGAACGATCCTGAGTTCGAGCCCGCCAGTGATCCGCCAATGTCGGCGATCTGCATCCGCTATAAAGCTGCGGCGCTCAGTGAGGCAGAGTCCAAGAATTTGCATGCCGAAGTAGCACAGCGCGTGGAGCAGAGCGGTCGTTTCTGGATCTCAACCACCGAACTCAAGGGAAAATCCTGGTTTCGAATCAACCCGGTAAACTTCCGCACCCGCCAGGAGCACATGGAGGAGTTGTTTGCCTTGCTTCAACAAGAATGTCGAATGTTAGTTGGAAAGGGTTCGGCGACCGGGGAACGACAGATTCGCGCCTAGATCCGTCAAACAGACACGGCGAGCAACACTTGTTAGGAAAGTTGTAAGTGACTGACATAACGTTGGGGTAGCGCTACCGGGAATGGAAGCTGGCACCTGTTCAATTTTGCCAAGAAAGTTGGGGATTTGGTAATGCTTACGCACGTTGAACTTACGCCCCGCCACCCACGCTTAGCACGGCGTCCGCAAGAATCCCCATCAAACCCACATTGCCGCCGTATTCCAAGCCAATGTTCCTTCCCACCAATTCTGCAGCCATTTCGTCTGCGGCAGGGGCGGCATTCCAATCGGCTGCCCTCGCTGGAGCCGCAGAAAAATAGCCACGGCATGGACACGCTGGCAGTTAGCCCTTTTTTTCGAAGATGAGCAGATCACTGCCTATCGTTACGAAAGCGGAACAGATGAAGACCCGTCAATTAATGGCTCTTGTCCGAGTATCTGGCCCAGCCGCTTTCCGAGCTTCCCAGGCGTTCGGCCACCTTGACTCCACCAGAATCGTTGAGATGACTCTGGTAATTAGCGGTTCGCCGCGTCCTCTCGGTAGAGTTCACAAATGAGGTAAAAGTATGAAGCGAGTTCTGATCCTAATTCTGGCGATAACGACCTTGGCTGCGGCGCGAGACAAGAAATCAAAGGCTCAGCCGGGACCGTATATATTCACCAGCAAAGCGTCTGCTCAAACGCTGAAGGTGCTAATCGTCCAAGCGAATGTAAAAGAAGGGTACGCCCTCGATTCCGACGACCAGTTCCAGTTCCGATTCTCGAAGCCAGCGCAGATGCCCGTCATAGGGGCGCTTTTCATGGCTTCAAGTGCATGTCCGGGCATGAGCACTAAAAAGGTGTGGTCATATACGCTGGCGGAACTCAATGGCATGACAAAAGTGACCGTGCAGCCGGTCTGGGAATATCCGGATGATTACTGCAAAACGCAAACTCAGGACTTGATATGGGGCCAGCGAGATGAGATTGCAGCATTTCAAGCAATGCTAGACAAAGCTCCCGCTTCGAGTGCGCAGAAGCCGACTCCGAGTCCTGCTCCAGCCTCCCCAGCAGTTGCTCCTGCTTCCACCTCAGGGGTCACTCAAAACCGGCCAATGAGGGTCACTTCAAAACCGGCCATCTCTAACAATGTCGCCCCCTGTCAAGCATTTTTTAAGCGCAGTCCTGCGTGCACTCTGGGAAGCGCGCCATTTCGCTCTCGCTGAAAAAATTTCCATC
>JBEKRE010000050.1:0-36299 GCA_049519055.1 Candidatus Sulfotelmatobacter sp. | reverse complement strand
TTGGTTTCGTTGCTGGATACCCACCGACGCTTCCAGTCTGTTTCATGAACCGCCGGATGCCGAACGGCACGTCCGCGTGGTGTGGGAGGACGGCGGGAGTAATCCCGCCTCCTACCCGATTTCTTCAACTTCGGCTAAATCAAGCGGCTGGCTGCGGCTTCTGGGTGCGACCAACCGGAGTCCATCCCTGCGGCCTGAGCAGATGATTCACGGCATACGCCACAAAACCCGCCGCAATCAGGATCATGCCGAACTCGAACGAACTCATGTTCCACACTTGCTCATGCTCGCTGCGGATGATCGAAAAGCCCAACAGCAGCATGGGCGGGATCCCAATGGCAATTGCTCCAAACAATCCGCCAGGAACGCGAAAAGGGCGCGCCAGTTCAGGCTCGCGGAAGCGCAAGACGGCCAGCGCAATGAATTCCAGCAGCAGGCTGAAGCCGTAAAGTAGAATATCGAGCGTCACCAGCCGGGCAAAGCCCAACCCCAGACACATCGCCCATCCCATCGCCAGCGCCAGGATTGCAACCCAGGGTGCCCGTGATTTCGGATGCAGTTTGGCAAAAATTCCGGGCAGCATGCCATCCTGGGCCATCGCCAACGGCAGGCGCGAATAGCTCATTACCAAGGCATTGAACATGCCAAACGCGCTGATCACTCCGCCGAGCACAACCCCTATCCGCAGCAGCGGGCCGCCCAGCAATCCCGCGATGTCCGCCCACGAGCCAGTCTCCCACGCCGTAGCTTTCAGGCCGGTCATCCACATGGCGGCGAAGGGCAGCACGTAGCTGAGGGCCACGATGCAGACCGCAACCAGCATCGCCCGGGGATACGTCCGCTGCGGCTTCTCCACTTCGGTGGCGATGGTCGAAGCGTTGTCCCACCCCATGTAATTCCACATGCAGATGAGCAGCCCGCCGAGGATGTCAACGGTCGAGGTGGTCGGCTTGGTGACGGCATTCGCGAGTGCTCCCAGCTTGAACGGCGCCAGAAGCACGATCGCCACAAACGGCGCCGACAGCGCGAAGAACAGCCACAGAGACGTGAGAGAAACCACTTTCACGCCAGCGATATTTAGCACCGCGCAGGCAATCACAACCGCCAGCGCTACCCACCATCCGCGATTTCCCTGCTGGAACCAGGGGAACATGCGGGTCAAATAAGCCACGAACAGAGTGGGATAAATCGCCATATCGAAAATGGAAGCCACCAGCGAGAGCCAGGCTTCCTGAAATCCCCAGAAGTTCCCCATAGCCCGCCGCACCCACGCATAGTAGCCGCCTTCGTAGGGCAGGGCACTCGAAAGCTCGCCAATCATGAAGGCCGTAGGCAGGCTCCAGAGCAGCGGCGTGAGCAGCAGAATCAGAATCGCGCGTCCGTATCCGGCGCCATGCACGATGTCTTCCGTACCGTAGGTTCCGCCCGACACCATAAAGAAGGTGGCGGCGACCAGAGGCCACAGCGTGAGGCGAACGAATTTTTTCCGGTTGGGGACGACGGCGAGTGGTTGGGGGTTCTCGGATTGTTGACGCGGGGCGCTAGCTGTTGCCAATTTCGATGTCTTCCTCCCCAAGCGACTCACTCTCAGCTACTCCGCAGCGGCTGATTTTGCTCGAGCTTTCTGGTTTGGTTAGATTCCAGAAATCACGCTGGAGTTAGTTCGCAGTGTAGAGATTACGGCATTTTTCAAACGATGCAAGAAAAATGTGGAAGAATTTCGAAAAATTTTGTCAAGCGGTCGGGTACCGACGTAACGCGCCTTTCGGCTCACAGCTTCAGTTCCCAGGTCTCGGCAACCAGGTCCTTGCGGCTCCAACTGCTGTGCTTCTCTCCGCGAAGAAGTTTGAAGCCGGCGTTCTGGTAAATGCTGCGCGCCGCGGCAAGTTCACTCTGCGTCCACAACCGGATCTTCTCGTACCCCACCCTCCGGGCGAATCGAACGCACTCGGAAACCAGGTGCTTCCCGATCCCCAATCCCCGCACCGAAGGCTCGACCAGCAGCAGGCGAAGCTTAGCCACAACCTGAGACTTCCTCACCAGGAACACTGATCCAACATTTTTCCCATCCCGCTCGGCGATCCAGCAGCGTTCGCACGCGGGATCGAACTTCTCGATAAACTCCGCTACGATGCTAGCCACCAGAGCTTCGAAGCGCTCGTTGTAGCCATACTCTTGCGAATACAGCAGTCCGTGGCGCCACACCACCCACCCCATGTCTCCGGGACGATGTTGCCGCAGAACGTACGACTTCGAACGCACCGCTTCGGGATTTAAAACTGACTCGAGCGTCTGCATGGAGTGCAGAAGATCATCCTGCTTGGCGGGGGACAGTCTGCTGAGGAGGCCGCTGACTTGTTCGTCGGACCTCGCATTCAGCGGTTCAAAGACCTGCCGTCCCTTCTTGGTGAGCGCCAGCAGTGTCTGGCGCGCGTCCTTGGGTGATTCTTTCTTTTCCAGCAGTCCGTTCTTCTCGAAGCGACTGAGGATGCGGCTCAGGTATCCCGGATCTAGGCTTAAGGCATCGCACAGCTCTGTGGCGCTTGACTCTTGGCGGTTTGCCAGTTCGTATAGGATCCGCACCTGGGTCAGGGAGAACCCGCTGCCCAACAGGTCTTCATCGAGCAGTCCGATGTGACGCGTGTAGAACCGGTTGAAACGGCGGACGGCAGCAACACGGTCGGGCGATGGAGAAAGGGAACCCGAGGAAGAAGCCATACGGGAATTATCTCCATATATAGTTGACTAAGTCAACTATATGCAAAAATCCGACGTCGGTCCTCCGAAGCCGAGAGAACCACGCTTTGATCGCCCCAATAAACAAGCCGAGGACGAATCCATACTCGAGACCAATTACCGGAAACCAAAGGCTGGGATGCTCCAAGGTGTAGTAATCGCAGGTTGCCTGCTGACCTGATCCCGATCCCGATTAAGAAGCACAGTAAGGATGTGATTACCGCAGCGCGAAGGGCTGTCTGCACCGCGTGAATGATGATGTCGGCTCTTGTAACTTAGCAAGGCGGGGGATTCGGTAACGTCACAGTCGCGAGGCTAAACCTTTTTCCACAGTTCTTCCCGCGGATCCTCCGGATTCAGCTTGGCCAGCTCCCGCAGCAATTCTTTGGTCCGCTCGTCACGGGGCATGGCCACGGTGATGGCGATCTCGACAATCTCGTCCCCGCGCACGCCGTCCTTCGTGGCCGAAGCCACGCCCTTCTCGCGTAGCCGCAGTTTCTGCCCTGACTGCGTGCCTGGCGGAATCTTCAGCAGCGCACGCCCATCAATCGTCGGCACTTCAATCTTCGCTCCCAGCGCCGCCTCGGTAACGCTAACCGGGACCGTGAGGTAAATGTCATCCCCATCACGGCGAAATATGGGATGCTCTCCAATCCGGATGATCACGTACAAGTCCCCAGCCCCGCCGCCGTGAACTCCGGCATTCCCCTTGCCGGCTAAACGTATCCGCTGTCCATCACGCGTCCCCGCCTTGATCCTCACCTCCAGCGGCTCGGTCCGGCTGACCGTGCCCTCGCCGTGGCAAGTGGGACAAGTAGAAATGTTCTTGCCCGTTCCCTGGCACCGCGGGCACGCTACATTGAACTTCATCCGCCCGCCCGTCTGCGTAATCTGTCCGGTTCCGTTGCATTCCGGACATTTTCCCGGCGCCTCGATGTAGCCCTGTCCGTGGCAGTTAGAGCAAACGTCCTGGCGGGTAATGTTGAGCCGCATCACGCCACCGCGGATGGCCGTCCAAAACGGCACATTTACCTGATATTCAAGATCGCTCCCCGGCTCGGGCCCAGTCTCAGTTGCTGCCGCTCCCCGTCCGCCACCGAAGATTCCGGAGAAGATGTCGCGGAATCCGCCGCTGCCACCGGTTCGCCGGCCGCGGCCCGCGCTATCCGCGAGGTCCGAAAAATCGAACCCGCCGAAATCAAAGGGAACACCCTGCCCGCCGCCAGTGCCGCCAGAAAATCCTCCCGGCGCGCCTCCGGCAAATCCGCCCTGCCCGCCGCCCCGCGCGTAGGCCTCCGCCGTCGCCGGGTCGATATTGTCCGAATAGAATCCGACCTGGTCGTAGATCTTGCGCTTCTTGGGATCGCTGAGAACGTCGTTTGCCTCGGAGAGCGCCTTAAACTTCTCCTCCGCAGACTTGTCCCCAGGATTAACGTCGGGATGGTACTTGCGCGCCAGCTTGCGAAATGCCTTGCGAATCTCCTCCGCCGACGCGGACTTCTTCACTCCCAGAATCTCGTAATATTCTTTTTTGGTTGTGCTTGCCATTGCCGGGTTGATCTTCTAGTTTGCCCCGAAAGTCCTCCGACAGCCCGAAGAAATGATCTTGTCGAAAAATCCAGCCGCAGCTTCCGAGACATCATGATACTCAGCGACGTCGAACGGCCACTCAAGGCTACGCCAACGCTTTCCTCCGGGCATCTCACCCCGTATATCGATCGCGCCCGCCGAAGCATTGGCGCGTTCTTCTGTGCGTGAACCATCCAAGTACCACGCTTCAGGTGCTGCGGGAAGGTCCCAAGCCATCGTAGATCCTGACCAAATCATCATTCGTTCGGTATGATTTCCAGGGAAAATCACAAAGACGCTCCAAGTGTCGTCATCCGGCTTCCCTTTCTTCACCATGACCCCAGTTGGGACCATAAAAAGCAAGTTGTTGCCGTAGCGTCTTTTCTCCGATTGTTCGGATGGAGTGCTGCTTCGCAGCGTCCAACCGGAATCTTCTGTTTCCAGGGCCGCATTGGTGGTTCCTTCAGCGAGGGCCCGAACTTTTGTGACAGGCCGATATTTTGCCTTCCGAAAGAAGACCACCTTCCCCACGCGGCTAAGCTCGTATCTTCCTTGCTCGTTCGTCTTAGCCTCGACTTTTATGTATCCCCCGGCGGCGAAATGTTGAAGCCCTACCGCGTCCACATTCGAAATCGGCTGACCCTTCGCATCCGTAACTACACCTTTAACCTCGGTGTCTTGCACTATCACGGGAGAGCACAGACTCAAAAGTAAAGCGAACAAGACCAGCCTCATTCCTAGTTTCCCTAGTTCGGTATCCTGTGCTTCTCCTCTTGTACCACGACCAGTGGCCCCGTCTCAGCCGCATCCTCATACACCGGAATCCGCCACGCCCCTCTGGGCGTCGAAACAAACACTCGCCACCGTCTCTCGTCCTCAGCCAGACTCAAGAAATAAGTCTGATCATTTACCTGAAAATCCATTCCACTCTCCCCTGGGAAAACTCCACACGCATTAAAATGCTGTGGCGCGAGCTAGGCCCGCGCCACACGATCCAAGCTAGAAGCCAGAAGCTTGCGGCTTCCCACCTTATTTCTTATCTTCCACATCCACATACTCAGCATCGATCACGCCTTCATCTTTCTTGGCTTGACCATTGCCACTGTGGTCGCCACCCGCCGCCGCACCAGAAGTTGGCCCAGCGTCGCCCGCCGGACTCTTCGCCTGCGCCGACTTATACATTTCCTCCGCCAGCTTGTGGGAAGCCTTGGTGAGGCTCTCGCGAGCCTTATCCATCTGCGCCTTATCGTTCGACTCCAGCGCCTTCTTGGCGTCAGCCACAGCGTTCTCCACATCGCCACGCTCGGACCCGGAGATCTTATCCCCGTTCTCCCGCAGCATCTTTTCGACGTTGTAAACCATGCTGTCGAGCTGATTCTTGGCCTCAATCGACTCGCGCGCTGCCTTGTCTTCGGCCGCATGCGCATCGGCTTCCTTGGCCATCCGCTCGACCTCTTCCTTCGACAGTCCCGAAGACGACGTGATCGTAATCTTCTGGTCCTTGCCCGTGGCCGTGTCCTTCGCGGTCACGTTCAGGATGCCGTTGGCGTCGATGTCGAACGTCACCTCAATCTGCGGTACTCCACGCGGAGCCGTCGGAATCCCGGTCAAGTGGAACTTGCCCAGAGTCCGATTCTGCGCCGCCATCGGACGCTCGCCCTGCAGCACATGCACTTCAACCGACGTCTGATTATCCGCCGCCGTCGAAAACGTCTCCGTTTTCTTGGTCGGAATCGTCGTGTTGCGCGGAATCATCGGCGTCGCCACGCCGCCCAGCGTTTCAATCGAGAGTGACAGCGGAGTCACGTCCAGCAGCAGCAGATCTTTCACTTCGCCGCCGAGCACGCCGCCCTGAATCCCCGCGCCAATCGCCACCACTTCATCGGGATTCACTCCCTTGTGGCCTTCCTTGCCAAACAGTTCTTTCACCAGCGCCTGAATTCGCGGCATGCGCGTCTGTCCGCCGACCAGCACCACTTCCTGGATCTTGCTGGCATCCACGCCGGCATCCTTCATGCACTGCTTGCACGGACCCACCGAGCGCTGAATGATGTCTTCTATCATCGACTCCAACTTGGCCCGTGTCAGCTTCTTCACCAGATGCTTGGGACCGCTGGCATCCGCCGTAATAAACGGCAGGTTGATTTCGGTCTCCATCGTGGTCGAAAGCTCAATCTTGGCCCGCTCAGCCGCATCCCGCAACCGTTGCAGCGCCATTTCGTTCCCTTTGACGCGCAGGTCGAGCCCTTCATCCTTCTTGAACTCGTCAATCAGCCAGTCGACCAACCGCTGATCGATGTTGTCGCCGCCCAGGTGCGTATCGCCATTGGTGGCCTTCACCTCGATGACGCCTTCGCCCACTTCCAGAATCGAAATGTCGAACGTTCCGCCGCCGAAGTCGTAGACGGCGATTAGCTCGTCTTTCGTCTTGTCGAGCCCGTAGGCCAGCGCCGCCGCCGTCGGCTCGTTGATGATGCGCTTCACGTCGAGCCCGGCAATCTGCCCGGCATCTTTCGTGGCCTGCCGCTGCGCGTCATTAAAGTAGGCCGGCACGGTGATCACGGCCTCGGTCACTTTCTCGCCGAGATAGTCTTCCGCCGCCTTCTTCAGCTTCTGCAAAATCAGCGCGGAAATCTGCTGAGGCGTGTACTCCTTGCCTTGTGCTAGCACCGCGACATGGTCGCCCGACTTTACGACCTTATAAGGGACCATCTTGATTTCTTCCTGCACCTCGTCATAGCGCCGCCCCATAAAGCGCTTGATCGAAAACACCGTGTTCTCCGGATTGGTGATCGCCTGGCGCTTCGCCACCTGCCCCACCAAGCGTTCCCCTGTCTTGGCAAAACCCACCACGGAAGGCGTGGTTCGCCCTCCTTCTTCGTTGGGGATAACTTTGGGTTCCCCTCCCTCCATCACCGCCACGCAAGAATTGGTCGTTCCAAGGTCAATTCCAATAATCTTGGCCATAATCGTCTCCTCTGGATGTAAATAAGTGCTTTGTAATCAGTAATCTTATGATTGCCAACAGCCCCATGCTAAGACCTGAGTCAAATGTTGTCAAGGTTTAGATGCCATTGGCAGGAAGGAAGTTGCGTCGATTTGGACCGTGCGGGGAGGGCCGCCCTCCCCGTCCAAGCGAAGCAAGGCCCGGGTTAGTTTTTGGGGGCCTCACTCTTTCCCGATAAGGTCCATCCAAGAGATTGTCATTGCGACCGGAGGCGGAACGCCAGCGACGGAGAAGGCGAGGAACCTGCTGTTCCATCCCACTCCACCGAGACCGGTACCCCATGCTTCGCGCATTTTGCGCAGCAGGTGATTCCACGGCATACTCGTCCCCACATGCCACATCGAATTCTCCTGACTTGCCCCATCCCTCTGGCGTATCTTGTTAGCGCCCGACCAAGGATGTTACGACCCAGGTGTGAGTGCCAAGTCACTAGAAGAGTGGATTAACTATGTCGAGCAGAAGACGCTGCAACTGGAGCAATTGGATTCTTGCGTTATCGCTTGCCGGATTTCTCGGTTTGGCTCACGCGGCGGATATGAGGCCGGAGGATATCGTTGCGAAACATCTCGATTCAATCGGAACGGCCGAGGCTCGTGCGGCCATCACGTCACGCGCCGTGCAAGGCACTCTGCACTTCAAAGTGCTGACCGGCGGCAGCGGTGACATTCCGGGCACTTGGGGAAGAGTTTCGGAGCAGCGCAAATCGAACTTTGTGATGAGGTTTGCGGGCGGCGATTGGCGGGGGGAACAATTCGTCTTCGACGGCGCCAGAACCTCCTTTGCCGCCGCAACCTCTACCCACAAGTGGAGCGTGTTGGCACGGTTCGTAAGCAGCCAGGATTTCATCGTCAGACAAGGTTTGCTGGGCGGAGAGCTTTCCACCGGCTGGGCCCTCCAGAACCTGGACCCGAGCCGGGTCAGGCTTGACTATATTGGCCTGAAGAAAGTTGACGGCCGCGAACTGCAGGGCATCGAGTACTACTCGAAGGGCAACACCGACATGATCGTCAAGCTGTATTTCGACCCCGAGACGTACCGCCATGTAGTCACGGTCTATTCGGTTGCAATGTCACCCAATATGAGCCATCGCATAACCGACAGCGTCAATCAGCAGGAAATCCGCTATACCATTGAAGAGCGCTTCAGTGACTTTCAAACCGACAACGGAATCACGCTGCCCCGGCGTTACGACCTGCAGTATACCGAGGAACTGCAGAACGGATCGACCAATGTCAATGAGTGGGATATGACCGCAGACAAGATTATTAACAACCTTGACCTGGATCCGAAGAATTTCCAGATTAAACAGTAGGACCTTGGCATTTTCGGAAAAATGATTTTTGGGTGGCGCAGCCCTCCAGCGCTGCGATCGAGATTGCCCTAAGAGAACGGCTTTAGCCGCCGATTCCCTATGGCCGCCCGCGGTCACAAGATAGGGCGCAAAACAAAACGCCCCAGACTCATTCGAGTCAGGAGCGTCATGTCGATCAGCCCTCCCCCAAGTGCTGCTCAATCAGGAGACTAACCCGAAGCCGCGCCGTGGTAAATGGCTAGTCCGTGCCATCACCCCCCCACGAAAGTCACCTCGTCCTGAGGTGCTCGACCCTACGCAAAACACTTCCCAGAAGTGCGGGCGCCCGTAAACTCATCGGCGATGTCCAAACCTGATGCCTATCCTGTATTACCATCCAGACGATGAGTTCGCGCCTTTCTCGCTGGCTGGCCGATCCGCTGGTGCTGCTGTGTCTTGTGGCAGGGGTACTTGCATTCGTGGTGCAGTCTGGTGAACTAGGGACCGCCGACACGATGCACCGGCTGCAGACCACGCATTGGCTGTGGACATCCCAGCCCCAAGTGTTTCCCAACGAGTATCCCGAGTTTGGCTTGCACGGTCGCGGGGGCCAACTCTATAGCTGGTATGGCGTTGGACAGTCGCTCCTAATGCTGCCGGCCGATTGGGTGGGCACATGGATCGCCGGCTGGAAAGTTTTCTCCGGTTATGGTGACGATCCCGCTGTGCGCAGCATCGTGGTAAGTTACAGCACCAGTATTCTCGTAAACGTGCTGACCGCATTGATCGGGTTTCGCTTGCTTCGCCAGTTGCGGTTCAGCGTGAGGGAGTCCGTGCTCGGCGTGCTGGCTCTACTGTTTTGCACGACCCACCTGCACTACACGCAGAACATGATGGAGAACAACTACATCATGCTTCTCACGCTGACCGGTTTTTCTTTTCAGTATGATTGGCTGCGAACGGGCAATCAGCGGGCACTGTTCGCGGGAAGCGCGGCGCTCGGGCTGAACTTGTTGACGCGGCTTACAACCGGTCTGGATCTGATGGCGGCGGGAGCTTTTATTCTACTGGTGCTCTGGTTTGAACAGGTGCGCGGACGCCACCTTGGGCAGCGGTTGTTGGCGTACTGTAGAGTCGCAGTTCCGCTATACGCGTTTTTCTTACTGGTTGATCGTTTGTATCAGTTCTATCGTTTCGGATCCTTCACCAACACATATGTATCGCTTTTCGCCAAGGAACAGCGGTTGCAGGACCCAACACTTCCCGTGAATTTTCCGTGGAGCACTCCCTTTGTCGAGGGCTTTTTCGGGCCGTTGTTCAAGCCGGAAAAGTCGATTTTTCTTTTCGATCCTCTGCTGGTGCTGGCTATTTTGCTTTTGCTTGCATTATGGGCGTGCCTCGCGCCGCCAGTCCGCGCCTATGGTGTGACTTCGCTCCTTCTGCTTCTCGGCTATATCAGTTTCTATGCACGATATACCTACTGGGCAGGAGATTTCGCATGGGGCGACCGTTACGTTTCGACGTCGGTGGAATTGGTGGCGCTGCTTGCTGTTCCCTTATTGCTGCGCCACCGCGCCGATTTGAGCGCATGGATCTGGCGCGCTGGAATCGCTCTCATCGCCGTTAGTCTTATTGTCCAAATTCCTTCACTCGCGTTCTGGCTGCCGCTCGAGATCTACCAGATGGAGACGCTGGGCCATCCCACGTTCGTGATTGCGCTGCGCTTCAAGAACATCGCTGCATTTGCGCTGGGGAAGATGCAAGCCTGGGGACTAAATAACGAGTCCATGGCGCAAGACCCCTGGGATTACGTCCACATTACTACATGGAATTTTCTGCCGTTCCTACTGCGTAGGGCAGGAGCGGCCTCGAGGTGGGTGGTGGATGCGGCGTTTGCCGTGTGGGCGGCGGGAATTGCAGGCTTGATTTGGCTTTTATTTCGTCTGCAAAAGACCCTGAGCATGGCGGATGCTGATTCACAGCTCGATGGTTGAACTGATCGGCCCGGAAGGTTGGTCACAAACTCCCTGTTCATGCAGCGAAAGAGCTTCAGTCATACTTCTCGTAGCGAATCGATTTTCTATCCCAGCCCTGCGACTTCAGCAATTCGCGATTAGCTTTGACCATTTTGTCCAGTCCCGCGCCAAACCCAAACCTGCTCTTCCCCACGACCTCAAATTCGAGGTGCTTCGTGAATTCAGAAAGTGTGGAGGAGCACACCAGGCGGGCACTAAATGTTTGAAATGGAAACATCCATTATACGGATGAGCTCGACTCGCGCTAAGTATCGAAGCAGGGACGGTTGAGCTTACTCAACCGTGACGGACTTAGCCAGATTCCTCGGCTGATCGACATCACACCCACGGCGGACCGCGATGTGATAGGCGAGCAACTGTAGAGGAACGATTTCGAGAATTGGCGAAAGTTCTTCGGGCGCCGCCGGAACGTAGAGCACGTGGTCGGCGGATTCCCTGATCTCTTCATCGCCTTCGGTGGCCAGGGCGATGACCACGCCTGAGCGTGCCTTGACTTCCTTCAGATTTGACATCGTTTTCTCGTAACGCAACATCGATTCGGGGTCGTTTGCGTCGCGTGTGGCAACGATGACTACGGGCAGGTTTTCGTCAATCAGAGCGTTGGGGCCATGCTTCATCTCGCCGGCAGGATATCCCTCAGCATGGATATAGGAAATTTCCTTCAGCTTGAGCGCGCCTTCAAGAGCGATGGGATAGTGAATTCCGCGGCCGAGAAACAAGAAATCCTGAGCCCGCTGAAAACGCTTGGCCAGGTCCTCGCATGCTTCATCATGAGTGAAGATCGTTTCCAGTTTGGCGGGGATGAGCGTAAGGTTCTCGGCTGCGGTGCGGATCTTATCGGCGGTCATCGCGCCCCGCACTTGCGCGAGATAGAGAGCGAACAAATAGAGAGCGGTCAGTTGGCAGGTGAAGGCCTTGGTAGATGCCACGCCAATCTCAGGGCCCGCATGAGTGTAGATGGTTCCCGCTGCTTCGCGGGTAATCATCGAACCCACCACGTTGCAGATGGCGAGAGTATGCGAGCCTTTGGCTTTCGCCTCGCGCTGAGCGGCAATGGTGTCGGCGGTTTCGCCAGATTGAGAGATAACAAGCGTAATTGTGTCTGGAGCAACAATGGGATCGCGGTAGCGCCATTCGCTGGCGTAATCGACCTCGACCGGAACGCGGGCAAAACTCTCGATCATGAACTTGCCTGCTTGTCCGGCATGCCAACTGGTGCCGCAGGCGAGGATGTTGATCTTCTTCGCTGCGCGAAATTCAGCTTCGCTGATTTGCATTTCATCGAGGAAGATGTGGCCGGTGTCGAGCGAAATTCGTCCCAGGGTGGTGTCACGGACGGCGCGCGGCTGCTCGTAGATTTCCTTGAGCATGAAATGCTTGAAGCCGCCCTTTTCCGCCATGATCGGGTCCCAGGTCACGTGCTGCACCGGGCGCTGAATGGACTTTCCGTCGAAATCGGTTAGCTGCACGCCGGCGGGGGTCACGACGGCGAGATCGCCATCAGCGAGAAAAAAAATGTCGCGGGTGTGAAACAGAATGGCGGGGACGTCGGAGGCGACAAAGTATTCGTCATTGCCTAGGCCAACCACCAGCGGAGGGCCGTTTCGCGCAGCAACAATTTTATTGGGCTCGTCAACTGAGATAACCGCCATAGCAAAGACGCCGCTAAGTTCCTTCACCGTGCAGCGAACCGCCTCCTCAAGAGTGGGCCGGTGGCCGTTGCCGGTTTTGAAAAGATGCTTTTCAATGAGATGAGCGATGACCTCGGTGTCAGTCTCCGTGGAGAACTTGTGCCCTTCCTCAATCAGTTTCTTCTTGAGGCTGAGATAGTTTTCAACTATGCCATTGTGCACGACTACGATCTTGCCGGTGCAATCGCGATGAGGATGCGCGTTTTCTTCCGTCGGACGTCCGTGGGTCGCCCACCGAGTGTGGCCGATGCCAAAGGTTCCGGCGAGCGGCTTGAGGCGGATGGCTTCTTCCAGATTGCGCAGCTTGCCTTCGGCCCGCCGCAGCTGCAGCTTGTCCCCGTTGCCGGCGACGGCAATTCCGGCCGAATCATAGCCGCGATATTCGAGCCGTCTCAGGCCCTCAATGATGATTGGGACAACTTCTTTCTTCCCGACATAGCCAACAATGCCGCACATGGTGAGACTCCAGGAATTCAGTCTGCGAGGGAGCAGCGAAACTCTTCAATGACAGGGTTTGTGAGAACTTCTCGCGCAATACGCTCGACTTCAGTTTGCGCCTCTTCGCGGCTTAGCCCGCCATCCAGCGTGAGTTCGAAGTACTTTCCTTGGCGCACTTCTTCCAAACCCTTATAGCCCATTTTCTTGAGCGCGCCCTGGATGGTCTTGCCTTGAGGATCGAGGACACTTTTTTTGAGCGAGACGTACACGTAGGCTTTCATGGAAAGATCAATTATACGTCAGCCCTATGGAAGGTCTACGAAGCCAAAGGTAACTTGAAGACAATCTTGGTTCGGCGGAGGTGTCAACTACTTACGAGAGAAGCCATTGACCTGGACGGACTAACTGTTCTGATGGCCCATCCTCTACTACTTACTGAGTTGTTCGATCCTGCTTTCTAAGTCGGCTTTCGCTTGCTCCAGCATCGCGCGATGTCGGGCATCATGGCAGCGATCCAATTGTTGAACTATGTTTTGGAGGGACAGGCGTAGGTTCTCCCTTTCCCGCAGCCGCGTCGCTTCTTCCGGCGACAGACGCGGCTTTCGCTCTGCAGTCCTGGCGGCGGCCTCTTCCTGTTGTGCCTCAATCGACTTGCTTTCCCAGCCCCGAGCCATGGGCTGATTATAGCCCGCCATCAATATTCCGTAGGACGCCCTGCCAGTTGAATTTCATCAGCCGGCAGGACTTGACGGCGGTGATGCAGCGCTCCGCGGGGTGTGGAGGAATGGGATGAACAGCGGCTGCATTCGGTGATGACCCATGAGGAGATGGCCCAGAGGATTGGTTCATCGCGGGAGACGGTCAGGAGATTGCTAAGTCATCTGAAGAAAAAGAGGCGGATCCGGCTGGAAGCAGCGACGCTCGTGATTCGCGATCGGACCGGGTTGGAGGCTCTGGCGGTTTAACCCTCTCCAGGAGTCGGACAGTTCGGGCCGGCCTCCAAATTTCATGCTCGACCGGTCTGGCCCGTTCGAGGTCGAGCAAGAAGTGAGCTCGACTTGTCCGCTGGCACGCTGGTTGATGATCTTCTTGCGTTGGTAGCAAGGGCCCAGCATGCCGCCGCCTTGAAGGCAGGCAAAATTTGCCTTCCAGCAGTGGCTAGCAGTGCGGCGACAGTAGAGAGAGAAGGAACCCGGGCGGAACGGGGCCAATCAGAGACCGAAAAGCTCCCGCAGGCGTCTGGTCTGAGCGCGGCTGACTGGAATCTCGCTCTGCTTCTTGTCATCCATGCGTAACTGGTAAGAACTCTTGAACCAGGGCACGACTTCGCGAATGCGATTGATGTTTACCAGGTAGGAACGGTGGGCGCGCCAGAACAATCCTTGATCCAGACTGGCGAGTAATTCCTCCAAGGTGCGGCAGTTGGAGTGTCCTTCCATGCCCGACGCGCCGGCAGTGACTACAGTGATCACACCGTCTTCGATCGAGGCATAACAGATTTCTTTCTGGTCCACCAGAAACATTCGCCCGACTGCCTTGAGCAGGATTTTCGAACTCTGGGTTTTCGGCGCCTGCAGCATCCGAACCAGGGTGTCAATCTTTTCTGCCGGCAATCCCTCGGCTTCCTGTTGCGTGCGCGCCTTCTGCACGGACTGCGCAACTCGTTTCTTGTCGAAGGGTTTTAGGAGGTAATCGACGGCGTTGACCTCAAAAGCCTTCACTGCGTACTGGTCAAACGCTGTAGCGAAAACAATCTTGGGAAGTGGAATCTTCTTGTCGAGAAGCTTCTTGATCACGCCGAAGCCGTCGAGCCCCGGCATTTGGACGTCGAGAAAAACGAGGTCAGGACTATGTTCCTTGATGAGGCTGATGGCCTCAAGCCCATTTTTTCCCTGGGCTACAACATTTACGTCACCGACGCTTTTCAACAGGTAGGCAAGTTCATCGCGCGCGAGTTGCTCATCGTCCACGATTACTGCGGAAAGGTTCATTCCGTCTCCTGTGTGTGAGCGGACTCTATCAAAAAGTATAGCGACTGCGTTTTGCCCGCGTCAACGCGTCGGCGGACCGGCTAGCCAGGCCAGCCCTTCAATAACTTGCGCACCATGCGGCTGCGTCGCACGCCATTGTTACACCACATTCTCCAGCGCCAGAGCCATTCCCATTCCCCCACTAACACAGAGGGTAGCTACACCGCGTCGAGTATTCCGCTTGAGCATCTCGTGCAATAAAGTGACCGTGATGCGGGTTCCCGTGCAGCCAATCGGATGTCCGATGGAGATCGCCCCGCCGTTGACATTGAGCTTGTCGCGATTGAAATTTAATTCGCGGTCACAGGCGAGCACCTGCGCGGCGAAGGCTTCGTTCATTTCGATCAGTCCGAAGTCGTGCAGCCTGAGGTTGTGCCTATCTTCCAGCTTGCGCAATGCCGGGACCGGTCCGATCCCCATTGTGCGCGGATCCACGCCGGCGGAGGTTACGGCCAAGATTCGGGCCAGTGGCTTCAGGTTGTTCTTCTTGACGAAGTGTTCGCTGGCAACAACCACGGCGGCGGCGCCATCGGTGATTCCTGAAGAGTTTCCTGCCGTGACCGTCCCGGTTTTCGAAAACACCGGAGTCAGCTTGCTCAGCTTTTCCATGCTCGCATCCACAAGCGGATGTTCGTCGCGGCTGAAGGTGGTCGCACCTTTTTTACCTTCAATCGTTGCCGGGACAAGTTCCGCCTCAAACCGCCCCGCGGCAATCGCCCGCGCAGCACGGGTTTGCGACATCAGCGCATATTCGTCCTGCTCCTCGCGCGAGATCTTGTAATGCTCGGCCAGTACTTCCGCGGTCTCGCCCATCACCATCTTTGCCATGGGGCAGAAGAATCCATCCCGATACATGCCGTCGACCAGTTCCTGATTGCCCAGGCGAAATCCCCAGCGCGCTTCAAGATAGTAAGGCAAACGCGACATGGACTCCGTACCGCCCGCCAGAATGCAACTTGCGTCGCCCAGCAGAATCGCCTGGTAAGCCAGTGCAATCGATTTCATCCCCGAAGCGCAGGCCTTGTTCACGGTGAATGCTGGCACTTCCTGCGGCACGCCACTGCGCACGGAAATCTGCCGCGCCGGATTCGGCCCGCCGCCCGCCTGTCGCGCATTGCCAAAGATGGTTTCTTCCACCTGCTCTGGGCGGATTCCGGCTCGCTCCAATGCCGCCTTAGCGGCCACTACGCCCATATCAGCCGCAGTCAGCGAAGCCAGTGATCCGCCAAATTTCCCAATCGGCGTGCGCACCGCCGAAAGGATATAGACGCCCTGTACGCCCGGCAAATCGCAACCCCCAAGTAATTGAGTCTAGCAGGAGGAGAAAAGTTGCGACGGAGCCAGCTCGCACCTCGCAACGATCCGGACACCAATTTTTGCTTTCAGTTCGAAGTACTCCCGTATAGGGAACGCGAAGGTTCACTTTTGTGACCCGTGAACTTGTGACCCCGCGAAGCAATTCGTAAGTTGGGCTTAGCACGAACGTGCCACATCATGGCGGCGACGGCACACAAAAAGATAAACAGGTAGATAAAGAGGAAACATGCGAAATCTGATGTTGGCGCTATTGCTCAGTCCGCTGTTATGGGCGCAGCCAGGCCTTGTTGGCAAGGTTCAGTTGACCGGCGGAACCGTGGTTCGAGTTACCCACCAAGTAGTCGCCTTGTCGTGGAACGCTTGTACTGGAGCGATTTTTTATAACGTCTGCAGGGAAATCAAGGTCCCCACTGGGGCCGACAGGACCTCAGGTTGGGATTGGAAGCACAACGAAGGGTGCTTCGGGGACGAATGCAAGCGTGACGAATGTGGGCAGCTCAGCGATCGCCGTTTTCAATTTCACAATTCCAGCCGGTCCCTCAGTGCAGTGGATCCTGCGGGAGCGACCGGACCACTGGGTCCTAAAGTCCGCAAGGTGCCACAGGAGCCACAGGACCGGCAGGATTCAGTGGGCCACAAGGCCCTGCGGGCCCCACCGGCCCGACGGGTCAGGGGGGCCCGGCCGGCGGTGGTGGCGGCGCAAAACTAGTGAAGAGCTCTTCGACGGACTTTGCCACCACGGTATGGGCCAACGCCTTTCTCAGCGTCCAACGGCCGGCTCCGGCAGTGACCACTTCTACCGGCGCGGATATGGTGCCCTTAGCAATAGACCTTGCCCGAGAACACAATGGCCACCAGTTCAGTGCTGAGGGTGTATGCGGCTTATCATCACGCAAGCGCTTCCGCAGCAATCACCCACAAGCTTCCTGTCCTTCCTTGCCATTCCGGCTAACCTCCGGCATAATAAGTGTTTGTCTCGACCTCGCCGGACTCTTCCGGAACAAGGATATACATCAGTGTTAATGATTCGACTGTCGCGGATGGGTGCGCGCAAACAACCGTATTACCGCATCGTGGTGATTGAGAAGGCGCGCGCGCGCAATGGCCGGCCGGTGGAAGTCGTAGGGACGTACAATCCTCGAACCACACCGACCAGCATCGATTTTAAGCGTGACCGCGTCGACTATTGGGTTTCAAAAGGCGCGCAAATGTCAGAGCGAGTTGGCAAGCTCTTCTCCAAGTCTGCGGCTGCCCCAGCGGCTACCGTAGTCTAAGCAACCCACCATGACTGAGCCCACTGGAGACGTTCGCGTTCTCATCGAGCAGATTGCGAAGTGGATCGTCGATGCTCCCGATGAAGTGTACGTGGACCATCTCGATGACGACGTAATCGAACTGGAAGTGGCGGAAGGTGATGTAGGAAAAATCATAGGCCGGCAAGGGCGCAACGTGCGCGCCTTGCGCACGCTTTTGAGCGCTGCGGGAGTGCGGGCACGAAAGCGATACACGCTGGAAGTCATCGATTAGAAGATCGGGATTAGCCAGCCGCGGCAGCGGCGAAGCCGGGGCAGGGAACCGGAACATTCGCGAATCTGAAACAAGTGAAGAATTCATTACGCTGGCCCGTGTGGTGAAAACGCAGGGCCGCCGGGGAGAAGTTGCCAGCGAGATTTACAGCAACCTTCCCGGACGATTCGCCGCAGGAATGAAACTGCTGGCGCTTCCGATTGAGCAGGGTTCGCCCCGGCGGGAGGTCGAAGTCGAAGACCTTTGGCCGCACAAAGGGATGCTGGTTCTGAAGTTTGCGGGGGTGGATTCGATTTCCGAAGCGGAAGCGCTAATCGGATGCGAATTGCAAGTGCCCCGCAGTCAGCGGTCGCAGTTGGAGGCGGGCTGGAATTACGTGAGCGACCTGGTAGGTTGTTCGGTGCTTGACCGTGGCGCCGATATAGGACGCGTTGAAGGCGTTCAGTTTGGAGCCGGGGAAGCGCCGTTGTTGATTGTTCGCGACGCGGCAAGCAGGTTGGTGGAGATCCCGTTCGCTGAGGCATATCTCGACAGCCTGGATGTGAAGAACAAGCAAGTGCGAATGAACTTGCCCGATGGCTTGCTGGAAGTGAATGCTCCGCTCACTGCCGAGGAAAAGCAGGAACAAGCGCAGGGTAGCAGAAAGAAGCATTAGTCAGGAAGAGAACGCGTAGGATCAGGGATCCCGCTGCGTCCTCTGAGTTGAAAGGTTTTTGGTTTCCGCAATGAAGGCCGACATTGTCACGATTTTTCCGGACTTCTTTCGCGGGCCGCTGGATTACGGCATCACCCGCCGTGCCCAGGAGATAGGGCTGGCGAAAATTGAAGCCCACGATCTGCGGGAGTTTACTCACGATCGTCACCGCACCGTGGACGACCGCCCTTTCGGCGGCGGCGAGGGCATGGTTCTGAAGCCGGAACCGGTGTTCGAATGTCTGGAGTCGGTGGGCGTTGTGCCGCGGGAAGAGCGCCTCGCGGGACGCGTGAAACAATCGGTGATACTCCTTTCTGCGCAGGGAGAACGGTTTACGCAGAAGGTCGCGGCGGAGTTGGCGCTGCTCGACCGTATCGTCTTCATTTGTGGACGATACGAAGGTGTGGATGAGCGTGTGGGGGATTTTCTCGCCGACCGGGAACTCTCCATCGGCGACTATGTTCTGAGCGGCGGAGAAATGGCCGCGGCAGTGATTGTCGAAGCGGTACTGCGGTTGCTTCCAGGAGCGGTTGGAAACGCAGCCTCGACGCAGCAGGAATCTTTTACAGTCGGCGCGAAGATAAAGGAACTAGGTGGCGCGGATTCGACTTGCGGGTCGAATGGGTTGCTGGATTATCCGCACTACACGCGCCCGGCGGAATTTCGTGGAATTAAGGTGCCGGAGCCGCTGATGTCGGGCAACCACGAGGAAATTCGGCGCTGGCGTCGCCAGCGCGCGCTGGAAAAAACTTTGCGAAACCGCCCGGACTTGTTGCAAGGCGCTGTGCTGAGCGAAGAAGACAGCACGTTCCTGGCGGGGCTCAAAAGAAGCGCGGATGAAGGTGGGCGAAGCGGATCGACCAGGAACTCCACTGCCGTGATACGAAACTTAGATTCAAGATTTTAGATTGGGAAGGACTAAACAGTATGTCGAACCTCATCATCGAAAAATTGCTGGCAAAAACGCAACGCACCGACATTCCCGCATTTCATCCGGGCGACACCGTTCGCGTCCACGTGAAGATCAAAGAAGGCGACAAAGAGCGCTTGCAGGCTTTTGAAGGCGTGGTGATCAAGCGCGACAACGGGCCCCAAGCCAGCTTCACCGTGCGAAAGATCAGCTTTGGTCAAGGCGTGGAACGCATTTTCCCGATCCACTCCAAAGTGATCGACAAAATAGACCTGCTGCGCTCGTCAAAAGTTCGCCGTGCCAAACTCTATTATCTGCGCGGACTCAAGGGCAAAGCAGCACGCCTGCGAGATGTCGAATAGAGGTGGGATGTCCGTACCGGTGCGTGTGGCAAGTGACCGGTTGCGGGCCGAGGATGTTACCCCGCGGTGGCCGTCAAAGGCTCGGTTATGACTTCCAGGTCAGCGAAGTCTTCCGTGCGCCTCTTCTTCACTTGGTCCAAGACATAATCGAGCAGAGGCCGGTCTCCCTGGCGGATTTCCTGAAACTCCACGCCCATGGCCCGGTTCTCGGCGGTATATTTCACGTTTCCGCGGAACGAGACGCTTACGTCATAAATGTTGAGGGCGAGCCTTATTCCAGTGCCGGGAACGAGCAGATCGCCGGCGCTGACTAAGCAGCCATATTCTGAAATCTGTTCCACGCGGCCTTCCAGGCTCGATTGTCCACCGATCTGCAGCAGGTCGGCTCCCCCTTCAACGTGGAAACGCGGACGGCGTCGCCGGTTTTGATCGCCTCTCCTTAAGGTATTCATCGCCAGCCGCTTCTTTGGCCCGTCGGGCGTGATCGGAAGATACTGCTCTTCCATCTGACGCAACTCTTCTTCCCAGGGAATTCGGTTGCCTTCGACGCACTCGACGGTGAATTGGCCGCGCAGCGGAGAGTCGGGATCGCCGGTCCACACGACCTGGCAAACCGACTTAGTGCGTCCGCGTTCGACGGTGATTAAGTCTCCGACCTTCACCTCGCGGAAACTCAGCAAGCGTGCGCCGCGCGGATGGATGTCATACGTACAAGCCATCTCCAGTCCACCGCGCTCGCCATTTCGCATGTACGTGAGACGAACTGGCAGAGCTAGATGGATCAACTTCTCGACGGGCGCTACTTCTTGCCGTGGCTGGATGGCTTCGTCGTTCACAAACTGTTCCTCGCGTAATTGCGATCTGGGGCGAAGATAGCAGTACATGTCCGAGCGGACAATGTACGGACGTAATCAAAGTAATGGTTACTGACTGGCATTGCCTTGCGGCTAGATCATGATGCGGAAGTCGTGTTTCGGGTCCTGAGCGGGCAGGAAATGATGGGCGAGGAATTTCTGTTTTCTCGCTTGCAGAAATCTGTGCTGGCAAGGGAAGATGGTGGCAACACTCCCCTCATGCCGCGTACCGCGAAGACCGACTCCGAATTTTCTCTTTCTCCGTCCGCACTAAAACTGCGCCTGCTCAAAAGGCTTCGCTGCACTTTGCGTTATGAAAAAAAGGCTTGGGCGGCGGGCGCGGCGATGGTGGCTGGAGTGGACGAGGTGGGACGTGGATCTCTCTTCGGTCCGGTGGTGGCGGCGGCGGTGATTCTCGACCGCGGCTACCGCATTCGCGGCCTGCGCGATTCCAAGCTCCTGCTGCCGGAACGGCGCGAACTGTTGGCGCCGCGCATTCGGGAGCATGCTGTGGCGTGGGCCGTTGCCGCGGTGGATGCGGCGCGCATCGATCAGATCAACATCTATCATGCGTCGCGGCTGGCCATGCGCGAGGCGGTAATGCGGCTTCAGCCTGCGCCCGATCATTTGCTGATCGACGCGATGCGGCTGGATTGCGAGCTGCCGCAAAAAGCCATCATCCACGGGGACGCACTGTCCGTCTCGATTGCGGCTGCTTCTATTCTGGCGAAGGTCGAGCGCGACCGTATGATGTGCGAATGGGATGAGGTTTTTCCGGAGTATGGTCTGGCTTCGCACAAAGGCTACAGCACGCCGCAGCATCTGGCGGCGTTGCTGGAATACGGTCCGACCCCGCTGCACCGGCAGTCCTTCGCTCCAGTGTGGAGTAATCCTGTGGAACCGGAAGTTTTCGAGTTCGCGCCGCGCCAGGAAGATGCAGTTGTAGATGAGGAATCTGAGCCAGACACGGCCTGATCATTTTGCTTCGCTAGCCACATCCGGCGAGAAGCTCGCGTTCAATCGATCTAGCAGCTTCGTATTGTTGCCCAACGCCTGGCGCAGAATTTCTGCTTGCTGCTTCGCGGTGGGCCAATCTTGTTTCTCGATTGCTTCGGTCAATCCGGGCAATTCCAGGTGAGCGTAGGTGAAACGGGCGCCGTAGAGGATGTGCTTGAACCATGGACGCCCGGGGATACCGTCGGGGTTGAGCCAGTTGCGTTCGACTTGCATGGTGCCTTGATTGATGGTTGTGGCAAGCTTCGAATCGATTGTGCCAGAGGCGAGGGCGCGGGTTGCGGAGTCGTCCAGGCGCTTGCCGGCGGCTTCGAAGTCGTCGATGGCATCGAGCATAGGCTTGAGGTCCAGTTGCCCCAAGTCATTCCTGGTCGCCATGCCTTTTGATAATTCGTTCACGAACTCGCGAATGTTGGCGGCGTAGCTGGCGAAGTCGAAGGGCAGCAGGTCGGCATTGGCGAGGCGCAGGGCGAGAACGCCCCACAACTGCGTCATCAGAGTGTGATAGCGGTAGCCGGGGTCGCCGAAGTGGTTCATCCAGAAAAAATCGTCGTAGGCGGAATGATAGACGCCGTACGGACCTTCAAAGCCCAGGCCGAGAACCGGCATGCCGACGAAGTTGAGGAACACAGTGTGGTCGGAGCCGCTGCCGATGCGGGTATCGGCGAGCTTCGAGTCGGTGACTTCTTCAGATTGTTTGGCTTCACCTCTTTCGTGTGCAGATGATTCCTTCCACGCTTCGTACAAAGTTTTCCCGGAAGGATCCTGCAAGGTGTGGGCGGTTTCGACCAGCATGGGCGCGAGCGACGCAACGGCCTGGCCGTGAAAATTCGGCCCTGACGTGGCCTCATCGACGTTGATGTAGGCGACTGCTTTCTTGCGCAGCTCATCGGCGAACTGCTCTCCCCACTCGGTGGAACCGGTGAGGCCGACCTCTTCTCCGTCCCAACTGCAGACGACGATGGTGCGGCGCGGACGCGCTCCCTGCTTGGCTAACTTTCCCAGCGCCCGAGTCAGCTCCATCATCGCTGCGGTGCCGCTGCTGGGATCGACTCCGCCGAAGACCCAGGCGTCGCGATGATTGCCGAGGACGATCCATTCATCGGGCAACTGCGCGCCACGAATGCGGCCTTCGACCACGTAGTAAGGCTGCGTGGAGTTGTCCATTTCGATTTTCACGTGCACGCGAACGCGCTTGCCGCCGAGGTGATACTTGATGGGCAGGCCGCCTTGCCAATCGTCGGGAGCGACGGGGCCGTCCATGTTGGCGAGCAAAGGCTTGGCATCGTGCCAGGAGAGCGGCAGGGCCATGATCTTCGGAATCGAAACTGCTTCCTCGACTGGAATGCGCCTCGCTCCGGGAACGGAAGCCCAGCCGGGGGTGAGCGGATCGCCGGGGACCATGAAGTCGTAGGTGATGGCTCCGCGTTGGATGTGATACTCGGGACCCCAGGGGCCGTTGGGAACAACCTTGCCTTTTTTGAATCCATCCTCGGCGGGATCGCTGTAGACGAGAATGGCGGCTGCGCCTTCGCGCTGGGCGGTGAGCGCCTTGAATCCACGATAGCTGTAGGGATTTGAATAGCGGACGAGAACCACTTTGCCTTTTACGTCGATGCCCTGCTTGCGGAGAAGATCGTAGTCTTCGGGATTCCCGCTGTGGGCATAGACGAGCGGAGCGGTGACTTCACCGGAGGCAGACATGCCGCTCCACGCCGAACTTATACTTTTGTTTTTCAGGTCGGGATCACCAGGGACGGGCATCTCGCGCAGGATGGCGCGGTAGCGCACGGGCGCGACCATCTCCAGCGCTGTGAATTTTGGATTGGAGCCGTAGACGTCATAGCGGCGAATGACGACATCTTCGAACCCCTCCTGGCGCCACTGATCGGCGATGTAACGAGCCAGTTCGTTATTGCGCACGGAGCCGGCGACGTGCGGCTCGGCGGTGAAGAGATGATGCTGGCGTCGCTCTTCGTCGGCAGAGGGAATGGCTTTGAACTTGGTCTCGACTCCGGCTTCATGTGCGGCGGTCGCCGGTGTGAAGCCGAGTATCGAAATCTGGGAGTAAAGACTCGAGCAAAAAAGGAGAGCTGCGACTCCTGGCGCTGCGATTCCAAGCGTTTTAGGAAGACGTGCTCGATCAAGAGCTTGAATTGCGGAGCGCGCGGAGAACCGCCGCGGAGGACGCTGAGGTACAGAGCCACATTTGGAGTGCATTACTCTCCCCGGTGGAAAATTTATTTCGCTCGATAAATCTCCGTCAGCAAGTCCGGCTTCGATTCGTCGCGTACCAGGTGCGGGTAACGCTCGCCTCCGTGGTAATCGAGTTTGTAGGTTTTGTAGTAGTCGGTGTTCTCGACCAGGAGTTCGAGCGGAGTGGTACCAGCCTTGCCGGCTTTGACTGCGTCGCGCAGGACTTCGGGCGAATATTGGCGGCCGTTGACGGCAATCAACTTCATGCCGGAACCGATTCCAGCTAACGCCGCGGGCATGCCTTCGGTGCTGTCGGTAATGGTACCGTCTTCGCGGAGTTCTAGGCCGATGGAAAACGCTCCGCCCACGACGTGATAGTTGCTTTCAACACCGCGCAGCATTTCAGATTGAGACTCGTCATAGACGAGCTTCCACCCGCTGCCTTCGATTCCGCCGAGGGGCGCGCCGGGGCCGTGGTTGGTGAGACGTTCAATCCAGAAGCCGCGCCAGTCGTAAACCACAACTTGATTCAGGGCGTCGATAACGTCATCGAAAGTGTAAGTCTTCACCATGGGACCGGTGCTGGGAGCGCCGTGGAAGAGATGGCAGAAATCGTCGATTGTTTTCGTGCCCTTGCTCTGCTGGCGGATGAGGACGTCGACCCAAAGCCAGTTCAGGGTGTCTTCATCGTAGAAATCAACGCTGCGACGCCACGAGTGCCAGGCTTGCGGAGCGAAATAAAGTTGAGGAGCGGCATCGGCGGTGTCCTGCAAGTTGCGCCAAGTGCGGCCCGGTGTATGGTCGAGTTCGGCGGCAGTCAGAGCCAGGTCGTCGCGAGACTGCTCGGCTGTGAGCAAGCCGCTGCGAGCAGTCAGGACAGTTCCGAGATAATTCGTCAATCCCTCGTAGACCCAGAGCAGATCGTCTTGCATTGCCTGCTGATAGTCGGGAGTGGCGAGGTCCGCGGGTCGCCGGTATTTTCCGTTCCACGAATGAACATATTCGTGGGGAAGCAGGCTGGCGTCCAACTTGCGCGCGGTTTCGTCCACCAGCCCTCGCTCGTCGACGCGGCTGTCGTCGGACTCGTGGTGTTCAAGGCCGAAGTGTGCGACGTGGTCGCTTAGGCTGAGAAGAAAGTGATAATCGCGATAGTGATGCGCACCGAAGAGTTGCTTGGCCTGCTCCACAAGATTCTTGTAGTGGTCCCAGACTTCTTGCGGAGGTTCGAGTGCCGCAGCGCTATCGGCAGCGATGTCCATCTCGGTCAGGGGATCGTCGGCCAGCTTGACGACCTTGAGGAACTCGCCGGTAATCACTGGCGAATCAACGAGGGTGGTCAGAGATGACGGTTTGAATGAGATTTGGGTTTCACCGTTGTCCGCGGTGGTTGAGGCGATGGGTAAAGGGGTTCCGAACTTCCAGTTAGCGGGAAGTTTCAGAGTAGCGATGTAAGTGAGATCGTCCGCCTTCCAGCCCTTGGGATAGAGCAGGACCTGGTTCCAGCTGATGACGGCCATCTTGTCGGTGGCAGAAGAGCCGGCTGAGAAACCACCTTCGAAGGTTGCGGGAGAAAGGAAATCGAGCTCGGCGTTCACTTCATTCTCACCGGGAGGGACGTCGACGTGGAGGGTGAAGCCATCGAGCAGGTCGCGGCGCCACTTCAGAGCTTTGCCACCGGCGAAGAACTTGAGTCCGGCCAGGTCGACGACGGGGCCGTCGGGCGCGTGCTCGCCGGGAATCCACTTGGGATAATAGAGCGTCAGGTCTCCAGCGCTGGCCGGAATTTTCAGCTTGGCGTGGAAGATTTTACGCGGAGCTGAGGTGGCATCTACAAAGATGGTTACGGTTGGCGGCGTAGCTGACCAGCCGCTGAGTGAGAAGAATGAAATAAGAAAGACGACTCCCAAGATTCTTGAGAGTTTCATTTTTTGGGCCCCCCATGAAGTCCATCAATGTCGTCGATGAAGCGAATCCCCCAGTGTCAGCAGAATTTTAGACTATAGCAGCCGAAGAGAGAGACGGTACAGGGACGGCCGTACAGGGATGCACCAGCGCTGCTATCATTTCGACGATGCGGCGCGGGAAATTTATAACCTTCGAAGGCCTGGACGGAACTGGGAAGAGCACGCAGATGCGCAAGCTTGCGGAGGCTCTGCGGGCCGCGGGCCATAAGGTGGTGGAGACGCGTGAGCCGGGCGGAACGGCCACGGGCGAAAAAATTCGGCGCGTGGTGCTCGACTCGGCGACCGAGGGTCTTTCGCCCTTGGCGGAAATGGCTTTGATGTTTGCTTCGCGCGCACAGCAGATCGCAGAAGTCATTCAGCCGGCGCTCGATCACGGGGAAATTGTGCTCTGTGATCGCTTTACCGATTCTACGGAGGCGTACCAGGGCAGCGGACGCAAGCTAGGGAGCGAAGCTGTACTCGAGTTACACCGCGTGCTGTGTGGAAACTTGCAGCCAGACTTGACGGTGTTGCTCGACTCCGACCCGGCAATGAGCCTGGGGCGTGCTCGAAGGCGCAACCGGCACTCCGTCGACCGGGCAAATAAAAGCGCTAGCAAACATGCCGACGAAAATCGCTTCGAGCGGCAGAGTCGAAGTTTTTTCAGCCGGGTGCATGAAGGCTATTTAGCGATTGCCGCACGGGAGCCGCAACGGGTGGTTGCGGTGGACGCTCGCGGCACGCCGGCGCAGACGCATGTGAAAATCCTCGACGTGGTGGGGAAGAGGCTAAGACTGAGATCACCCAAAGAGTCGTATCGCGAATGATAGAAATGCTCCAACGAGACATGGCGAAACGGCCAGAGCTGGCTTTCGCAAATGGGCCCATCTCACGACCCCAGGGACGAGGGACGGGTGCCTGAGGAAGCGAAGGCGCGTCGTTCCAGATGATTTGAAACAACTGTGGCGTGAAACCGGCGGAGGGGACATGCTGGAGAGCGAAACCATCCTCGGCCCCTATGGGAAAGTCGACCTGACGGATGATATTGACAGCGTGATGATTTTCATTGGCCGAGGGGCATGCCGGCTAATTGGCTAGTGTTCGCCACTGGCATGGGGGACCTTACGGTGTCAAAATGTCGACGGGGGAATACGCTGACATCTGGCATCGCTCATACGAAGTTACAGTGGGGCGCCCTCAGTTTGTGTGGTGCTGACTAATGTCTTTTTCTGATTTTCACGGTAACTCTGAAACTGTCCATCGCCTGCGCGATATGCTGGCGCGAAATCGGTTTCCGCATGCGGTGATTCTTTCCGGCGCAAGGGGGTCGGGCAAGTACACGTTGGCGCTGATGCTGGCACAGGCTTTGAATTGTCTGACGCCGAGTGAAAGGGATGGGCTCCCGGATTTCTGCGGGCAATGTTCGAATTGCCGCCGTATCGCGCAATCTGCCGATCTCGAGGCCCGCTTTGCCGAAGCGGTGGAGACGCGCGAAGGTCTGCGCGAGACGGACAAGAAAGAGACTCGCCTTTTTGTTCAGACTCACCCGGATGTGCTCGTCATCCCGCCCGACCCTCCGCAGATGATGATCAAAGTGGATCAGGTGCGGCGGGTCATCGAAACCATTCATTACCGCCCGTCGGATGCTCGGGAACGAGTTTACATTTTTACCGACTCGGCTTTCATGAAAGAGGCGGCGAATTCGCTGCTTAAAGTTCTGGAAGAGCCTCCGGAGTTCGCCACAATTTTTCTCTTGTCGGAAAATCCCGGTGAACTGCTTCCGACGATCCGGTCGCGATCGATGGTCTTTCCGCTTTCCGCTCTAGCGGTGGAAGACGTCGAGCGATATCTAGCTGAACATCGTCCGGAGTGGAAACCAGCGCAGCGAGCCTTGGTCGCCAGACTCTCCGAAGGGGCGTTGGGGCGGGCGCGCACCTTCGACGTCGAAGCTTACGTGGCGGCCCGTGCCGATGCGCTGAACATCCTGAGCTCCGCGCTGCTGGGAAGCGAGCACACCGCGCTGTTCAAAGTTACGGAGTCGTATCGTCCCGGCGCCGAGGGCCGGGACAAAACGGAGCGCCTTCTCGGAACGCTTTATTCGCTGCTGCGGGATCTGATGTTTCTGGGCTCGGGAGCGCCTGAGTTGGTTCACAATACCGACATCCAGAGCCAACTCAGCAGGCTCGCGGAGTCCGCGGATTTTGACTGGATTGCGTCGGCCTCTGAGCGGCTGGCGGAGGTGGAGCGGGGCATGCGCCGCAACTTGCTGCGCTCGTTGTCGCTGGATGCGTTCGGGCTGGGGCTGGAGAGGGGGGCATGAGTCATTTCTAATCGCCCGGCATAAGGCGCTTATTTTCAGGAGTTTGCAAATATTACTTCGGTGGTTCTACTCCCTTCGGATTGATTGCCCGCCCCCGGTCCAGGGCCTATAATCGTCTTACTCTGGTTGAAGGTTCTCCGTCGGGTTCCGGGTAGTTACATGCGAGGGTGAAGTCTGTCTTCGCTCAATGAGGGTATAAGCCCGGTAATGCGAAAGCGCCTGCAACTCGCCCTGATGGCCAGCACGATAGCCGCGACCTCTCTTTCTCTCGCACCCCAACTCTGTGCTGCTGACGGCGATGGATCTTCCGAAAAGATTACAGCGACTGACGATAACGGCCGCAAGATTTACGTGAACGATTCGGTCGTGGCTGGTCCAGCTCACCGCGCTGAAGCCCCTGAATCGCCGCGGCGGACGCTGATGTACTGGAGTTCGAAGGAGAATCGTTGGAAGCCGGTGCCTCCGGTCAATGCGGCATCGATGCGGGCCGCGCGGTCGGCCGCGGCCGAGGTTAGCCAGTATATCGGTCGAGAATCCAGCCAATCGGCAAACGCCAAAATTGTAGCCGCCAATTCTCGCGGAATAGGGGCAACGTCCGTCGATATCGATGGCGCGATTGAAGAGGCTGCGGCCCGGCATAACGTGGATCCAAATCTGGTGCGGGCCGTAGTGAAGGTGGAATCGAACTTCAATCCGAATGCGGTGTCGCGCAAGGGAGCAATGGGATTGATGCAGTTGATGCCTTCGACGGCGCGTCAATTGAACGTGAAGAATCCGTTTGATCCGGAACAGAATGTGGATGCCGGCGTGCGACATTTGAAACAACTCCTGGAGAGTTATGGCGGCGACATCAAATTGACCCTGGCGGCTTATAACGCTGGCGCGGGAGCCGTGGCCCGCAGTTCGGGCGTGCCGCGTTTCGCGGAAACCCAAAACTATGTCCGGCGGATTACCAATCTTTACTATGGCGGAGCCACTTTTGACGGCGGCGGCGTACCTCACGATCCCGTGAGAATGCAGCGGGATGCGCGGGGCGTGCTTTACATCAGCAACACCGATTAGTTTTGCGGCATCTGGTATTGATCTCGATCGCTATCTCAGGCAACCGGGTTACTGGTTCAACCAACTGGTTCAAAAAAGCAGGAACGAAGGCGCGGGCTGGCTAATTTGAAGAGCTCATCGCGGGAGCGCGGTCTGTGGGGAGCGTTGCTTGGGCTGGCCTTATTGGCCACGCCGCCGGCAAACGCGCGCGTTCACCATTCCGATGCCTGGGCGCGGGAGCACTTCGCCGCCGCGGAGCGGATGCGCGAGGCTCTGAACGGACGGCCCACGGCGGAGCGAACGCGCCGCGATTACCAGCGCGTGGTGAATGCATACCGTGCAGTTTATTTGGGCGCGCCCACTTCCACCAAAGCTGATCCCAGCGTGGTGGCTGTTGCCGAGACTCTGGTGGAAATGGGCCGGCATTTCGACGACAACAAGATCCTGAACGAAGCCATCGAGCAGTATAGATTCTTGCGCCGCGAATATCCCGGCAGTAAGTACCGCTTCGACGGTCTGTTCACGATCGGCGAAATCTATAAAGAGGACCTCAACGATCCCGAAGCGGCGCGCTCCGCGTTTCAGGATTTTCTGCACCACTACCCCCACAATCGCCTGGCCGACGGCTCCCGTCAGGCTATCGTCGAACTGAACCGGCAAGACGAAGCCGAGAAGGCATCAGAGGCGAGAAATTTCACCGAGAAAGCGCAGTCTGAAAAAAACCCTCACGACGACATCCCCAAGAAAGGGATAGTCGCAGGGGAGAGCGTTTCCCGGCCAGCTTCCGCCAGAGATGAATCTTCGGGCGCGCGCTCCGGACATCTGCCACGAGTGACCGGCATCCGCCACTGGTCCACGCCCGACTACACACGCGTGGCCATTGACTTGGAAGGCGACGTGAAATTTTCGTCGCAGCGCATTGCCCGCCCGGCGCGGATCTTTTTCGATCTGCGGAACACCAAACTGGCTTCCACGCTTGTCGGAAAAAGCTTCGACGTAGAGGATGGATTTCTGCAGAAGGTTCGCGTTGCCCAATTCGCTCCCGGCCGCACGCGGGTCGTCCTCGAGGTTGATAATCTCTCCGATTACGACGCTTTCCTGCTGCCCAATCCATATCGTCTGATCATCGACATTCACGGCAAGAATGGGCGGGCGAAGCAGCACAAAGAAGCCGTCGATTCTTCCCTGGCAGATACGGAAAACATGGTTCCCCCGCCCGTGGGTTCTGAACTCGATCCAAGCTCCTCGGAAAAGTCTGCAGGGGCGACCAGCGCTTTGGCCGATCCTACCGCAGGAAAAGTCGCTTCGACGGATGCTGAGGCGAGCGCATCTGCGATGCCGTCCGCGACGGAGGTTTCCGCAGTCGCTGGAAAACCGCAAACTACAGTGGTGAAAAAAGTGGTCGATGCCGACGACGATGACAATAGCGGAATCCCGGAAACCGCAATCGCAAAGCGTAATGTTCAAGACTCGAAGAAAGTAACCACGCCCCGAAATAGTATCGCGGCGAGAAAATTGACGCATAGCGATGTGGATGGCGAATCCGAGACTTCCGATGCCAGCGTTCCCGCGGGCCGGAGCGACTTATCCGGGTCGCGACATCGGTCGAATTCGCGCACGATTGCTTCCGGCAGATCGGGCAGTGTTTCGGACCTCGGGGTGCGCGAGGCGAAGCCTACGGCGAGTGGTGATCGTTCACTAATTCGCGCGCTGGGATTGAAAATCGGCAAGATCGTGATCGATCCCGGACATGGCGGCCACGATACCGGCACCATCGGTCCTAACGGGCTCGAGGAAAAGGATCTGGTGCTCGACGTGGGCCGGCGTTTGGGAAAATTGCTGGAGACACGGCTGGGTGCGGAAGTGGTTTACACGCGAAAAGACGACACGTTCATCCCGCTGGAAACACGCACGGCCATCGCGAATCAGGCTCGTGCCGACTTGTTCGTTTCGATTCACGCCAATTCCAGCCACGATCCTGACGCGCGGGGAGTGGAGACTTATTATTTGAATTTCACCTCTTCGCCCGAAGCGCTGGATGTGGCTGCGCGCGAGAACGCAGTTTCGGAAAAATCCATCTACGAACTTCAGGATCTGGTGAAGAAGATCGCGCTCAAGGAAAAAATCGAAGAGTCGCGAGAGTTTGCGGGGGACGTGCAGGCATCCTTGCACACCGGGCTTGCCATCAAGAGCCCGGCCATTCGCGATCGCGGTGTGAAGAAGGCTCCATTCATTGTGCTGATTGGCGCGAACATGCCCTCGATTCTTGCCGAGGTTTCCTTCGTCAGCAATCCTACCGACGAGCATCGGCTCGCCACCAGCGAATATCGGGAACGCATCGCTGAATCGCTCTACCGCGGCATTGCCAAATATGTGAACGGGTTGAGCGGGGTAAAGGTGGCCAGCAAGCTGGATAAATCGGCCGGGCAGTAGCTTCCCTCAACATTCAACCTTCGTCTTCACCACGACAGCATCCGCGAAGCTCCAACCAAAAAAGTCTCACCCGGAAACCTTTTCTTCTCCTGTGTGGTCTAATTAAAGAAGGGTTCTGTGCCAAGCGGTGGGTTTATGCAGCTTCTCAGGTCTCGAGCAATACTTGCGGTGGTCATTTCCCTCGGGAGCTTCGTCTTCGCTGCTGGCCCGAGTGCGGAAACGCCCGCTCCGCCCATTCTCCCCAAGCAATTTGCCGGCTGGCAGATCGAAAGGGCGCCTCAGTCCAGCAAGGATGCGAACGCCGCGGACCCCACCAACGCGGTGCTTCTTAAGGAGTATGGATTCACCGACTTCGAGGCGGCTACATACAAGAGTGATGACGGCCGCACCCTGAAAATCCGTGCGGCTAGGTTCGCGGATGCCAGTGGCGCCTTCGGTGCCTACACTTTCTATTTGCAGCCAGAAATGGCACGGGAAGAAATTGGGGATCAGGGCGCATCGCGCGATCAACGGGTTCTCTTTTATCGCGGCCACATCCTGGTGGAAGCCTTGTTCAGCCAGATGTCCGTAATGTCCGCGGCCGGATTGCGTGAACTTGCCGGCGCTCTGCCGCGTCCCGGTGGAAATGCCGGCAATCTGCCGCCGATTCTCGCCTTCATGCCGCGTCACGGCTATCAGGCGAATACCGAAAAGTATGCGGAGGGACCGGTCAGTCTTGGGGGGATCTCTTCTCCGCTTCCGGCAACGCTGGTGGATTTCAGTTCGAGCCCGGAGGTTGTTCTGGGGCAGTACTCGACGCCGGGGGGCGCAGCCACGCTGATGCTGATCGAGTATCCCACGCCGGCGTTGGCTGCCGAGCATTTGCGGCGCATTGATACCGTGCATCATGCTGCTCAACCGCAAGCAGGAGTGGAAGGAGTCGAAAACATCGGTCCGTTTTTTGATAAGCGCACGGGACCGATCGTGGCAATCGCGGCGGGACCGCTTTCGCAAAGCGACGCGCAGACCCTTTTAGGTGCGGTGAACTACGAAGCCAGCGTTACCTGGAATGAGAACACGTATTTCGACAAGAGGAACAACGTTGCGAATTTGCTGGTCAACATCATTTTGCTGTGCATCATTGTGGGCGCGATATCTTTAGCCGCAGGTGTTGCTTTCGGAGGCGCCCGTGTTCTGCTGCGACGCTATTTCCCGGGTCCAATTTTTGGTCGTGCCGACCAGGACGAGTTCATTTCATTGGACCTGTCGGAGCGGGTCTCGGGGGGATCCAGCACCAGACATTCCTCCGCAGCCGACAGTTCAAACGGGTCTTAAGTGGCTTAGCAGCATCGGCTTACGGCGTTTGTGACAGCATTTTGTCTCAAATTGGAGCATAGCACCAATGTGTTGCTTGGTTACGCAAGTTATTGAAAACAAAGACATTTATTTCCCAAAAATTGCTTGACACCTCCCTTTTTCGACTCATAAGATTTTGTACGGAAAGTTTTGACGGGATCTAAGCCTCCGTTGGAACTATTCTCCCTTGATAAAGAGAAGGTCGCCCTGTTGCCGGGCGGCCTTTTCGTTTGCACGGCGGACAGGCGCCTCGCCATCTACTTACAGAAATTGGGCTAACCCACTTCCTCATTCCAGACGGAACTCTCAAGCTAGAATTCCGTACCCTCTGTTGAGTAATCGATCGATAGAAGCGGGGGAGATTATGTTCTGCGATGGATGCGGTGCAGCAGTACAACCGGGTCAGGCATTTTGCAGTGGCTGCGGAAAGCAAGTCGTCGGCCCCATCACCGCAATGCAACTTCGTCCCGGTCGCGTGCAGGGGCACGTGCATTTGCTGGGAATACTTTGGCTAGCTATTTCGGCTTTCAACACTATCGGTGGCGTGATCCTTTATCTGGTCGCTAACACGTTGTTTGCCCACTTGCACGAAATGGGAGCACCGCCGGAGACACCCACCGGATTCCTACGTTCGTTGCTGAGCGTTGTCGCCATCTTCATCCTGGCGAAAGCTGCCTGCGGATTTCTCGCCGGATGGGGTTTGTTGCAGCGCGAATCCTGGGCTCGGGTCATCGCTTTGGTCCTGGGATTCATCTCGTTGTTCAACATCCCATTTGGTACGGCGGTGGGAGTCTATACGCTGTGGGTTCTGCTGCCAGCGCAGTCACAACAGGAATACGAAGCACTGGCGGCGTCGCGCGCCGCATAGATCACATCTGCGCGAAGGCGATTTTCTCCACGAAGATGGCTTGCCAGCTTGTTTTCGGCGCCGATTTGGTAAACTGAAACAACGCAACCAGAAGGCGACGTAGCTCAGTTGGTATACGGTGGGGAGATGGATAGTCGGCGTAACTTCGTAACTTCTCATCGATGCGACCCTGACTAGGAGTTGGGTTCCTACGTACCGTAATTCGCCACAACTCGTGTCACTTTCCCATGTGCTGACAAGTCCATAAACTCTGCCGTGCGCGTGCCCTTTTGATTTGTGTAATAGAGCACCACGCTGTTCATACCCCACAGCACGTCCTCAAGATGAAAGCGGAGTTCAGGGTAAGCGTCTAGCCCTCGCTGAAAATAAGCTCTCAAGTTTGGTTTTCCGACCACCTTGCCATCAGTTGATCCCAATAGCTGGGCAGCAACGGGCGAGGTCAACTCGACTGCATCCTCATAGTGCGCCATGATCAAGTCCAAATCATGAGCGTTCCACGCCGCGACCCAAAGCTTGGCTAGATTCAAAGCCGCGTCTCTCGTCACCGTCAGTTCTCCTGTTGAAGATTCACTATTCGGGCTGCTTTTACTATTCTGTTGCGGTAAGGAATCGGGTGACACAAGGGAGCGAGTAGTCAGGGAAACACCGAAGAAATCCGATCCTGAACATAAAGTAACCGAGGCGGAAGCCCACATCAAGAGTGCTCCGATTCTAAGAGTCTTGCAAAAGAAGATCGGACAGCATCCGAAAATCGGGGCGGCGATTTACGAAGCTGGAAATGGCGCTGGATGATCTGGTAATACAGACCGGCGGACTGCTGTAGCGGCGAGCACCGTGGTAAACGCATCCAGCCGAGATCACGCTTGCACTCGATTCTACCGTCGCTGCTGCAAAGGCTTCGCTGGTTGTGCGAGATCAACGTGGGATACTAGCTTCTTTGAGGCAATTAGCTGTTTCCCCGCGCATTCATAACTCTTCCACTTGCTGGGTGCGCACACCCTATACATTTCGCCAGTCGGGAGGACGATGGTTACGGCGTCTTTGCACTGCCAGCATCCGTCGAAATCGGGTATGTGCTCATCTTTCACTGCTGCTATGTTTCCACGGCGCAGCATAGGGAGCTGTGATTTCAATCACCGCCAAACAACTCGTTAGTTCATGTAATCGGAAAGGTGTTACTGGCAGGCTATTTGGTTGGTGCCAGTGCGTTCTGCGCCCGTTTGCCACGGCTCTCCGGCTCGCAGGGTCCACAAGAACGCTCCGACCTCCGGCGCGGGCTTCATCCCCAGTATGTCCGGGTAGTTGGGGAAAATCGCATGGAGCAAAGCCGCGCTTTCTTCGACACTGAATTTGTCATCACTCATTCATTTGTCATAACGGTGTAATCCGCACCCTCCCAAAAGGGGGTGGCGCAGGGTTGCCTTGACTCCTTAGACTGCGCCACTAAGAGGAACAGGCGGACAATGGGGGGAGGTCCGCATCTGTTCCTTCGCATCTCTGTGGTCAACCTACAATGCTGACTTATTTGTTGTCTGTTCAAGACTGCTCAGTTTTGAGAGAAACCCTAGGGCGCGTTAGGGTTGGTCGAGCGAAATCGCTGATTTTTGTCACCATGCCTCAGTAGCGCCGAATGCGTAAAATAAGGGGGAATGCTGTAAAGAGTTGAGCGACACAAGGGAGCGAACGAACATGGAAACACCGAATAAAGACAATCCCGAGCCAAATCCAGTCGAGACAGGGGAAGAGCACGGAATCAACAGAAAGCACCACGATCTCAACAGCAACCTCTATTTGGCGGTGACGCCTTGTTCATAGTTTTTTCCAGTCGGTGAGGGCCACCAACTGATCCAAACTGATCTAAGGTTTCCTGCAATCTTTGAAGCCTGCGTTCATGATCGCCTGCTGCGCCATGCCGTCTCCTCCCGTCTTTTAGATAAAGACGGTTCGCTTCGCTAATTTGCGCTATTTCGTCCCGTAACTTCGCGATGCGTTCTTTGACGGGGTTTGCATGAGAAGAGGTCCGGCAACAATAGAGGGGGATCACGGTTTAAAACTAAAACGCCTGTCTAGTCGTTGAGAATGACATTGAGTAGGGAATTGTGAACCCGTATCCCGCTCCCGTCATAGTCAATGAATCCCGATTTCCGGAACCTATTCATGAAAAAGCTAACCCGCCCACGAGTTGTGCCCACCATCTCTCCCAGCGTTTCCTGACTGATGCTTTGGATTGGCGAATCCGATACGCCTTCCTTGCCGAAGCGAGCGAGCAGAAGCAGAATGCGGGCTAGACGCTTCTCACTTGAGTTGAAAAGCTGATCAACCAAATCCTCTTCGTATCGGATGTTCCGCGTCAGCAAGTAAGCTGCGAACATTTCAGAGAGTGCGTGCTCTCGATGCAGTGCGAACATCATCGCCTTCTTGTCAATGCGGAGAAGCTTGCAGGCGGTCATCGCTATTGCCGACCCCTTTCGTAAGGGCTGTCCGGCAAGCATACCCTCTCCGAAAAAGTCTGCGGCACTTAGTATGCCAAGGGTCGCCTCCTTGCCAGACTTGGATACGACGGTGAGTCTAATCTTGCCTTCCTGAACGTAGAACACCGCGTCAGCGGCGTCCCCCTGTGTGAAGATTGTTTGCCTCTCGGCAAAGAACAGGACTTGCTTCCCCTCACCGACCGTCGCAAGGAATTT
>JBEKRE010000049.1:0-37185 GCA_049519055.1 Candidatus Sulfotelmatobacter sp. | reverse complement strand
TTTCAGACACTCCTCGGTCTCGGAACCAGCCGCAGATCAACTGAGTACGAGCAGATTCGGGGAGCGAGGGATCTCAACCCCAACCTATTGGGGATTGCTGAAGCAACCAGATAATTAGAAGCCAGCTAGCAGCTAAGCTAGGGCGAAGATTCAGAACGAACCATCAGATCCTAGCCCCGTCAGGGGCGACATAAAATAGACCCGGACGCAAGTCCGGAGTGCGCTCAAAAAACTCGGGGAACCGAGTCCCCGAGGAACGGCAGCAGGTTTCTCGCAAATCCCGGGTGGCCATCTTTTGTACTTCTTGCAAACCGTGGGCATTCCCGAGCGCATGCGCAGCACTGCGCCGCGCGGCTACAAAATATATCTCGACAAATCCTGATCCTTCACAATGTCCGTCAACATCTTCCGCACATAATCGGCATCCACGGTCACATGCTCGCCTTTTCTCTCCGGAGCATCGAAGCTCAACTCATCGAGCACTCGCTCCATAATGGTATGCAGACGCCGCGCTCCAATATTCTCCGTACTCTCATTCACCCGAAACGCAAAGTGCGCAATCTCCTGCAGCGCCTCCGGCGTAAACTCCAATTTCACCCCTTCAGTTTCAAGCAGCGCCGTGTACTGTTTCACCAACGAGGATTTCGGCTCGGTCAAAATCCGCACAAAATCTTCCATCGTCAGCGACTGCAACTCCACGCGGATGGGAAACCGTCCTTGCAACTCTGGAATCAGATCACTCGGCTTCGAAACGTGAAACGCCCCTGCCGCGATAAATAAAATGTGATCCGTCCGCACCATCCCATAGCGCGTGTTCACCGTAGTCCCTTCGACAATCGGCAGAATGTCGCGCTGCACTCCCTCGCGCGAAACATCCGGACCATGCCCGCCCTCGCGCCCCGCAATCTTGTCGATCTCATCCAGAAACACAATCCCCGAATTCTCCACGCGATCGATGGCCACGCGCGTCACTTGATCCATATCGATCAGCCGCTGCTCTTCTTCCTGAATCAGATATTCAAACGCCTCATTCACCTTCATCTTCCGCTTCTTGGTCCGCGCCCCGAAGATATTCGGCAGCATGTCCTTGATGTTGATATCCATTTCCTCGACGCCCTGGTTGCTCATGATTTCAAACGTCGGGAAATTCCGTTCGCGCACATCGATCTCGACCTGCCGCTCGTCCAGCTTGCCTTCGCGCAATTGCTGCCGCAATTTCTCCCGCGTCCGCGAAGAGGATTCGGCAAGTGCGGTACTGCCGTCGATCACCACTCCACCCGCCGTGGTTGTAGTAGCCTCGCCAGGCCGGCTCGGCGGGGATGGTGGCAAAAGAATATCCAGCAGCCGTTCCTCGGCATTCAACTCCGCCTTGTCGGCAACATCCTCCAATTTCTCCTCGCGCACATTATCGATCGCGATCTCCACCAGATCCCGCACCATCGACTCCACATCCCGCCCCACATATCCAACCTCGGTAAACTTCGAAGCCTCCACTTTCAAAAACGGAGAATTCGCCAGCTTCGCCAGCCGCCGCGCAATTTCCGTCTTCCCCACCCCCGTCGGCCCTATCATGATGATGTTTTTGGGGATGATCTCTTCGGCCAAGTCCGGGCTTAGTTTCTGGCGACGGGTGCGGTTGCGCAGGGCGATGGCGACGGCACGCTTCGCGTCCTTTTGGCCGATCACGTGTTTGTCGAGTTCGGCGACGATCTCACGCGGTGTAAGTTCGTCGAGTGCGAGTTGTTCTTCTTCGGCGCTGCTGGGCAAATAAATGGCCATAAAAAGTTCTAACTACAGTTCTTCAATCGTTACCGCATCATTGGTATAGATGCACATTTTGCCGGCAATCTTCATTGCCTCCTCGGCAATTCTGCGGGCGGAGAGTTCGGTGTGGCGGGCCAGTGCTTCGGCAGCAGCTTGGGCATAGGGTCCGCCGCTACCGATCGCCGCTACTCCGCCATCGGGTTCGATCACGTCGCCTTGTCCACTGAGTAGAAACGTTTGCTCTTTATCGCTGACCAGCAGCAATGCTTCCAGGTGGCGCAGATATTTATCGGTGCGCCAATCCTTCGCCAGCTCGACCGCGCCGCGTCCCAGGTTGCCGTGATATTGCTCGAGCTTCGATTCGAAGCGGCTGAACAACGTGAAGGCGTCGGCGGTGGAACCCGCGAAGCCCGCAAGAATCTTGTCGTTGTACAGGCGGCGGATTTTTTTGGCGGTGTGTTTGATGACTGACTCGCCGAGCGTAACTTGTCCGTCGCCAGCGAGAACCACGCTGCCGTTGCGGCGGATGGATAAAACTGTTGTGGATCGAATCAGGCGTTTCGTAGACATGGGCACAATCCTTGATTATAGCAGCGCACCGCATTGCATCTGTCGTCAGAGGCTAGCGGGCGCGTCGTCCGCTCCCGGCACGAATTTCAATCACTGGCGGCCATTTGCACCAAAGGCGTAGAGTGAACTGTTTGAAAAGAGCATGAGGTGAAGCGTGAAACTCCTGGTCATCGGTTCCGGCATGATGGGTTCGGCGGCGGCGTTTGACATGGCACGGCAATCGCAGGTGGAGTCTGTCTCCCTTGCCGATAGTGATCTGAGACGAGCTCGCGAAGTCGCGGCCCGGGTAAACAAAATCACGGGCGAAAAGAAAGTTCGCGCAGTCGCGCTGAATGCCAGCAATCAAAAATCCGCTGCCCGGCTGATGCGCGGGCATGACGGTGCGCTCTCCGCCGTCCCCTACCGCCTGAATCTCGGGCTGGCAAAAGCTGCCATCGAGGCGCGCTGCCACTTCGCCGATCTCGGAGGCAACAATACGGCTGTGCGGCAGGAGCTCGCGCTGGCCAGCCAAGCGGAGAAGCGTGAGGTCGCGATCGCTCCGGATTGCGGGCTGTCTCCGGGCATGGCATCCATCCTCGGCGGGGAACTGGTGCGCCGCCTCGGTGGCCGCGCCGATGCGCTGAAACTTTATGTCGGAGGCCTGCCCGAAAAACCCATGCCGCCGTTCCACTACCAGCTGGTTTTCTCGGTGGAAGGGCTGATTAACGAGTACGTCGAGCCGGCGCGCATTCTCCGCAAAGGCAAGCTGGTCACGGTGGAGGCGCTTACCGAACCAGAGGAATTTCATATGCCGGGGTTCGCGCCTCTCATTGCCTTCCAGACTTCCGGGGGCACGTCAACGTTGCCGGAAACTTTCGAAGGCAAAGTCGGTGAGTGTTTCGAGAAAACGCTGCGCTATCCTGGCCATTACGATCTGCTCTGCGAGTTGAAAGCGCTCGGCCTTTTCTCCAGCGAGAAGATGAGAGTGAATGGAAGCGAGATCACGCCGCGAGCGGTGATGTCAAAAATCTTTGAAGGAAAATTTGCGGGCAAGGGGCCGGATGTCTGCATCATGCGCCTGGAAGCGCACGAGTCCCTGCGTTCTCCGGGCGTTCGCGGCTTGCTGGGGGGACGCCTCAAGGGCCGCGTCGCCGCTTTCACCCTGGTCGACCACTACGACTCCAAGACGGACATGAGCGCCATGATGCGCACTACCGCATTTCCGGCGTCGATCGTCCTGCAAATGCTGGCTTCTGGAGCGATCGCGAAGCGCGGGGGCGTGCTGCAGGAGCGGGATGTTCCCGCGGACCTGTTCCTGGACGAGATGTCGAAGCGCGGAATTCAAATCCAGTACAGCTTGGAATAGAAACAAATCAAATCGAGAAACGCGTCTCAATAACCCGGTCTCAATGACCCTGTTCGCGGAGGTTACAGTAAAATTGTAGAATGAGAGTTTAGGAAACATAGGCAGGGCCGTTATCCCAATGACTAAAACGCATACCACTCCGCCTATCATCTCCTCCGCCGACGAAACCATGGTCCTGTCCTCCCTCGAACACGATCAACTCGTGGGAGCCAAGAAGCATCCCATTCCTCGCCGTCATCTCAAAGGCCCAGAACTCATCGTCCTGTGGTCGCTTCGTATATATCTCCTGTTCATGATGGCAGTAGTCACCTACCAGGTCTGGACCGCCGCCCGCTAAAGTCCTCCGCTCCGATCTCTTTTCCCATGGCATAACTTTGCTTTGTCATAAGTAAAACGATTGTTTCACATATGCTAACTTTGCTATATGAGCCGAACGGTGAACCAAGAGCGGCCCGGCGAATTGTGCACCGCCATCGTCCAATACTTGGTGAAGCACGGTCTCTCTGACCGCTCACGAGGCCCCTGGCCAAAGCTGTCGGCTCCAGCCCTCGCGTTCTGCTCTATTACTTCGGCTCAAAAGAAAAAATGGTAATCGAAGTTCTCGCGGAGATCCGGCAGCGCCAGCGCGCATCCTATGACCAGATGGAGGCCGCCACCTTTGGGCAGGCTTGCCGCACCATTTGGAAACGCATGAGCGCACCCGATTCCGAACCCCTCTTCCGTCTTTTTTTCGAGGCCTACGGAATGGCGTTGCGTCATCCCCAGCTCTACCAGAACTTCCTGCGCTCCACTGTGGGCGACTGGCTGGAGTTCGTGGCCGCTCCGCTCCACCGTGAAGGCTACCAGCGCCAGCAGGCGCGCGCCGTCGCCACCGTCGTTCTGGCCGGCCTGCGAGGCTTCATGCTTGACTTCTGCACCACCCGCGACCGCAAGCGCCTCGACCGTGCTGTAGATCTTGGCTGCGCACCTTGGATTTAATACTGCTGGATGCGAAGGAGGCCTAGCTTGCAACGCAAGGAACATACCGCGGTGAAGGCCTCGCACTCCTCCGTTTTGCGCTCTGCTGGCCTGCGGCTTGCTGCTCACGCCCTCGCCCGCTCCAGCGCAGCTCGTGCCCGGATCGATGGGGTTCACTGGAACGTGGGTGCATCCGATTGCGCCGCGAACCCACAGCCTCCAGTGCAAGTTCATCCTTACAACGTCACAAGCTTCATTCTGCGTGAGAACCCGTGCTCCACTGCCGAAGCCCCCTTCATGTACTGCTGGTGGGCTCCTCCAAAGCTCTGCTCATCGATACTGGCGATGTCGCGGACCCCAAGCTAATGCCGTTGGCGCAGACCGTAGTGGCTCTCCTGCCCGCACAGATCAAATCCGGCGGCCAGCTGAACGGCCAATCGAAGATCCCACTGACCATCGTGCACACCCACGGTCACCTCGATCATCCTCTCGGAGACTCGCAATTCGAACATCTCTCCAACATCGTCATTGTTCCCACTGACCTCGCTCCCGTCCGGCAATACTTCGGCTTCTCCGATTGGCCGAACGGTCTGGCTCAACTGGATCTTGGGAATCGCATCATCGACGTGATTCCGACGCCTGGGCATTATCCGTCCCACGTTTCGTATTACGATCGCCAGACCGGACTGCTCTTCTCCGGCGATTTTTTCCTGCCCGGGCGTCTCATCATCGATGACGCCCAAGCCGATTTAGGCAGCGCCAACCGGGTCGCCGATTTTATCCGCAATCGTCCCGTCACCTACGTCCTCGGGGGCCACATCGAACTCAACGCCGAGGGCGAGCAACTCCCCCTCGGCTCTCACTACCATCCCCACGAGTATGTCCTCCAGTTAACCCAGCAGGACCTTCTCGCCTTGCCCGCAATTGCGCGCAGTTTCAACGGCTTCTACACTCAGAACGGCATCTTCGTCCTCTATAGCCAAACCCGAATTCTGCTGGCTTTCGCCTTCCTTTTGATTGTTGTGCTGGTTGCATCTGGGATGCTGTTGCGCTGGTATCTCCGTCGTCGCAGGCGTGTCAGAGCGACAGCGACATAACCAGTTCACTCAAGACGGATGGGTTTGTCATCCTGAGGAAGCGGAGTCGCTCTCGAAGCGGGCGACTCCCGACGAAGGATTCCTACATTTTCCTGCGCCGCCGACTACGCGACAGCTTTGTTTTCAGGGCCGGGGATCGATCCTCTGAGAATGCGCGCCTAGCCAGAACAACCTTCGGCGCCTAAAAAGACCGGCACCTGTCCCCTCCCCCTACGCAATCCACCCCAAAACGACTAAACTTATTGGTTCCGATATTCGCTCTAGCCCGCTTTACGGCGCCACCCGTCTCGCGCGGCATCTTTCATTAGGAAGGCCATCATGTCCTTAAATAGTTTCAACACCCGCTCCACCCTTAAAGTTGGCAACAAGGAATACGAAATCTATCGCCTGGACGGTCTCGATAAGCAAGGCATCTCCACCAAACATCTCCCGTTTTCTCTGCGCATCCTTCTCGAAAACCTACTTCGCACCGAAGATGGACGCAACGTTAGGAAAGGAGACGTGCGTTCGCTCGCATCCTGGAATAAAAATTCCAAGCCCGAAAAAGAAATCGCCTTCACTCCCAGCCGCGTCCTGCTTCAGGATTTCACCGGTGTCCCCTGCGTCGTCGATCTCGCCGCCATGCGCGACGCCATGCGGCAACTGGGCGGCGATCCCGCACTCATCAACCCTCTGCAACCAGTCGAACTCGTAATCGATCACTCCGTCCAGGTCGACGAATTCGGCACCGCCACCGCCTTCGACGTGAACGCTCTTCTCGAATTTCAGCGCAACAAAGAGCGCTACTCGTTTCTTCGCTGGGGACAAACCGGATTCCACAACCTCGCCATCGTCCCTCCCGACACCGGCATCGTCCACCAGGTCAACCTCGAATACCTCGCCCGCGTAGTCTTCGTTCAGGATGCAAGCGGCAAACGTACAGCCTATCCCGACACGCTCGTCGGCACAGACAGTCATACAACCATGATCAATGGGCTGGGGGTGCTGGGATGGGGCGTTGGTGGCATCGAAGCCGAAGCGGCCATGCTCGGGCAGCCGGTTTCCATGCTGATTCCGCTTGTTGTTGGCGTTAAGCTTACGGGACGGCTGCGCGAAGGGGCTACTGCTACTGATCTTGTCCTGACGATTACTGAGATGTTGCGCAAGCACGGTGTCGTCGGAAAATTTGTCGAGTACTTCGGTCCTGGCCTGCGTGATCTTCCGCTCGCCGATCGCGCCACCATCGCTAACATGTCGCCTGAATACGGCGCTACTTGCGGCATCTTCCCGGTCGACAAAGAGAGTTTGAAATATTTAAAACTCAGCGGCCGGGGCGCGGAGCAGATTGCCCTGGTGGAAGCCTACTGCCGCGAGCAGGGACTCTTCCACGATGAAAAAACTCCGGAAGCCGAATACTCTGAACTCCTCGCCCTCGATCTCGCAACCGTTGAACCCAGCATCGCGGGACCCAAGCGTCCGCAGGATCGCGTCGTCCTCTCGCAAGCGGGCGACTCATTCAACAAAGCATTGCCGTCTTTGATCAAACCGAAATCCGCGGCCACGGCATCTGCCACTGCGATTCAAACCGCCAAGGCCGGAAATTCCGCAACCTGGGAGCAGGAAGGCGGCAGCCCCGCGGCAATCGGCGTCGAAGATCCTAACGTCCACGAGCATGTTCCCGCGAATGTAAGGAATTCGCTCAAACACGGCAGCGTCGTTATCGCCGCCATCACTTCGTGCACCAACACTTCGAATCCATCCGTAATGATTGGCGCCGGCTTGCTCGCGAAGAAAGCAGTCGAAAAGGGTTTACAAGTTCCACCTTGGGTGAAGACTTCCTTCGCGCCCGGATCGAAAGTCGTCCGCGATTATCTCGAAAATGCCGGTCTCACGCCTTACCTCGAGAAACTAAAATTCCACATCGTTGGCTACGGCTGCACCACCTGCATCGGCAACTCCGGCCCCCTGCCCGATGAGGTCTCCAAAGCCATCGACGAAAAGGATCTCGTCGTCGCCAGCGTCCTCTCCGGCAATCGCAACTTCGAAGGCCGCATCAACTCTGAAGTGCGCGCCAACTATTTAATGTCGCCGCCACTGGTCGTCGCCTTCGCCCTCGCCGGACGCATCGACACCGACCTTCGCAAAGACGCCATCGGCAAAGACAAAGAGGGCAACCCGGTTTACCTCGCCGATATCTGGCCCACGCAGCGCGAAGTCGAAGAAGCCGTCGACCATTCGGTCACCGCGGAAATGTTTTCGAAAAGTTATGCGGAGGTTTTCGCCGGAGACGGCCGTTGGCGCGGCCTCTCTGTCCCCAAAGGCCAGACCTACGCGTGGGAGAAGGATTCCACCTACATCCGCTGCGCCCCCTACTTCGACGACATGAAGATCCAGCCCTCGCCCGTCGAAGACATTCACTCTGCCCGCGTACTGGCGGTATTGGGAGACAGCGTCACCACCGACCACATCTCACCGGCCGGCTCCATCAAGAAGGAAAGCCCCGCCGGAAAGTATCTGCAGGAGCACGGAGTCAAGCCAAGCGACTTCAACTCCTACGGCTCGCGCCGCGGCAATCACGAAGTCATGGTCCGCGGCACCTTCGCCAACGTTCGCCTGCGCAACAAACTGGTCAACGTCGAAGGTGGCTTCACCCGCCACCTGCCGACCAATCAGGAAATGTCGATCTTTGACGCTTCCCAGAAATATCAATCCGAGCGCACTCCGCTCATCATCCTGGCTGGAAAAGAATACGGCTCTGGCTCCTCACGCGACTGGGCCGCTAAAGGCCCGCGCCTGCTCGGAGTCCACGCCGTCATCGCCGAAAGCTACGAGCGCATTCATCGCTCGAATCTGGTAGGGATGGGCGTGCTGCCTCTGCAGTTCGAGTCAGGACAAAATGCCGAATCGCTCAAACTAACAGGAGAAGAAGTTTTCGAGATCACCGGCATCCGGAGCCTGATCGAGCATTACGCGGCTGGTCAAAAAATAAAAGTCCGCGCGACGGCGGCGGGAAGCAGCGGCGGAGGCGGGAAAGATAAGCCAGTCGAGTTCGAAGCCCTGGTCCGCATCGACACCCCGCAAGAGGCGCTCTACTACGCCAACGGCGGCATTTTGCAATACGTGTTGAGGCAATTGCTGGCGACGAAACCGAGTGCGGAGACGGTGGGAGTGTAGGAATGTGCCCTGAGAAAACGACTGCGTCTGCGGGGTGTGCCACGGACGCGGGGCGATAAGGATGTGATCTCGATAAGCTCTCGAGGTTGCGCTTCGGGATGAGCGAAGTCACCCAAGTTGGGGGTACTTTAGGGGCGGCTGGACTGCTTTTCTGCTCCGTTTCTCGGGATCGAGTCTGGATCGCTGAAGCCCCAGTTCCTGATCTTTACGGCTTACGCGGCGCGCGGTCCTCCAAGGAGAACAATAGGTTCGTCCGCTGCGCCGTCGCTGGCGCTTCAGCTCCGGTCGGAATGACAAGAGGATGGTCTGACAAAATCAGGTCAAAGGCAGCCGACAAGAGTATCCCTCCACGGTGGGTGCTGCTCGCACAGAGACTGATGTACTCTGATGTTTCTGCATGAAAATCATTCGAGGAATGTTGCTACTCGGTGCAGTGGCGGGGCTGACGGGGTGCGCCTCGATTGGGCCACCGGAGGCGCCGTCACTGGAGTTGCCGAAGCCGCCGACGGACCTGCATGCCGCGCGGAAGGGCCACCAGGTGACGTTGATGTGGACGATTCCGGCGCGTACCACGGACCGGCAGAGGACCCGCTATCTGGGAAAGACTGAGATTTGCCGGAGCCTTGCGGGTGCGCTGAAGCAATGTGGGACGCCGGTGGGAGAGGCAGCGCCACCAGCGGATTTCGAGCAGACGGCAAAGAAAGCGTCGGGGAAAAAACTGAGTGCGAGCTGCACGGATACTTTGCCGGCCGCGATCGAGCAAGAACATCCGACTGAGTTTGCTACGTATGCGGTAGAGGTGCTGAATAAGGCGGGACGGGGAGCGGGGATTTCGAATCAGGCGCGGATGCCGCTGGTGCCGACGCTGCCGCCTTTCGTGGATTTTTCCGCGCATACGACGGCGACTGGTGTGCTGATTTCATGGAAGTGTCCGGCGACGCCTGAGGGAAGAAGCGGCGTTCAATATCTGTTCCGGATCTACCGGCGTGCGGAATCAAGCTCGAACGAAACCAAGGTTGCGGACGTGGAGGCTACGGAATGCGCGCTGGGAGCGGGCAAAGCCATTTCATCTTTTCTCGATCAAACCTTCGAGTGGGAGAAGACGTATCTCTACCGAGGGACGGTGGTGAGCGTAATGGAGACGGCGGGCAAAGCGGCGGTTGAGGTGGAGGGCGATGACACGCCAGAGGTGAAAGCATTCGCGCATGACGTCTTTCCGCCGGCGGTGCCTTCCGGGTTGCAGGCAGTGTTTTCGGGGCCGGGACAACCGCCGTTTATTGATTTGATCTGGACTCCGGTGGCGGATGCGGACCTGGACGGCTACAACGTTTACCGGCATGAAGACGGGACGGCGGCGGTGAAGATAAACTCCGAACTGGTGAAGACGCCGGCGTTTCGGGATATGAAGGTGGTGGCGGGGAGGACTTATTTTTATTCTGTGTCGGCAGCGGATCAGCGGGGGAATGAGAGTGCGAGGTCCGCGGAGACCAGTGAGAGTGTGCCATAGTAATCGGCACCTATATTGCCTGGCTAACTTGGCTGGATGGCCACGGCGGCTGTCCCCACGCGAGTTGGCGGAGACGACATCCTATGAAGTCTTGCTTGGAAAAGTTTTCGCCGGAGTTCCTTTACTCATGGTTAGATAGATGACGATGAAATATTGCCGCTTTCACCTGAACGGGGAGGCTCAGTATGGGCTGGTCGAATCGGTGGCGGGACGCGATTCGATTCTGAGGATCCTACTGACGGCGCCGGAGGAATCCGATGGCGACGTGGAGGGGTTGCGGACGCGACGGATCGAACCGGTTGCGCTGGATGAGGCGGCGTTGCTGCCTCCGGTGCGGCCGTCGAAGATTGTGTGCGTGGGGCGAAATTATCGGGAACACGCGGCGGAGTTGGGCAGCGAGGTGCCGACGGAGCCGCTGTTGTTCTTCAAGCCGAACTCGGCGCTATTGGCGCCGGGAGGGGTGGTGAAGCGTCCGAAGATTTCGCAGCGCGTCGATTATGAGGGTGAGCTTTGTGTGGTGATGGGAAAGAAGTGCCATCTGCTGGCGGATGGGGAGGATGTGCGGCCGTACATTCTCGGCTATACCTGTCTGAATGATGTCACCATGCGCGACATACAGAAAAAAGAGGATCAGTGGGCGCGGGCGAAGGGGTTTGATACGTCGTGTCCGGTGGGTCCGGTGGTGGTGGATGGGCTGGATCCGTGGGCGGGAGTGGGCGTGGAGACGCGGGTGAATGGCGCGGTGCGGCAGTCGGGGAATACGAAGGATTTTGTATTTCCGCTGGATGTGGTGATTCGTTTTATTTCGCAGGCGATGACGCTGCTGCCGGGGGATCTGATTGCGACCGGGACGCCGGCGGGCGTGGGTCCGGTGGTGGCGGGAGACGTGATGGAGATCGGCGTGGAGGGTGTGGGGATGCTGAGGAATTCGGTGGTGGATGAATAGGGGCGAGGCGGGGGAAGAACGCGATTGCACCCTGCGTCGAAATGGAATAGGGATCCCCCTCGGCTTCGCTCAGGGCAGGTTTTTGACTGTGCGCGAGCCGGTGCGCTTACGCCTCGCTCACCGGCTTGCTCGCTCGGGATGACAACAAATCCAGACTGCTACTGCAGGCGAAAGCGTTCGCGCATGAGGCGCTGCAGGCGGGGTTTGTAGAGAAGGTCGTAGGCGAGTTCTTTGTCGGGGAACATGGCGAGTGCGGCGCGCTTGGCGCCCGCGGCGAGTTCGGAGGCTTCTTCGACGGTGAGGCTGGGGTCCTGGCAGATGACGGAGGAAACCATGCTGATCATCAGCTGCAGGCGGCGGATTCGGCGAGCTTCTTCGTCGGCTGCAATTTGATCGGCTTCCGCACGGGCGAAAGGTGGATGTTTGTCATGGTCTGACGACTGCCCAGAATTCATAGTGATCCTTTTGGTGCCCCACAGCTTTTCTTGCCCACAGGTTGGATGACCGTCCGCGATTGGACGTTGCGCCGCTTTGTTCAGCATATATTGCGCCTATCGGAACAACAAATAAAACCGCCCGAAAGTGCCGGGTCTAGGCCGGTGGCGAGCGGGTCGCTAAGATTTGGAGGATCGGCTGGATTTCTTCTTACGAGATTTCGAACTTCCGAGGGCGGACGCTGGCTTTGAGGAATTCGTTCCCTTCCGGGACACTGCTTTCCGGGACACTGCTTTCCGGGACACTGCTTTCCGGGACATCGCTTTCGAGGCTCGCCGAGATGCCGGCACTTTGCCGATTCGAGGATCGCCGGCCAGGACCAGGTCGCAGGCGTGGAGTGCGGCTTCCTCGAAATCCGGTGCGTCGACAGGAAGAACCTGCCAGCCTGTCACCTTCTTGCCTAGCAGACCGATTGACCGCATATTGGGAAACTCCGGGAGTAGGCTTAGGTGATGCTCTTCGGTGGTGGCCAGCCAGACTCCGTTATCGGCGGTGTAAGTGGGTTTGTCGCGAAGGATGAGGACGATTTTCTCCCCGACATAGATTGCTAGGCAGCCGAACATGGGGCGGGTTTCGGGCGAGAGAGGAGCGATCGCGTCAAGCACGAATTCATGAGGAACGGGCTTACGCGGCTTGCCGGCGAACAGGGCGGCGTCGAGTGGGAGTGCAGGTTGGTTGTGTCGGAGCTTCGACATGGAATACCAGCACCGGGACTTAGATAATACTGACTGTAGATGATCTCGATTACGGTGGCGATCCTCGCGGAGGTTCCTCGCTCCGCCTGAAAAACGGCTGCTCTCGGAATGATATCGAACGGGAGACTAGGAGGCCGCAAAATGCAACTTCATGGGAAGAGTTAGAATCTGAGGGACGCGGAGTCCGAGCCTCGGCTGGCGGACCCGGGAATGGAGATCACCATGGCAGAGCGCTCGAATGCAACGGCGGAAAAACGGCGGCCTGATCCGAACGAGAAGCTGGTGAAGGTGTTTGATAGCGAACAAGAATCGGAGGCGCTGGTGGTGAAGGGACTGCTGGATTCGGCGGGGATTGAGAACGATCTGCAGTCGGCCAGCTTGTTGCAGGATGCGTTTCCGGGGCTCGGGGGAATGATCATTTTGGTGAGGGAAGAGGACGCGGGGAAGGCGCTCAGGCTGATCGCGGAATACCGACAGTCGGGTGCGGCGGCGGAGGCGTCGGACGAAGCAGATGACGATGAGACGCAGAGTTAGCGGGTCCAGTCTTCCCGGAGGAAAGTTGAGATCCCACAGGGGGACCACTCCTGCGGCATAGGAGATAGGAGATGGAAGCCCAGACCATGGGTTAGCGTGCGGGCTTGAATTGGAATTCAAATGGACTTGGTTGAGCGGGAAGCGTGAGCCAGGGCAGGGGCGGCATTTGTGCGCCTGTGCGGAGATGGATCAACCATCGAGCTTAGCTTTACGTGGCGCTGGCGTTCCGCGTTAACGCAGGCGTACCACGGTTGCGGGTGTTCGGCGTCTGCACAGGCTTTCTGCATTCGCGTAGGCATTCTGGTTGAGCGCGCGTTCCGGTTCGTGTACGGGCATTCGGGTTCGTGTCTGCATTCCGCGTCACAGGCCGGTCAACGGCTTGTTGGCGTCAGCGGACTAAGTGCAGGACGCTTTCGAGGTGATAGGTTTGGGGGAACAAATCGACGAGATGCACCTCCTCAACGCAATAACCGGCGGCCTGGAGTGGCAGCAGGTCGCGGGCCAAGGTCGCGGGATCGCAGGAGACATAGCTCACGCGGGGCGCGTCGACTTCTGCAAGCAGACGCGCCACCCGTTCTCCCAAGCCGCCTCGCGGCGGATCTACGACCACCAGATCAGGCTTAAGGGGGGGGACTGCTCTATTCCCGGCCCGACCGCTATCACCGCGTTGGACCAGGTACTGGTCGGTCGCAGTATGAAAAACTTCTGCATTCAAGGGCAGATTGTATTTAAGATCGGCGGCGGCAGTCTGTGAGGACTCAACCGAAACGATGTGACGGATGCTACCGGTCAGGGCTGTGGAAAACAGTCCAACGCCGGCATAGAGATCGAGGGCCAGGTCGCCGGAGCGGTCGTGCGTGACGATGTTGGCCAGCTCATCGATGAGAAAACGGTTGGTCTGGAAGAAGGCTCCGGCGCTTACGCGGTAGGCTGCCGTCTTTGTCTGATAGGTCAGCTCCGAGGCGCCGACGGCGACCAACGGCTCCTGCACGCCTTTTTGCGGCTCGCGGAAGGCGGTGACGCCGACGATCTCAGGCATGGACGTCGATAATTCTTCCGCCCAGGCGCGCACGGCCGCGCGTCGAGCCTCAGGAGCGCACAATAGCTCGACCAGGACTTGGGAATCGTCGCTATTGGCGAAGAACTCGACCTCGCGCACGCCTTCGACGGCTTTGCCGACGCGTCCCGTGCGCCACAGGGCGGCGAGGGCGCGGTTGATCAGAGGGGAGCTGATGGGGCATTCTTCGACGGGAAGCAGTTCGTGCGAGGAAAATTTGAAGTATCCGGCGGCGAAATCGGGGCACGCCCGCACCTGGAATCGCGAACGATTGCGATAGTTCCACGGCGGCGAGGGATGTACGTCGATTTCGCGCTGCAGTTCGAGCTTGGCGATGCGGCGCAGGTTCTCACGCAGGATTGCTTTCTTGATTTCAAGTTGCTGCTCGTAGGTGGTGTGCTGATAGTGGCATCCGCCGCAGCGGCCGAAATGCGGACAGGGCGGCGGAACACGGTTCGGCGATGGTCCGATGATTGCCGTGGCTTGGGCGCGGGCGAAACCGGGCTTTTCCTCGGTAAGAACGGCTTCGATTTTCTCTCCGGCAAGAACGAAGGGAACGAAAGCGGCTTTGCCGCGTCCGCGAGAGTCGGCGGGAAGGCGAGATAGTCCGTCGCCGCCGTAGACGAGCTTTTCAATGTTTAGGAGCAAGAGTCGATTCTACGGCATGGAGAGGACAAGGAACGGGAGGCCAGATTCAATTTCTGGGGAAGACGCGAGGATCTATCTTTACAAGGGTTGCTGCGGGCAACCGGACGGGCGCAATACTTCAATGGCGGGAGGTTCCTGTCAATCCATTCACCCGCAACAAGGCCGGCCCAAACTCGTTCGTCAGCGCGGGTTCTAGCACTACGACATGGGATGAGCCGATAACAGCGAAGACACGATCTCCTCGTCTCACCCGAGCGACAAGCAAACGAAAAACATATCGATTTCTAAAGTTGCCGGAGTCGCGGGCCAAGTCGTTTGTGTAGTGCCCCAACTTGCGCGGTCCAAACCAGTCCTCTGGAACCTGATGCCAATCGGTGAGTTCTGGAAATAGGCTCATGCACGCGGCACCGAGCTCAGCAAGAGTGTTTGGCGAGTTCTTTAACCCGTGTGCGGGTAAATATCGCGACAGCCAGCTGTTGATGCGATCGTCCAACGAAGTATTTGCTTTTCGCGACCGTTCCTCTGTGACCTGACGCAGAGCATAGAAGACCTTAAGCTGTTGCGGAGTATAAGTCTCAAGAAGGTAAGCTACTTCCATATCGAATGGTGGCTCGAGCGTCGCCACTGGCACCTGATCCCGCGCGGCGAGAGAGCGCACAAGACCGGCCTCGCCGTATGTCTGCACTGCCTCCCTAAAGTCCTCGAATGTTTCTGGATTGCCGCCCTCGTTGTATGCAACGGTGGGTCGGAAAGCGGCCCACCGGTTCTCGATATCAGCAACTTGCGGGTTTTGCGGGTCGACCATGTGCTCAGCACCCTAGAACAGGAGCATCCCGGAATCGTTCTTGAACTCTAGAATGTATGGATTCCGGTGCTCTATCGCGCCGTATTGTTTATAGGAAGGGATGCTCTGTTCTGAGTTCTGTCCACTTCCGAGTACCGGCCATGGGAGTATCAGGACGAGCCAACCGGGTCGCGGCATTCGGGGCTACCTCAGCGAAGCCTGCAGTACTAAGAACATCCCTTTATGCCGCGCTTGCAATTATCACGATTGGAGATGGCAACACGCCACAGTTTGTCTGCAGATGCTCGTTGACGATAGCAGCGGTAGCGCTCACGATCCCGTCGATGAGCGAGACGGGGATCGGCTTCGGACTCGGGGCTACCTCCTGAAATACATATAGGCGGCCAGCGCCACCAAGACAATTACGACCACCCAGAGGGACGAATCGCTCATTTCGGTTTTCTTTGACATGGACGGCATTTTAAGCGAGACGTCAGGTTTATGCGAGAGCGGAACTCTGGGATGGTATCGCGGTCGCAAACAGGGCGTTCCTGCTTCCATTCGGATGCAGCCAATGCGTGCTACTCTTTCGGCCACTCGTAGGGAAAGAGCTTTCCAGCGGTTTCTGGGGGCAGGGTGACGCCGAGTTCTTGCGCGGCACGGGACAGGACGGGATCGCGCCCGGAAGCTAGATCGAGTGGCTGGGGGAACGCTACCTCGTCCGGGGTTCCCCGCGGTGTTCGAGGCTGTTGCCATCCGTCATGATCAAGTTCGCTATGGTGACTTCCGCACCGTAGTCGACACCGGAGCTTGCGAAGTAAAAGCCCGTTGCTTCCATCACGCTGCCTGTAGTACGGTCGCCGATTACGGTGCCGCGCTTTCCCAGTTGCATCACGCGGGCGAAGATCTCGGCTGCCGAAGCCGACTCGCTATCGACCAGCACGATCACTTTTCCGGGGAAGTATGGCCCCTTTTTAACGATTTCCGGCGAGGTCTTCTTGCGTTCCACCTTGTCAAAGACTTTCACGTCATGGTCGAAAAACATTCTGATGAAATACTCCTCCGCGCTCGCTAATCCGCCGTGATTGCCCCGCAGATCCACAATCAGGGCTTTATCCTTGCGGATCGTGCCGGGCAGATCGTAGAAGTTATCCCCCTCATGGGGCACGCCGTAGGAGTGAGGGGTGGGATAAACAAACCACGGAAGCTTAAGAATGCCCACGTCGCCAAAGTGAACAATCTGCGGCCTCATTCGGTGTCTTAGGTCCTCGCTATTGCGCATCGCATCGTAAAGTACGCCCGCCCCCGGGCGGTAAGCCAAGTCCGGCGACATGGTCATTTTCGCTTTTATTTCAATCTCCTGTGTTTCTCCTGAGGGGTATTGGACCTCCAGCTGCATTTCCGGGCAGGGATTCAAAATATAATCCAAGTACTCAATGTACTCAATGCTGCGAAGATTCTGCCGGGTGGGCGCGGTTCCATTAATGGCCAGGATTTGGGCTCCGGGCTTTAGCCCCTTTGCCTCGGCGTCAGACCCCGGCTGCACCCGGGTGACGAAACACAGACTCCAAATCATCTGCTGCTCGAAGCCAAAGTCCAAGTGATAGGGCCGTGCAGGCGGCCGAAATCTCGTATGCGAGTCGTGCAGCGCGTCGACGGCGACAGCAATTTGCGTGAGCGCCTCATTGAGCGAATTGGACGCTGCAATCTTGGCTCGCGCGTGCGACAACACAGCATTCCAGTCCAGCCCTTTCATCTTCGGGTCGTAGTAACGCTCCTCAATGCCTTTTGAGACACCGTCAAGAATACCCAGTGCGCGTTCGCGATCGGCCTTCGATATGACGCCCGACGTGGGTTGTGTTGTAGATGCCGTCTGCGCTCGCAAGTTCGGCAGCACTAGCATGACAGCAAAAAGCAGGGCAATTCGGTGAGGCATAGCGAGCTCCTCGTACAGCCGGAGCAACGCAAAGAAATACCACAGGAGCCGGATTCTAGCCAGTCATAAGACCATTACAGCGTCCGACCCGCGGCGACGCCTGAAGACCACGCCCATTGAAAATTGAAGCCCCCGAGATGTCCGGTGACGTCTACGACTTCGCCGATGAAAAACAGGCCGGAGACTTTCCGGCTCTCCATGGTCTTGGCGGAGAGTTCGGCTGTGTCAACGCCGCCGGCGGTGACTTCGGCTTTCTCGTAACCTTCGGTTCCTGCGGGCGAGATCGCCCAGGCGTGCGCCTGATTTTCGAGGTTAGCGAGGGCTTGATTCGTCCAGGAGCTTGGGGTATGGAGATCGAGCCAACGGTCGGCGAGGCGATGCGGGAGGAAGTTTCGCAATTCGGTTCGAAGCGTCTGCAGGGTTCTTGGCGTTTTCGGATCGCGAAATGCGGCGGTAAGTTCTCGGCTGGGCGCCAGATCGATCAGGATGGGCTGCGGCTTTTGCCAGTAGGAAGAAATCTGGAGGATGGCGGGGCCGCTCAGGCCGCGATGCGTGATCAGCATCTTCTCGCGAAATTGCTGGATGCCATTTTGAGTGCTCGTCGATGCGATTACTTCTGTTGAAACGCCGGCGAGGTCACAGTAGCGGGAACAATCTAAGGGGCTTAGTGTCAGCGGAACAAGTCCGGGCCAGGGGTCGCGAATGGCGAGGCCGAACTGGCGGGCGAGATCATAGCCGAACGAGGTGGCGCCGATCTTCGAAATAGAGAGACCGCCAGTGGCAACTACCAGGGTTGGTGCTCGGAACTCCACGTTTTCGGAGCGGGCGATTTTCGACTGAACAGTGAAGTCGGTGGTTCGCTCAACTTGCCGGATGTTGCTATTCAGAAAGACGGTGACACCGACGTCGCGGCATTCGGCTTCGAGCATGGCGAGCATGTCGCCGGCGGAGTGGTCGCAGAAAAGCTGGCCTAAGGTTTTTTCGTGATAGGGGATGCCGTGCTTTTCGACGAGAGCGATGAAGTCGGCCGGCGTGTAGCGAGCCAGGGCTGACTTGGCGAAGTGCGGATTCGCGGAGAGAAAGTTTTCTGGCTGGCAGTGAAGGTTAGTGAAATTGCAGCGTCCGCCGCCGGAGATCAGGATTTTCTTCCCGAGGCGATCGGCGTGTTCGAGGACGGCGACGCGGCGGCCGCGCTTGCCGGCTTCGATGGCGCACATCAGTCCGGCCGCGCCGCCTCCGAGAACGAGTGCATCGAAGGAGTGGATCAATCGACAAAGACCTCAGGGGCTAAAGCCCGAATCAATCGCGAGCGCTTTACGCGGCCCATTCGGCTTCGCCCAGGACAGGCCGATGAAGCGCCGCTCTTCCACGTTACAGCAGGAGTTCGTGACTTCGATGCATGCAGATTTCGAGTCACATATAGAACAGACTCAAACGAGGGATGTCGTATTTTTCCAGAAGACGCTTGTGGACGTATTGCTTTCGTAATTGGTCGATCTGCGCGGCTGCCATCTTGCGGCGGTAGGGTGAGAGTTCGCGATCAGCCTGGGCGCGTGCGTTCACGACTTCTTCGTCGGGAGTGGCGGCGAGCAGGGCGGCAAAGAGTTTTTCTTCGAGCACGGTGAGATGGCGCTCCAAATCTTCTAGCCTCGACCTTGCTTTCACGCTTTCGATTTCACCGGCCAATCTGCGGAGGGTGGATGCAGACTCCTGGGCGATGGTGAGAATCGAGACTCCGGCGCTGTGCGGCAGTTTTGCTGCCTGGAGAAGATCTGCGTTGTGGCGCAGGAAAGTTGCAATCGTTGCGGGTTCAAAGCCCTGGGCCGGGGGTGATTTGGTCGATGGGCCTCCGGCGCAAGCACCGACTGCTGCTTCTTTCATGTCTTCCGCGGCGGCCAGCACTTCCTGAGAACAATAGGCCAGGCTGTTCACCTTCTTGGCTTTCGAGGGTCGGGCATCGTAGCGGTCGAAGGCGGCATCGATTCCGCGCAGTGCCGCCTCGAGAGGGATGCCGGCGTCTTTCCAGGTCTCGATGAGAGCCCAGTCGAGCGTGGTGAGTAGCAGGCCGCCGCCGCGGCGGCGAAGGAACTGCTCCTCGATTTCTGTGAAGTAATTGAAGTAATTTTCCACGGGGCTCAGCGGGTGGAACGCGGCGGGGAAGAAATTGGTTCGCCGTTCTTCGGTCTGGATAAGGGCTTTTGCGCCGTCTTGGACACGAGGCCTGGCCGGGCAGCGACGTTGCGCTCCCAGATAATACGCAGGCCTTCGAGGGTTAGGAAATCGTCTACTTGCTTGATGTATTTTGATCCCGTGCCGATCATCGGGCCCAGGCCGCCGGTGGCAATCACTTTTGTCTCTTTGCCGAGTTCTTCGAGCAGAAGTTCCAGGATGCCATCGACCAAGCCGAGATAGCCGTAGTAGAGGCCGGATTGCAGGCTGCCCACGGTGTTGGTTCCGATTACGCGGGCGGGCTTGCGAATCTCCACGCGGGGCAGGCGCGCGGTCCGCTGAAAAAGCGCATCGGCCGAGATGCCAATGCCGGGGCAAATTACTCCCCCAAGATATTCACCCTTGGCCGAGACGCAGTCGAATGTGGTTGCGGTGCCGAAGTCGACGATCACGCAGGGGCCACCGTTTTTTTCAAATGCGGCGACGGCGTTGACGATGCGGTCGGCACCAACCTCCGCGGGATTGTCGTAGTGCACGGGCATGCCAGTTTTTACGCCCGGTTCGATCAGGAGCGGCTTGGAATTGAAGTAGCGCTCGCAGACTTGGCGAAGCACAGGATCAAGCGGGGGCACGACGGACGAAATCACAATGCCAGTGATGCCCGATGCCTCCAAGCTGGCCATGGAGAATAAATTGCGGAACAGGACGCCGTACTCGTCCACGGTGCTGCCTTGTCTGGTGGCAACACGCCAGTTCGCGACCAGGCGCTCGTAGCGCGGAGAATCATCGGTATCTCCGCCGGGGTGAACTTTCGCAACCCGGGCAAAGACTCCGAGGACCGTGTTGGTGTTGCCGACATCGAGAACAAAAAGCATGGTTCCTCAGGGGCTAAAGCCCCACGGATCTAATGGATGTGGCGGCACCGCTAAGGCCGTGCTCTTTTACGACCCAATTGTGGCACCGCGTCCTAATTTCACTGGGCTCTCACTGTGCCACTCAAAATCGTTTGCACACCTTGCGCAGTCCGCACCCGGAGAAAACCGCGATCATCCAAGCCGTCGGTGGTTCCTTCCACTCTTGAGCCATTTTCTTCGATGCGGACCCGCTTCCCTCGCACCCATGAGGAATGCTCAGCAAATCTCCGTAGGATGGACTGGCGCGCACCTCTGGGTTCTGCCAGCAGTCGATATTCCTGGTCGAGCGATTTTAACAAAGCAGCGGCAAGTTCAACGCGCGATGATTCACTCCCGGTCGCCATGCGCAGGGAGATCGCCTCATCCTGCAGTTCCTTGGGAAAGCTCGAATGATTGACGTTGATACCGATGCCGACGACGATGTAGCGGACACGCGTGACTTCGGCATTCATCTCGGTGAGAATGCCACAGACTTTCTTGCCGTCGATGAGCACATCATTGGGCCACTTCAGGTCTGGGGTTACGCGAGGGTCGACTTGTTCGATGGCCGCGCGCACGGCCAATCCTGCGGCCAGGGCCATCACCAGCACATCCGAGGGTGGTAGCGCTGGACGTAACACAACCGAGCAGTAAATTCCGGCGGAACGAGCCGACTCCCAGGAATTAGCGCCGCGGCCGCGGCCTGCCGTCTGCTCTTCGGCGAGAAACACGCTACCCTCGGGCACGCCCTGCGATGCAGCCGCCATGGCCGCGGTGTTGGTCGAACCAATTTTATAGAAGTGATGAACGTGAGCATCGAAGATTGTGCCGCGAAGCAAGGGCCCGAGGATTTCGGGGAGCAAGAGATCTGGCACAGACTTGAGTTGATATCCGGTGGCAGGATGTCCGGCGACATCGACGCCGAGACCGCGCAATTGCTGCACGAGTCGCCAGACCTCGGAACGGTTGGAGGAAATCTCCTGCGCGATTTTTGTTCCGCTCACCACGACTGTTGCGTTCGCCATCAGGAGGTGCACGATGCGGCCGAGACCAGCGTCGGTAGCTTGCTCGTGCGGCGCCGGGGTTATCGGGCGCGAAAGACGGGTCTTTCGGGTTGAGGTCATCTTCGTAATAACGAGAATTATGCGGGAGTGGGAGGAAAAGCACAAACTAACGAGGCCAGCTTTACGCGGCGCTGCACGCGTTCGCGAGTAATCTCTGCGCCGCTAGCGGCTAGCGTCAATCAGTTTCCGAACTCAACGCATGAGCAATCTTTCACGCTGGAATCACTCGCATACTCATGTCGGCGGCGTGAGTTGAGTGAGTCAGCAGGCCGATCGAGATGAAATCCACGCCGGTCTCGGCGTAGGCGCGAACATTCTCGAGACGAATTCCGCCCGAACATTCAAGGGGAATGCGTCGCTCTATTTTGCCGCACCGTTCGACGGCGCGGCTCACTTCCGCGACAGACATGTTATCGAGCAAAACGGCCTCCGCGCCATGGGCGATGGCGTCTTCGAGTTCTTGAGCAGTACGCACTTCCAGCTCAATGGGCTGTGAGCCGCGGCGGTTGCGGTGTGCTCGCTCCAGTGCGGGCGCGATTCCGCCGGCAAGGACGATGTGGTTGTTCTTGATGAGGACTCCGTCGGAAAGATCGAGGCGGTGGTTCTGGCCACCGCCGCAGCGGACGGCGTACTTGTCGATGACGCGCAGGCCAGGAGCGGTTTTTCGCGTATCGAGAATGCGCGCTTTCGTGCCGGAGACGGCTTCGACAAACTTGCGGGTCAGCGTGGCGATGCCGCTCATGCGCTGCAGAAAATTCAGGATGACGCGCTCACACGAAAGAATCACACGGGCGTTGTGCCGGATTACCGCGACCGACTGGCTTTTGTGGAGGCGGACACCATCGAAGATTTCAGGATGAGTTGTGACTTCGTAGTGCGAAGTGACGGCGCCATCAAGCGCGGCGTAAACATCGAGGATGCGGCCCACACAGCCGATGCCGGCGAGAATACAGTCCTCCTTGGCGAGGATGGTGGCCGAAGCGCGCTGGTTGGGATCGATGCAGGCATAGCTGGTGGCATCGCGCGTGGCCCGGTCTTCGAGCAGCGCGTTCTCGATGATCGCGGTGATGCGTCGGCTGTTAAAGTCCATGGGCAGTTGCCAGTAGTCAGTTTCCGTTTTCTATTTTCTAAGGCTCCAGGTCCGGTGCGTTCAAGCCTTCCAGCTGACGTTTTATCTTTTCACGTAGGGCGACCAATTCTCCTTCCCGACGGCGCAAGCCTCCGACTATTTTTTCGGGAGCCTTGGCCAAGAATTGTTCGTTGCTTAATTGCCGCTGATTGTTCGCAAACTCTTTCTCGATCTTCTCCAAATCTTTGTTCAAGCGGTCGCGTTCGGCGGCGAGGTCGATTTTTCGTTCGTAGATGACGTGCACATCGAAGCGCGCGGTGCTGCGGGCACCGGCTTGCTTGGCTAGCGAGGAGCTCACAAACGTGATCTTTGCCACGTTCGCGGAACGATCGAGCAGAATAGAGCGGAGATTCTGGTCGATCATTGCGCGAACTTCGGATCCGGGGGCGAATACCTCGATCTCAACTTTCACCTTGGGTTCGGCCTTCAATTCTGCTCGGACATTTCTTATGTTCACGATCAAGTCTTGGAGGATTGCCATCTCGGTTTCGGCGGCGAGATCAAACTGTTTCTCATCGGCCTGTGGATATCCTGCGAGGGCAATCGACTTCAGGGGGGGATTCCCTTCGTAGATCGCCTGCCAGATTTCTTCGGTGATGAACGGCATTACGGGATGCAGAAGGCGCAAGGATGCGTCGAATAGATTGACCAGATTAGCGCAGGCGATGCCGGCTTGAGTTTTATCCGCATCGTTCTCGAAGTTCAGGCGCGGCTTGATGAGTTCCAGATACCAGTCGCAGAACTCTCCCCAGAAAAAATCGTAGATGCGATTAGCGGCCTCGTGGAAGCGGTAGGTTTCAAGGGCGCCGTTCACTTCCGCGGTGACGCGATTGAAGCGGGAGAGGATCCAGCGGTCTTCGAGGGTTGTCGGGTGGAAGCCGGGAATGCCCGTGGTCACCGGGGAGATTTCGCGGGCGAGGGCGCCCGCGCCACATTCCTGGCGGTCAACATTCATGAACATGAATCTGGCGGCGTTCCAGATTTTGTTGGCGAAGGCGCGATAACCGTCGGTGCGGCTTTCGCTGAAGGCGATGTCAGTACCGGGAGCGGCCATGGCGGCTAGAGTGAACCTCGTTGCGTCGGTGCCGAAGCGCTCGATGACTTCGAGCGGATCAACCACATTGCCTTTGGTCTTCGACATTTTCTGCCGCTCGGCATCACGAACCAGCGCGTGGATGTAAACCTGGCGGAACGGGACGCTATCGTTTTTCTTGTCAGCCCAGCCGCTGGCTTTCTTGATCAAGGGATCCTGTTCGTGCTCCTGCATAAAGTGGCAGCCGAACATGATCATGCGCGCGACCCAGAAGAAGAGAATTTCGTACGCGGTGATGAGCAGGGTGGTGGGATAGAAGACCGCCTGATCGCGGGTTTTTTCCGGCCAGCCTAGCGTCGTGAACGGCAAGAGTCCGGAGGAGAACCAAGTGTCGAGAACGTCCGTATCTTGCTCGAGTTTTGAGCCACCGCACTTCGGGCACTTCGCGGGCGTCTCGCGGGCGACGATGAAATCGCCGCAAGAGCAGCGCCAGGCCGGAATGCGATGTCCCCACCACAACTGGCGCGAGATGCACCAGTCGTGGATGTTGTTCATCCAGTTCAAGTAAATCTGCTTGTAATTTTCCGGAACAATTGTGATTTCGCCGCTCTCGACGACATCGATCGCTTTGTGCGCGAGCGGCTGAATCTTGATGAACCACTGCTCAGAGAGGCGCGGCTCCACTACCGTGCCGCAGCGGTCGCACTTGCCGAGAGAGAGAGCGTAGTCCTTTTCGGCAACGAGAAAACCCTGCTGCTGCAGATCGGCGAGGATGCGCTTGCGGGCTTCATACCTGTCCAGGCCCGCGTACGGTCCGGCATTCTGGTTCATGTGGGCGTGTTCGTCCATCACGTCGATCTGCGCGAGATTGTGACGCTTGCCGACTTCGAAATCGTTGGGATCGTGGGCGGGCGTGACCTTCACCGCGCCGGTGCCGAACTCGGGCTGAGCCAGTTCGTCGGTGATGATGGGGATCTCGCGATTCATCAGGGGCAATAATACTTTTTCCCCGTGGAGATGCGTGTAACGCTCATCTTTTTCGTTTACAGCAATAGCCGTGTCACCCAGCATGGTCTCTGGACGAGTGGTTGCTACGGTAATGAATTTGTTGGTGCCGATGATCGGATAGCGGACCTCCCAGAGTTTTCCGGCGACATCTTCGTGCTTCACTTCGAGATCGGAGATGGCGGTCTCGCAACGCGGGCACCAGTTGACGATGTATTTGCCACGATAGATCAGGCCCTCTTCATAGAGGCGGACGAAGACTTCGCGCACGGCGCGGGAAAGATTTTCGTCCATGGTGAAATATTCGCGGTCCCAATCGACGGAGGCGCCGAGACGCTTCATCTGGTCGAGGATGGCGCCGCCGTAGTGGCGCTTCCACTCCCAGACGCGCTCGATGAATTTTTCCCGGCCCAGGTCGCGGCGCTTCTTGCCTTCCTTGGCGAGGTCGCGTTCCACCATCATTTGGGTGGCGATGCCAGCGTGGTCGGTGCCGGGCAGCCACAGAGTGATGAAGCCGCGCATGCGGTGCCAGCGGACGATGATGTCCATTTGTGTCTGGTTGAGCATGTGGCCCATGTGCAGGCGGCCGGTGACATTCGGGGGCGGTAACAGCAGGGTGAATACGGGACGGGTCTCGCCTGGGGGCGGCGTGGGGACGGAGAAAAGCTTCTCTTTGATCCAGTACTCGGCCCAGCGCGTTTCAATCGCGCCCGGCTCGTAGGATTTGGGCAGGTCGTGGGGCATGGGTTCTGAAATCAGCAGTTCGCCATTGGCAGTCGGCGAAAACCTTCACCACAGGGGGCACGGGGGATCACAGGGTAGATCCTTGTCTGTGGTCTGTTTGGCCTCTGAAGTCAGGACGATCGCCATCAACGCTGATGAAGTTTGATCTTACAGGCGCGGGAAAAGAAGGGTCAATCGGCCGGGGGGATAGTGTGTGGGTGATGTCACGATGTACACACCTTCGTTTCCAACGTTGCGAAATCGCCGCTATCCATGCGCCTTCGAGCGACATGACATGCGTTTCACTCGCGTCAAATGCGGGGATGAGCGATGGGGGCGTGCGAGCGTAAATGGGAGTGATGGCGGGTGTTCGCGCCGGGCAGATCCGCTCTTTCTGATCAGTCTAACGCCCGGCTTGACTATCCTGTTGATCTGCGAGAAGCTGTCGCCATTTGGGGACGCTGCTACGTGGCGGCCCGCAGCCCCCGGAGGCGGACGTGGGATCGGCAATCTCTTCGCTGATTGTCGCAGCCGAACGAGGGGACAGGCCCTCCGCGGAAGCATTGTTTGCTGCCCTTTATTCCGAGTTGCATCGGCTCGCCAAGCGTGAACTCGCGCGACGCGGGTTGGAGGTGAGCCTCAGCGCCACAACCCTTCTGCACGAAGCGTACCTGGACATGGCTGCGCACGACGGCCCGTCGTTTCCCGACCGGGCACGATTCATGGGGTATGCCGCTCGAGTGATGCGAGGATTGATCATCGACCATGCCCGAGAACGGCACGCCCAGAAGCGCGGCGGCCTGTTCGAGATTACCTCGCTGGACACCGAAGCGATGGAGAACGCGGTGGATCACCGGGAGCTTGTCCGGATCAGCGAAACGCTGGACGAGCTTGGCAAAGTGGAACCCGCCCTCGCCGAGATCATCGATTTGAAGTTCTTCTGCGGCTTCTCGTTCGCGGAAATCGCCGCCATGCGGGACGTATCAGAACGTACGGTGCAGCGGAAGTGGGAGAAAGCGCGCATTTATCTCCATCGGAAAATTTGCACAGATTTGCCGCTCTGAGGAATCGCCATGTCCACACTCAGCCCCGATCAGTGGCAGGCTCTAAGTCCATATCTGGATCAGGCGCTTGCTCTGACCGACGATGCGCGTGCCGCTTGGCTCTCCTCGCTCCGCGAGCAAGATCCCGCACTGGCTGCACAGTTGGGAGCACTTCTCGACGAACATCGGGTGCTGGCGCAGGAAGGCTTTCTGGAGAACAGGCGATGGGCGTTGCCGAACTCCACAGGACTCGCGGGCCAGGCGCTTGGTCCGTATACCTTAATCTCGCAGATCGGCCACGGCGGAATGGGAAGCGTCTGGCTGGCCCGTCGTAGTGACGGCAGGTTCGAACGGAAAGCTGCGGTGAAGTTCGTGAACATCGCGCTCGCCGGGCGCGCGACGGAAGAACGATTCAAACGTGAAGGCAGCATTCTTGGCCGGCTCACTCATCCGCACATTGCCGAACTTCTCGATGCCGGTATTTCCTCCGATGGCCAGCCGTATCTCATCCTCGAATACGTTGACGGCCCGACGATCGACCAGTATTGCGACCAGCACAAGCTCGATCTGGAGGCGCGCGTTCGCCTGTTTCTGGATGTACTGTCCGCAGTGGCTCACGCCCATGCGAATCTGATTGTGCATCGCGACATCAAACCTTCGAACGTGCTGGTCACCACCGGCGGTGAAGTCAAGCTGCTGGACTTCGGGATTGCCAAACTCCTGGAGGGCGAAGGCCAGACGGGTGCCGCAACCTTGCTTACCCACGAAGGCGGTTCGGCTCTCACCCCCGAGTACGCTGCGCCCGAGCAACTTACGGGCCAGCCGGTCACGACCGCTACCGATGTTTACGCATTGGGTGTGTTGCTCTACGTACTATTGTCCGGCCGCCATCCCGCAGGTTCAGGTCTGCACTCTCCCGCGGAACTAGTAAAGGCTGTGCTCGACCTCGAGCCTCCGCGTGTCTCGGAGGCGACTACCGCGGACAACAGCAAGCTCATCGCCGAAAGACGTGGCGCCACCCCAGATAAGCTGCGCCGCGAACTTCGTGGAGATCTGGACACCATTGTTGGCAAAGCTTTGAAGAAGAGTCCGCAGGAGCGATACGCCTCGGTCACTGAATTTGCCAACGATCTCCAGCGTTATCTGAAGCACGAACCGATTAGCGCGCGGCCCGACACACTCGCCTATCGCACCGCCAAATTTGTACGCCGCAATCGCACGGTGGTGGTGCTAACCGCAACCGCCATTGTGCTTGTGATTGGCAGCCTCTCCTCGGGTTTGTATGTGGCGAACCGGCAACGAAAGATCGCCGAGCAGCGTTTCGCGCAGGTCCGTCAACTGGCGAATAAATTTATCGATCTCGACGCCCGGATCCGAGGTTTGCAGGGCTCGACCAAGATTCGGATGCAGATGGTTTCGGATTCGCTTCAGTACTTGAGGTCGCTGGAGAGCGAAGGACATGTCGATAAGGAGCTGGCGTTGGACATCGCTTTTGCATATGTGAGGGTCGCGCATGCGCAAGGGGATCCGACTTCTCCAAACCTGGGGCAATTTGCCGAAGCCAAGGAGAGCCTCAGCCAGGCATCCAAGTTCGTGGACCCGATTCTTGTGGATGACGCGAAAAACCGGCGGGCGCTGTTGATCGCTACCACCATCGCTCACGATCGCATGGCGCTGGCCGATTCGGAGAACCGCCACGAGGAGTCTTCGGCTTACGCAAAGGATGCAGCTTCTCTCATCGAGCGATTTCTCAGTCTCGGAAATGCCGACCCTCGCGATGCCTACAGCATGGTTTACTTCTATATGAACGTTGCTGACAACGCGGCGAACTGCCGCCGCTTTGATGACGCCACGCGATACTGCCGGCGTGCGCTGGAGATTGCGCGGCCCGTGGAAAGGGCACGCACTGCGGAGGGAAGCATCTACGACGTGCTGGCCGATACTCTTCGCCAGTCGGGCGATCTCGAAGGCGCGCTTAAGACTGTGAATCGAGCAGTTGAGCTTCAAGAGCAGCAGGCGGCGGGTGGACATGCGGCGCTGCTCGTCAATCTGGGTATTGCGCTAACTGAGAAGGGTATGATTCTGGGCAGGGCCGATGCTCAGCCGAGTCTTGGCCGAAGCGATGAGGCGTTGGCCGCCTTTCAAAAAGCGGTTGATATCGCTGAGGAACTGACTAAGAAGGATTCTAGCGATTATCTCAGCCGGCATGCGGAAGCAACTTATGCGCTGGAGGCGGGTAATGTTCTGCGGCATAGCGATTCCCGCAAGGCGTTGGCTGTCTACGACCAGGCCATGGCGCGAATACGAGAGGCGAAGACCAATTCCAGCACGCAGCACGATGAGGCCGAGTTGCTCGCCGCTTCGTCGTATCCAGTGCGCTGGATCGGCAGCAAGGCGGAGGCGCAGCAACGAATCGACCGGGCGTTTCAACTGCTGGGCGCGGCCAAAATATACCCGGCCGACAAAATCGAGCCGATGTCGGATGCTTATCATGCTCTCCAAGCGCAGGCGGATCACTATGCAGACACCGGCCAGCCGCAGAAGGCCATTGATATGTATCAGCAACTGTTAGAAAAACTTAGGGCGTGGGGGCCGAAGCCAGACGAGGATTTGCGCGACGCCACCTGTATTTCCCGCACCTGGACTGCCCTCGCCGACCTTCTACGCCGAGTCGGACGGACTGACGAAGCGGGGCGGCTTGAAGCGCAGAGAACCGAACTCTGGAACCACTGGAAGAGTAAGCTTCCGAATGCTCAATTTCTGCTTCGCCAATCCTTAAGCCAAGTCTCTCCTCGCGGAGCCTTCCGCTCCGCAGCCACGCACTAGAACAGCGTGGGCTAGGGCCATCACAGTCCCGAATCGGCCCGTCAACTTTTCTGGGGACCTGGCGCCCAATAAATCTTTGGCCTTCCTGTCGTCTTTTGCCCGCCGTTTCCGATCTCCTAAATAGAGGGGGCCGCGCGGCAGTAGCAGACATTCACTGAACGGTCCACGGGAAGCAGATCGAACCGCCGTCGCAGGGGTATCGCCATGCTTACAACGCACTCCCGGCAGAACCGGCAGGCCAATATGCCGGCGTCCGGTGAATAGAGGAGCCTGCGCCGGCTTCCGAATGAATTAAGTACGGTCGGTGATGTGGAAGTGGGTAAGTGGAACGGAAGGACGCCATGAAAAGCGAAGCAGGGCTAGTGAGAAAGCTCGCAGTTGGCGGTATTGTGAGCCTTTTGCTCCTTGCCGGATGCGGAGGCGGCACCAGTCCGTCATCGATCAATCAGCCTACATCCAGCACTCCAACAATCACCACAATCTCGCCGAACAGTACCGCTGCTGGCGGTGCGGCTTTCACGCTCACAATCAATGGGACAAATTTCGTCGCAGCTTCTATGGTCAACTTCGGCGGGTCGGCGCCCGCCACCACCTTCGTCAACTCCACGCAATTGACTGCGGCCGTCCCTGCTGCCAGCATCGCCTCAACCGGCACGCCGGCCGTGACAGTGACCAACCCCGCTCCCGGCGGTGGCACCTCCAAGGCGATTAACTTCACCATTACCAGCGGCGTCAACTCCGCCCCGACGATCAATTATCTCTATCCAAGCTGCGCTCCCGCAGGAGAACAGTCCTTTCAGTTGCAGGTAGTTGGGCCATATCCAGGGTCAAATTTGGTGGCCGGTTCAGTCGTGCGCTGGAACGGCAGCGATCGGCCGACCACTAGTGATGCCCTTAACGGACTCCTTGCTCAGATTTCGGCGAGTGACGTTGCCGCAGCCGGGACAGCCGCGGTCACAGTCTTCAATCCTGCGCCCGGCGGGGGTAGCTCGAACTCGTTGCCCTTCGCCATAACGACAGGAACAGTGGGTCCGCAATCCATCGCCGTGGACCCTGCCGGAGAGTTTGCCTATGTGGCGAGTTTCGGCTGCAATGGCAACAGTGGTGGCTACGTGTCCATGTACACGATCAACCCCACTACCGGGGCCCTGTCCATAGGATCAACGGTGCCTTCCAATGACGAACTTACCGACTCCGTGACCGTAGATCCTTCTGGCAAGTTCGTCTACGTGACGAGTTCTGGGGATGTGTGGGATATCGATTTTGGCAGTGTCTTGGCGTACACCATCAATCCCACGACCGGGGCCCTAACGTCCACCACAGGAGGGATAATCGGAACAGGGATAAACGGAACTCCGGAGCTTTTCAATTCGGTGGCGGTGGATCCATCCGGCAAGTTCGCTTATGCGGCGGATGGGGGAGCTTTCCCGGCGGGCAGCTTCGGCGGTGATTCCAGCGTCTCGATGTACACCATCAACAGCACTACCGGGGCCTTGACGTCCATTGGGATGATCGCCGCAGGATATGGTCCCGACTCCGTGGCCGTCGATCCTGCGGGCAAGTTCGCCTATGTAGCCAATTTCGACTCGAACGACGTCTCCATGTACACCATCGACGCCACGACTGGGGCCTTAGCGTCCATAGGGACCATTGCTGCGGGAACAAGCCCTGACTCCGTAGCCGTGGATCCTGCGGGTAAGTTCGCCTACGTAACGAATTTCAACTCGAACGACGTCTCGATGTACACCATCGACGCCGCGACCGGGGCCCTAACATTTATAGGGTCGATCGCCGCAGGAACAAACCCTTTCTCCGTAGCTGTGGATCCTGCGGGTAAGTTCGCCTACGTGGCAAATTGGACGGGGTCTAACGCTGACGGTAGCGTCTCGATGTACACCATCGACGCCACGACCGGGGTCTTAACGCCCACAGGAACGATAGCTACGGAGCTATCTCCTACCTCGATAGCCATCCATCCGTCCGGAAAGTTCGCCTATGTGGCGAATTCCGGCTCGAACAGCGTCTCGATGTACAGCATTGATACTGCCACCGGGACCTTGACGCTCATAGGGACAATAGGCACATGAAGGGGCCGGCTCTAAAGCAAGAAAAAAAACAGGGAAGAGGAGAGCACCATGATTTCCAAAACGTCTTGCATCGCTCGAATGATTGTTCTTGCCAGCTTTGCGCTTAGTTCCGCTGCCTGGGCGGCGACTTGTTCAAACGCCTCTCTGAGTGGCACCTACGGGTTTCTGCACGATGGCACAGATAGCAACGGCGCCCCTGCCACCGCCGCCGTGACCCAGATCACGTTTGACTCAACCACAGGCACATTTACTGGAGAGCAGACAGCATCCCATGATGGTGTAATTGCCACTGAGTCTGTCACCGGAACATACACAGTCGCCTCGAACTGCACTGGCACGGGTACACCGGCGGGAGGCAGCCCCTTCTCCATTGTGGTTACGTCAATAGGGTTCTTGGCCGTTCACCCTTTTGCGGAGGGATTCGCCGTGAAGCAGGGCCCCCCGACCTGCACCAATGCCGGACTTAAGGGTAGTTTTGGGTTTGAAACAACCGGCCTCTTCCTCGCAGGGGCGCCCGCCACAGGATGGGTGGCTTTCATCGGTGAGTTGAAGTTAACGGTCAACCCTTCTGGAGAAGGAGTGATACGCGGACATATAGCGGGTGCGGAGGATAGCACGACGTTCGCTGAGGAACCAGTCACGGGTTCTTACAGGGTCGGCACGGACTGCAGGGGCACGGCTACCATAACGCCGAAGAAGCAACCCGAAATGCACTTCAGCTTCGTGGTTGTGGACTGCGGGAAGGAACTGCTGGCCGTTGAGACGGACGCGGACACGGTTGTCAGCGGTACTCTGGTGAAGGGCAATTAAGTAACAAAGACGGGAGCATCGGCTCGGCGTGCAACTATGTCGAATGATTGAGAGCCCCGCGCCGTGAGCGCTGCGAACCAGCCTCTCCGCATCAACTCTGCGCAGACAAACATCTCGCCTGCGTGACCCCTCATCTTGTGATGGGGTTTTCATCTTCATAGCGTGTCAGCAGCCCGACAGTCAAAGTATTTAATTTATTGCGCACCGCCCGCTGTGGCGAAAACAACGATTTGCTGCAATCACTTTAGGCCATCGTGGCGGCTAACTGACGTTATCAGGCGTCTCTGACAAGGGGGTTGGCCGGTGGCCCACACCGCCGACCTGCGGCGCGCGCGCTTAATGGGGGGGAGAGTTAAACGTTTCACTCGCGGACTCCCGCCAACTCCGCCAGCGCATGCCAGTGCCTCGGATGCGGTCGATAGCCCTCGCGAATGCGTCCAGCGTACCACCGCGAAACAGAGATGTGTCGAGCGATAGCTGATGCTGACACGGGCGGGAGGAGCGGTTGAATCTTCTCTGCATAGAACCTTGCAGTAAGCCATGTCGGCTGGTCGGACGGCTTCCACGCATGCTGTGCCAGGGCATTTTGACGTTGCGTGCTCGCCCGCTTCAGCTGAGCTTCGGGACTGTTGACCTCGTCTTATTCAAGCTGCTCTGCTCGGTGCAAGTGTTCGTCCCCACCTCGCTCATCCCCCCGTATTTGACGCGGGCAGAACGTGAGTCGCCCACACCGCGTTTAGCCAATAGTGGATATCGCGGACATGCAGGAATGACGCGGGTACAACGCATGTCATGTCGCTCGGAGGCGTATGAATATTGGCGGTTTCGCAACGTTGGAAACGAGGGTGTGTACATCGTGACATCACCCACACACTATCCCGTCAATCGGCCGGGGGGTTATACGCATTGAGGGGAAAATGCTACACCCCTACCCCCGGATGGTATACGCATCCCGGCTGCATGGTCACTCAGTATCCATAAGCTCAAATAGGCAACTCAGAAATCCAGAGGAAGCCCTGAATGGTGGATAAAAGATCGTAGTAACGGCGGAGTCGTCTTAATTATTTCGAGTTCTCGTTCAACAGAGCTCCGTAGCTGGGCTGTCGTCGCCGGAGTGAAGTTCGGAAGGCGGTCGTACTTTATGTAAAACCATGCCCGATCCACTGGATTTAATTCCGGTGCATATGGCGGGAAAAACTCGCTCACAATTCTGGGATGCGTAGCCATGCACACGGCTACGACATCTGACCAATGGATAATGATTGAGTCCCAAATAATCGTCATGGAATTTCCTACTTCCCCTGCCAAGGACTTCAAGAACTCGACGACATTGGGCCCCCCGGAAGTTCCTGTTGTCATTCAACAAGTGATAATGCCAGCCCAGCCGCTTGCTCTTTGGGCTGATGCTGACAGCGCCAATCACAGAAATTCGGCCATGAGGGTCGCTGACCTTATTGATCGGCGTCACTCCTGGGGCCGCAAAGGTGCGCCGGATAGTGGGAGTCATCATGAAGCCAGTCTCATCTATGAAAACAAGGTGGTCTCCGCGTTTTTCTGAATCCAACACGATTCGATGTAGGTCGTTAGCCTTCCATAGCTCGATGGCCGTTTCATCTCGTCTCTTCGTCTGCTGTACCGGCCGACGGGCGGTCCACCCAAGATAAGAGGTTAGGATTCGCCATACGTGCCACCGAGAAAACTCTATACCAAAATGCTTCTTGATCACCTCTCGGACCCGTGCCGAGGTCCAGAGGTTGTGTTGTTCTCCCAGCCGTGCGCTCAACCGTGGCAATCTCGTGTTCAATCTGTTTATCCTCAGCCACTTCGGCCACCAGTTTCAGTCCATTTCATCCCCCGAGCCACAAATTCACGCAAATGATGAGCCGAAAAGGGAATGGCGGGCGGCCCGTCATCTTGAACTAAAACAAACTGAAGGCGACCTCGACGCTAATCTCTTTTTCGATGGACTGGCCGTCCTTGAGGGCGGGACTGAACTTCCAACGGCTGACCGCTTCAACCGCCTTTTCATCGAGGCCGTATCCCACTCCTTTCACCACCTTAATGTCACGGGTCGTTCCATCGACCGTAACCGTCAGCGATAACACGACTGTGCCCTTGATTTTCTTTTTGCGGGCTTGCTCGGTGTACTCGGGGTTCGGCGCGAAAGTCGCATGCGGCATCGTTAGGTTGCGTTCCGGCTTTTGGGCACAGGCGGGTGCGCTCATCTCCGGCACGCCAGAGTCGTCATCAAAGGCAACAAACTTGTCGGGTTTCTGGGAAACAGAGCACGCGAGCGCGAAGCGGGGCATCCCATTCGGAGGCGTCGAAATCTGAAGCATGTCGCCTCGGCGGGCTCGCACACCGACCTTCTCGCCGCAGGCGAGGCTTCCCGACGAACTGCGCATGCACGGACTGAGATATACGGGCGCCGAATCCTGGCGATCCGAACAAACCACGAAACCGTCAACCAGCGGCTGACGCGGAGGCAAAGAACAGTCGATCGGGCCCAGATTCGGCACCTCGATGGCTTTGTCGAAGGGCACGAATTTATCGGGCTGCCGGGAAATCGCCGACAGAGCTACATAACGCGGGAAGCCCCCCGATAGCAGGACCCTGAGCATGTCATCGCTCCGGGCAACCACCGTCACCTTTTGCCCGCAGTTCAGACTGCCAATCTGGCGCTTCCGGCACCTGCCATAGAGTGGCACCTGTTGCCCATTGTCGTGGTCGGAACAGAAAACAAAGCCGTCGGGTCTGGGCGCCACGGGAGACTGGCCATCGAGAGCTTGCGACAAGAGCGCTCCAGAAGTAGCCACGCAGAAGACTGCCACAAACAACGGCGCAGATTTCATGGCCGGGGATTCTCCCATTCGATGGGTTAGACTGTCAACCCGACATAGCCGGGTTGCCCGTTCGGGCCTTGAATACGCTGCAGCCGGGCTGCGGCTTATCGGAGTGGTGGGTCAAGTTGGGGTACCGGCAGCAACCGTGCAGAAATTTGCTCGCGGGGACGGTGAAAGTCAAAATCGGGGTCTGGGAGGGGGAGGGAGCATTTTGCCGTCTGTATATACCTACCCGTCAATCGGCCGGGGGGGGGTTATACCGTGAGGGAAAAATTGTCGCCCCCCCACCACCACCCATGCCGGATTTTGACTTTGGCCCGTCCCCGCCCGCGATGCGAGAAGCGATGCGATGCTAGAGAAAAGGAGGAGGAGGAAGGGCTGCGCGCGAGCGAGGGGTTAATGAGATGGTCCGCCGCCGAGTAGGATTTGGCTTGGCGGTATTACATCAGGAGGATCATCACATGAACATCGCATCCATCGGCATCGATCTGGGCAAGACTACCTTTCACCTGGTTGCATTAGGCGAGCACAACAAGGTTCTGCTGCGGAAGAAGTTCTCTCGCCCGCAACTGCTGGCCTACACAGCGAACCTGCCGGCCTCATTAATCGGACTAGAGGCATGTGCGGGAGCACACTTCATGGGAGACGCCTTGCGAGCACAAGGGCACCAGGTGCGGCTCATCGCTGCGCAGTTCGTCAAACCCTACCGCAAATCGAACAAGCACGACTTCATCGATGCCGAAGCGATCGCCGAAGCCGTGACCAAGCAGAACATGCGCTTTGTGCAGATCAAGACGCAGGAGCAACTCGATTGGCAGGCCATGCACCGTGTGCGCGACCGACTGATGCAGCGTCGCACGGCGCTGATCAACGAGATCCGCGGATTCCTGCTGGAACGCGGCCTTACCTTCGGGGCGCGGCCCATCTAGCTGCGCAAGAACTTACCAACCGTTATTGAAGATGCCGAGCAGAACCTAAGCCCGCGTCTGCTCTGGCTGCTGGATCGGCTGTGGCAGGAGTGGCAGCAAACGGAGATAGACATTAAGGCGATCACAGACGAGATCGAGCGCATTAGTAACGACGATGCGCGTTGCCGGCGGCTGCGCCAAATTCCCGGCTTTGGCCCGCTGGTCTCCACCGCAACCGTGGCCGCCATCGGCAACGGAGCTGCTTTTCGCCGGGGACGTGACTTCGCGGCCTGGGTTGGCGTGGTGCCAGGGCAGTACTCCACCGGGGGCAAGCACAAGCTGTTCGGCATCAGCAAGCGCGGCAACATCTATCTACGTCGCATGCTGATCCACGGTGCCCGCGCGGTACTACCTCGCGTTAAGTACGACACCGGAGGATTCGGGCAGTGGGTGCATCGGCTGGCGCAGCGTGCTCCGCGCAACAAAGTCGTGGTCGCGATCGCGAACAAGCTGGCTCGCATGGCCTGGGCTGTGTTGTCCAGCGGCCAAGAGTATCGACATCAGCCGTTGCAGCCAGCGGCCGCTTGATGGCCGTGGAAAAGACGCTGCGCTTGGAAAGCACAGAACGCTTTCCACTTTTCCACCGCCACGACGACGAAGATTGCAGAAAGTTCCACCAAGGTCTGCTGAGGAAAGAAGGAGACGAAAGAACAGTCCAACGGCGTGCCGGAAAACCTGAACGCTCAAACGCGTCCCTGGTGACCGAGGGGTTTTAAAAGGACCGGCACGTGCGAATCATCATCAAGTGCCCGGAGAGCGATTCTCCACCAAGAGGCCGGATACATTTACGCAGACTGTCCCTTCGCCCAACTTCAAACCTCTTGCAGTCCGGCGGCGGACCATACATTGAGTGTAATCGCCATCTGTGGCTTCCAAGGAACTCCCCTCGCCCCTCAACCAGTTCGTTATGCAGCCTGGGGTTCAATGGGAACGAGCTCGTAGCCCAGTTGTTTGGCGTGCCGTTTGAGTTTTGCCTCCAACCTTTCTCCCTTTGGGCATCTCTGGTATCCCAAATGGTCTCGTCATATTCGACTTGGTTTTTGACCATGGTGTAAAAGATCACGGCGATCTTGTGAGCGGTTGCCATGGTGGCAGCTTGGGGGC
>JBEKRE010000048.1:0-68945 GCA_049519055.1 Candidatus Sulfotelmatobacter sp. | reverse complement strand
CAACCTAACCGGCGCAAGCGAAGCAAGAAGCACGGATTTCGCACGCGCATGAAGACCCAGGGCGGCAAGAAGGTGATATCCCGCCGCCGCGCCAAAGGGCGGAAGCGGGTATCCGTGAAACCAGGATTCCGCGAGTAGCTTTTCTGGTGCCGCTCCCATCTACCGTCGAGACACTCGGCCGCAGGTTGCAGTACGAGGGCATGATGGCGAATGCCACGCTGGGAACCCGACCGGACACCATGCCAGCAAAGAAGGCAGCAGGATTTCCGCGCACGGCACGGTTATTGCGCCATGCGGATTTCGAGCGCGTGTACAAACAGGGGCGCAGGCATTTTTCCGCATCCATGACGGTTTTCTATTGGTCGCGGGCGGAAGCGGAGATGCCCGCGAAAACTCGGCTTAAGGCGTCCGTGCCACAGTTGCAGCCACACGGGCTGCGTCTTGGATTCACGGTGGGGCGCGTGCTGGGCGGAGCGGTGCAACGAAACCGGATGAAGCGGCGTTTGCGCGAGGCGGTTCGGATGTCCCGTCCTGCGGCCGGGGTCGCGGCGGATGTGGTGATCAATCCTAAGAAGTCATTGCTGACAGCCGATTTCGCCGATGTGCTGAACGAAGTGCAACGCGCTTTTGCGGTGATTGAGCAGAAGTTGTCGGCAGATGCCGGAGCGCGGACGGGGGCGTCCGCGCCACACGAGACTTGATGCAAAGCGCCAAAATCGTCACGCTGCAATTGCTGCGGGTTTACAAGTGGGCGATTTCGCCTATGTTGCCGCCAGCCTGCCGCTATGTGCCGACTTGCTCGGAATATGCCATGGAAGCTGTGGAGCGCTTCGGCGCCTTGCGTGGCGGATTTATGGCTTTGGGCCGTGTGCTGCGCTGCCATCCCTTTGCCCGAGGCGGCTATGACCCGGTGGTTCGAACGGCCGCGGGAGAAGAATCCTTGGCGAAGTGTGGCGCGTGCGTACCAAGTAGTGGCGCACCAGGAATTTGAGGCGATAGTCAAACTTTGGCCGATTTCAAGAATCCTCAGCAAGAACCCGGCGCGGAGAAGCGGCTGCTTCTCGTGTTTCTACTGACGTTCGTTGCCCTCATCATTTTCCAGCCGCTGCTGAAGAAGTATGGACCACAGACGCCGACGGTGCCGGCGCAGAAACCCGCTACGCCGGCACCAAGTGCAGCCGGCCCGGCTGCTGCGGTTCCATCCGCTCCGTCGGTTCCATCTGCAACTACTCCTGTCACGGTCAACGAACAGGCTGGGTCTGAAGCTCAAACCGTGATCGAGAACGATCTCTATAAGATCACTTTCACCAACCGTGGCGCGCAGGTGAAGTCCTGGATTCTGAAGAAATTCGATAATGACGCGCAGAACGGGCCGCTGGATCTGGTGAACGCTGCGGCGTCGGAGAAATACGGATATCCGCTTTCACTGTGGACCTACGACGAGACCCTTCGCACCAAGCTGAACTCGGTACTCTATGTTGCTTCGAAAGAGGGCCAACTGAAGGCTCCGGCTGACATCACCTTCGAGTATGCCGATCAGGATGTCGTTGTCCGCAAGGGTTTCCATTTCGACCACACATACGTGCTGAACCTGGAAACCTCCGTCGTCTATAAGGGGGCGGAGATTTTTGCCGCGCCTGCCTGGCCGGCGGGATTCGGCGATCAAGCCACGCCAGCATCCTACGTCGCGTCCCGCATCGATTATCACAACGACGCCTCCACCGATCGCACCGCATTGGTCTTCCCGAATTTCGTCTTGCGTCTAGCGGGCAAGAGCATTAGCGGAGGCAATACGATTCGAGGGCCTTTCGAGTGGACCGGCCCGGGCGATCAATACTTTACTGCGCTGTTTATACCCGACGATCCGAACACGGCGGCGATGGTGACGTTGCGCAACTCCTTGCAGGTGCCGCGCGATCCGCAGAAACCGGATTCCAAAGAAACCACCAATGTTGATGTAGTCGGTGCGGCTGTCGCGGACTTGCGTGGCGTGACCCGCGAGCGGGTGTATGTGGGGCCGAAGGAGCTGTCGTCGCTGGAAGCCGTGAGTGTGCCCACCATCAAGAATGGCGAGCCCGATTTGCGCGGCACGGTGGACTTCGGGTGGTGGGGGCTGATCTCACGTCCCCTCTTCCTGTGGCTGAAGTGGACTTATAAACATATCTATCCCAACTGGGGATGGGCGATCGTGATTCAGACGCTGATCATCACGGTGGCGTTGCTGCCGCTGCGGATCACGCAGATGAAGTCGATGCTGAAGATGCAGCGCATTCAGCCGCAGATCAAATCGATCCAAGAAAAATATAAGAAGTACAGTCTGCGCGATCCGCGCAAGGCCGCGATGAATGAAGAGATCAGCGCGCTGTATAAGAAAGAAGGAGTAAACCCGGCGGGCGGATGCCTGCCACTGCTGATTCAGTTTCCATTTCTGATTGCGTATTACCGGATGCTGGGCATTGCTCTGGACTTGCGGCACGCGCACTGGCTCTGGATCAGCGATTTGTCGGCGCGCGATCCTTACTTCTTGCTGCCGATTATCATGGTGGTCAGCATGTTTGCGATGCAGCGCATGACGCCGCAAACGGGCATGGATCCAGCGCAACAAAAGATGATGACGGTAATGATGCCCTTGATGATGGGCTTCATCTTCTTCAATCTGGCCGCGGGCTTGAACCTTTACTACACCGAGAGCAATCTGATCTCGATCGCGCAGCAGGCCATCATGAATCGCACCAAGCTGGGGCGGGAGATGCGGGAGATGATGGAAAAGCGGGCGAGGAAGAAGGAGAAGTAGCCTTCAGCCGAGCTGGGATTCTGACGGCGAACGTGATCAGTGCCGCGAGCGCTTGAGTACGCTGGGAGCTCGGACGGCCGATAGCTGAGAGCGGATCTTATGGATAAAGTTGCTGCTGCCAATCGAATCAACGAGTTTCTGCGGGCTGTCGTGACTCACGGCGGCCTTCACCTGAAGTATCGAATCGTCGTGGATCCTCCGGCGCTAAGCGAGTGGGAACAGCCCGAGATCTTCGTGGACTTCTCGGGCCCCGATTCGACGTTGCTGCTGGATCGCGGCGGCGAATTGCTTCGCGCGCTTGAACTGCTGGCTTTCGAAATTTTGCGGCTGCCTTCGGGCGAGCACGAGAAGGTGACCTTCGACTGCAAGAATCAGCGGTCCCTGCGTTTGCAGGAATTACGCATGGCGGCGAGCGTCGCGGCGGAGAAAGTCCGGCAGACGGGGACACCATTTCATTTTGCTCCCATGTCGTCGCGGGAACGCCGCATGGTGCATCTCGCGCTGCGCGACGAAGCTGATCTTCGCACGGAGAGCGATGGCGAAGGCCGCGATCGCTGCGTGGTGCTCTATCCGGCGGACTATAAGAGTGCCGGTGCGAAGCCCGCTGGGCGTACGCTGCAGTAATCGCTTTCAGAGTCGTCCACTCCGCGACGCTGCTCCTGTAACATCGGAGAGAGGATGGATTCCTGCCTTAGTCTCGTACTTTTCATTGCAATGACCGCGCTGCTCCTGGTGTTTCCCGGAGCTCAACAGGCGGCGCATGGACAATCAGCGTCTTCCGGTACCCCTTCATCTTCCGCACGCCGTGTTCCGAAACTCGCCGCAGCGCGTTTGGATGCAGGATCGGTGAGCAATGGGATTTACAGAAATCAGAGTTTCGGCTTTGCCTGCAAGATACCAGCGGGGTGGGTGTTGCGGACGGAGGAGATGAATGAGCAGGAAGATGGCGATACAAAGTCAGTTGGAGACAAATCAGCGGCTTGGGGTAAAACGGCACGCGTGCTCCTGGCAGCGTTTTCGCGGCCACCGCAGGCTCGAGGCGAGGATGTGAACGCGTCGATCCTGATAGCGGCCGAGAGTGCGGAGGCGTATCCGGGTTTGAAAGAGGCGGCTCAGTATTTTGGGCCAGTGACGGAGGTCGCGCAAGCGCAGGGCTTCGAGGTGATTAACGAGCCCTATGAATTTGTCTTGGGCACGAAGACGGTGGTGCGCAGCGATCTCCAGAAGGATGTGGGGACGCGAGTGCTGTGGCAGTCGACGCTGGTGGTGCTGACGCGCGGGTATGCAGTGTCGTTCACGTTTTTTGGGGGAACCGAGGATGAAGTCGAAGAGTTGATTGAAGGGCTAAGCTTCGGCGTAGAGGCGAAACCGCATCCGCACTAACTTCCAGCCATAAGAAACCCAAGGTTCCAATCGCCAAAAAAACAAATAATTATGAAAGGTATTCGTCCGGTTGCATGACACTTCAATTGCCCGAGAGAATATTTAAAGCGTATTTATTCGACTGCGACGGCACCATTGCTGATTCGATGCCGCTGCACTACAAGGCGTGGAAGAAGGCGCTGGGAGAATGGAGTTGCGAATTTGAGGAAAAGCTTTTCTATGCCTGGGGAGGTATGCCCGTGGTCCAGATCATCTCTACACTCAATGAAAGACATGGACTGAATATGCCGGTAGAGAGAGTGTCAAGCCGGAAGGAGAGCCTCTATTTCGAGCTGCTTCCGCAGCTCAAAGCGGTTCCCGATGTGCTGGTGCATATCGAGGCCGCGCACGGCCGGATTCCACTCGCAGTGGTGTCGGGAAGCACAAAAGAATCGGTGTCAGCTTCTCTGGCTGTGCTGAAGTTGCTCGACCGGTTCGACACCATGGTCTGTGCTGGAGACTACAAGAAGAGCAAGCCGAATCCGGAAGCTTTCCTGCTTGCAGCCGCAAGCTCGGGGTGGCGCCGGAATTCTGTTTGGTATTCGAAGACACCGAGATGGGCATTCAGGCGGCGAAGGCCGCAGGCATGGCCTCCGTTAAAGTTCCGCCGCCGTGGGAAAGGGCCTCGATCTGACGGACACAATCACTTGGCCAATACACGGCGGCAGGCACGGAGTTGCTAATTTCGATTGCGATGGCCGGGGGATGCAGAAGCGTGTTGTGAATCAGGCAATGATGCACACGTTCTCGACTCCGGCTCGATGTTGTGTGGTGAGTTCCGCGGATGCTTCGATTTGAATGTGACAATTATCGACGCGTGCGGGGTCTTTCAGCTGGTCGGCAGTAACGTGGACGCGGGTACCTTCAGTCGCTAATTTGTGTTTGCGCAGATATTGGGCTGCGTAGAAGCCGGCGCATGAACCGAGTGAGGCGAGCAAGAGTTCCGGGGGCGTCATGCCTTCATCGTGGCCACCGTTTTCTGGCGGCTGGTCACTCAATACAGTATGCTGAGGAGCTTTGATTTCGAACTGCGACGCTCCCAGATGTTCCACGGTGACTTCCATAAGAGCCTCCGAAACTTAACCAGCTACTTCCGAAATTGATAGAGAGAGCGCAGCATCGAGGTGGCTCCTCACTAAACCGCGAGCGCGGTGCAGGCGAGATTTCATGGCTGCTCGTGGGATTGCCAGCCGCCGAGCGACCTCGTCGCCTCGCAAATCCTCGACATCGCACAATTGGTAAACCGAGCGGTACAGCTCGGGCAATGCATCCACGGCTTCTTTCAGCAGTTGCTTCATCTGCTGTTGCGCCAGTTGCATATCCGGAGGAGCTCCGATGCGGCAAGCTCGCGGGCTTCGTCCTCTAAGGCAGAGAGCTGCAGCAGCGGGAGCAGCGATTTGCGCTCTTTCAATTCGGCATCTTCCCGGTTGCCGCACACGCGGATCATCTGCCGATAGACGGCATCCTTAGTGCTGCCGGGCTAATGTGTCGAAATCCACGAATCCATTGTGGCACTGCCGAGCCTCCGGTGCGTGACGCGCGCGCGCTTGCCGGTCTGGCAGATCAGGACGATGGGGAGGTTCAGGTTGAGATCGTCGAGGCGCGCCTCGATTGATCCATGGGAATATTCACGGCGGCGGGAATGTGCCGGCGGCGAATTCGGAGTTGGAACGCACGTCCACGAGGAAGGTTGAGGCGGGTGGGTGAGTGTGCAGTTCAGCGACGGTCATGGTGGGAGTCAAATTTCCTCCTGCCTAGGGAAGAGCGGGAGATTTGGGAAAAGGATTCAGGGAGGGGGTCGGGTAAAGCAGATTCCTCGCCTTGCCGTCGCGTTCGCTCCGGGCGGCTCTCGGAATGACAAGATCTCTCTTAGAGTGAGGAGATAGTGCGGTAAGGTTAGGGCGGAACTGTCGAAATCCTAACTTCGGTTCAGATGCCAGGAATCCTTCGACCACGCAGGACCGTCCTTCGGACGATCATGCTGCGCCTCAGGATGACAGGCAATTTAATCCAGCGGTTCGGGTTCGAGGGCGATGTTGGTCTCGCCGGCGGCTTTCTTGACGGCGTACTTTTTCATCCAGGCTTCCCAGCTTTTGCCGGCGGCGGTGTCGCGACCGGTGAAAGCGAGAGCGGCGATGTCGGCGTAGGAGATGGAGATTTTTTCGTTCGCGTTCTTGGGAAAAAGGCGAACGATGGAATCTTTCAGCGTGGCAGCGGTGCGGCGGTCGAAGAGATAGCCTTCGATTTTCGTTCCGTCTTTGCGGGTGACGGTGACGTCGCCGCGGTAGTCGAAGGCTTTTTCGAGAGCGATGCTGATTTCTTCGTCGGTGGCGAGTTGCGGGATCCAGCCTTCGAGTTTTTCGTGGACGGTGCCGGGAGCGAGCTCCAGCGCGTCAGGATTAGCGGCAGTGTGCGGGACGGCTTGCGCGGCTTCGTGGTCGATGTGGCCGGATTCTTTGCCTGTCATCTGTCACTCAAACTTCAAAATCTTGAAACACAGGGGTTCACAGAAAAACCATGGTTATGCGCGAGTTTCGTGCAATGGTTCTGCTGTGGGCGCGATCTGGACTAGCGGATGTACCGGAGCTTGGGGCTCGTCGAGCAAACGGAGAGCTTCTTCGTCGCGGTATCTCGTGAACAAAGTCGCTTTGACCGTGGCGAGGAATCCGCCCAGCGAGCTGAAGGTGGCATTCACCGCGGAGGCTTCGTAGCCGCTGTGGACCATGCAATTGGCGCAGGCGGGATTGCCGGACTCGGTGCCGTAGTTGCTCCAGTTGGTAGTCGAGATAAGCTCGGCGAATGTTTCCGCATAACCATCCTGCAGCAAGTAGCAGGGCTTCTGCCATCCGAAAACGTTGTAAGTGGGCATGCCCCATGGAGTGCAGGGATAAGTGCGTTTGCCCATCAGGAATTCTAAAAACAGGGGCGAGAGATTGAAACGCCAGTTCTTTTTGCGGTTCGACAGGATCGCGCGGAACATGCGGCGAGTGCGGGCGCGGCCGAGGAAATGTTTCTGGTCGGGGGCTTTATCGTAAGAGTAGCCGGGCGAGAGCATCATGCCTTCGAGGCCAAGATCCATCATGCTGTCGAAGAAGGCGCGAACCGATTTGGGGTCGGCGCCGTCGAACAGCGTGGTGTTGGTGGTGACGCGAAAGCCGAGGCGGACAGCTTCTTTGATGGCGTCGATGGCGATGTCGTATCCGCCTTCGCGGCAGACGGCGAGGTCGTGCTCTTCGCGCTGGCCATCGAGGTGGACGCTGAAAGTAAGGTACTTGCTCGGCTTGAACAAGTGAATTTTTTCCTTCAACAGCAGAGCGTTGGTGCACAGGTAGATATATTTCTTGCGCGCGACCAGGCCGTCCACGATCTCGCCAATTTGCGGGTGCATGAGCGGTTCGCCGCCGGGGATGGAGACCATGGGGGCGCCGCACTCGTCGACGGCGCGGAAACAATCTCCAGGACTGAGATCTTTCTTCAGGATGTGAGCGGGGTATTGAATTTTGCCGCATCCGGCGCAGGCGAGGTTGCAACGGAACAGGGGCTCGAGCATGAGCACGAGCGGATATTGCTTGCGACCGGCGAGCTTCTGTTTAAGAACATAGCTCGATACGGTCCACATCTGAGATACGGGAACGGCCATTTATGGGTCGGGAACTCCTGTCGTCCATTTTAGCAGGGTCGGCTGGTTAGATGGTGTGGAAGCGAGGACAGGTGCCGGAAAGAAAAACGGTGGAGGCGGGGAGATTCAATCCCCCTGAGATTCGGCTGAGGAATTCATTGAAAACCCAGCATTTACCGACGGGATTCGGGGCGCACGGAGGATCGATGCAGGGGCGCTTTCGTGCTATAATTTGATAGTCGCGAAACGAACGTAAGTACACGAAATTTCAATCACTTGAAGTCAGTTTCGCAGGTTCAGATCGTACCTGCGGCAACGGGATCGTGCGACTCGGTTTGAAGTCTCGCTGGGCTGAAGTTTTGCGTCACAAATCGGCGTGCTCGACGGAGCTGAATGGCTACCAAAGAGATCAATAGTCCCATCGTAGAAAGCAAAGCAAAAAACGGAATTGTCACCCCCATCGTTGGAAGCAACGGCGGAGGGAAGAACGACTATAACGCCGACTCGATCAAAGTGCTCGGCGGGATGGAAGCGGTGCGAAAGCGTCCCGCGATGTACATCGGATCGACCGGCGATCTGGGGCTGCATCACCTCGTGTATGAAGTGGTAGACAACTCCGTGGACGAAGCGCTGGCTGGTTTCGCGACCAGGATTGAAGTCACGATCCATATCGACAATTCGATCACGGTGATCGATGACGGGCGCGGCATTCCTGTCGACGATATGGACATCGACGGCGAGAAAGTTTCCGCGGCGCAGGTGGTGATGACCACGCTGCACGCGGGGGGAAAATTTGATTCGTCTACGTACAAGGTGTCGGGCGGACTGCACGGGGTGGGTGTTTCGTGCGTGAACGCGCTGAGTGAAGAACTCGAACTGGAAATCTGGCGTGACGGTGCAACCTGGGAACAGACCTACTCAAAGGGCGAGCCCACCAGCAAGATGAAGAAGGTGGGCGCTTCCAAGCGGCGCGGGACCAAGGTTCACTTCCTGCCGGATCGCAGCATTTTCACGGCGACGGAATATAACTACGACACGCTGGCGCAGCGGCTGCGCGAATTGGCATTCCTGAACAAGGGATTGCTGATTACGTTGACCGATGAGCGCTCGACCGACGCGAAGACGGGCGAGGCCAAGCATTGGGACTTCAAGTACAACGGCGGCATCGCGGAGTTCATCAAGCATTTAAACCGCGGCAAGCAGGTGCTGCACGACAAGCCGATCTACATGGAGGCGGAGCGCAGCGGTGTGGCCATGGAGATTGGACTGCAGTACAACGATGGATATTCGGAGTCGGTGTTCAGCTTCGCGAACAACATCAATACCGTCGATGGAGGAACGCATCTTTCCGGTTTCCGCATGGCGCTGACTCGCACCATCAATTATGCCGGGCAGCAGATGGGGCTGTTCAAGGATGTAAAAGAAAATCTGACGGGCGACGATGTGCGCGAAGGGCTGGTCGCAGTGATCAGCGTGAAGCTGTCGCAGCCGCAGTTTGAAGGGCAGACCAAGGGCAAGCTGAATTCTGATATTGCGGGCATCGTGCAGGCATTCATCAACGAGCGGCTGGGCGCATTCTTCGAGCAGAACTCGACGGTCGCAAAGAAAATTATCAACAAGGCGGTAGACGCGGCGCGGGCGCGCGAGGCGGCGCGAAAGGCGCGCGATTTAACTCGGCGCAAAGGCGCGCTGGATTCCGGCGGTCTGCCGGGCAAGCTGGCGGATTGCTCGGAGCGCGATCCGAAGCGCTGCGAGTTATTTTTGGTTGAGGGCGAGTCGGCAGGTGGAACGGCGAAGCAGGGACGTGACCGTCGCTTCCAGGCGATTCTGCCGCTCAAAGGAAAAATTCTCAACGTAGAGAAAGCGCGCTACGACAAAATGCTGGCGCACGAAGAAATTCGCGCCATGATTACGGCGCTGGGCACGGGCATCGCCAAGGATGACTTCGACCCGACGAAGGTGCGGTACGGGAAAATCATTCTGATGACCGACGCCGACGTGGATGGTTCGCACATCCGCACGCTGCTGCTGACGTTTTTCTTCCGGCACATGCAGGAGTTGATCAAGCGCAACAATGTTTATATCGCGCAACCACCGCTGTATTCGATCAAGAAGGGCAAGTCGATGCAGTACATCAAAGACGACGACGCCTTCGACAAAGTCATGCTGAAACGCGCAGCGGACGGGTTGGTGGTGCGTTACGGCGAAGGTGCGGCCAAGCTGGAAGGTGCGAACCTGACGCGCTTCATGAGCGTGCTGAAGGAGTATCTCAGCTTTTTCGACAAGCTGAACAAGCGGCTGCGCGACGAGAGAATCACCGAACTGCTGCCCCGACTCGATTTTTCAAAGCACACGGATTTCGAAGGCGACAAGAAAACGCCGCCGAAGAAAATTGAGAGGCTGGAAAAAGAACTGAAGAAGCTGCAGAAAGATCAGAAGGCCACTGCCGTGGTGAGCAGGTTGGAGGGCGAGCACAATTCGCGGCGACCGCTGAAGGAGGTCGAGAGCCGGTTTGACGAAGACCATAACTTGTGGGAAGTGCGCTACGTCGATTCTCAAGGGGCCGAACACATTATCAACTGGGAGCTGGCGTCGACTCCGGAGTGCCGGCAGCTCACCGCCAAGTTCAAACTGATTGAGCAATACCTGGAGCCGCCGTACGTGGTGGAGGTGAAGCCCCAGGCCAAGAAGGGAGCGGTTGAGGCGGCGACCGACGAGGACGAAGAGGGGAATGCGCCCGCTGCGAAAGAACTTCTCAACGATTCCGAGAATGCGTTCGACAATGCTTCGCTGCGCGAGCTTTTCGATTACGTGCTGGAACAGGGTAAGAAGGGCTATATCATCCAGCGCTACAAAGGTCTGGGTGAGATGACGGCTCCGCAGTTGTGGGAGACGACCATGGATCCGGAGCGGCGGACTCTGCTGTCGGTGAAGTTGGAAGACATTGCCGAATGCGAGACCATCTTCACCACGCTCATGGGCGAAGACGTGGAAGCGCGGCGGAAGTTCATTGAAGAGAATGCGCTGGATGTGAAGAATCTGGATATCTAGGAATTCTTCGCCACGGATTTGCACGGATCAAATAAAAGTCAGGGCGGCCTTCCCGGTCGCCTTTTTATTTCAGGCCTTCGACCAGATACAGATCGGCCAACATTCGGTGGTAGCCGAAGACGCAGGTCTTGGCGTCGGGGGTCATGTAGATGGGGCCGATGTTTTCGACGCCGGCGGGGTCGGAGGGCATGAGTTCTTTCCAGAGCGTGCGCTGGCCGGTTTTTATGTCGAGGCGATAGACGCGGGCGGGCAATTCGCCGGGTTGATAGATGTAGAGAGAACGGCCGTCAGCGGACCAGGTAATGGGCTGCTCTCCTTGATTGATGCCGGCGATGAGTTGAGGATCGCCACCGGTAACGGGATATAAGTATCCCTTCTGGTCAGGGCCGATGGCGGCGATCTGTTGAGAGTCGGGCGAGAGAGCGAAGGCGGTGCCGTTCACGCCTTCCTGGGAAATCACCTGGCTCTTGGCCGAGGCGAGATCGTAGACGTAGAAGCGGACTCCCTTGCCGGGCTCGTCGGCGGAGAACAGAATGCGTTTTCCGTCGGGGAACCAGTGGGCCCAACTGTGATTGACGTTGTCTTTCGTAAGATCTCTGGGCTCGCCTGCGCCGGTGGGCAAGAGCCTGAACTGCGAGGGCGATTCCTGGGTCTGCGCGATGGCCCATTTGGTGTCCGGTGACAGAGCGACGGCGCCGCCTTCACCCAGCAGGACCGCGGGCGAGCCATCCGTCTTGCGCATGTAGACGGCGTAGGTCAGGCCACCGGATTTGGAGTAATCCAGAGCACCGCCGCCGCCTTCCTCGTCAAACAGTAAGGTCTTCCCATCGGCGGAGAGGTCGGCGGGATAGGTGTAGTCCAGCCAGGAAAGTTCGTGCTGCTTGGCATCGTTGGTGAAGACGCCGAGCAACTCACGCCGCCAGGTGGCGCGAACCAGCAGCACACGTCCGTCCTTGGCGATGTCGAGAAGCATAAGCGCGCCGGGCAAGCGGGCCACGATGCGCTGCTTGCCCTCGAGGGATGTGGCGTAGAGAGTGCGATCTGTTCCCGACTTGCTGGCAGTGAACCAGATCTCTTTGCCATCAGGAGCCCAGGCCAGACCTTGTATGGTGAACCACTGGCTGGAAAGAAGGCGCTTGTTGCCAGACAGATCAACGACTGCGAGAGAGCCGCTGTCATCGCCCTGCAACGGGTGGTCGGCGAACGCGATGAGATCGCCTTTGGGCGAAACGCGAGGATGACCGATCCATCCGCCGGTCTGATAGAGCGGTTTTCCGATGGGAAGCTCCAAGCGGTTGCGGCCGCCCATGTCGCGAACCACGGCAATATTGCTGCCATCGGGGGCCCAGTCGGCCCATTGCACTTGCTCCAGAACTTCGCGAGGAGCTCCTCCAGAGAGAGGCGCGCGCGCCAGCGTGCCCATGCTTACCCAGGCTCCGACGGCCTTGCTGTTCAGCAACACTGCCATCTCGGAACTGGGAGAGATCGACATCAGCTGGGTGCGGCTTAAGCCCATGGAGCGCGACTCGGGAGCCTCGGGACGTGCGGTGAATACATCGACGGGATTTCCTTGCCAGGCTGCGCTATAGAGGATGGTTTGGCCATCGGGAGCGAAGCGCGCGGAGCGGATGCTGCCGCGCCGGAAGGTGAGCTGGCGGTAGAGAGGAGGCTCGAGGGGAGCGGCGGCGAGGAATAATTTTCCGATGTAAAGGCCGATGGCCGCTGCCACGAGCAATCCAATGGCGACGAGCAGCATGGCGGCAGACTTCTTGCCCGGTGCAGCCAGGGACACGGCCGCAGACGAAGGGACGCTGGCCGCCGAGGCTGAAGATTGTGCGGTCTCGGGCACGACCGAAGTGCGCGAGGAATCGATGGAGCGTTTGAGACGCTTGAGATCGGCGCGCAGTTCGGCTGCTGTTTGGCAGCGCATGTCGCGATCTTTTTCGAGAGCCTTGTTGATGATTTCCTCGAGCTTGGGAGGCAGCTGGGGAACCAGTTGGTGAGCGGCGGTGGGATGGCGGTTGAGAATGGCTTCGGTGACGACGGCGGAAGTTTCTCCGCGGAAGGGCAGGACGCCGGTGGCCATCTCATAGAGAACGACGCCGAAAGAAAACAGGTCGGTGCGGCCGTCGAGTTCCTTGCCGCGCAACTGTTCGGGCGACATATAGGCGACGGTGCCAACCGCGGTGCCGGGACTAGTGAGGTCCAGGACAGTGGGATCCGCCATGGTTTGCGAATCGCCGCTGGTGGGGCGTGCAGCACGAGAGATCTTGGCGAGGCCGAAATCGAGAATTTTCGCGTGGCCGCGATCGGTGACGAAAATGTTGGCGGGCTTGATGTCGCGGTGGACGATTCCCTTGCTGTGCGCGGCATCGAGAGCGTCGGCCACTTCGATCGCCAAGCTCAGCAGGCGATCGAACTCCATGGGCCTGCCATTAATGAGGTGTTTGAGGGTCTGGCCGCTGAGACACTCCATCACGATGAACAGATGTCCCTCGTGCTGGCCGATTTCGTGGATGGTGCAGATGTTGGAGTGATTCAGCGAAGAGGCAGCGCGCGCCTCGCGACGGAAGCGCTCGAGAGCCTGGGGATCCTGGGAGGAATCATCGGGGAGAAATTTTAGAGCGACGAAGCGGCCGAGCTGCGTGTCTTCTGCTTTGTAGACGACACCCATCCCTCCACCACCGAGCAGTTCGAGGATGCGGTAATGGGAGACAGTTTGGCCGATCATGGACGAATGGAGGTGGAGCTAAGTCACGAACGAACCAGAACCCGAGCTATCTTAGGCGAAGCGTGGGGCTTCGTCAACGCAGGAGCGAGTTCAAGAATTGGCGACTGCTGACCGTCGAAAGAGCAAGGCCACCGTGGTTGCCAATGTCAACAAGGTGATCAGCGAGATGTCGCCGAGCGAGATGACGCAGTAGATGCACCACACGCCCAGAACGTGAGCTTCGATGTGGGCCAGGTAGAGAGAGAAGGCCAATCCGAGGAGGGCAGCTGCCAGCACCAGACGATAGGCGCGGCGCCAGGCCAGAGCGCCCATGAGGAGATATCCGGCGATGCCGAGGATCGCAACCGGTATTCCGGCCAGCATCGCGTAGGGGCTGTGATTGACGATGCCGCAGTCCCATCGCTCGTTGATGCTGCACGGGGAACTACCGGTACGGTAATGCTCGCGCAGGGCGAGAGCGGAGACGAACATCCCTAAAACCGCGAGCAGAACCAGCACATATCTCATTTGCTGCTCCTTACTTCCTTCCATTCTCACATGACTAGCTGGCGGGGTGCGATGCAGCGGCGATATCTTGCAGCAGGTCGGAAGCCTGCCAATCGGCGCCGTGATACCACTTGAAAATCTTTCCGTCGGGAGAAATGACGGCGGTGCTGAGGGAGTGAGTGATCAGGCCGCCTTCTTCCTCGTAGGTCAGAGCGAAATAATCGGCGAACTCGTTTAACTCAGCTGGCGGGATCGCGGAGAATTCCCAATGGGCGAATAGCGTGGGATCTTTGCTTCCAGCGCAGGAGAAACCGTAAGCGCGCAGAACTTTGGGTGTGTCGTGGGCGGGATCGAAGCTGATGCTGAGCAAGTGAGTTTTTCCGTAGCGGGCGGGATCGGCGCGGACCTGGTGGTCGATCGCCGAGAACTCATGACTGACACGCGGGCAGAAGTCGGGGAAGGGACAGCGCGTGTAAATAAGAGTGAGAAGCAGAATCTGGCCGCGGTATTGATGGAGCGAGATGTGCTTGCCGCTTTGATTCACCAGCTTGAAGTCCGGCACTTCGTCACCGGGAGCGGGGATGTGCATGGCCGCGATGGGTTTGTCGGGGGCCGGTTTGGAGTGGCCCGTGACCTTCACGTTCTCGAGCCAGTATTTGTCGGAGTCGACGACGACGTCGGCGGTGATGGAATCGCCGGGCTGGAGTTGATCGATCTGGGCCGGCGGTTTGAAGGTGTAGGGCATGATCATCGCGTCCATAAACCCTGTGATCGGTTCGTTGTCGATGTTGGCCATGCCGGCGTTCTTGTCCACCGACACAACCTTTCCCTTCAGGGCGTAGCGCTTGGCTGAGGACTGAGAAGCAGTGGATTGGGTCTGCGATTTTTCGCGGTTGCATGCTGCGGAGAAAGCAAACAGCCCGCACAAACAGAAGAATGCAAGACTTCGCGACGATGAATGAAATGGGCTGGTCATATGCGGTCTTCATTATCTCCGATCAGGGGTCCACGTTGCGTTGCCGGCAGCTTCAGTAGTGAAACCGGTAGCGAAACTCCATGTAAATTTGTCGCGGATCGTTCCAGTGAAATCCCCCAAAGGTCAGGCTGTTATCCAGTTGCACGCGGCGGTTGGCCAGGTTCAACGCATCCACGGAGAAGGTGTATTTTTCGGCGAAAGTTTTGCCGAGAGCAAGATCAACCGTGGTATGTCCCGGAAGATAATTGCCGGGATACTGCAAGCCGGGCTGCCCGTTGGTAAAACCGGAACCGTAGTAAACATTCGTCGAGGCATAGGCGTGCCGGGGGAGATTTGTGTTGAGGCCCACGTTCAATGTGTTTCTCTGATCATGATCCACGGGCGAAAATCCCGGCGGAATATCCAGTGCGCAGGCCGATGTGACGGGAGTGGGGCAGATCAAGCCGCCGGTGATTGGCGAGGTGGCCTGCGCGATTTGATTCGCGTAGGCAAGATGAAATTGGCTGCGATGCCAGAGGTTGGGGGATCGCAGAGTGAGTTCCCAACCTTGGATCAGAGCCGCATCCCAGGTGATCGGCCAGAAGAGATTCGATTCTCCGATGTTGTTGTGGTCGAGCCAATTCGTGGCTTTGGTCTGATAGTTATCGGCGCTAAGGTTCCAGCCGCGATACGGAATGGTGACGCCAAACTGCCATTCGATATCCCGCTCGCCGTGCAGAGGAGCGAAGGTAAGATTCTGGCTGTTGGCCAAATCGAGAAGGGCACCAGTGGCCGTAACGAGCGGCGGAGCCTGGAAGAAGTATCCGTAGAAGCCGCGGAAGACCCAGTTCAGGCGCGGAATTCTCAAAGCAATGCCGAAGCGGGGGTCGGTCGCGCTTTCCGAGAAGGAGGAATCAAATTCTGTTTGGCGAAGGCCGGCAATCAACGTTAACCAGGGGGTCGCTTTGAATTTGTCGTTGATAAACAGCGCAGTCACGCCTCCATTTAGGCCGATAGAAGACGCAGGGAAGTTTTGGCTGCCGTCGCTGAACAGGTTTTCGAAGTAGTTGTATTGGTGCTGGCCGAATCCGTACACGCCGGCTTGAAGATCGTTCTTCCAGAAGGTTGCGTTGAACGTCACCTGCGCGCCGCCGTAATTGGCGTTCTGATTCACGGTGGAGATGACGGGAAAATCGTTCGGCCCGCCTTTATAGTCGGCGCCGTTGTAGTGATAAAAGGGAGAAACCGTAAGCAGCATATTCGAATTGAAGGTGTGCACCCACGAGAAAGTGACATAGCCATCGGGCTCACGCTCGGCATCGCGCAGGCCATAGCTGGGATAGACCGAATTTCCAATTGAGTTGGGATTGGGGTCGATGGGAATCTGGTAGTAATCCTGCCGCAGGGAGCCGACCAGCCGAAATTGGTTTTTGGAATCGGGGTTGAAGATGAAGGAGGCGAATCCTCCGGAGCCGTTGGCCGCGTCGTGAATCACTTGAGCAATCGGAGTCTGGAGTCCATAGTTGCTACGATTTCCGTTCACGCTGGCATAGTAGGCGAATCGCTGGGTATGTCCTCCGCAACTGATCTGGTCGTTGGTCTGATAGAAATTTCCGGCGCTGATCATGAGGTCGCATTCCCGGTCGCGTTCAAAACCGGTGCGCGGCGCGACGTTGAAGATTCCGTAAGTGCGGTCGCCGTAATCGGCCTCGTAGCTGCCGCGCTGAACTTCGAGGTAATCGATGTCCTTGGGATCAATCTGCGGGCCCAGATTGGTGGCGATGTTCGTGTTGGGGATAGGGACGCCGTCAATCAACCACTCGACCTGGTGGCCTCCTCGCATGTGCAGCATATCGTGCGTCACATAGGCAGCGGGCACGTAATCGGTGATCATCTGCATGCCGTTGGTGCGGTCCGCTCCAGGGGTTTCCTGGATGTCTTCACGGTTCAGCATCGTCGTCGGCGTGACACTGTCCGTCGTCGCTTCCACGGGAGTTCCCGAGACGGCGATTGTTTCCTTCCCGCTTGCGACAGCCAACGGGAAATGCAGCACCGGACTGGTGTCAGACTGAACAATTGCACTTTGTTGCGTTTGCTGGAAGCCCGGCGACGAGACTGTGATCGTGTAATTCCCGATAGGTACGGAGCTGAATTCAAATTCTCCCCTGTCGTTGGAGTCCTGGGACTGTGTCCAGTGCGAGTTTTGAGCCTTCAGCACGACCATGGCGCCTTGAACGGGGCGATGCTGCGGATCGTGAACAACGCCGCGAACGGAGCCGAAAATCGTGGCGCATGCGACGGCACTCAAGAAGAAAACAACAGCTGTGCATACAATAACTTGCCTCATAAAATGTCTCCGCGGAACTATTCCCGGCGCAGCTTCCGCCTAGGACGCTTCGGGGGTCCGGTTGCTACTCGCGACTTCGGCGACGCGCAGCGAAACGTCCGACGAAAAAACGCACGCGCGCGTTAAGCAAATGAATTAAGTCGAGAAGGAGATAGATTCAGCTGGCAGGCGGGGCGCGGGTAGATTGGAATTCGGCGCAAGCAGCGGCTGGTGAATCCAGAGGGCGACGGTTCAGGCCTACATTGTCAGCTTGTAAGAAAAAGGCCGCGAGTTTCGGTTGCGGATGAGCCCATCGAGCCGTCGTGACGGCACGGTAGCAATCACCGCGGCAGCAACTGGCGTCGCGGATCTCGGGTTGCCCACTCTCGGAGGACAGCAAATCGTGGCAGTGGTGAATTCCTTTCCGGAGGCAGCAGGCATGGGGCTGCGGGGAGGTAACCGGGAGCGCCAGGGGCGCAAGGCTTCCCACAAGCGCGAGCAGCAGACGCAATCTTGCGGTCAGGCGATGCATGCTTTCTGTGTGAATCCGAACCCCAAGTGTGGCTAGCATAGAACAGAGTCGTAAATGGGGCAAGTGAGACAGGCGTGCGGTTACCGCAGCAGAACGTAAGCGCCGCCGTCGGTGAAAGCGATGACCAGGTTGATCAAGATGAAGATCAGATCGTAGTGCCAGCCGAAGGCTTTCTCGCCCCAGAAGCCGGTGTGCCAGGAGAAAGTCTTTTTATAGATGGCGCCGGACATGACGAGGATGAGACCGAAGGCGGCAAGCTGGGTCAACACGCCAAAAGCCACGCCCAGACCTCCGGCAAGTTCGGCGATGCCAAGGAAGATAGTGAATCCTTTACGCATCTCGATGCTCTTGGCGCGCGCTGTGGGATCTTTGAGATGGCTGTAGCCGCTAGTGACGAAGACCAAGCCAACCATCATCCGCATGAGCAGCAAGCCGAGATCGGTGAAACGCGTGAGTTGAGGGAACATGACCGATTTCTTCGATGATACGGATTTGGTTAAGGTTGGTAGATCGAACGTCGGAAACCTCCAGGAGTTCGATTGCGGGGGCCAAAGCCCGATTTTCTGAAATACCTTACACGGCACTGAAGCGCCGCCCTTCCACGGTAGTGCAGGCTGGCGTTTCATCCCAGCAATGGTTCAACGTTTCAAGCTTTGCCCCGAATCTTTGCCCACCACCAGCGGACGCCGACGAAGAGGAATCGCCAGTCGCTGAAGAATTCTGGCGGCTTGCCTTCGAAGGCATGACCGATGAATTGGAAAACCCATCCCGTGACAAATAGAGCCAGGGCATATGGCCAGAGCCAGTGGACAAAAATACTGCCGAGAAAAACCAGGACCGAGAGCAGGATGGTGGGAATGCCAAGCGTGTGGCAGAGGCGGTTCATGGGATGCTGGTGGCTGGACGCATATTGCGCGATCCATTGCTCGTTGGTGCGATTGCCCAGCATGGCGATGGGATGATACAACGGCCGGCAGGGATTTGCACGAATTCCCTCAGCCGGTGATGACTCACCCGGTGATGACCCGGTGATGACTCAGTTGAGGCCTCCGCTGCCCGCGTGGTAGCATCCTAAGTTTTGGCGGGTGATGTTGGGCTGGCCTGTCTACTGCACTAATTCTCTTCTGGGCCTTCTCTGTCTGCACGCCTGCGAAGGAGCCTACTCGTGAAAGTTTATACCGGAGAAAACATTCGAAATGTTGCAATTGTTGGGCACGGGCATGCGGGGAAAACCTCGCTGCTCTCGGCCATGCTTTATACCACGGGGGCAACGCCGCGGCTGGGGCGGGTGGACGACGGGTCGGCGACCACCGATTACGACGAAGAAGAAATCGCGCGCAAGATGTCGATTGCGGCGTCAGCAGCTTACCTGGAGTGGGGCAAGACGAAGATCAATGTAATCGATACGCCGGGATTCAATATGTTTGTGCACGAGGCGCGGATGGTCCTGCCGGTGGTAGATGCGGCGATTGTGGTGGTGGACGGCGTGGCGGGCGTCGAGGTGGTGACGCAGCGAGTTTGGAACGATTGCGAGGAGTACAAGACACCGCGGCTCATTGTGGTAAACCGCATGGACCGTGACCGGGCGAACGCGGAGCGCGTGCTGGAGTCGCTGATCAATGCGTTTGGACGAAATGTGATTCCGATCGCGCTGCCCATCGGGAGCGAGAAGAGTTTGACCGGCGTGGTCGACCTGGTGCGCATGAAGGCCTACACCTACGAGTTGGGTGGAAACGGCAAAGGGAAAGAGACGGAGATCCCGGCCAGCATGCGGGCGCAGGTTCAGGAATCGCACGAACAACTCGTGGAACTGGTGGCCGAAGGCGATGACAAATTGATGGAGAAGTTCTTCGAGGCGGGAACGCTGGGAGAGGAAGATCTGATTCCCGCGCTGCATAACGCGATTCGCGAGGACCGGCTCTTTCCGGTGGTCTTTGCCTCGGGGCTCGGCAACATCGGGGCCGACCGCGTGATGGACTTCATCGTCGACTACACTCCCGCGCCCTCCGAGCATGAGTGGATACAGGGCGAACCGGCTGCGGCGGGCAATGGGGACGCGCCGAAACGGCATGAGACCGATGCGGAGCCTATGTCGCTGTACGTGTTCAAGACGATCTCCGATGCGTTCGCGGGACGCATTTCCTACTTCAAGGTTTTCTCCGGCGTGCTGAAGAATGAATCGACAGTACAGAATTTCTCGCGAGGATCGGCCGAGAAGTTCTCGCATATTTCCATCATGCAGGGAAAAACGGCAGTGCCGGTCACGGAGCTGCATGCGGGAGATATTGGCGCCGTGGCGAAATTGAAAGATACGCTGACCGGCGACACCCTGGGAGACAAGGCGGCGCCGATTCTGTATCCGCGAGTGAAGCTGCCGGAGCCGGCGATCACGTTTGCCATTGAGCCGAAGAGCCGCGCGGATGAGGACAAGCTGGGGCCGGGGATCCACAAGCTGATGGAAGAGGATGCCATGCTACGGTTCTTTCGGGACGCGCAGACCCAGGAATTTCTGATTGCTGGCACCGGGCAGCAGCATATCGAGGTCATTGTTTCGAAACTCAAGAAGCGGTATCACACCGAAGTGATTCTGAAAGCGCCCAAGGTGCCTTACCGGGAGACGATTCGCGGCAAGGCCGACGTGCAGGGACGGCACAAGAAGCAGACCGGTGGTCACGGACAGTACGGGGACTGCAAGATCAAGATGGAGCCCATGCCGCGCGGCGGACAGTTTGAATTTGTTAATGATATTTTTGGCGGAGCGATTCCGAAGAACTACATTCCGGCCATCGAAAAGGGGATCAAGGACGCAGCGGCGCGCGGATATCTAGCGGGATATCCCGTGGTGGATTTCCGCGTGATTCTGTATGACGGTTCGTATCATGATGTGGATTCGAACGATATGTCGTTCCAGATGGCGGGACGTATTGCCTTCCGAAAAGCAATGGAGCAGGCCAAGCCCACTCTGCTGGAACCGGTGATGACCGTCGAGATCACTGTGCCGGACGAGTTTGCAGGCTCGATCATGGGCGATTTGAACAGTCGACGTGGGCGAATCCAGGGCATGGATAACAAGGCTGGCAACACCGTGGTGAAGGCCGAAGTGCCCATGGCAGAGATGCTGACCTACGGTGTGGATCTTACCTCAATGACGCAAGGGCGCGGCAGCTTCAATATGGAAATGCACCATTACGACACCGTACCCGGACAACTGCAGGAAAAGATTATTGAGAAGGCCAAAGGGGAGCGGGGAGAGGTGAAAGACGAGGAAGAGTGAAAAGAGGACTTGCGAGGCAGGATGGGCTTGCAGCGGCTGTGCTCACATCAGGGATCCTTCGACTGCGCTGGATCGTCCTTCGGGCGATCCAGCTTCGCTCAGGATGACTGGCAGAAAAGTAATGCGAGGTTGATCATGAAAGTAGTGGTGGTTGCTATCTGCTCTTTATTTGCTTTGATACTTGCAGGGAATGCCGCCGAGACGCAAGGGTTTTCCACGTCGGCCGGGCCGGTGAAAATCACTCCGCTGTATCACGCCAGCACGCTGATCGAGGCGGGAGGGAAGACGATTTATCTCGATCCTGCCAAGCCTGCGAAACTGTCGGGCCTTCCGAAGGCCGACCTCATTCTGATTACCGACATTCACGGCGACCACATGGATCCTGATTCGATCAAGGAAATCAGCAAGGCGGGCACTGAAATTCTGGCGGCGCCGGCAGTCGTTGCAACCGTCAACAGTGCCAGGCCGATTGCCAATGGAGAAACGAAGAACTGGCAGGGATGGACGATTGAGGCGATTGCCGCATACAACTTGAAGCGCGGGCCGGAGCCCGGAAAGCTCTTTCACGACAAGGGACGCGGCAACGGGTACGTACTCACTTACGGCGGCAAGCGCTTCTATTTCTCCGGTGATACCGAAGGCATTCCGGAGATGCGTGCGCTCAAGAATATCGATGTGGCATTTGTGTGCATGAATCTGCCCTACACCATGCCGCCGGAAGAAGCAGCTGACTCGGTAAAAGCTTTTCATCCGAAGATTGTCATCCCCTACCACTATCGCGGATCCGATCTCGCCGTATTTCAGAAAGCGCTGGAAGGGACCGGGATCGAGGTTCGGTTGCTCGACTGGTATCCAAAGTAAGAGGCGAGGCTCTCCTACACAGTTCGTGTTAACATCCGGCCAGTGGCCACCGCCAAGAACAATTTGAATTACAACCCGGAGCGCCTGGTCTCGGCTGCCCCGGTTGAGGACGATTCTTCATTTGAGCTGAAGCTGCGGCCGCAACGGCTGGGCGAGTTTATAGGGCAGGCCAAGGTCAAAGAAAATCTGGCGGTGGCGATTGAGGCGGCGCGGTCGCGTGGCGAGGCCATGGATCATGTGCTGCTTTATGGCCCGCCAGGCCTGGGAAAGACTACGTTGGCCAACATCATCGCCAACGAGCTGGGCGTGCACTTCCAACCGACGGCAGCGCCGCTGTTGCAGATCAAAGGCGATCTGACGGCGATCATCACCAACATGCAGGAGAAGCAAGTCCTGTTCATCGATGAGATTCACCGGCTGCAGCCGGTGCTGGAAGAGTTGCTCTACTCGGCCCTCGAAGATTACAAGCTCGACATCATTATTGGGCAGGGGCCTTCGGCGCGCACCCATACGCTGGAAGTGAAGCCGTTTACTTTTGTTGGCGCGACCACGCGGGCCGGGTTGATTTCGGCACCGTTGCGATCGCGTTTCGGGATCGTGCTGCGGTTGGAGTTCTACACTGCGGAAGATTTGCGGGTGATCGTGGAGCGGTCGGCGGAAATCCTAGGCGTGCAAGTCGATGACGCCGGAGCGATTGAGATTGCCAGCCGGTCGCGCGGAACGCCGCGTATCGCCAACCGATTACTGCGTCGCGTGCGCGACTATGCGCAGGTGCGTGGAGCGGGAAAAATCGATTTGCCGACCGCGCAAGCCGCGCTGCAAATGCTGGAAGTCGACAAGTACGGCTTCGACGAGGTGGACCGAAAGCTGCTGCTCACGATTATCGAAAAATATCAGGGTGGGCCGGTGGGCTTGAATACACTGGCCGCGGTGCTCGCCGAAGAGCCGGACGCGATTGAAGAGGTCTACGAACCCTTCCTGATGCAGATTGGATTTCTAAACCGCACGCCGCGCGGGCGCGTGGCCACCCAGCTGGCGTACGAGCACTTCAACATCACGCCGAGCCGCCGTCAGAGTTCGTTGTTCTAGATCCTCGTCGTCTACAACCCCTCGCCCTATTGCTGAATGTCTGAGAATCTAGTTTCGGGGTTCGTTACAAACGTTTGTTTTTTGTCTAGTTAGGCCGAATATGGTGTATCTTCCTCAATTCCCCTTTGGTAGCGGCCAGGGTTGAATCTGGCTTGGGGCGGCGTCCAGAGATCATGCATTCTGCGAGGTTTGCGATATTGGCGGTCTGGCTGACGTCTGGGCTGGCATCGCACACCTTGGCTGCTCCCTGGCAGCAGTCCGGGGCAACGCAGAACGCAATCTCGGCTCAAGGCACCTCGACAGGGCAAAATTCCACTCCACAGAATTCACGGACCACGCCGCAGAATCCTCCGCCTCCCCCGGAGGCGAATCCCGCGCCGCCGGGAGAAAAACCTCCGCCGAGCCGGCAAAATCCTGCGCCCTCGGCTCAGGAGCCAGAGCCGGGGATAAGGAATCCGGAGATTCGGCCTGCGCCGAAGCCGGAAATCGCTCCTCCGGCCCTCACCATTCCAAGGCTGACCCGGGCTCCCGAACTGGAAGATTTTCTCGGCATGAAGCCGGTGGGCGAGGCGGGGTTGCAGATGGCAAAGGTTACGGGCTTTGTGCAACGCAATCCGCATGACGGAGAGAAGGTTTCGGAACAGACAGCCGCTTATCTTGGCTACGACCAGAAGAATCTGTACGTCGTATTTGTGTGTTTCGACGATCCCAAGAGAGTGCGGGCGCGCATGTCGCGCCGCGAAGATGTCTATGACGATGACGATGTCGAAGTGATGCTCGATACGTTTCACGACCGCCGGCGCGCCTATGCCTTCCAGACCACTCCGCTGGGCGTGCAGTGGGACGCGATCTGGAGCGAAGCCACGCGAGATGAGATCCTGGGAAATTTCGATACCTCGTTCGATACGGTCTGGGATTCCAAAGGGAAAGTCACAAGCCGCGGCTACGTGGTATGGATGGCCATTCCGTTCAAAAGCTTGCGCTTTCCTTCTACGAAAGAACAGGAGTGGGGAATCATTCTTTATCGTGGAATCGTTCGCAAAAACGAGGACGCATTCTGGCCGCAGGTTACCTATAAAGTGGCGGGCAGGCTGGGACAAGCCGCAACCCTGTACGGCCTGGAAGGAATATCGCCAGGCCACAGCATCGAACTGATTCCTTATGGGATCATGCGCGGATTCCGCGGGCTGGACCAGCGTGATCCTTACAATCCGTATTTTCAAAATGCGGTGGCACAGGGGCAGATTGGCATGGATGCGAAGTTCGTTATCCACGATCACTTTGTGCTGGATATGACGGCGAATCCCGACTTCAGCCAGGTGGAGTCGGAAGATCCGCAGATTACGGTCAACCAGAGGTTCGAAGTCTATTTTCCTGAGAAGCGTCCATTTTTTTTGGAGAACGAAGATTACTTCCGCACGCCGTTCGATTTATTTTTCACCCGCAATATTCAGGATCCTTCCGCCGGAATCCGTCTCACCGGAAAAGAGGGTCCGTATTCCGTCGGTCTGATGGCCACCGACGATCGCGCCGCCGGGCTGGCGGTTCCAGATTTCTGCCCGGCTACCTCCTTTATTTGTTCGAGCGGCCTCTCGGGCATTCGTTCTTACTTCACCATCGCGCGCGTGAGTCGCGACATTTTCAAGGAGTCGAGTGTGGGCGCGGTTTACACCGACTGGGAGTGTCCCACAACCGGCGAGTTTAATCGCGTCGGCGGAATCGACACGCGGCTGAAGTTCAACGCCAACTGGACCCTGGACGGACAGGCCGTAGTGGGTTCGAGCAACCTGCAGGGGCTGAACACTAGCAATTTGGAGACCACCTGCGAGTACAACTTGTATCCGTTCAGCTCAGGGAATGCCGGTAACAACAACTACTACGCGGGCCCTGCGGACAAACTCGACTTGAAGCGCGACGGACTGCATTTTTCCTACGAGGGAATTTACGATGACATCAGCCCGGGATTTGTAACCGTCCCGGGTTTTGTGAACCGCGTGGATATTCGCGAACTTTACCAGACCGCAGATTACCGTTTCCGTCCTAAGAAAGGGTGGATCGTCGACTGGGGGCCTTCGTTGAACCAACGCTATGTCTTCGATCACGAAGGCAACCGCCTGGATACGGATTACCAGCCGTACCTGGCAATCCAAGGGCGTGGTCAAACTTTCATTTACCTATTTCCCTATGAAGAATTAAGAGAGCGCCTGCGGCCGCAGGATTTCTGTTTTCTAGGCTTCTCTTGCCAGTTGCCCAACCAGGATTATCACGAACACAGCAGTGGCGCCGCGATACAGACAAGTATTTTGCCCAAAGTCACCTTCGGTGCCAGTTACCATTGGGGAGACGGAGCGAACTTCGTGGCATCCCCCAGTGCTCCGCCGCCGCTCAAGCAACCATTCGTCGCACGCCAGGATACGGCCACCGGTACGCTGACGCTGCGTCCGATGAAGCCCTTGAAGATTGAAAACACCTATCTCTTCGAGCGCTTGCGAGCCACACAGAACGAATATCTTTTCGCCCTCTCGCAAATTCCAGGCTTCCGCATCGGACAAGGGATTTTCAACGACCACATCCTGCGCAGCAAATGGAACTGGCAGTTTACCCCGCAACTTTCGCTGCGCCTGATTCTGCAATACAACGCGTTGTTGGCCAATACCCCGGGTAATACGGTTTACCCATACACCTACCTGCCGACGGAAAAGGAATTCAATGTCGACTTCTTGCTCACTTATCTCGTCCATCCGGGTACGGCGATTTATGTCGGCTACAACAGCGATCTGCAGAATCTGAATCACGGACTGAACCAAGATCCGGCAGGCTTGGCGGGGCTGTATACGGCGAAGGGCTTCATCAATGATAGCCGGCAGTTCTTCGTGAAAGTGTCTTACCAGTTCCGCTTTTGAAAGAAGCCATCGCCTGCCAACTCTCCGCCGCGATGGCTCGCGGAATCGGCCGGCTCGCGGTTGCTGAATCCTCCGAGATTCCGGTAGAATCTAATGATTCGAATTGAGGTCAGAACCAATGAAAGCAGCCATTCATCCCGCTTATAACGAAGTTCGCGTGCATTGCGCGTGCGGTAATGCGTTTGTTACCCGCTCGACTCATAAAGGCGATATCAGCGTTGAAATTTGCTCTGCATGCCATCCCTACTTCACCGGTAAGCAGAAACTGATGGATACTGCCGGCCGTGTGGAGCGCTTCCGCCGGAAATACGCGAAGAATACGCCTGAGGCGGCAAAGAAATAACCTTCTCGACACCGATTAAGACAGCCCTCGCCTACGCGGCGGGGGCTTTCGTTTAGAGGAGGGCTACAGCGACTCTCAGGCAATTCTTGTCTTGCGCCGCAGTACCCAGCACTCAATCAGCAGACCGATCAAGATGGGCACAATACCATCCGCCATCTGATATGCCGTGAATCGCGAAGGCCAGGGCACTTGCTCTATCGGTCACTCTTTGGCGGTGAAATGTTCAATAAACCAATTCAGAGTCCTAGCGAGCAGTGACATGACTGAAGGCTCTGCCACGAAACGAATGATCGACCAGGTACCCAGGTGCAACAGGGCACGCGGCGATGACAGGCGGAGCCCATCGTCGAAGCAACCTGCAGATTCCGGGAATTGTGCCTCTCTCGAACACATTCGTTCCCCGGTTTTCTGATCTGGTTGAGGGGTTTCTCCGAGAACGCTGGACTTAGCCTTTGCGGGATAGAGCCAACCAGCGAGCAGATATGCCGTAATCAGATAGAGAGCGATCCTTGTCATGGTCGAAGGGATCGACTAAGTCATCGAAAGCCGATGACCAGCCGCCGGAGGTTATGTTCTGTAGAGTGAACGTGGCACCGATGTATTCGGTGAGCAGGATTTGGCGGATTGTGCGCATCGGGAACTCCAGGTCGTCCGCATTGTCGCATGTCGGCGAAGTCGCTGAAAGGAAGTAGAATACAGGCGTGAAGAAGTTTTGGGATAACCCGTCTGGGGGGGAGGCTCGCGTCCGGGAGGCAGCGCCGCTGAAGCCCGTTCCCACGAGCCTTTCTATCGGTACGGTGAGCATCACCCCTGCCACGGTCCTCGCGCCTATGGCTGGCGTCACCGACACGGTCTTCCGGCGCTTCATCCGCAATCTCGGCGGCTGCGGTCTGATCATGACCGAATTTACGTCGGCTGACGGAGTGCTTCGCAAGAAGGACCAGAAAGCCAAGCGCTACCTCCATTTTTATGAAGACGAGCATCCTATCTCCGCGCAGCTTTTCGGCAGCGATCCGCAAGTGATGGCCGAGGCCGCGCGTATGGTCGAAGGACTCGGCTTCGATCTGGTGGATTTGAACCTGGGCTGCCCCGCGAAGAAAGTGGTGACGTGCAACGGAGGCTCCGGTTTGCTTCGCGATCTGCCCGCGATCGGAAAGATTTTCGAATCCGTGCGCGCGGCCGTGAAAATTCCTTTCACCGTGAAGTTCCGCGCCGGATGGAACGACGATGAGATCGTCTGCGTGGAGTTGGCTCGGATGGCGGAATCGTGCGGGTTGGCAGCGGTTGCGTTGCACGCGCGAACTCGTGAGATGGGTTACAGCGGTCAGGCCCGTTGGGAGTGGATTGCAGCGGTGAAGGATGCCGTAAAGATTCCCGTGATCGGCAACGGCGACATTCGCACCCCCGGAGACGCCTGCGCCATGGTTATGCAAACCGGCTGCGATGCGGTGATGATTGGGCGGACAGCGCCCTCCAATCCGTGGATCTTCCGGCAGATTCAGCAGTATTGTGCCGGGATGCGATACGCCGAGCCGTCCGAGGCCGACCGGTACCAGATGATCCGCACCTACTTCCAGATGCTGATCGAAGAGGAGTTGCCTGACGCTGTCGGCAAGATGAAGCAGTTCGCCTCCTGGTTCACGCATGGCGTGCCGGGAGGGGCAGGGCTGCGCAAGGCGATCTACGAGTCGAAGAGCGCCGTGGAGATTTTGCACCGGGTAGAAGAGTTCTTCGAGGCCAGGCTGTGTGGCGTCGGTGTCCCTTCGGCAAGCTCAGGGCACCCTCTTGCCCGCGAGACTGTCTAAGGCACCTTAGCCACCATCTTCCCCGACTCATCCTTGTCCACATACGCCCACGGCAACTTCGCGTCATGGGTGAAAACCGTCAGCCACTTCTGGGGAATCGCCTTCGCGTAATACTGCTTCTTGCTCTCGATGGTCTGTAGCGGATAGAGGTCGAAAGCCATGCCCCAGGTGATGTCGATGTGCGCGGTGGTTGGGACGAGGTCGGAAATGTAGCAGGCGGCGCGGCCTTTACTTTCGACAATTACGGCTTGCATGTGCGCGGTGTGGCCGGGGAAAGTTTTCACCGAGACGCCGGGGACAATTTCCTCGCCGCCTTTTAGCAGCGTCATCTGTCCGCTTTGCACGAGCGGATCGTAGTTATCGGGGATGTAGCTGATGGAGTCGCGCTCGCTGGGACGGCGCGCATATTGCCACTCGCCCTCCGGCGCGTAATATTTCGCTCGCGGAAAAGTCGGGACGATCTTTCCGCTCGTGTCGTGCACCGTATTCCAGCCGCAGTGGTCGAAATGCAAGTGAGTATTGATTACGGTGTCGATGTCTTCCGGCGCGACTCCTCCAGCTGCTAGATTCGTAAGCAACTGCGCGGGCTGGCCGTAGAACTTGATCATGCGTTCCAACAACTTGTTGCCCATTCCCGTCTCGACCAGGACATTTTGCTTACCGGTGCGGATGAGGAGTGAATTGAGGCCCGCCTGGACGTAATTTCTCTCGTCGGCCGCCGCTTTGCGCGACCACATGATCTTGGGAATGACGCCGAAGAACGCGCCACCGTCCAGCGGGTACGTGCCGTCGGAGAAGATGCTCAGCTCGAAGTCGCCCAGGGTCAAACGCTGCATGAAGCTAGTGTGCCACAGAGTAGAACGGAGTTTCCCGCGCGAAACTGCGGTACTCTCATCCATATGGAACGCCCGGCCAGCGTCACTGTGATCGCCGCTCTGTTTTTCCTGGTCGCGGCATATTTGGTCACGCTTGGCATCATTGAATTCGTGGCGCCCGACACTGTTTCAACGACGCTGAGAGCGGGGGTTACGTATGGGAGAGAACTAACCGGATCACAGACGGCTTTATGTGTAGGTGCAGGATGGGCGCTAGTCGGCTGGGGACTTTATCGGCTCCGCGATTGGGCGCGGTGGTGCGCGATGGTTATCCTGGTGGTCGGAATCGCCGGATCGGTGCCCGCTGTTTCCGCGGCCGCGAGGGATCTGACTTGGCGTTTCTTCTGGTACGGCGCCCACGTCATGGTCCGAGTTGTGATGGTATGGTACTTGGCCGCATCCCCCGAGCTGATCGAGGCTTTCACCCGAAAGCGACGCGACGACACTGCGCTAAGCTAGCGGGCCCGCTCGCGCGTACCCGCCAGAAACTTAGCGCCTCGCCTTAGCCGTCTCTTTCTCGCCGACGCGTTGGCTGACCTCGAATTTCATCTTGCCAGTCTTGTTATCGGCAGCGACCACGATGTGGTCGCCGTGCAGAACTTTTCCGTCGAGAATCTTCAACGCCAAAGGGTCTTGCACCAGCTTCTGAATCGCACGCTTCAGCGGACGAGCTCCAAAGTTGGGGTCGTAACCTTGCGTAAAGAGCAGGTCCTTTGCGGCGTCCGTTAGTTCGATCGAGATCTTGCGGCCAGCGAGCAGGCGCCGCACATCTTCCAGACGCAGTTCGATGATCTTGACCAGTTGCTCTTTGCCGAGCGGACGGAAGACGATAATGTCGTCGACACGGTTCAGGAACTCCGGCCGGAAGTGTCCGTGCAGCGCGTTTATCACCTGCCCACTCGCCTTCTCCAAATCTTCGGGAGTGCGCAGAGTGTCGGCTTGCAGATAACTGGAGCCAAGATTCGACGTCATGATGATGATCGCGTTCTTGAAATCGACCACGCGGCCTTTGCCGTCGGTGAGGCGGCCGTCGTCCATGATCTGCAGCAGGATGTTGAAAACATCGGGATGACCTTTTTCGATCTCGTCGAAAAGCACGACCGCGTAGGGACGGCGGCGAACTTGCTCAGTAAGCTGCCCGCCTTCTTCATAACCCACATATCCCGGAGGGGCGCCAATCAGGCGCGCGACCGAATGCTTCTCCATGTATTCCGACATATCGATGCGGAGCAGTGCGCGCTCGTCGTCAAACAAAAATTCGGCGAGGGCGCGAGCCAGTTCGGTTTTGCCTACGCCGGTGGGACCGAGAAATATGAAGGAACCAATCGGGCGCTTGGGATCGCTGAGCCCAGCGCGCGAACGGCGAATCGCATTGGCCACTCGCTCCAGGGCTTCGTCCTGGCCAATGACACGCTGGCGCAGGCGATCTTCCATGGTGACCAGCTTCTTCACTTCCCCTTCGAGCATCTTGGAGACGGGGATGCCGGTCCACTTGGAAACGATGTGGGCTATGTCTTCTTCGTCCACTTCTTCTCTAAGCATGCGCGGAGCGCCGGCGCCTTTGCCGTCAATCTTGGCGGTCAGCTGGGCCAGCTCTTCTTCAGCCTGACGCAGCAATCCGTAGCGGATTTCTGCAACCCGCTGCAGGTTGCCTTTGCGTTCTTCGGTTTGCTCTTCGATCTTGAGCTTCTCGATTCTTTCTTTCAGCTCGCGAGAGCGGGCGATCAGATCTTTTTCTTTTTTCCAATTGGCTTTGAGAGCGTTGGACTTCTCGCGAATTCCCGCCAGTTCTTTCTCGATGACGGTGAGGCGTTCCCGCGAGTTGGCATCGTCTTCTTTCTTCAGCGCCTGCTTTTCGATTTCCAGTTGTGTGGCGCGGCGCTCGAGTTGATCGATGTCGGTGGGAAGCGAGTCGATCTGGATGCGGATCGAGGCGGCAGCTTCGTCGACCAGGTCGATAGCCTTGTCGGGCAGGAAGCGGTCGGAGATATAGCGATGCGAAAGCGTGGCGGCCGCGACGATCGCCGAGTCTTTGATGCGGACGCCGTGGTGCACTTCGTACTTTTCCTTCAGCCCGCGAAGAATGGCGATGGTGTCTTCGACATTGGGTTCGCCGACGAAGACAATCTGGAAGCGGCGCTCGAGGGCGGCATCTTTTTCAATGTATTTGCGGTACTCGTTCAGCGTGGTGGCGCCGATGGCGCGCAGTTCACCGCGAGCGAGCGCAGGCTTGAGCATGTTGGCAGCGTCAATGGCGCCTTCGGCAGCCCCGGCGCCGACCAGAGTGTGCAGCTCATCGACGAAGAGGATGATCTGCCCCTGGGAGTCTTCGATTTCCTTTAAGACGGCCTTGAGGCGGTCTTCGAACTCACCGCGATATTTCGCGCCGGCTAGCATGGCGCCGAGGTCGAGCGCGACTAGGCGTTTGTTTTTGAGGGCTTCGGGCACATCGCCCGAGATGATGCGCTGGGCAAGGCCTTCGACGATAGCGGTTTTGCCCACGCCGGGCTCGCCTATGAGTACCGGATTGTTTTTCGTACGTCGGGAGAGAACCTGGACCACGCGGCGGATTTCTTCGTCGCGTCCGATTACGGGATCGAGCTTGCCCCGGCGCGCCTGCTCGGTGAGGTCGCGGGCATAGCGCTCAAGAGCTTGATACTTGGCCTCGGGATTCTGGTCGGTGACTTTTTGCGAGCCGCGCACAGAGGTGAGAGCCTTCAGGATTGCGTCGTACGAAGCGCCGTGGCGGGCGAGGATCTGCTGGGCGGCATCCTGCTTGAGGTGCGTGATGGCGAGCAGCAGGTGCTCGGTGGAAACATACTCGTCCTTGAAGTTGGAAGCCTCTTTAAACGCTTGCTCAAGCAGTTTGTTGACGGCGCTTGAGAGCGTGGCTTGTGTGGCCTCTCCGGAAACTTTAGGAAGCTTTTCGATGTCGCGATAGAGATCGCTGAGAACGGCTTGCGGGCCGATGCCGATTTTTTCCAGCACCGGTGGGACGATACCCTCTTTATCTTCGAGAAGTGCGGCGAGCAGGTGGATTGGCATTAGCTCCGGGTTTCCGTGCTCGGAGGCGAGATGGTTCGCACGCTGGATGGCTTCCTGTGCTTTTACTGTGAACTTTTCCCAACGAATGGCCATGGGGTAACTCCATTTAGTAATTTGGTGATTGCGTGATTGGGCAATTTGAAAAACCGTGGTTTGAGGTTTCGAAGTGCCCAATCACACGATCGCTAAGTTGCCAGAAATAAATTGGGAGGCAGCCATTTTCTGCCGCCTCCCAAGATTGTAGACTGTCGAGCTGTCGCTCGACCGGACAGCCGAGGGCGGCTGTCCCCAAAAGAACCCAGCCTTACGCGGCTTTGCTGGGGCCTTTGGCCTCGAGTGTCTTCTTCTCAGCGGCCTTCTCGCTGCCGATGTTGACTTTGATCTGTTTCGGCTTGGCTTCAGCTTTCTTGGGCAAAGTGATCTTCAGCACGCCCTTGTCGTAGTCGGCCGAAACTTTTTCGGAGTCCACGGTGGTGGGCAGAGTGAAGGTGCGGGTAAAGCTGCCATACTGACGCTCTACGCGGCGGTAATTCTCTTCCTTTTCTTCTTTTTCGATCTTGCGCTCGCCGTGTAGGGTGAGGGTGAGGTTCTCCAGGCGAATGTCGATGTCTTTCTCGTCGATTCCGGGCACCTCGATCTTCAAAGTGACATTGTGCTCGTCTTCGTAGACGTCGACGGCTGGGGCGAAGCTCGATGCAGTGAGGGACTCATCATCCCGGCCACCTTCGTTATGGGACTCGCGGAACAGGCGGTTCATGCGGTCTTGCAGGGTGGAAAACTCACGGAAAGGCTCCCAACGGGTTAATACGGTCATGGTAATGATCTCCTTCTGTGCTCAGTTTTCAGAAATTCGGCGTTGCCGCTCAGAATCTTAGATGTGTAATCAGCACAAAGGAAGCATAAAATGTGAGTTAGTCATTGTCAAGTATGATGGCGATATTTATTTTCAATAGCTTACATAAGCTATAACGCACTTCAGATAGGCAGTTTCGGGGATGTTAAGGAGAATGGGGTGGTCCTTCGCCTGTCCTCGGACTTCGAGGAGCCGGAGGACACGGTGAGCGTCGCGGGCAGCGGTGGCCAGCATTTCCAGGAAATCATGTTGACTGACGTGGTAGGAGCATGAACAGGTCACTAGGATTCCATTGGGGCGGAGCATCTTCAGCGCCCGGAGGTTGAGTTCTTTGTAGCCGCGAATGGCGGCGTCGATTTCGCGCTTGGATTTGGCGAAGGCGGGCGGATCCAGGACGATTGTGTCGTACTGCCGGCCGGTGGTCGAATAGTCCTTGAGCAGATCAAAAGCGTTCGCCTCCGTCCAGTCGATTTCACGATGGTTGAGCGCGGCGTTCTGATCGGCAACTTCGAGGGCGGGGCGGGAGCTGTCGACGCCGGAGACGTGGGAGCAGCGCGGAGCGAGATGGAGCGCGAATCCGCCCTGGTAGCAGAAAGCGTCCAGTGCTTCGCCGCGAGCGTATTGGGCAGCGGCGGCGTAGTTCTCGCGTTGGTCAAGGAAGGCTCCGGTCTTCTGGCCCGCGAGAGCGTCGAAACTAAATTTGACGGCATTCATGGTGAAGATGGTGGAACTTAGTTGACCGATGAGCAGTCCGGATGGGCGCGGCGGAAGTTCCTCGAGCTGGCGGACTCGCGGATCCACGCGCTCGACAATCGAGGTGGGATGTAGTTTCTCGGTCAACTCGGAAATCAATGTGCTGCGCACGATCTCCGCATCCATGGCTTGAGTGAGAATCTGCGCCGAGAGAATGTCGTTGTAGCGATCGACAATAAGACCCGGCAGGAAATCGGCTTCGCTGAAGATGGCGCGGTAGGCATTCGTGTCGCGAACCATCGGCTCCCGGTAGGCGGTGGCCTCCGTGATGCGCTGACGAAGCAGAGCTGGGAAATCAGCCACCGGCTCGCACGAAATCAAGCGCACGGCGATTTGCGACGAGCTGGAGTACAGAGCGCTACCAAGAAATTTCCCACGCTGATCGACGACCGCCACGAGCGAACCGGGCGGAACTCCGTCGGAGGAGACGATGTCAGAGCGATAGACCCAGACGTGGCCATCCCTCAGGCGAGTAGCTCCGCGGAGAGAAACCTTGACGGTAGGGACACCAGGACCGCCAGTCATCTTGAGCATCCAACAATCTTAAACTCTGGGAGCTAACTGGCAGCTTGTTCGGTGGGAACTGCGGGCGTTCCAGACTTGGTAGATGGGCGCGAATTCATTTCGTAGCGGGCGGCTTCGAGATCGGTGTGAAGGGAATCGAGCGCGGTCATGGGCATCTCGGCGCCCCACTCCTCCATCTCGGCGTCGGACCAGCTTCCGTTGAGGCGAATGGCGCCGGTGATGTCTTCGGGAAAGGCGTGGCGGAAATCCCCTTCGCGAATGAGGATATCTCCGATGAGCCGTCCGGTACCCAGGTCGAAGACGCGACGGGTGGCTTGACCGCCGGCGTTGCTGAGGCACAGGAAAACTTCTCCGGCATCACCGAATTCAGCTCGGTAATACCAGGCTTGTTGCGCGTCGATTTTGGGATGATGGCGGCGGGTGCGTTTGTGTTCCGGCTCGAGCGCCTGCATTTCGTTCGCGGGATTGAAGTAAAGAATACGCTGGCAGGAATCACAGACTACAGTTTGCTGTCCGGTGCGGACCTCGTTGTAGGTTTGCGGACGCAACATGACTTGGCAGGCCATGCATTTGTGGTCGCTTACCTCGGAGATACCGCTGCCGCGAAATTTGGAAACGCGCTCGTAATGGCGCAGGAGATCCTCGTTCACCCCCGCGCGCATCTGGTCGCGTCTGGCGCGCCATTCGGTGAGCTGCTTTTGATCCTCGGCGGTGCGATGGCGGGCTTCCTCTTTTTCCTTTTCGATCTCGGCGGTTTCAGCTTTCAGCTCAACCTGGGCGGCCTTGACTTCTTTGTCGCGCGTGTCGGCATTGACCATCAACTCGAGAATCTTGTCCTCGTTTTCGGCGATTTCCTTCTCCGCAAACTGGATCTCTTGCAATAAAGCCTTGTATTGCTCATTGGTCTTTACGGCCAGGGACTGATCGCGATACTTGGAAATCTTGCCGCGCAGGTCCGTGATGGCGGTTTCGTACTTGCGGCGGGCAGCTTCGTCGGACTTGACGGCGGCTTGAGCTTCTTCCAGCTGGAGTTTGGTATTCGCCAGCTTGTGTTCGATGGCGGCGACGCGTTTCGGGAGCTCGGCGATTTCGTCCTGCAGGCGGCGGATGGCCTTGTCCGCATCTTGCAGCTGCAACAGGTTTTCTATTTCTGGAAGCATCCCGAGAGGACTCGAAGTTCATTCTAACACGCGGGAATGCAGGTTTCGTGGGCAGGAGCGAGTGAAAGCGCCCACGGAAAGCCGTTTCGGTGTAAACTCTTTCGTTCCGCTTGCCCTCATTTCCTCTTTCTGGGGTTTTATTGTGAAAAGTTCTTTTTCTCTGGCTATGGTTGCTGCCGTCGCTCTTCTGTTTCGTCTAGTAACGGTGGGATGGGCGCAATCGTCATCACCGGTGAAGCCGCTGACCATTGAGGCGATTTATGCGCCTGGCGGCCTGAGTGGACGAGGTCCGGAGACCTTCGAGTGGAGTCCTGATGGAACCAAGCTTTCGTTCTTGCAGCGCGACGATGACGGGGAGCAGGGTGAACTGTGGTATGTGGACGTGGCCACGGGCGAGAAGAAAGTGTTGGTCAGCGCAGCCAAGCTGGCCGCGCTCGCGCCCGACTACACCAAAGTGAAAGATGAGCGAGAGAAGGAGCGGCTCACGCGGTATCACGTGGCGGCCTATTTGTGGGCTCCCGATTCGAGACACCTCATCTTTGACTCGCAGGGACAGCTTTGGCTGTTCGATTTGGCAACCAGCACCGCCGTGCAGTTTACTTCGGCGTCTGATCCCAGTGGCGATCCCAAGTTTTCTCCCGATAGCAGCCACGTTTCATACGTGCGCAAGCACAATCTCTACGTTCGACCGGTGACCGGCAAGGACGAGAAGCAGCTTACGAGAGATACGAAGCAAGACCTGTTCAATGGCGACATCGATTGGGTGTACGCCGAAGAGCTAGCTGTGCGGAGCAATTATTTCTGGTCGCCCGACAGCAAACAGATTGTGTTTTTACACATGGACGAAACCAAGGTGCCAACCTATCCCATCACGAACTGGATTCCGACGCACCCGACGGTGGACTACGAAAAATATCCGAAAGTCGGGGACCCCAATCCCACGGTGAAACTTGCGGTGGTGGATGCGAATAAGGGGAAGGTCCGCTGGATTTCTTTGACGGATGATGCGGAAGCTTACATCCCGCGCTTTGGCTGGGTGCGCGATGGAGTGGTGTGGGCGGAGGTATTGAATCGCGATCAGGACAAAATGGATTTGTATTTCGTTGATGCGAAATCGGGGAAATCACGAATCGTTTTGACAGAGACTACGCCCCGCGCCTGGATTGACTTCGATCATGTGGAGGTTCGTTTCCTGACCACCAAGGGCGCTTTCCTGTGGCCAAGCTGGCGTGACGGAAACATGCATCTGTACCTCTACAGCTTCGATCAGCAGAACCCGATGGCAGCAGACGCGAAACTGGAGCAGCAACTTACACACGGGGACTTTGAGGTGCTCGGGGTGGAAGGAATAGACGAAGCCGCAGGCACCGTATTTTTCTCATCGGACAAAGATGATCCGCGACAACGGCAAATTTTCTCGGCGAAGTTGGATGGAACGGGTTTGCAGCGGCTCACGCACGAAGAAGGAATGTATTCCGGAGAGTTTTCTGCAGACGGCAAACATTACGCGCAGACATTTATGGGCCCGCTGACTGCACCACAGATCTCTCTGTGCACGGTGGGAGCCACCTGTGCTCCAGTGTGGCAGGCCCGCGACGAAGTGGCGGAGTACGCACTGCGGGCTCCGAAGTTCCTGGAATTTCAAGCGGAGGATGGGGCGACACTTTACGGACGTCTTTTGCTTCCTCCGGACGCGCCAGCCGGCAGCAAGATTCCGCTGATCGTCAACATCTACGGAGGGCCAGCGGCGCAGATGGTCCTGAAAGAGCCGACGAATCCGTTTGACGAGATCCTGGCGCGGAAAGGTTTTGCAATCTTTTCGGTGGACAATCGCGGTACGCCGGGACGCGATCGCAAATTCCAGACGGCGATTCGCCATGAGTTCGGCGCGATCGAGTTGAAAGATCAACTCGCCGCGCTGGATCAGCTTTTCGCGCACTACCCGCAACTCGATCAAGACCGCGTAGGGATCTGGGGCTGGTCCAATGGCGGCTCGATGACGCTGTATGCCATGACCCACTCGGACCGCTTTCGGGCGGGAGTTGCGGTGGCTCCGGTGACCAATCAGATCAATTACGACACCATTTACACCGAGCGTTACATGGGCCAGCTCAAGGACGACCCGGCGGGCTACCGTGAGTCTGATGTTACAAGTGCCGCCGCCAACCTGCACGGCACCCTGTTGATCGCCCACGGGACAGGCGACGACAACGTCCATTTCCAGAACAGCGTGCAGATGATCAACGCGCTGATCAATGCAGGAAAACAATTCCGGCTGATGATCTACCCCAACAAAACCCACAGCATCGCGGGCAGCGAATCGCGGGATCAGCTGTTCCACATGATTGAGGACCACTTTGAGCGGGAACTGAAGTAGGAAGCGGCGCAGCAGAACAAAGTGGGCAGCACTTGCTATGTTTTTTTGTCGGGTTTCCGCGACGAACTTACTCGGTTCGAGGTTGTCTTTCGGGAGTCTTCTTTCGAAGAGCTATCGCTGGACGACCTCTCTTTGGAAGAGCTTTCCTTTGAGGAATCCTTGGGAGAATCTCCAGACTTAGACTTCTCTTCCTTCTTCGCGTCTGAACCTCCCCCATCGGACGCAGGGGCATGAGATTTGTTGGCGTAGTCGGTGACGTACCAACCCGATCCCTTGAACTGCACGGCGGGCGCGGAAATCATTTGCTCTACCGGGCCCCCGCATACCGGGCACTTCCTGAGATGACCGCACTTCTCGCACTGATATTCGTAAAGTGGCATGGGTTATGAGACAGTTGTGAGGAAATCTATTTTCAACTTGATTCTAGGGGTGCGGGTTGGATTGCGTCAATTCAAGGAAGGGCAGTGTACAGCGAGGGCAAAATGCTACTTGCCAAACCACGCCAGGTAGATTTCCGATTTTTGACTCGGGGTCGGGGCACGCGCACTCGCTCTTGCACCGCACTCCATTCGACGGCGAATGACTGCGGCACACCCATGCACGCAGTCTCATTCGGGCTGGCACGGACAGCATTGTCAATCCGCCAAATGGGGAACACGTCGCGAAGCGCAAGACGACGGCCCCCGAAGGAAGGAGAGTTGGACGCCACCTCAGATAGCAGCGGCAAGCGGAACGGCCGGCGACGAGGAGATGGCTGAACTAATGATCTTCCGGGAACTGTCCCGCGAGACGCTTGGTAGCTGTATTGCGCCATGCGCTGCGCATTGCCTTTGCAAGCGTCCGCTTGTTGGCGGCTTTGAGATTCACGCTGGTTGCGCCCCGGCGTCCCCATGCGCCCTTTACGGGCAGGAAAACTTCCGGCTGCGCTTTTGAGAAGTAATGTTGCTGCTCGGGGGTCAGTTTAACCATCCCCCAGCCCTTCTCGGGATGGCCGAGGGTGGCGAAGATCTTTCCGCGCACGCGAAAATCCGGATGATCCAGGTGTGCGCTTTCGATGGCTTGGGGTTGGGCGAGGGCCAGGCGGCGAAAATCGTTTGTGGTCACTCACCATCTCCCTGACATATGATGCGTACGAACAGCATAACCGTTCCGAGGCACAGGCGGTTACGGCCCCGCGGTGGTAGACTCCGGCCATGAAGGATGCAGGTTGGGAAGTGGGCGAGGTCGGCGAGTGCGAAATCGTTCAGCCAAAGAACAAGCTCTCTGCGCTTGCGCCGCGGCCAGCTCTCTACCTTGTCGCTACCCCCATCGGCAATCTGGAAGACATCACGTTGCGAGCGTTGCGCGTGCTCAAGGAAGTGGATGTGATTGCGTGCGAAGACACGCGGCAGACGCAGAAGCTGCTGAACCACTATGGCGTGACAACGCGTACCGTGAGCTACCATGAGCACAACGAAATGACGCGGGCGGCGGAACTGGTGAAAGATTTGCAGGAAGGAACGAGCGTGGCGCTGGTGACGGATGCGGGCATGCCGGGAATTTCCGATCCAGGATTCCGGTTGATTTCGCTGGCCATTCGGCATCATGTGCCGGTGGTTCCGATTCCGGGAGCGTCGGCATTTTTGGCGGCTTTGGTGGCGAGCGGGCTTCCGACCGATTCGTTCCGGTTCAGCGGATTTCTTCCGGCGAAGCGCGGTGAGCGACTGCAGGCGCTGGAGGCAGTCAAGACTTCACCACGCACCCTGGTTTTCTATGAAGCTCCGCACCGGGTGGTCGAAACGCTCACAGACGTGGTCGAGGTTCTTGGAAACGCCCGGCATGTGGTCATCGCGCGCGAGGTCACCAAGCTGCATGAAGAGTTTTTGCGCGGGCGCGCGGGCGAAGTGCTGGAGACCCTGAAGTCGCGCGCCGGAGTGAAGGGCGAGATCACGTTGCTGATCGGGAAAGCGGAGGAAACGGAATTGCACCCGGAAGGGGAGTCGAGCATTGGGGTTCGCCAGAGGGTCGAGCAGATCATATTGGAGGAAAAGGTGGATGAAAAAACCGCGCTGAAGAAAGTGGCTAAGGAGCGGGGAATTTCAAAGAGCGAGGCGTATCGGGAACTTCAGAGGAGTAAGTGACCGCGATCTGCAGACCTTAGTTCCCCGCCAACTCCCGCTTCACCACCTCGCTGACCATCTTTCCCTCCACGCGCATGCCGGCGCCATTGAAGCGAGCCATCGCGTTCTTCATGACCGCGCCCATGTCTTTCATCGGGGGAGAGCCCATCTCGGCGATTACGGCTTTTACTCCGGCGACGATTTCATCCTCGCTGGCGGCTTTGGGCAGATAGCTTTCGATCAGGACGATCTCGGCGGCTTCCTTGTCGGCCAACTCCTGGCGTCCGCCTTTGGTGAACTGCTCGACGGATTCCTTGCGTTGCTTGATCAGCGTGGTGAGGACGGTCTGCGATTCTTTCTCGTCGAGCGGAGCCCTCTTCTCGATCTCGCGATTCTTGAGCGCGGCCTTGACCATGCGCAGGGGGGAGAGGCGCTGCTCCTCTCGCGCCTTCATGGCAGCGGTGATGTCTTGCTGAATCTGTTCGATTAGGCTCATGAGGGAATTATAGACGGCGCGCAAGGCCAGTCTGTTTTGTGACAGGAATCACCGCACTGCCAGCGCGCTTCCAGTAAACTATTAAACTATCCTACTCACAAGGGACTTTACATATGCTTCGCAAGAATCGTCTTTTTACTCCTGGCCCCACGCCGCTTCTGCCAGCAGCACAAACGGCCATGGCATCCTTCACGGCCCACCACCGTACTGCGGACTTCCGCGCATTGTTCCAGCGGGTGCTCGCGGACATGAAGGAATTTATTGGCACCAAAAGCGATGTGCTGGTGCTGGCTTGTTCGGGTACCGGCGTGATGGAGGCATCGGTGTCGAATCTGACATCGCTGGGCGATAAGGTTCTGGTGCTTACCGCTGGCAAATTCGGGGAGCGCTGGACGGGGCTGGCCAAGGCCTTCGGCTGCAACGTGGAGGTGCTATCCGCGCCCTACGGCGAGACGTTCTCGCTGGATGACGTTCGCGCGAAGCTGACCTCCGATGTGCGCGCGGTGTTTGTGCAGGCGACCGAGAGTTCGACGGGCGCGCGCCACGATGTGCGAGGCATCGCGAAGATTGTGCACGAAAAGGATGACACGTTGCTGGTGGTCGATGCGATCACCGGACTGGGTACAACCCATCTCGACGTGGATGGTTGGGGCGTGGATATGATCATAGGCGGGTCGCAGAAAGCCCTGATGATGCCGCCCGGGCTTGCCTACTGCGCGGTGAGTGAGCGGGCCTGGAAGCGAATGGACGCGACGACTTCTCCGCGCTACTACTTTGATTTGCGAAAGGAACGCAAGTCGGCGGCGAAGGGTGAATCGGCTTATACGCCGGCGACTACGCTGTTTGCGGCGCTGGGAGCGGCATTGGAGTTTATCCGCGAGATGGGAAGCGGCGACTTGGCGAAGGGACGGGAAGCGCTGGTGGACAATGCCGAACTCTGCGCGGAAATGACGCGGGCGGGGGCGCAGGCCCTGGGCCTGAAATTGTACGCAGCTTCGCCAGCCGCTGCGCTGACGGCGATCTGTTCACCGACCGGAATGGATTCCGGAAAGATCGTGAAACAATTCCGCGAAGCGTTCGATGCGGTCGTCGCTAACGGGCAAGGCGAGATGAAGGGTCAATTGTTCCGCATCGCGCACATCGGTTACTACGATTATCTGGACACGATCGGGATTCTGGGTGCGCTCGAACATGTTCTGGTGCGCGCGACCGGAAAAACCGCCGATTATGGCGCGGGGCTGCGAGCGGCCCAGGAAGTGTATGCGCGCGGGCTATCCCGAAATCCGCAGCTGGTGGAAGCTTGAGAGCAGCGCAATACCGCCTTGCTTCCTAATCAACTTTAAATTTCATAAGAGTTGGAACTCTTATCCGCAGCGGTTTCAAGAAAGCGATGAGTGCACTCGTGAAAATTGTCATAGCGGAAAAAGTCTCGGCGTCAGCGGTCGAGCAGCTTAAAGAACCTGGGTGGATTGTGCTGACCGCGGATCAGCTGGATGGCAAGCTGAACGCGGAGTTAGAGTCCGCCGATGCGTTGATCGTGCGTTCGGCGGTGCAGGCGGATGCTGCGCTGTTGTCACATGCAAAAAAGTTGCGAGTCATTGGCCGCGCCGGAGTGGGCGTGGACAACATCGATCTGGATGCGGCCACGCGGCAGGGTATCGCGGTGATGAATACGCCGGGCGCGAATGCCGTTGCCGTGGCGGAACAGACATTGGGCATGATGCTGGCCATGGCTCGCCATCTTTGCCGCGCCGATGCGCTGATGCACGCCGGCAAATGGGAGAAGAAATCACTGCAAGGCACGGAGTTGCGCGGCAAGACGCTGGGCATCGCGGGGCTCGGCCGCATCGGCATGGAAGTGGCGCGGCGGGGGCGGGCTTTCGGAATGGAAATCGTCGGGCATGATCCGTTCGTTTCGGTCGGAGTGGCGAAGGAACAGGGCATCCGTCTGGCGAGTCTGGACGAGCTTTATGCTGTGGCAGATTACATTACGTTGCACGTCGGCCTCACGCCGCAGACCGCCGGGATGATCAACGAAGGCGCGCTCAAGAAAATGAAAAAGGGCGTGCGGCTGGTGAACTGCGCGCGCGGAGAGCTGGTGAACGAGGGCGATCTGGCGCAAGCGCTGAAACAGGGTCACGTTGCGGCGGCGGCACTCGACGTTTTCAATGAAGAGCCTTTGAAGAATTCTCCGCTGCAAGCGGTGGAGAATCTTATTCTTACTCCGCACATTGGCGGGTCGACTTATGAGGCTCAGGAAGCGGTTGGCGTGCAGATTGCGCAACAGGTGCGCGAGTATCTGAAGCACGGGGTCATTCAGAATGCGGTAAATGTGCCCTCCGTTTCAGCGGAGGAGTACGCCGAGATGCAGCCCTACATCGTACTTGCGGAACGCATGGGAGCGTTTCTCGCGCAGATTTCCGAAGGGTCGATGGAAGAGATTTCGCTGCGCTACAGCGGCCACATCGCGGAGTGGAAAACCGAGCTCATTCGCAACGGGGCGATCATGGGCATTCTGAACCAGGCGTTGGAGGAAAAGGCCAATCTGGTAAATGCGGCGTCGCTGGCGGATCTTCGTGGCCTGCGTGTCCATGAGGCGCATAAGGCGAAGGCCTCAACCGGCGGCGCGGGGAGCGTGCTCTCCGTCTTTCTGAAGAGCTCGACGGAAGAGCACATGGTAAAAGGCGCAGTCCTGCACGGAACCGCGCCTCGGCTACTGCACATCGATGGCATTGACGTGGAGGCGCCGCTGGAGCGCAATCTGATCTACCTGCGGAATCGCGATGTACCGGGTGTGATCGGCAAGGTGGGTACGATCCTAGGCGAAAGCGAGATCAACATCGCAGACTTTTCGTTGGGGCGCCGCGGCGTGGAAGCCTCTTCAGAGCCGCGTGAGGCCATTGCCGTGGTTCACGTAGATGGCAGCGTGCCGGATGATGTGCTGCGGAAGCTAGAGAAAATTCCGGCAGTGCGACAGGCGAAAGCGGTGCGACTGTTTTAGATTGACGAATTCCGATTGCCGATTTCATTCCTCCACCCGATGCAATCGGCAATTGAAGTCGGAAACTGGAAATAGTTGAGGCTGGACCTCGCTCGCATTTACGTGCGTGACTCATCCCGCCGCAGCTTGCGACTCTCGGCCAGCAGGGCCATGGAGTGCATTAAATTCTGCAGCGTGACGATGCCCACCAACCGCTCTTCTTCGACGACTGGGATGATGCTGAGATTGCGTGCCGTTAGCTTTCGAAAGGCGGAAGCCAGGGATTCCTGGCGGATGGAGACTTCAAAGAGCTTGTTCATTACGGCCTGAACATAGCCATTGCCCTCCACGCGCAACGCTTCCAGAATACGCTGGCGGGAAATCACTCCTACCATATCGCTGCCCCGGACCACGGGGAAATCATCTTGCAGGGAATGTACAGCTTTCTCCAAGGCGTCTTCCAGCGTGTCCGCGGGTGACAGAGTGGCGAAGTCGGTCAGCATCACCTCTTCCAGACGAACATTGTCCAGTACTGACTGGAAGATAACCGCCCGTTCTTCCAGTTGTGCCGCCGAAAAGATAATGATGCCGATCAAAGTCAACCAGGTATTGCTGAACAAACCCGCGACCATCAATAGCATTGCCATGGCGTGGCTTATGGAGACAGCGCGGCGGGTGGCCGCTGCGGGATCAATGGTACGAGCGAAGAAGGCGCGCAGAATGCGGCCTCCATCGAGAGGATAGGCCGGTAGAAGATTCAGTCCGGCGATGTAAAGATTGGCCCAGACCAGACTCCTTGGCAGGTTGCTTGACTGAAACCAAGGCCACTCCCACACCTTCGCCTCGGGCACGACAGCATAGATAACAGCGACGGCGATCAGGGCCCCAGCAAGATTCGTCAGAGGCCCGGTGAGTGCGATGCGAACTTCCCGGCGCCAAGTGGCTTCCGCGGATGCCGGAGTTTCCACCCGCGACTCGTCAAAAACAGTGACCCCGCCGAGAGGCAAGAGAATTACGGCTTTCGGAATCAGTCCATAGCGGCGGGCAACCAGCAGGTGTCCGGCTTCATGAGCTCCGACGCACGCAAGCACGATTCCGACCAACGCCAGGTCGCGCGAGCCATTCGCTGAACCGTGAACGTTGTATTCGGTCCAGAACACGAATAAAGGCAAGAACAGGAAAGTCAGGTGGAGGCGAACTTCGACTTCGAACAGGCGCCCGACGTGAAGAGAAAAACTTCTCATAGGTTTTCGGCTACTACAATTATTTTACAACGTCGGATATATTGGCCTCGGTACTCGAAGGTACAGAGCCATGCGCGTGATCGCAGGCAAATTCCGGGGGCGTCCGCTGCGGTCATTATCCGGTATAGACATTCGCCCGACGTCGGACCGGTTACGCGAAACCTTGTTTAATGTGCTCACCGCCGGCAATCCAGCGGCATTGGAAGGTACGATCTGGCTGGATCTCTTCGCGGGAACCGGAGCGGTCGGGATCGAGGCGCTTAGCCGCGGCGCCCAGGAGGTCATCTTCGTGGAGACGGCGGCGCGTGCAGCAAACCTGATCGAGAGGAACCTGAAAAGCCTGGAGATTGCGGAACGATACAGAATTTTGCGAGAGGACCTTTCCGGAGTTCTGTGGCGGCTGAAGAAGGAACATGTTGCCGCCGATGTGGTGTTTCTTGATCCGCCTTACCGTATGCAGAAGGCCTATCAACAGACGCTTGCGGCGCTGGCCGATTCATCGCTGGTATGGGCTATGTCGCTGGTGATTGCAGAGCACGAAAAGAAATTCGATCCGGGCGAGGAGTTTGGTTCACTGCGCAGAACCCGCAAGCTGGCGCAGGGAAACGCAGCCCTCAGTTTCTACCGCATCGGCGGGCAGCCCGACTTGACGAAGTGAGCCGAGTTACCGCGGTACACCCTACATGAGCAGTTCGCTGTCCAGCCGAGCGATGGGATGCTGCATCTCCTGCAGATCATTCTTCACCATGTTGAGTCCGTAAACGCAGCCTTCGAATTCGCGTGAGAGATTCGCAAACAGGGGCGCAACCTTCGCGTATTCGAAGTGCTCGAACTTCGACACGATGTAATAGCTCTCTTTGCCAGCCTTCATCCACTCCACAAAATTTTCGAGGCGATGGCGGCGCAGGCGGAAGTGATTGATGCTTTCGGGAAACATCCCGGCAAAAAAGAGCGCGTAATCTCCGATGTGCTTGCGTACCTGGCGTTCACGATCGAACGAGGGCGCGGGGCCGTAGATGGGATCGGACTCGAGAAGCATCTCGCCCAGGTCAGTCAGCGGCCGGTCGGCAACGTCGTGAATCTTGAAAAGTTGATCGGCCTCGCAAAATTCGGTCAGCAAATGCGAGACGTAAGAAACAACTTGTGGATCGCGAATGCCGATTTCCTCGGCGTAGTGACGACCAACCAATTCCTGGAAAAGCTGCCGTAATGGATGCGATTCGGGAATCATCGTGTTTGGGCCCCCTGGACTCCGCGTTGCACGCGGACTTCCAACGTTACTGGGTAACAGTTACCGTAGCCACTCGACAAAAGCAAGTGACTTTTGTTTATCGAGCGAATCATTTTTACTAATGATTAGAAGCTGGATCGCGGAGCCAGGTTTGCCGCGGGTTTTTGTTGGCACACTTGCTTCGTGGCTGCTAGTGGCAATGCGTTAGCGGCCAATAGAATGAACTGGATGGGAAAGGAATAACAAAATGCGGCGAACAAACATCTCGAGCGGTACAGCCTGGGAGCCGATCGTGGGTTACTCCCGGGCAGTGAAGATAGGGCCTTACGTGCACGTTTCGGGCACTACGGCAACCGGTCCGGATGGCAAGATTGTGGGCGTGGGTGACGTGTATGCCCAGGCGGTGCAGATTTTGAAGAACATTGAGAGTGCCTTAAAAAAGGCCGGAGCCAGCATGAAGGATGTGGTGCGCACGCGTATGTTTGTCACCAACATCGCGGAGTGGGAGAAGATCGGCAAGGCGCATGGGGAGTTCTTCCGAGACATTCGTCCCGTTACTTCCATGGTTCAGGTGAGTGCTTTGATCTCGCCCGAGATTCTGGTGGAGATCGAGGCCGACGCTTACGTCGGGTGAAGGAGAGTAAAATGCCACAATTCTTAAGACTCTGAAGCAAGTTCAGGGGGACAAAATTGAAGAACCATGGATGGGTACTACTTCTCCTCGCTGTCGTTTCTGTGGCCGGGGACGCGCAGGAGAGAGACAAAGAGACTCCAGCCTCTCAATCGTGGACCGTGATTCGTGCAGGCACGCTCATTGATGGCAAGTCCGACAAGCCGCGACCCGATCAGGTGATCGTTGTCCACGGCAATCGAATCGAGAGTGTGATGGATTCGGCGGGCGCCAAGATTCCCTCCGGCGCGACGGTAATCGATTTGTCGAAAGCCACGCTTCTGCCAGGTCTCATCGATTGCCACACCCACATTTTCTTACAGGGAGAAGATCCCGCGCAGGGTGGATACGACGCCAACATCCTCAATGCTCCCCTCGCTCTGCGCGCGGCGCGGGCAACGGTTGCGGCGCGGCGGGCGCTGGAACAGGGCTTCACGACGCTGCGCGACGTGGAAACCGAAGGCGCCGGTTACGGCGATGTGGGCATCAAGCAGGCCATAGAGCAAGGCTATATTCCGGGGCCGCGGCTGTTCGTTTCGACCCGCGCCATCTCGACCACCGGCGGCTATCCGCTCGAGGGTTATGCCCCCGAACTCGACATGCCCAAAGGCGCGCAGATCGTCGACGGCCCGGTGGAAGCTCGCAGGGCAGCACGCGAGCAGCTGGATCACGGCGCGGACTGGATCAAGGTTTACATGACGCACCGTTCCTGGGTGGGCAAGAATGGCGAACTCATCTCGCAGCCGACGCTCACGGTTGAGGAGTTGCGGGCGATCGTGGACGAGACTCACGGCTGGGGCAAGAAAGTCGCGTGTCATGCGTATGGTGGAATCGGTCTGCATCGGGCACTGGATGGAGGATGCGATTCCATCGAGCATGGCCTCGATCTCGATGACGCGGCGATTTCCCAGATGCTGAAACAGGGCACATGGTACGTCCCGACGATCAGCGCCTACTACCACGATTGGGCCCCGGCGGACACTCCTGCCGGACAGCGCGACCGCTTGCGAGTAACCGTGCACCAGCCGTCATTCAAGAAAGCGATGAAGGCGGGAGTGAAGATTGCCTTTGGAACGGATATGGGCGGAATTCCCTGGAGCGAGCCGATCGCGCAGGAGTTCGCCCGCATGGTGGAGTTGGGGATGCCGCCGATGGACGCCATCCAAGGTGCAACGTCACGCGCAGCTACTATGCTGGAAATGGACGGAAAACTCGGCGTGGTTGCGCCCGGCGCCTTCGCCGACATGATCGCGGTGAGCGGCGATCCGCTGCAGGACGTCAAAGCCCTGGAAAGCGTGCAGTTCGTGATGAAAGACGGTAAAGTCTTCAGAAGCGAAAGCGCACAGGAAATGAAGCGGTGAGTTCGACGCGAGGGGGACGGAACTCCCGCTCGCGGAGCGCGCAGATAAAGATTTCCTGAACTTTGTTTCAATTCCCTTGACATCCCCTTCGCGGTGAGCATAATTCATCAATCCCGAATTCTGGTTTCGGTTTGCCCAGGCTCGAGATGCCGGGCAGACCGGAGGGAGTACTTATGAGTGTGCTGGAACTTTGTGACCGGGAAATTGCGGCGGTTCCTCTCGAAGCCACCGTAGCCGATGCCATCAATAAAATGCTGGATCACCACGTTGGAGCTGTAGCGGTGGTCGATTCCGAATATCGTGTGGCTGGAATTTTTACGGAACGAGATGTCCTGCGCAAGATGGCGCTCAGCCGCACCGACCCGCAAACTACTTCGGTTCGCGAGCTGATGACCACGCCGGTGGAGATGGCGACGCGGCACACTGGGGCAGGCGAGGCGCTCACGATCATGCTGGAGCGTCACTTCCGTCATCTCCCAGTGGCCGACGACAATGGCAAGCTTCTCGGCATTCTGTCGATTCGCAATTTGCTGGAATGGCGTGTCGATGACCTTAGCCGCGAACTGGAAGCGCTCGAGCAATATGTCTCCAATGACGGGCCGGGAGGCTAGCTAGGCCCGCGGCAGCCGCAAACCAAGAGCGGCGAATCGTCGGCAAATACCGAATCGTTTGTCAGTGAACCAAGAGCAGCTCTTCGTCCTGCAATTCTTCATGAACCTCGGTGCTTTCTTCTGCGGTTGGTGGTGGGCTCGGTCGTTGAGCTTTCGGTCTGGGATTTCGCAACAACAGGATGAACGGAAGCATGACGAGAAACAGAACCGCCATGCCCCAGAACGCTTCTACGAATGACGGCATGGAAGCATGGCGCTGGACCATTTCGTAGAGCGTTGGCCAAGCCCTGCGAGACGCCACATATTGATCCACGCCATTCGCCTAAAACCACCCCTGCATGCCCAGCAGCAATCTCCCGCTTTTCAAATTGCCCGCCGTAATGTTGCCGACCAGCACGTTCTGATGCATCTGAGTTCGGCGAGCCAGAAACGTTGTCATGATGGCGATGCCAACGCTGCCGCCGATATTGCGCATCAAGTTGAAAATGCTGGTAGCGTTTCCCATCTTCTCTTTTGAGATACCAGCCATGCTGAGCGCCATGAGAGGAACAAACAGGAAACTCAGAGCCACGCCCTGAAATACCTGCGGCCAAAAGATGTCCCAATAGCCGGCATTCAAGTTAAGGCCGGAAAGACTGAACATAGTAAGCGAGCCCAGCACGAGGCCAAATGCCAGAAGCCTGCGCGGGTCTGTTTTGCTGGTCAAATAGCCTGCCAGTGGAGTCGTCGCCAGAGAGCCGAGGCCGCGAGGAGACAGTGCCAGCCCGGCGTTGTAGGCCGGATATCCCAGCAGCGTTTGCAGGTAGATGGGTAACAACACCAGGCTGGAGTAAAGAATGAAGCCCAACAGGCTCATGAGAAACACTCCGGCACTGAAGGCGCGATTCGCCAGAGCGCGCAGGTCGACTGCCGGTTTCGCGGTTTTCAGCTCTCGAATTACCAGCGACACTAACCCGATCACGCTGAGCGTGGCAAAAGCGAATGTAGTGGGAAGAAAACCAGTCCTTCCGCTGACCAGTATCGAGCACCACTTGCAGTGTTCCCAAGCCCAGAGCGAGAAGGCCGATACCCGACAGGTCAACCCGTCCCTTCGGGCGCTTGATGTAGGGCGGATCGAATACAAATCGGTTCATCATCAGCAGAGATTAAGACGCCGACCGGAAGGTTGAGATAGAAGATCCAGTGCCAGCTTGTAGTTGTCGGTAATCCAACCCCCTAACGTCGGCCCCAGAATGGGCGCCAGGAGAATGCCGATGCCGAATGCGGCCATGGCCTGGCCATGCTTTTGCTCAGGAAACGTCGCCAGCAGAATGGCCTGGGCCAGAGGCTGCAGACCTCCGCCGGTAAGTCCTTGGAGCACGCGAAAGAAAATCAGGGCGGTAACGCTGGTGGCCAATCCGCAAAACTAAGGACGTCAACGTGAACCCCGCCACACTGGTGAGGAGCAGCTTCTTTGTGCCGATATAGTTCGCCAGCCATCCCGACAGCGGCAGGATGATCGCATTGGACACCAAGCACGATGTGACCACCCACGTGCCTTCTTCGATAGTGCCGGCGAGATTTCCGGCGATGTGAGGGATGGAGACGTTGACGACGGTGGTGTCGAGCACTTCCATGAAGGTCGCCAGCATCACGGCAAATGTGACGACCCAGGGATTCACACGGGCATGGGCTGCTGCATCCATGTGTACTCACGTGGGCCGCCAGGAAAGTTGAATGAGCCTTACGGCCGCGTGAAAACTACCTTGCTTCGCTTATAGGCCGGAATCGAGCGATTTGGCGGTGACCGGCATCACAGGCGGGTAGGACGAGGGTGCGGCGTTATTCCAAACCGTTTCGGCGCGCACGCTCAGTGATCCAATCCGTCCAGTAGGCAGAGGCTCCGCTGGCTAGCAGTGGAGCTTTGCCGAGAACGGCATCCACAAAGTTCTCGATGATGGGACTATCCACATTGCCATGGTTTGGGATGTTCTCACGGCCACCCGGATAAATGAGGTCAGGGCCGTTCAGCGGGGTCAACTCCATTTCTCCTTCGCTGCCCCGGATGCGGCATTCGTCCCGCCTCACCTTTGAGTGCCAGCGAACATCCACGATGCCGCGCACACCGCCGGGATAGTCGATCATCACGGTCGCATTGTCTTCCACCGCGTAATGATGAACTGCATTCGATAGATGGCCGGAGGCTCGCAACGGTTGACCGAAGAGGAAATTCAGCACGTCGATGCGGTGGGAGGCGATGTCGTAGAGTGGACCACCTCCGGCTTGCGCGGGATCAAGCAGCCAACTGCGATGGCCGGGCGTTTCGTCACGCCATTCATGGCAGGTGAGTTCAGCGAGGACGGGTTTTCCAATGACGCCCGCTTCAAGCAATTGTTTAGCGCGCTGAACTTTTGGATAGGCGCGGCGATAGTAGGCCACCCCGAAAGTGCATCCAGTTTCCTCTGCAGTCTGCACCATCGAGCGCGCTTCAGCCTCGTTCATGGCCATCGGCTTCTCGCACAGCACGTGCTTTCCCGCGCGGAGGGAATGCGTCGTCTGCGGCGCGTGCAGGAAAGCTGGAGTCGCGACGTAAACTGCTCGCACCGCTGGATCGGGGAGAGCTTCGTCGAGCGTGGGCCAAACGCGCGTGTTATACGGTGCTGCTTTTACGGGATCGCGCGTAACCAGGCCATACAAGTGGCTTCTGGGCTCGGACTGAATGGCGGGAATGACTCGACGACTTGCTATATCGCCGATTCCGATTACGATCCAGTTCAGCATAAGTGCGGGAGGGAATCAATTCTTTCAGAAAAACGAAAGGCCGGCCATAAGCCGGCCTTCGCAATCAATCTTCAGAAACACAACTTACTTCTTGGGAGCGATCGCGTCCTTGGCGGCTTTGGCGACGCGGAACTTCACCACAGTCTTCGCCTTGATCTGGATGGGCTCGCCGGTCTGCGGATTCCGTCCGATGCGGGCTTTGCGGTGCGCTTTCACCAACCGGCCCAAGCCGGGCACAACGAACACGCCGTTCTTCTTGGTTTCTTTCACCGCAACGTCCGCCAACTGCTCCAGGAACAGTGCAGCAGTCTTGTTGGGGAGTTCAGTTTTCTCGGCCAGATACCGGACGAGTTGAGTTTTGGTCAAACCTGAAGCCATGTTTCCTCCTCGGGAAAAACATCAAATTTTAATTCCAGCGGGCTCGATCTTATATCACCGCCCTGTGGAAAACAGCCTTATTTTACGCGGGTCTCACACATATAACACGCGAAAAGTGCCATTTTTACACGCTTATTTGCAAACGGACTGTCCAAAGCGGCGCAAACATGCCATCCAGCGCAAGCCGGGCCGACAGAAGCCAAGGCGCATCTTCTGGCCAAATGCATGTTGGCCGTATCCACGGCGGCCAGTTGCCGGCGTGCGGGTGCCATAATGCTGAAGAGGAGAACTACGATTTGAGTTGCTCGATCTGTGATGTTCGCAAGGAAAAACGCTTCTGTCCCGCTGTGCACGGACGCATTTGCCCCCAGTGCTGCGGCGAGCAGCGGGAAGTGACGCTCGATTGTCCCAGCGATTGTCCTTACCTACAGCAGGCGAGGGAGCATGACAAGCCACGTTCCGCGGATGAGTTTGATGCGGCTTCGTTATTCCTACAAGTCGCGATTTCGGATCAGTTCACCTATGAACACGAGCACTTGCTCATGGGCTTGAGCTACGCGCTGATGAATGCCGCCCGCGCCGATCGCAGCCTGAACGATCGCGACCTGATCGCTGCGCTCTCGGCAATGTGCACGAGTTATGAGCGGCTGGTGAAATCAGGATTGCACTACGAGCAGCCTCTGACCAGCACAGCCCAGAACGCCGTTGCAACCCGGGTGGAAGAGATGGTGAAGCAGTACCGGCAGGCTGAGCAGAAGCAGCTGGGCTACTCCAATTTGCGCGATGGCGACGTGCTCAAGGCTTTGGTGTTCCTGGTTCGACTGGGGCACGGGCGCACCTCGGGACGGCCTAAATCACGCGCGTTCATTGATTTTCTCAGCGCACAATTTCCAGAGAAAGAGTCGGGCCTGGTTACGCCCCAGGAAGCTGGCAGCCGGATCATCGTGCCGTAGCCAGACATTAGCCACGGATTTTACCGATTCCACGGATAACACAGAACCAGAAAGCCCTTCCGCTTGCCTTTCTGCCTTGATCCCTGTTAATCCGTCAAATCCGTGGCTCAGATTTTCTTAGTCTTTCGAACCGTCTGGCCGGGGGGCAGTGCATCGCGCAGTTCGCGAATGGTCTTGTGGAAGACCGGGTGCCGCAGCTCCGGCGCAATTTCTGCCAAAGGCTCCAGGACAAACCGGCGCTCATGTAGGGCGGGATGCGGAATCGTAGCGTCGGGGGAATCCACGACGGCATCGTCGAATAGCAGGATATCGATATCGATGGCCCGGGGCCCTTTGTTTTGCAAACGTCGCCGCCCCATTTCTTGTTCGATGCGCAGGATCGAAGTCATCAGTTGCTGCGGTGTCTGGGTGGTCTCGAGCGCGACGGCACAATTGAGAAACCACGGTTGCTCGGTGAACTCTACCGGCTCAGTTTCGTAACACGATGAAACGGCCGCCACTCGGCCGATTGCGGCCAGACGGGTCACGGCGCTTTGCAGTTGGGCCTCCCGCTCACCGACGTTCGATCCGAGAGAGAGATACACGAGCGATGGCATAGGCCTAATCCGATACCTTGGTCACTTTTGACCACTTCAGCTTACTTCTAAAATTAGAGCATGTTGGAGTCTTTGCTTCTAAGTCGGGATGTGGAAGTGTTCCGGGTGCTTCGCCCGACGCTCGAAAAATTGTCCATTGAAGTCGAAATCTGCCAGGAAGCGAAGAAAGCCAGCGAGATCCTGATCGCAGAAAAGTTCGACGCGGTCATGGTGGACTGCGATGACCTGCCGGGTGGAGTGGAGGTTCTGGAGGGACTGCGTACCACGCCCAGCAACAAGAACACCGTAACCTTCGCCATCGTCAACGGCAAGAAAACGACAACGCAGGAAGCGTTTGGCATGGGGGTCAATTTCGTTCTCCATAAGCCGCTTTCTGTTCTGAATACGTCGCGTTGCCTCAACGCCGCGCTGAACTTCATGTTGCGCGAGCGGCGCCGCTACTTCCGCTACCCGATCAAGATGCCGGTCTGTCTGATGGTTGACGAAAAAGAACTACAAGCCACCAGCACCAACATCAGTGAGGGCGGAATCGCTCTCTTGTTGCAGCGCGCGCTGCCCAAGAGTGCTAAACCTCGATTGCGATTTACCCTGCCGGGAACCAGTGTTCCTCTGGAAGTGGAAACAGAAGTAGCCTGGGCCGACCTGAGAGGATATGTGGGATTGCGGTTCGGTAATGTGCCTCCCAGTTCCCAGGAGCTCCTGGAAGGCTGGCTCAGCGATCGGATGGAGCAGCACCTTCCGGGATACGAAGGCAAGCTGCAGGGACCGGGTTCGCCCGCCATCCGATAGGAGGTATCCAGTTGGTAACTCACTCCAGGGTGTTCCCGTGGCAACCTGAGGGGATACAGGAGGACTGTTGCCATGTTGCCCAATGCTTATCGGGTCAGCCGCATCCAGAAAACCTTGCGCTGGTTTGAAGGGGATATTCCTTTGCTGAATCTTCGGATCAAGGATCTGTCTCCCGAAGGGCAGCGGTCCGCGCGCCAGTTCGCCACCGCGCTTATCGACCAAACTCGCGCAGAATTGCACCGCTTGCTCGAAGAACAACCAGAACCTGCCTATGAATCCAGCGACGCGCCCTGCGAACCGGCCGACTAAGTCCTAATCCCTAGTTCAGGATGTTAGAGCGAATATCCGGCTGAGGCCTGCGCGCTGTAAGGTCTCGCGTGTGTGGCTGGTTCCTCCGGCAGGGTTACTTCTTGCCAGAGAGTTTGGTCGCGGAGAATGCGCGAAACCAGGGCGGTATGCATAGCATGGCCGGCACGGTCGGCTACGATCTTGCCCAGGATGGGCTTGCCCAGCAGCGCCAAGTCGCCAACTAAATCCAGAACTTTGTGGCGGACGAATTCGTCGGGGAAGCGGAGTGGGCCGTTTTCTAGTCCATCACGAGTCAACACGATGCAGTTTTCCCGGGATGCGCCCCGGATCAGGCCCATATTGCGCATCGCCTTCTCGTCTTCGCGCGAGCCGAATGTACGGGCTGCCGCAATATTCCGCAAGTAGCTGCCGTTGGAAAGCTCAACCTGAAAAGTTTCCTTCCCGATAAGCGGGTGAGGAAAATTGATTGAATAAGAGACGGAGTAGCTGTCAGCGGGGTAGACCGAGATAAATTTGTTGCCTTCGCGCATCTCTACTTCGCGAAGAATCTTCATGTATCGGCGCGGCCGCCGTTGCTTGCGGATTCCTGCCTGTTGGATCAGATCGACAAATGGGAGAGCGCTGCCGTCGAGAATTGGGAGTTCGAGATTATCCAGTTCGACGATGGCGTTATCCACGCCGACGCCGGTGAAGGCGGAGAGCAGGTGTTCGGTGGTGGAGATGAGGACGCCCTTTTTCATCAGGCTGGTGGCGTAGCTGACCCGGGCCACGTTGCGGCTGTTGGCTTCGATCTCGAAGCCGTCCAGGTCAACCCGGCGAAATACAATTCCCGTGCCCGGAGGCGCGGGAAGAATTCGCATGCTGACCGGTGCGCCGCTGTGCAGGCCTTTGCCACTGCACTCCACGGCTGAGCGAATTGTTTGCTCCTGAATCAAATGGAGATTTGATTATGTCTCGGTTAATGAATAGATTACAGCCATGAACGGTTTTGATGACTGTGGTAAAAAAGCCACAGTTATGACAGTATGAGGCTCAAAAAAGGGACTGGAATCTGATTGATTACGGGGTCACGCCCGTCCTTAAATACTGCTTGGTCACAGAGTTAAGGCCCGCCTGGCTGGTTTTGAATCTCTCGTTCTCGGCGCCTTTCTGCTTTAGTGTTTGCCAGACGCTTTATTTGGATTGTAACCGGAATTGGCGTCAAACATTGCTTGGTTGAGCTCCTGATTGTAACTGGCAGAAGTCACAAAGCGCTCGGTTTGCATATCGCCGTTGAAGTAGCGAGTAAAGCCAAAGGGAGTCATCACACCTTGGACCAGGCGGTATCCGTTGTAGGTTTCCTCTTCCAGATTGCGTTCCTTGTCGATCGGATCGCGCCAAGAATAATCCTTCTTAATCGGCAGATGAGTATCAATATCGAAATAAATGCTCACCGACTGATCCTTCGAATTAATCAGAGTGACACGCTGCGCGGCCAGGCTGCCGGCCAGCGCTGTGCCATCAAAAAATAGCGCTACGGTGGGATCGTTCACCCAGGAACGCAATATCGTCTCCAGAGAGAACTTGCGGTGACGCAGGTAGTCATCGAGATCTTTTTTCTCGACGGCACGCGGGCCCTTGTATGTGACCTCGAAACCTTTATCCCCGGTATAGATGTAGGCAATATCGCGCTGCGGGGTGAGCTCGATCCGCTCCTTATCGGGGAACTCCAGGAATCGCCAGAAAAAGACGCCGTTGCCGGAAGGACGTCCGTGATAGAAGCTGTAGGTGCGGCCTTGCTCCTGCATATCGTGGACGCTGAGGTAGGCTTGTCCACCCAAGGCCTGAATGGCTTGATCGAGGAGTTCGCGGGCCTTGTGGGCGTTTTCCTGGTCGGGGGGAATCGCTTTGTTGGCAGTAGCAGAACTCGGAGGCGACTGATCGGCCTGGGCCGCAGTAAAGCGCACGGCGGGGACATACGTGGCCAGCACGAACACGAGCGCAACAACAAGAAGTGGATGTTTCATGCAATGTTCAGCGGAGAAGGTTTGAACAAGGAATTGTATCCGCTTGCGGAGTGCCGCATTTTCCTTGGATGCAGAAAAAACTGCCGGAGTCACTTTCCTGCGACGCTTGGGGTCTCTATCCGACGAGAACGGCGCCCCCATTCACATTGAAGATCTCGCCGGTGACGAAGCTGGCGTATTCAGTGCAGAGAAACAAAACTGGGGCGGCGATCTCCTCTGGGCTGCCGGCGCGTCCGAGAGGGATGGCGCGACGGATTTCTTCGCCGCTGCGCGGGTCGTCGAGCGCAGGCTTGGACATGTCGGTGTCGACCCAACCGGGAGCAACGGAGTTTACGTAGATTCCCGATGAAGCCAATTCCGTCGATAGACTCTTCACCATGCTGATCAGGGCACCCTTGCTGGCGGAGTAGTCGCAGTGGAAGGCCTCACCGCGCTGGCCGCTGGTGGAACTGATGAGCACGATGTGGCCAGCGGCACCAGAGCCTTTGCGGGGCTGAGCTTTCATTTGAGCCACTGTGTGCTTGACCAGACCAAACACCGCATCGAGATTAATAGAGATGGTGGAGCGCCATTGCTCATCGCTCATTTTCTCGATGGCTACGTCTTCGGCAGGCCAAATTCCGTGATTGGCGACGAGAATATCGATCCTACCGAAATGTTTGACCGCCTCGGCAACCAGGGCGCGAGCAGAATCCGGGTGGCTCAGGCTGCCGCTGATGGCGCGGCAGCTTGCCTCGCCGCATTCTTTGGCCAGCGATTCAGCTTGCGAGCGGGCTTTCTGATAACTGAAGATCACCTTCGCACCGGCTTGCGTAAAGAGGCGCACGGTGGCCGCACCAATGCCGCGCGAACCGCCGGTGATCAGAGCGACTTTGCTGGCGAGAGAAAGAGAGACGGGCATGGATAATAGTTTCCAGGTTCCCGTTTCCAGTTGCAAGTCGGGCCAAGTGTACTGGAAACCAGGAACCGGGAACTAGAAACTTTCTTTTGACGACGATGTTCGTTCCGACTTCAATTCGCGCAACAGCAAGCGAACGAGCATGCCGTCGAACCCCGTGCCACTCATTTTGGAAAGTTCGTCGAGGGCCTGTTCGGGAGTGCGCGGCGCGGCGATGGATTGTTCAGTCAGCATGTTGGCGTAGGCGTCGGCAAGGGCAATGATGCGCGCCCACAAAGGAATCTGTTCGCCCTTGGCTCCGTCGGGATAGCCGGTGCCGTCAAAGCGCTGATGATGATGTTCGATCGCCTGGCGGATCATGCCACTGTTCGGCAGGATGCTGGCGATCTCGGCTCCGACGCGGGCGTGCATCCGGACGAGGAAAAATTCGTCATCGGTGAGCGGGCCCGGCTTGTTCAGAATGCGCTCCGGCACGAAGATTTTTCCGACGTCGTGAATGCGTGCGGCGTAAACCAGATCGCTGGTTTCCTCGGCTGGAAGGTGGAGAGCCTTGGCGATGATTTCAGCGTAGCGGGCCACGAGATCGCCATGACCCGAGGTTCTCAGTTCGCGCGACTCCGCGGCGTGGCTGAGCACTTCAATCGATTCCTTCAGTAGCGGCACGTTGCAGTCCTCTGCGCCGCCGCAGAACTTAATCAACATCGATGCCAGCTCTTCCAGATGCTCGGGACCATTGTGCTCGCGCTGCAGAAAACCTTCGACGTAGGCGGAAATTTGCTGGCGCTGCGAAGCGAACTCTTCGCCCCCGACAAATTCTTCGGCCGCGGACACACGGTTGCCGCCGGAACGCTTGGAAACATACATGCCCGCATCGGCCACACGGATGATGTCTTCAATGGAAAAACCGTGCATCGGGAAGCTGGCCACGCCGAAGCTGCCGGTAATGTGATGTTCGCTGAGCATCGGGTCGGTTGTAATCCACTGGCGCAAGCGTTCGGCCAGAACCTCAGCCTGCTCCGGACCGGTTTCCGGCATCAGGACGATGAACTCATCACCGCCGTAACGTGCGACAACGTTGGACTGGCGCGACTTTTGCTCGAGCAAACGTCCTACACGAGCCAGCACGAGATCGCCTTCGAAGTGGCCCATGGTGTCGTTCACTTCCTTGAACTTGTCGAGGTCGATCAGCACCACGGAGAAAGGTCTTCCGGAGCGCGAGGCGCGCTTCCACTCCGCGGATAGTGCCTCCCAGAAAAAGCGCCGGGTTTTGATTCCGGTCAGGCCATCGGTGATCGATTGCTGCTGCAGTTTCTGAAAGACGAAAGCGTTGTGCAGAGCCGTGGCGAGCAGGTCCGCCAGCGTATTGAGAATGAGAACGTCTTGGGGGAAGAAAGCGCTCTCACGGCGGCTTTCGATATTTAGAGCGCCCAACAGGGTTTCGCCGTAGGTGATGGGAATGCACAGCACGGAGCGCGATTCCGGCAAAATGGCACCAATCTGACCTTCCAGGCCGTTCTGCACCAGCGCCCGCTCGCCAGTCCGCGCCACCCGCCCGAGGATGCCGACGCCCAGAGGAATCCGTTTGCCCATCGCGTGCGCCGTGGCTCCGGCTTCAGCTTTGATTTCGATCTCCTTCGTACCGTAATCGAGCAAGCCGATACCAATATGATCGAAGCTGAAGTTTTTTTGGATCTCGCCAACAATTTGGCCCAGCATGTGGACGGGATCGTCGCTGGAAATCGCCGTGCGCGAGATGTTGTTGAGGAACGCCAGCTGCCGTGACCGCCGCTGTTCCTCCGCGAACAGGCGCGCATTCTCGACCGCAACCGAAACCTGCCCGGCAGCGGTCATGAGGACGTCCACGTCACGCTGTTCGAAGACAAACTCCCGCGCTGTGCTCATTGCAACCATTACACCCGCAGCCTTGCCGCCCAGGAGAATGGGCGCGGCACATAGGCACTTGGCGGGCTGCTCCGGGCGGTAAGTGATACCCAGGCGGGACCGCGTCTTCTCCAGGTCGGAACGTATCAGCAGCGGTAGGCCGGTGCGAATGACATATTCCGTGAAGGCATTCTCCAGTTTACGGCGCCGCTTCGGCAGAACGAGATCGTCCTCGACCTCGAGCTCAAAACAGATTTCGTCCCCCGATTGGAATGCGATGTAGAAATTGCTGTTGTTGAAAATCTGTCCCAACTCCGCATGGATGGTGCGCAGGACCTCGTCCTGATCAAGCCGTGAGCTGATGGCCTGCCCGATCTCGGTGAGCAGTTCATACTCTTGCGTGCGGCGATGCGCGTCATGGGCGATCAGATAGTTCTCGACGGTTAGCCCAAGTTGCAGGGCCAGTCCGACCATCAGGCGCGGGCCCGACGTCCCGAACGCCTTGCGCTGGGCATGAGGAAACAGAATCACACCGAATGCGTGTTCGCGAGTCTGCAGGCTCACGGCCGTCAGATTGTGGATTTCCGCCTTTTCAAGTACTTCCTTCAGGCCAGCGAATGTGCCGGCAGATCCCAAGGGCAGCGGCTCCGTCATCTGGCCGATATCGCGGACGGTGAAGAGTCCTCCCTGCCGATAGGCTAAGTCGCTGATGTATTCGCCGGCTCCGCTCTTGGTCAAGACATCCAGGAATTCCTCGGAGAATCCCCGCTGGACTGAAGGCAGCAAACCGCGCCAGCGCTCGGCGACGTAGATGACAGCCCGTCTCGCAGACAAGGCTCCGGCCAACCGCTCCAGCGCCGACTGCATACTGGGGAGCAAATCATCGGCGGAGAGCAAGCGGCGGGGATCTGCGCCCAAGGTCGAAAGAGCCAGCGTGTTCTCCTGCACCGCGTTGCGCTCATTTTCAAATAGCACCATCACCATGGCGATGCCGAGCAACATCTGGGGGATCGGGCCGAGGAAGTGGCCGACAGTCCCAAACATCTCCATCACCGGGCTGCCGGACTGAATCGCGCCCATCAGCACCGCCCACAGCGCCAGCGAAAAAGCCAGAATTTTGAAAGCGGGGGAGCCTTTGCGATGAGCATGCAAGTAGAAGACCGCGGAGCAATACAGAAGCACCGCGCTCAGGAAAAGCACGGTCAGGCTGAGCGGGCGCGGGTCTGAGGGGAGCGTGCCGGTCGACAAGCGAACCCGCAAGTCGATACCAGCCATGACGGTACCTGCCGCAGCCAAGGCCCAGTCAAACCAACGAAAGCGAAAAGACGAGCGCGTGAGCCGTGTCGAAACAAAGATGCTCACTCCCATCGCCACCAGAAACAATGAACTGATAAAAAAAGCAGACTGCGCCGGCGGCCGGTAAAAACGGAAGGCATCGAGCGCGTAGTGAATGGAGTAGCATGCCCAGGCCACCTGCCACGCGAGAAAATACACCTGCCTGCTCTGCTGGTACAGGTAGCTGAACAGCAGACAGAGCAACAGGGCAACAACACCTGGAATGATAACGATGCTGGTGGTGATGCTATTCATGAGGCCCGGCTAAGATTCCTGGGATCGCGGCGCTAGCGATTTTGGAGAAGAATGATGCTTATGCTTTCACAGCTCAGGCTGTGAACACAACAGGATTTAAGTACAATGCCGCTCGATAGAATCACTGATTACTTCGGTTCGGCCATTACGCTCGCTTGACGATACTTTTCATACGCCCATACCATCAGATTCTAGCCACCTATGTCTCTTCCGCCTGATTCGACGACTTTAGAACCCCGGGTCCGGTTTGCACCCTCGCCCACCGGGTTTCTGCATGTGGGCAGCGCCCGGACGTTTGTCTTCAATTGGCTCTATGCCCGCCACAGCGGCGGGAGCATGATTCTCCGGCTGGATGACACCGACGTGGAGCGCAATACGCAAGCTTCGGTGGATTCCATTTTCGCTGGATTGAAATGGCTGAACCTGGGATGGGATGAGGAGTACAAGCAATCGGAGCGGCTGGACCTGCATCGCAAAATCGCGTGGAAGATCTTCGAAAAAGGTTTCGCCTACCGCGACTTCACGCCGGCGCATACCGGGGATGCAGAGAAATCCGGGGCGCAGGGAACGTGGCTGTTCAATCCCGGGGCGCCCGAACTTTCGCGGGCGGAAAGCGACCGGCGGGCGGAGGCGGGAGAGCCCTTTGCGTTGCGTTTTCGCGTGCCGCGGGAGGGCGGCCAGTTGGTGCGGTTCGCCGACGCCGTTTATGGCGATCAGGTGAAGGCGGAGGCTGATATTGAAGACTTTGCCCTGCTTCGTTCGGACGGCATGCCGACTTATCATCTTGCCTCCTGCGCGGATGATGCCGACCTGCGGATCTCCCATATCATCCGCGGCCAGGATCATCTCTCGAACACTTTCAAGCATGTGCTTATATTCGAGGCTGCGGGTTTTACGCCCCCGCGCTTCGCCCATCTGCCGTTGCTGGTCGCGCCCGACGGAACAAAACTATCTAAGCGGCGACACGGTCCGGTGGTCAGTGTCACCACTTATCGCGACGCCGGATTCCTGCCCGAGGCCTTTATCAATTTCCTCTGTCTTCTTGGCTGGTCTCCTAAGAACGACCGGGAACACATGTCGTTGCATGAGCTTACCGACGTGTTCTCGCTCGGAGGCATTAACCGATCGAACGCGGTAGTGAACTTCAAGGAGCCGGCCGCGACGCCGGAAGAGAGGTTCGATCCGAAGGCGGTGTGGTTGAATGCCGAGCACATCCGGGCCTTGCCGGTGGAGGATTTGAGCGCGCGGCTGTTGCCCATCGTGCAGGCGGAGGGGTGGAACGTTTCGCCGGAAAAGATGCTGCGGATCACGCCTCTGATTCGTGAACGCATTAAGCTGCTTCGAGACGTACTCACGGCCGCTGATTTCGTCTTCGTGGACCAACTGCCGCCTTACGATCCGGCTGAGCTTATCCCGCAAAAGGGAGACACGGCCTTGGTGCTGAAAGTTCTCGCGCGTGCCCGCGAGGTGCTGGCGAATGTGGAGTTCAAGCACGATCCGCTGGACCAGGCCCTTCGTGCGGCCGCTCAGGAACTGGGAGTCAAGGCGGGGCAGATGTTCCAGCCCATCCGCGTCGCGGTGTGCGGGCGTAAGAATGCCCCACCGCTGTTTGAGACGCTGGAGGTGCTGGGACGAGAAACTACGCTGGCTCGGATTGAACGGGCCATCCAGAAAGCGGCCGGGGTCGTATCTTGAAGTTCTCCCGGCGAGGGGCGCGCTGCGATAAGATCAGAGGGTAATGAATCCATCGCATGCGCCAACTGAAGCTGGAGAAAAAGCTGTGGCTGCCTCGCCGTCGTCCGCTCCGTCGAACTTCATTCGCGACATCATTCTCGAGGACCTTAAGAGCAACAAACACCATGGCCGGGTGCAGACGCGCTTCCCTCCGGAGCCCAATGGCTATCTGCACATTGGACATGCCAAGGCGATCTGTATTGACTTCGGCCTGGCCGACGAATTTGGCGGACATACCAATCTCCGTTTCGACGACACCAATCCCGAAAAGGAAGAAACCGAATACGTCGAGTCGATCAAGGCCGACGTCAACTGGCTGGGTTTTCAGTGGGATGGGCTTTTTTATGCTTCGGACTACTTCGATCAGCTCTACGAATGGGCGATCAAACTGGTCAAAGATGGCAAGGCCTACGTCGACGACCTGACGGCCGAAGAGATTCGCCACTATCGCGGCACGTTGACCGACCCGGGGAAAGATAGTCCTTATCGCAATCGCTCTGTCGAAGAGAATCTGAATTTGTTCGAGCGCATGCGGGCAGGAGAATTCCCTGACGGTTCACGCGTTCTGCGGGCGAAGATCCATATGGCTTCGCCGAATCTGAACCTGCGAGATCCGGTGATGTACCGCATCCTGCACGCAGAGCATCACCGCACCGGCAACAAGTGGTGCATCTATCCGATGTACGACTTCGCGCACGGGCAGTCGGATTCCATCGAGCGGGTTACGCATTCCATATGCACGCTTGAGTTTGAAGACCATCGCCCGCTTTACAACTGGTTCATTGAGCAGTTGGGAATATTTCCGTCGCGGCAGATTGAGTTTGACCGGCTGAACCTGACCTACACGCTGTTGAGCAAGCGCAAGCTGCTGCAGTTGGTGCAGGAAGGGCGGGTGGTCGGCTGGGATGACCCGCGCATGCCGACGCTGGGCGGCATTCGGCGGCGGGGCTACACGCCTGAGGCAGTCCGCAATTTCTGCGGCGCGATTGGCGCATCAAAAACAACCGGCGTGATCGAACTCGCCATGCTCGAACACTTCGTCCGGGAAGACCTGAACAAACGAGCGCCGCGGGTGATGGCGGTGCTGCGTCCACTGACAGTGGTGATCGACAACTATCCGGAGAATCAGGTTGAAGAGATGGAAGCGGTGAATAATCCCGAGGACGCGAGCGCGGGCACGCGCAGAGTGCCATTCTCACGCGTGCTCTACATCGAGCGGGATGACTTCCGCGAGGTTCCGCCGAAAGGATATTTCCGGCTTTCGCCAGGGCGCGAGGTGCGCCTGCGCTACGGTTACTTTGTCACTTGCAAGAGCGTTGTAAGAAACGAGAAAGGCGAAGTCGTTGAGGTGCATTGCACCTACGATCCCGCTACGCATGGCGGGAACGCTCCTGATGGGCGAAAAGTGAAATCGACCATTCACTGGGTGTCGGCTGCACATGCGTTGGATGCTGAAGTGCGGATGTACGAGAATTTATTTACCAAAGAAAATCCGGGCGAAGTGGAACAGGGACAGGACTTCACTGCGAATCTCAATCCCAATTCGCTCGAAGTAATCACCCACGCGAAGCTCGAACCGTCGCTGGCGAACGCCGCCGTCAGCGGTCGGTATCAGTTTGAGCGGCTGGGCTATTTTTGTGTGGATTTGGATTCGAAGCCCGGAAAGCCCGTGTTCAACCGCACCGTGGCGCTGAAGGATGCTTGGGCGAAGGTGGAGAGAAAACAGGGCGGGAAGGGTTGACGTCTTAGCAACGATCTCTCTACCTGTCATCCTGAGCGGAGCGATGTCGTTCGCATTGCGAATGAACTCACCAAGTCCAAGGGTCCCTACCTCCTGCACGCAGCAAGGTGACTATAGAGATTCTTCGCTTCGCACAGAATGACAATGCGGAAAGAGACTTTCTAGTTATGTATGTGCGGACTCTGCGCGGGGTTGGCGTGGTGCTCCGGCGGCTCCTTCACGACCTTCACTTCAAAACTCAGCGGCAAAGCTTTCGGCGGATAGCAGGCGGCATTGTCGCAGGCCTGGTAGCGCAGGGCGCCGTGCATCACATATTTCCCCGGCACCACAGAATGCAGCGGATGCACCGCTACGGCGATGGTGAAATCTCCGGTATACACACTGAGTTTCTCGTCCGGCGAGAAAGGGAAATTCGCCTCCTCGCCAGCTGGGTATTCGATCTTTCCCAGAACGATGTCCGTTGGCAGGTCCATCTTCAAGGCGGTCGGAATGAGGAACTCCGACTTGGGCGTGTTCGAATTGATGTGGTAGCCAGAAGGCACGCGAAAATTCAGGTTCACCATCGTCGCCTTAGCGCGTTGTGCGGTGGTGAGTGGCACCGCGGCCATCGTAATGGAGGGAGCTTTGCCGGGTGTTTGCGAGAAGGCGAGTACAGTAGCCGTCAGCAGGATGAAGGCGAGCGTTCCACAGCCCCTGCGATTGCTACCTACCTTTAGATTCTGCAGCTCATCATGGTCGATCGTCATTGTGAGGTCGTGTTCTTCCCGGCAGCGGATGCCTGGCTCGAGGCCGTCTTTGTGTCGAGCGCTTTCTTGATCGAATCTTCGATTTCGGCCTTGCCTCTTAGTCCAATGATCTTGTCCACAATCTTGCCGTCGCGGCCGATCAGGAAACTTTCGGGTAACGCGGGGACGCCACCGTACTGATCGCCAACCGATTCTTTTCCAATCAGGATGGGGTAGTTGACACCCATATCTTTGGCGAATTTGCTGATGTCTTCCTTACTGGCATCGTCCATGGCGACGCCAACGATCTGCAAGCCCTGGGAAGCGTATTGGTTTTGTAACTCGACGAACCATGGCATCTCGATTTTGCAGGGACCACACCAGGTTGCCCAGAAGTTGAGCAGCACGGCCTTGCCGCGATAGTCGGAAAGGCGCGTGGTCTTGCCGTCGAGCGACTCGAGAGAGAAATCGGGAGCGAGGCTGGAGTGCGTGAGGTGTGGCGCGAAACCTGGGCCGGAGCGGCGGGCGGCATGAAAGCCCACGTATAGCATCAGCGCGACAGCAAAGGCCACAACTACAAGCGTAAGAGGATTGCGTTTCACAAACAACACTCCATTCACGATCCCGAACCAGGCGGACCCACTCGCCGGCCGTCCTAACTAACAATTCTACAAAGCGAATCGGTTCAGGAACGAGAGCCAATTCGAAATCAAAGTAAATCGGCCCAGTATCAGCAGCACTCCCAGCGCGATCAGCAATCCGCCCGAGGCCACTTCGAGGGCATGCATGTGCGAGCGAAAGCGGCTATAAAATTTTAGAAATCGCTCCACTCCCAGAGCTGTGAGGAGGAAAGGCACGGCCAGCCCCAAAGAGTAAATCGCGAGCAAAATCATGCCTTTCGACAACGTATCCTGCGCGGCAGCCAGCGTAAGAATACCAGCCAGAATCGGGCCGATGCAGGGGGTCCAGCCGAAAGCAAAGGCGAAGCCAATCACAAAGGCACCGATCGGCGTACTGCCGCCCTTCAAGGCGTGCAAGCGGGTATCGGAATAAAGCGCTTTGATCTGCAGAATGCCGGTGAGGTGCAGGCCGAACAAAATAATGACCACGCCGGCCACAGTCGCGAGCGTGTGTTTATACTGCGCCGCGATCTGGCCAATCTCGGTTGAGATTGCGCCCAGCGTGATGAAGACCACGCTGAAGCCGAGAATGAACCCGACCGAATTCGTCATGACCCGCCGCATCAGGCGCCCTTGCGACGATTTCAGTTCATCCACTCCCGCGCCAGAGATCAGAGACACATAGCCCGGCACCAGCGGTAGCACACAGGGCGAAAGAAATGAAATGAGCCCGGCGAAAAAAGCGGCGATCGGAAGCGGGAGGTTTGACATGCGTCTTTAATTGTACCTGCCGAAGTCTACTCCTCGGTTCATCAGACGATTGGCGGGGCATTTAGTTGCAGAAATTAGATCTACTTGGACTTAGTGGGCGCTTGCGGCTGCGGGGTTTCGGGTCCGGGCAAATCCTGGCCCGATCCCGCCAGCATCTTTCGCAAAAAACCGTAGGGCACAGCGGCGTTTAGGACGGCCCGGTCCGCCTCTTGCTTCGACTGGATACTTTCGAAGAAGGCCTTCACATCAGGATCGGTTCCGTGGATTCCTACGGAGCTTTCGGCGGAGTGCGTCAAGGCCAGGAACAGGTTTACTTTATCGATGAGGGCCCGCGCCTGGTCAGGGTTCTCGGTGAAAGCTTCGGCGCGGAGATGAATTGCATCTGCTCTCAAATTCAAATGAAGGGGACTGAGATAGCTTCCTGACACAACAAGAGTCGCGGGTGCAGTGAAGAGAGCACTCCAGGTCCTTCCATCTGCGGCGGAAGGCTCAATGCGCGCCACGGCCCACGCCAGACTGGCGAACTGGACATGCTTATAATATTGGCGCAACATCGCCGGACCTCCGAAGGGCGACGCCAGACGCCTGGACCGGTCGACGATCCCGTGAATGACTGCCGGGTCGTCGTGATTGGATGCGGCGACCGAATCGGCGCTCAGCACGGCAACACGCAACGATCGGCCTTCTACCGGAATGGTGAAAATATCAACCGATTGATAGTTCTCCACCGCCTGAGCCATCTCTCGCAGATAAGCGGTGAGCCGCTCGCTATGGAATTTTCCCACCAACACTTCCGAAAATCGCGGCTCCGGAGCGGAGCCGCCGGTGCCGCCGCCTGGCCAGCTTGCGGGATAGTGGACGGCGAAGGCCGCTTCATCGAGATCACGCTCAAACTGAAAGCCGGTTTCTCGAATGAAGCGTTCATATGCAGGATCGTGGCTGACGGCGGGCAATTCTTTGCCTGAGTTTGCTTTCCGCACCCAGGTTAAGTCGGCGTAAATAAAAGCATCCGCTCCCGGCAACAAACGCGCGGCTTCAGGAGGAGCATGTTTTCGGAGTTGCACGGCGATGAACACCGCCGCAGTGATTAAGACGACGAAGACGAAGACAGGGAGGGTGCGCCTAATTCGCATGGAATGCGGTCAGGGCTGCCATCATATCACCGACGGCGTGGGCGGAAGAGGCTGGCCTGCAGGGAGTGGTTGCGCGGAATTTATCGCTTGTGATAACTTAACTAATTGTCCCGGACATCTGGGAGGGATCAAGGGTATACTTGTGCCTGTAGGGCGCAGGTCCCGAAATGCTGGCGTAGCTCAGGTGGTAGAGCATCTGATTTGTAATCAGAGGGTCAGGGGTTCAAATCCCTTCGCCAGCTCCAGGAAACGAAATTCAAGAGTGAAGTCGACAGGCGGCGGGACTCGGTACGTGGCGGCGCAACAGGTTTTTCCAACGCACTCCATTCGGAACGTTATCCGGCGTGTAGTGATCTTCGCGCAGTAAATCCGTAGGCGCGATTCTTGGTTTCCCTGATTTGCGAAAACCAGTTTGCAAAAACTTGGTGAGCGATAGTCCGGTGGGCGGAAGCTTGTGAGTGTGCTTGCTCGGCCCGTCTGCTGGCTAAAACGCGGCGACTGCATCGCCCGACAGTTTTTGCACAGGTGGGTGAGTGGTTAAAGCCAACAGACTGTAAATCTGTCCCTCCTAGCGAGGTACGAAGGTTCGAATCCTTCCCTGTGCACCATTTGGTGGTTCTGGTTGTGCAGCAGGAATCATGAGTCGCTTGGCCATGGCGTTGATTGCGTATGCAGTTTTGGGCGTGCTCGCACTTACCACGCTGAGCGATTTCCGGATCCGCACGCTGACATTGTTGATTCTTGGATTGTTTGCTTTCAAGAGTTGGGTGCGCCGGAAAGACGTGCTGCACCCGGACGGAGACGGTGAGTCGGAATAGCGCTTGGGCCGATGTAGCTCAGTTGGTAGAGCACTCCCTTGGTAAGGGAGAGGTCACCAGTTCAATCCTGGTCATCGGCTCCATGGAATTGGCAGTGTGTTGGAGAGTTTTGGGAAGGCACGACTTTGGTCGTGCCGCTGAGTGTCATCGAAAATAGGCGGCTTTAGCCGCGGAGGCGAGCCGGAAGGGCGGGAGTAACTCAGTGGTAGAGTCACAGCCTTCCAAGCTGTTGGTCGCGGGTTCGATTCCCGTCTCCCGCTCCAGTTTCTTGGTTTAGGTATGAGGATGGGTTTCGAGCAGGCGACGATCAAGGTTCAGAAGGACGAGGAATTTGCCAAGCTGCAGGCCGCGGTGGGGCAGGCGTTCTTGCCCGCGAAGGCGGAGCGGTTCCTGAAGCGGTTGAGCCGCAAAGGAATTCGGATCCGGGATTTTGACGGAGTATTGGTGGCCCGAGCGCTGGAAGATGCGGCCGGATCGCAGGCGGGTTTGAGCGCTTGGCAGTTGTATCAGGCCCTGCCGGTTTCGGATCAGGCGCAGGTGCGCGAATTCTATTTGTCGCAGCTGGAAGGCGTCGACGCCGCGCTGCGGCACAGGTTCAAGAAGCTTTACCAGTATTACTGAATTACGAATAAGCGAGGCACGGCAATTTTATGGCGAAAGAGAAATTTGATCGAAATAAGCCGCACTGCAACGTGGGGACGATTGGTCACATAGACCATGGCAAGACCACGTTGACGGCGGCGATCACCAAGGTGTTGCAGAAGCACAATCC